>CAXTNX010000040.1:0-25186 GCA_964245815.1 uncultured Sphingomonadaceae bacterium | reverse complement strand
CTGCTCCCGTGGAACCACCGTCCAGCCTAGGCCGACACCCTCACCAGACGCTTACCGTGATCCGGCGATCCCGGCTTCTTGAGGCACTCGAGCTTCACGATGTCTGCGATGACGACCGGCCGTTCGAACACAAGCACCAGATCGAGCCGGCGCGCATGTGCGAGGCTGATGAGAGGACCGCTGTCCGGAATGATGAGGTCGACGGCCCGGCTCATGCGGCGTGTAGCTTCGCCTGGCCTTTGATCAGATCGGCGACCAGATCGGCCTGGCGGTCTTCGAAGTCGTGGAGGCGACTACGGATGTCCACGCCGCTGAGTTCGGCCGATTCGTAGAGTTCGTCGAGCGTGTCGATCTTCGCGCGCCGCATTGCCTCCCGATAGTCGATGCGGTCTTCCTGCCAGGCGACGAGGATGTCGTGAAGCGTGAGCAGGCGCATGTCCTTTTCCTTTGTCATATGGCTGCCTTACCAGAGTTCGCGGCCTTCTTGTATGGGCCGCGGGGCTTCGGCTCGCCTTTGGCGAGATCGATCCTTCGGACGACGTCGTTCCAGTCCCATAGGCGCGGCCGCGCGACTTGCCGTCGAGCACAGCGCGGTCCTTGGCGCCCTTGCACGACGTCATTCGCAACCGCCTGAGCCAGGATGCATATGCGCCATTCTTCCGGACTGACATGGCTGGCATACATGGCGATCGCGCAGACGCTGCCAGATGGCATCGTTTCGCGCCCCGCCCTGTCGACAGGAGCCCGCAGAACGCGGGCTGGCGCGCCCGTCTGGCGGGAGCGATCAGCGCAGGATCATCGACCTGCTGTCGGACTCTTTTCCCCTCACGCGATCGGAGTCAGAATGGCTGGTGACGCTGCTGAGCGCCGACGAACTGCGATACATCTTCGAAGGGCATGACGATGGTGAAGGGTCGGACTGAACGCGCGCTCGGCTATGTGCGGGTCTCGACCCAACGACAGGCCGAGGGCGGGATCAGCCTCGACAATCAGGAGACGAAGCTCATCGAGCATTATCGCCGGCGAGCCGTCGAACTGGACGACATCTATCGCGATGGCGGCTTGTCGGGGACCACCGACAATCGACCGGGCCTCCAGGCGTTGTTCGAGCATGCGATGCGGCTCGGAAGCGGCATCACCGAGATCGGCGTGTACAGCTTCTCCCGGCTGTTCCGGGACCACTATCTGCTCGAGCATCATCGCCGCAGGTTGAAGCGCGCCGGCGTGCGGATCGTGGCCATCACGCAGGATGTCGGTGAGGATGCGGAAGGCGATCTGGTTCGAAGCGTCCTCTCGAACTTCGACGAATACCAGTCTCGCCAGACCGGCAAGTTTACCCGCGACAACATGATCCGCAACGTTCGCGACGGCTTCTGGAACGGCTCGGTGCCACCGTTCGGCTACACTACCGAGATCTCCGAAATGCGTGGCCCCAAGGCCAAGAAGCGGCTGGTGATCGAACCATCCGAAGCGCTGCAAGTGCAACAGATCTACAGGATGAAGCGCATCGGCATCGGACACGGGCCGATGGGCTACAAGAAGATCGTCTGCCACCTCAACGCCAGCGGTGCGACGCTGCGCGGGCGCAAGTGGCATGTCTCGAACGTGCGCGACGTCCTCACCCGTTCCACCTACCGCGGCAAGCACCTCTACGGAGTTCACGACACCCGCAATGGCATCAAGCGGCCGGAGGAGGAGTGGCAGATACTCGATGTGCCCGTCATCATCCCCGAAGCGGAATGGCTCGACGTGCAGGCCGGAATCGCGCGTAACGCCCGACACATCACCCCGCCGACCTTCGCCGCCGGCCCGACCATGCTCGCCGGCATCGCCAGGTGCGGGCATCCCGAATGTGGGCACGCTCTCTCGATCGCCACCGGGAAGGGCGGCCGTTACCGCTACTATCGTTGCTCGCGTAACCTGCGTCGCGGCGAGACCGCCTGCCAGGGCACCAGCATCCGCGACAACAAGCTCGAGATCATCGTCGTCGATGCCATGGCCGAGCGGCTCCTCAAGCCGGACCGGCTTCAGCAACTGCTCGCCAACCTGCTTGACGACAGCTCCGCTGCCGTCCGCGAACGGCAAGCCCATCTCAAAGCCCTGCGCACCGAGCGCACCCGGGTCGATGGCGCCATCCAGAATATGTTCGACTTCATCGAACAGGGCGTGATCAGCCCGCGTGATACCGATTTCACCGCGCGGCTTGCCAGCCAGCGTACCCGCCGCGCCGATCTTGAGCAGGAGATCATCCTGCTCCAGCAGCAGCTATCGACCACAGACCGGCGAGTGACGCCGGAAGCGGTCGAGCGCCTGGGTGACGTGCTGCTGCGCAAGCTGCGCTCCGCCGATCCGGTTCTACGTCAGGGATATGCGCGCCGGTTCATCAGCAAGGTGGTTGTGGCGCCCGACACGATCACGATCAGCGGGTCGATCAAACCGCTCGAACTGGCCGTCGGGGCCGACCCCGAGCAGCTCGCACCCATGGTGCCTTCGCTTGCTCGGCAGTGGTGCGGGCGGGGGGACTCGAACCCCCATGGGCGATGCCCTACGGATTTTCGTACCACTACGGCTTTCGCCGCCGCGATGAGCGTTCGTGGTCTGGACTATCCCTTCACCATTCCCCGGCAGACCGGGGTGCAGGTGCTGCCCGTCTAGTCTCTACACCTTCCCGATGGCGGACCATCGGGCTTGGCTCGGGATCGCCATCTGACAGGGTTCCCCGAGTTTGAGCAGTTCTGCATCGCGCGTTTCCGCGCGAGCACCCAATCCTTCAAGTCCGTTGCGTCTACCAGTTCCGCCACGCCCGCAGCCATTGCATACATAGTCGCGCAACGAATCGCCGCCAAGCACCATGTTGCGACCCGGCCGACGGCCCGCGCTCCACGATCCGTGACATGCGCATACGAAAACGGCGGGCACGAGGCCCGCCGTCAGAAGTCGAAGCTCGTATCGAACCGCGGTGATCAGCCGTTGCTGACGGTCGTCTGCAGATAGGCGATGAGACCGAGGATCGATGCGTTGAGCTTGGCGTAGGACGCGCTCAACCCGGCCGTGGCGATGTTGGCGTCGACCAGCGACTGGTAGACACCACCCTGGAAGTCGAGGTCCGCACGGAAATAGGCCAGCAAGCCCTGGTTGAGGCTCGTGTAGACGGGTACCGTCGCCGCCGCATCGTTGCTCACCGACGTCGGCGTCGCCGTCGCAAAGCTCACGGGGGCGGTGACCGCCAGTGAGGCGGCATCGACAGTCGCCGCCTTCGGGCGGCTGGTGGCTGCGCCAGCTGGGGCGAGGCTCGCCACAACGAGCGCCACGAAGACCGCGCCGGTCGCGATTTTCTTCATTTCGCTTCTCCAAAAAAGGGATTGAACGCTCGTTAACCTTGCGATGCACTCCTCGCATCCGCAGCACGGTTGCGCAAGAGGGATTTTGTCATGCTCCACTGTCCCGAAATGGGCCTGACTTCACAAGGCAAGTGTTCGGCCCGGATCGCCGAGTCGCACCAAAGGAAATCCCGGTCGGCACCCGCCTCGGAAGCCTCTATCACCCTTTAACCAAAGAACTTAGCGCATCTGGCACTTGGGTTGTGCCAAATTGAATGCGGTCGGGGTGAGCGTGCCGCCGACGTGCCAACCCGCGGGTTTCGCGGCGCGCGTTTCGCTGCCATGCGGGATCGGTCGGCGGCAAGCCGTGACGGGGAAACGATATGCGACGTGTTATCCTGCTATGGTCGGCAGCCGCATCGCTGGGCCTGGTGGCCGGCACGGCGCACGCCGAAGGCCCTTATGTCAGCCTGAAGGGCGGCGTCTATCTCCAGCAAAAGCTGGACTACAACTTCATCGGGCTCGCCAACTTCTTCTCGACCAAATACAAGCCCGGCGTCGATGTCGCCGGCGCGCTGGGCTACGACTTCGAGGGCATCCGCGTCGAACTCGAGGTCGGCTACAAGCGCGCCGGGGTCGATCGTTTCGGTTTCCAGATCGACGGCCAGCCCCTGGCGACGCAGCGCGGCTCCGCGGTATCGGGTAACGCGCATGTCTTCTCGGGCATGCTCAACGCCTATTACGACATCTCGCAATCGCGCATCCGGCCCTATGTCGGCGCGGGTGTCGGCATCGCCGACGTCGTGTCGGACCATGTCGGCTATTCCGGTTTCGGCGCCGACGGCATCTTCCTCGACAAATCCGACGCGTCCTTCGCCTTCCAGGTGATGGGCGGTGTCCGCGCCCAGGTCAGCAAGCACGTCACTGCCGGCATCGGCTATCGCTATTTCGACGTCCCCGCCGTCCGGCTGGCGGTGTTCAACACCACCGCCAAGACCAGCCTGCGGTCGTCGAGCGTGCTGGGTACAATCACCTACACGTTCGGCACGCCCTATGCGGACCGGCCGCTGGTGATGGTGCCCCCGCCCGCCGCGGTGGCGGCGGCGGCGGCGTCTCCCGCGCCGCAGTCCCCGGCACCGGTCCGGACCGATTTCCTGATCTCGTTCGCGATCGGCGGCGCCGCGCTGTCACCGGACGCGCGCGCCGATCTGGATCAGGCGGCGACGAACTTCGGCAAGGCCGGCCATGCTTCGGTCATGGTCGCGAGCGCGGCCGAGACGCCGGGCCCCTCGGTGTACAACGAGCGTCTCTCGACGCGCCGCGCCGCCGCCGTGCGCGACTATCTGGTCGCGCACGGCACGCCGCCCGATGCGGTGACGATCCAGAGCTTCGATCCGGCGTCGGCCGCCTCGACGGCTCCTGCGACGCGCTCGCGTGGATCGATCGACATCACCTTCGGTCCCGGATCGGGCCAATAGCATGCGTTCCGGCGATCATCCGGCTATGCTTGACGACTCGCAGGATCGTGCCGCGCAGCGCGCGCGCGGTCGAGGCGATCGCACGGGAGTCGGCATGTCGGGATCGGCGAAACACGCAGCCTTCGGCGCGCTCTGTGCGGTGATCGCCGCCGGTGTGCTGGTTCCGGCCGCAGCGGCCGCGCAGACGTCGCGCGCGGCGCCGACCGCCACGGCGCAATCCCGCGCCATGACGCCGGCCGGATACCGGTCGTCCGCCTCGACGCCGCTGGGGAACGGGTCCGGCCCGCCCCGCGGGATCGCTTCGGATCGGGGCGTCAGCTTCGCGCCGCCGGCTCTGCGAACCGCCAAGACGTTCGTCGCGCCGTCGAACGGCCAGACGTCGCTTGCCGGTCGCGACCGCTCCGTGCTGACCGCGACGCCGCCGATCAATCCCGCCGAGGGAACGCGTCAGGTCGCCGGGCAACCCGCCCTGGTGGCGCTCGGCCCGCGATTGAACCAACGCCTGGGCAGGCGTCGCGTCGAGTTGGCGGCGGGCCGTCGCCTCGGTGGCGGCGGCGACTTTCCGTCGCGGGAGGCCGTCGTCTACGATCCGCGCGACCTGCTCGACTATCGCGTCAGGGGATACGAGAACCCGAACCAGCGGCTCGGCCCGTAAGCCCTTTGCCGTCGGCATCGGACGTCGCGATAAACCAGCGCGCGTCGCCTTCGAGGCCGATCGCGGTCAGCCGCCCGGACGCATAGGCGCCGGTGTCGATCCCGATCCGGTTGGGCAGATCCTCGACCGATTCGGTGATCGAATGGCCGTGCACGACGACCGCGCCATGATCGCGCGCGCTGTCGAGAAAGTCGTCGCGGATCCAGAGCATGTCCTGCTCGGCTTGCCGATCGAGCCGGACACCGGGCCGGACGCCGGCATGCACGAAGAAATAGTCGCCCAGCCTGATCGAGAGCGGGCAGCGCGCGACGAACGCGCGCTCCGCCGCCGGGATCGCGCGCCGGAGCGTCTCAGCGATCACGCCGGACTCCGCGTCGTCGAGCCCCGCGGGGTCGAACCCCCAGCTGCGCAGCGCCTCGTCGCCGCCGTTGCGGCGCCAGATCGCGAGCATGCGGCGGTCGCCGTCCAGCGCGTCGAGCATCGCCGCCTCGTGATTGCCCTTGAGCGATTGCAGCCGCGCCCAGCCGAGCGGCCGCATCGCACGCCGCACCACCGCCGCCGAATCGGGTCCGCGATCGATCAGGTCGCCGAGCAGCAGGACGAGGACGTCGCCGCGCGGGCGGGTGGCCGAATCGGCTTCGATCCTGGCGAGCAGCGCGTCGAGCAGGTCGATACGGCCATGAACGTCGCCGATCGCGTAGACGCGATGGCCGGGCGGCAGCGCCGGAGCGCGCGAGGACTTGCGGGAAAAGAACGACATCGGACCGCGTTAGCCGGGCAGGACGACGGAGTCACACGACCACCGGCTTTGCTCAATAGGCGTTGCGGTGGAGCACGACCTTGAAGGTGGCGACGAGGATCGAGATGTCGCGCCACAGCGTCCAGCCGTTGACATAATCGAGATCCGCCTGGAGCCGATCGGCGAGATCGGACTGGAGATGCGTCGCGCCGCGGAAGCCGCGGACCTGCGCGAGCCCGGTGATGCCGGGCTTGGCGGCGTGGCGATGCCAGTAGCGCTGGTCGACCTCCCAGAACAGCTTCTCGCCCGCCAGGCTGCCGAGCGCGTGCGGACGCGGACCGACCAGGCTCATGTCGCCCTTCAGCACGTTGAGCAGTTGGGGCAATTCGTCGATGCTGGTGGCGCGGATCAGCTTGCCGACGCGGGTGACGCGCTTGTCGTTGCGCTTGGTCGACTGGTTGCCGTCGCTGTCGCACTGCTCGCTCCGCATGCTGCGGAACTTGTACATCGGGAACAGCCGGTTGCCGCGCCCGAGCCGGAACTGGACGAACAGCACGGGACCGCCATCGTCGAGCCTGATCGCCAGCGCGACGAGCACGATCAGCGGCAGCAGCACCAGCGAGGCGAGCCCCGCCAGCGCGAGGTCGAGGCCGCGCTTGAGCGCCCGGGAGCGCGTATCGAGCGGGCCGATCGACACGACCAGCGTCGGCGTACCCTCGAACGTGCCGGTGTTGAGCGCGCCCATCGCGGCGAGCTCCGGCGCGAGCAGCTCGCCCTGGATATTGGCGCCCTTGAGCATCATCGCCCAGGTCGCGCGGCGATCGTCCTCGCACGCGATCACGACGCGGTCGGCGCGCTTGAGCAGCCGGCCGAGCCGATCGAGCCCGCGCGGATCGTCGATGTCGAGCCGGAGATTGAGCGCCGCCGCGCTCAGCGCCGTGCGCGGGGTCAGGTCGATCCGCTCGTCATGATCCCAGATCAGCAGTTCGGTTAGCGGCTCGCCGCCGGTCAGCCGCATTCCCAGCCGGTACATCGCGAAGCGCAGCGTCGGCAGGCAGGCCAGCGCGGACAGGATGCCGATCGTCAGCGTCGCGCGCGAGATGCTGGCGGTCGCCTTGAGATAGAAGCCCACGAACAGCACCGCGATCAGCGCGGCCAGCAGCGCGGTCATCGCGCGGCGCGCGCTGTCCTGCCATTTTCGGAAGAAGCGCACGCCGTAGATGTTGCGGTCGGTCACCGCGATGGCGATGAACAGCGGCAGGAGCACCGCGACCATGTCGAGTCCCGCCGGCGCCAGCGCCGCGTCGCCGCGCAGGAGGTTGGCGACCATGAAGGACAGCGTGATCGCCGCGCAATCGAGTACCAGCAGCGCGGCGTAGAAGCGCACGCGCAAGCGATGCTTGTTGGCCGGCATCGAGAAACCGGCCGGCGACGACCGGATCATCGCGTATTCGGCACTACTCCCGCTCTCGCGATTCATATGCGTCCCCTGAGCGAAGCCGCAGCGGTATGACAGTCATAGCTCCATTGGATAACAAGAACAGCGTTATTCCGCATCGCAGCATGTACCGGATCGGGATCGCCGCCAAAGTCGCGAGATCCGCGGTGCGCCGGGCTCACCGTCAGACCGCGAGCGCGATGACGTGCAGCACGAGACCGACTAGGCCACCGACCAGGGTGCCGTTGACGCGGATATATTGGAGGTCGCGGCCGACCGCCTGCTCCAGCCGTCCGGTCACGGTGCGGCTATCCCAGCTGCGCACCGTGTCGGACACCAGACGGACGATCCCGTCGCCATAGGCCGCCGCGATGCCGACCACGGCGCGTCGGGCGAACCGATTGAGCGTCCGCGCCAGCCTCGGCTCGCGCTGGAGCGCCTGGCCGAGTTGCGCCAGCGCCTCGCCAAGCCGGCCGGCCATCGCCGCCTGCGGATCGCGCGCGCCGCGCAGCAGTGCGACCCGCGCCTGGCCCCACAGCCCGTCGAGCCACGCCGCGACCGCGTGACTGGCGACGATCTCGTCCTTGAGTGCATTGACGCGGGCGCGCGTTCGCGGGTCCTCGCGCAGCCGCGCCGCGAAATCGGTCAGGCCCTCGACCGCCTTGTCGCGCAGCGGATGATGCGGATCGGCGGCGACCTCCTCGATCAGGCGGTACAGGCCGTCGAGGATCTTGGTGGCGAGCGTCTCGTCGAGCCCGGTCCAGCGCAGCACCGATCCGGCGCGGCGGCGGATCATGTCGCGCATCGTGTCCTCGTTGGCGATCAGCGTGCGACCGAGCCAGTCGATCGCCGAATCGATCAGCGCGACATGACGCTCCCGGCCGATCGCGGCGCCGAGCGCGCCGCCGAGGATGGGCGCGACGTCGAGCGCGGTCAGCCGCTGGGTCGCGGCGGCACGCAGCATCGCGCCGATCCGCTCGCCATCGAGGCTGGCGACGAGATCGGCGATCAGCCGCGAGGCGCCGGCGCGCAGCCGGCCGCGCTCGCCGCCCGAAAGGATCGCCGGATCGGCGAGGAAACGTCCGGCGGCACCGGCGAGATCGAGCCGCTGCATGCGCCGCGCGACGACGTGCGGCACCAGGAAATTGTCGCGCAGGAAGGCGGCGAGGCTGTCGCCGATGCGATCCTTGTTCCTCGGGATGATCGCGGTGTGCGGGATCGGGATCCCGAGCGGGTGGCGGAACAGCGCGGTCACCGCGAACCAGTCGGCAAGCCCGCCGACCATCGCCGATTCGGCGAAGCTGCGCACATATCCCCAGCCGGGATGCGCGGTCTCCAGCATGCGTGCCACCGCGAACAGCAGCGCCATCGCGACCAGCAGCCCGGTCGCGAAGCGGCGCATCGTCGCGGCGCCATCGCCCGGTGCGGTCGTCCTGATCCCGGTCATCGCCGCTTCAAGCCATGAGCGTGCGCTTTGTTCATTCCGCGGCTTGCGGTTCCCCGTGCAGCACATGGCGCGCCTCGCCGCCGCTCAGCAGCCGTCGTGCGAGGATCGGGCCGAGCCGGCGCTCGAGCCCGTCGGCGAGGCTGAACGCCGCGGGCACGATGAGCAGCGTCAGCAGCGTCGAGAGGATCAGGCCGCCGATCACCATCACCGCCATCGGCTGGTTAAGCGAACCGTCGCCGCCGATCGCGAGCGCGGTCGGGGTCATGCCCGCGACCATCGCGACCGTGGTCATCACGATCGGCTGCGCGCGCTTGTGTCCAGCCTCCAGGATCGCGGCGTCGCGGCTCGCGCCGTGGCGGATCTCCTCAATCGCGAAATCGATCAGCAGGATCGAGTTCTTGGCGACGATGCCGAGCAGCATCAGCAGCCCGATCAGCACCGGCAGCGAGATCGCCATGCCGCAGACATGCAGCGCGATCAGGCCGCCGAGCGGCGCCAGCAGCAGCGAGGTCAGGTTGACCAGCGGCGGCACGACTCGGCGATACAGCAGCACGAGCACCGCGAACACGAGGAAGATGCCCGCGGACACCGCGATGATGAAGTTGTCGACCATCTCCGCCTGCCACTTGGCATCGCCCGACTTGGCGTAGTGCACGCCGCTGGGCAGGGTCTTCATCGCGGGCAGGTCGAGCATCTTCTCGCGCTGCTCGCCCGAGACCGCGCCGGGCGCGAGATCGGCCGAGACGACGACGCGGCGCTCCTGGTTGAAGCGCTTGATCTCGGACGGGCCGTCGCCGAAACCGACATCGGCGACGACGTTGAGCGGCACCGTCCCCCCGGACGTGGTCGGGACCGGCAGGTTCTTGATCGTCGAGATGTCCGACCGGCTGTTCTCGTCGAGCGCGACGCGGATCGGGATCTGGCGGTCGGACAGCGAGAATTTGGCGGCGTTCTGGTCGATATCGCCCAGCGTCGCGATGCGGATCGTCTCGCTGAGCGCGGCGGTGGTCACGCCCAGATCGGCGGCGAGATCGAGCCGCGGCCGGATCGCGATCTCGGGCTTGGGTAAGGCGTCCTCGACACGGGGTGCGCGGATGCCGGGCAGCCTCTTGGCCTGATCGGCGACGGTCTGCGCGGCGGCGGCGAGCTTGGCGGGATCGTCGCCGGCGAGCAGGATCGCGACATCGCGATCGCTGTCGTTGCCGCCGCTCTGCGATTCGAAGGTGACGCGCGCATCGGCGATACGGTTGAGCGCCGGTGCGACGCGGCGCTCGAACTCGGTGCTCGTCGCCTTCCGGTCCTTGTTGAGCGACATCGCCACCGTCGCGCTCGCCGGGTCGACGAACTCGACGACCGTTGCGACCTCGGGCTCGCGTTTGAGCAGCGCCGCGACCTTGTCGGCGACGTCCGCGGTTTGCGCGAGCGTGGTGCCCGGCACCATCGTGATCGTCACGCGGCTGGTGTCGAGGTTGAGCGGCGGCTGGAAGGTGAAGGGCAGGGTGGCGAACGAGACGATGGTGAGCAGGAACGCGATGGATGCGATGCCCATCGTCCAGAAGCGGTGATCGCGTGCGAAGGCGAAGCGCCGCGCCCAGCCGCCGCGCCGCTTCGCGGCCTGCGCGCCGCGCGTATCGAGCGTCCAGTTGAGCACGCGCTGATACCCTTCGGACCAGCGCCCCCCGCCATGGCGCTGCTCGCCGTGCGCCTCGAGGAAATAGGCGGCGATCATCGGCGTGATGAGGCGGGCGACGAGCAGGCTGATCAGCACCGCGACCACCACGGTCAGCCCGAAATTCTTGAAGAACTGTCCGGCGATGCCCGGCATCAGGCTGACCGGCAGGAACACCGCGACGATCGAGAAGGTGGTCGCGACGACGGCGAGCCCGATCTCGTCGGCGGCGTCGATCGCGGCCTGGTAGGCGGTCTTGCCCATCCGCATGTGCCGCACGATGTTCTCGATCTCGACGATCGCGTCATCGACGAGAACGCCCGACACCAGGCTGAGCGCGAGCAGCGTCATGCCGTTGAGCGTGAAGCCCATCAGGTCCATGATCCAGAATGTCGGGATCGCCGACAGCGGTATGGCGAGCGCCGAGATCAGCGTCGCGCGCCGATCGCGCAGGAAGAAGAACACGACGACGACCGCGAGCACCGCGCCCTCGATCATCGACCGCATCGCCGAATCGTAGGTCTTGATCGTGTAGTCGACGGTGGCGACGCGCTTGGTGAAATGGATTCTTGGGTTCTCCTTCTCGATCTGCGCGAGAACCTTCAGGCCGCCTTCGTAGACCGAGACCTCGGACGCGCCGCGCGCGCGGACCAACGCGAACGCGACGGTCGGCTTACCGTTCATCTTGGCGATCTCGCGGACCTCGCCGAACGAGTCCTTGACCTGCGCGATGTCGGCCAGCTTGACCGTGCGCCCGCCGCCGACCGCGATCTGGCTCTGGCCGAGGCCGAAGGCGTCCTGCGCGTTGCCGACGATGCGGACCGACTGTTCGGCGCCGGCGATCTCGGCGCGGCCGCCGGCGGCGTTGACGTTGACCGCGCGCAGCTGCTCGTTGACCGCCGCCGCGGTGAGACCGAACGCCTGGATCTTGGCGGGATCGAGGATCACCCGGATCTCGCGGCTGACCGCGCCCGAGGTCTTGACCGCCTGCAACCCCTCGACGCCGAGCAGCCGGCGCGAGACATCGTTGGTGACGTACCAGGAGAGCTGCTCCATCGTCATGTCGGTGGCGCTGGCGGTGAACCGGGCGATCGGCTCGCCATTGACCTGGACCCGGCTGATCTGCGGCTCGAGGATGCCGTTGGGCAGGTTCGAGCGGATCTGCGACACCGCCTCGCGGACGTCGTTGACCGCGCGGTCGACCGGCGTGTCCAGCGTGAACTGGACGAAGGTCTCGCTCGAGCCTTCGTTGATCGTGGTATCGATCTCGTCGACACCCTCGAGGCTGCGGATCGCCGCCTCGACCTTCTGCGCGACCTGCGTCTCGAGCTCGACCGGGGCGGCGCCCGGCTGGGTGATCTGGACCACGACGCCGGGAAAGGTGATCTCCGGGCTCTGATTGACGCTCATCCGCATGAACGAGACCAGCCCGGCGAGCGTCAGCGCGGCGAAGAACACCAGCGAAAAGACCGGATTGCGGATCGACCAGGACGAGATGTTGCGCATGGCTGTCTGCTTCCCGTCGCCGGTCAGGCGCCCTTCTTGAGCTCGGGCACCACCTTGTCGCCCGGGTTGAGGAACGCGCCTGCGGAATACACCACCCGCTCGTTGCCGGTGAGCCCGCCGAGCACCGCGACGCCCGCGTCCGACACGTCGCCCACCTTGACGTCGCGGCGGGCGACGCGATTCTCGGGATCGACGACATATACATAGTTCACGCCGCGCGGATCGCTCAGCACCGCGGATTCCGGCAGCACCGGAGCCTGGCGCGAGTCGGCGACGAAGGTGCCCGAGGCGAACCCGCCGGGGCGCAGCGCCGGCGCATAGGTCAGCTGGACGCGGACCTCGCCTTGCCGGGTCGCCGGGTCGATGACCGGGGAGACCAGCCAGACATGGCCGACATAGCGCTGCGTCGAGCCGACCGGCTGCACCGTCGCCGCCATGCCGACATGGATGCGCGCCAGATCCTGTTCCGCCAGCCGCGCGCGCAGCTCCATCGAGCCGCCCTCGGCGATGTTGAAGAGCGCGCCCGAGCCCGAGCTGACGATCTGTCCGGCCTCGACGCCGCGGGTCAGCACCAGGCCCGCCGCCGGCGCGCGGATGTCGAGCCGGTCGAGCCGCGCCGCCATCTCGCGGTACTGCGCCTGGGCGAGCTTGACCTGCGCGTTGGCGGCATCGCGCGCCGCGGTCCGGCTGTCGATGTCCGCCTTGCTGATGAAGCCGCGCGCGACCAGGCGCTCGGCGCGATCGAGATTGCTCTGCGCGAGCTTGGCGTTCGCGCCGGCATTGGTCATCTGCGCCTGCATCTGGCTGGTCTGCGCGGCCTGCACCGCGGGATCCACCTGGGCGAGCGTCTGGCCGACACGCACCCAGTTGCCGGCATCGACCAGGACATGGCTGACCATGCCGCCCTCGCCGGCGACGCCGACCGGCATCATCCGCCTGGCCTGGAGGTTGCCGGTCGTGGTGATGGTGTTGGCGACCGCGGTCTGCCCGGGGACGATGACGGTGACGGTGGGCAATTGCGCCGTCGCGGGCGCCTGCTTGCCGCGTCCGTGCATCACGAACCAGGCGATGGCGAGCAGCAGCACGATCGCGCCGCCCGCGATCAGCACCAGCCGGCGGCGGCTGCGCTTCACGCGCTCGTCGATATCGAGGGGCGTCCCTTCGCCCTGCCAGCGTCCCTGTTCAGCGTTCATGCCCCACCCACGCGAAACCGCCTCACCCCCGAGCGGAGTGGCGGTGTATTAGCCAAATAAGCCACCGGCTGCAAGCGCCGGCTCGAGACCGTCGACTGGCACCGTTCAGCGCGCGTTGTCCAGCGACCATGCAGGCGCCGGCCGCGTCTCTCGACGCGCGACGAGGGAGAGAACGATGAGAACCGGATTTGTGGCCGTCATGGCGGGACTGCTCGCATCCGCCGCGCACCCGGCGGCGGCGCGCGCCGACGAGATCGGGACGATGCCGATCGCGGGGACGCGGCTCGACGTGACGAGCGAAGGCGAGGTGACCCGCGCGCCGGACCTTGCGACGGTGAATGCGGGTGTCGTCACCCAGGCGACCGGCGCGTCCGCCGCGCTCGCCGACAATACCCGGCGGATGGCGGCGGCGGTGGCGGCGCTGCGCCGGGCGGGCGTCGCCGATCGCGACATCCGGACCGCCAGCCTCAGCCTCCAGCCGCAATATCGCTACGGCGACAACGAGCCGCCGGTGCTGACCGGCTATCAGGCGTCGAACACGCTGACCGTGCGCTTCCGCGACGTGACACGCGCGGGGCCGATCCTCGATGCTTTGGTGGCGCAGGGCGTCAACCAGATCGGCGGGCCTGACTTCTCGGTGGCCGACCCGTCCGCCGCGCTCGACGAGGCGCGGACCCGGGCGATCGCCGCGGCGCGGGCACATGCCGCGCTCTATGCCAGGGCCATCGGGATGACGGTCGCGCGGATCGTCTCGATCTCGGAGGCGGGCGGTTCTGCGCCGCCGCGCCCGATGATGGTGATGGCGCGCGCCGACAAGGCATCGACCTCACTCTCCCCGGGCGAGGAGAAGATCGGCGTCAGCCTGAGCGTGACGTTCGAGCTGCGCTAGGCGCGCGCCGGCGCGGGGCGCAATGAAGACGAAAGGGCCGCCCGCGCGATTGCGGACGGCCCTCGTGTTCGGCATGAGTGCGCGCGGTCAGCGGACCGAGCCGCGACGCACCAGATTGACGATCGCGAGCAGGATGATCGCGCCGACAAACGCCTCGAGAAGTGCGACCAGCGAGAAGTCGCCGCCGTTCATGTCGTGATTGAAGATGATCCCGCCGATGAACGCGCCGACGATGCCGACGATGATGTTGAGGATGACGCCCTGCTGCGCGTCGGTGCGCATCACGATGCTGGCGAGCCAACCGATGATACCGCCCAGGATCAGCCAAACGATGATGTTGACCATGCCGTGTCTCCCGTCCCGCACGCCCTATGCCGATGCGGCCGATAGGTGGACGAGACGCGCGGCGCCGGATTACGTTCCGGGTGCGACGACAGGTGGGGCCGGATCGACGAGCCGAGGCGGCGCACCTGCTCGGGCGCCGAGTACCGTCAGAACTTCTGGGTGCGTCCGTACTCCGCGCGATATTCCTGGATGCGGGTGACGCGCAGCCCGCGCAGACCGGAACGATCGACTGCGCGCTGCCAGCTCACGAACTCCTCGAGGCTCAGCCGATAGCGGTCGCACGCCTCGTCCACGGTGAGCAGCCCGCCATTGACCGCAGCCACCACCTCGGCCTTGCGCCGCACGACCCAGCGATCGGTCTCGGCGGGGGGGAGGCTGGCGAGGGTGAGCGGCTCGCCGAGCGGACCGATCACCTGAGCAGGCCGGATTTTCTGATTCTCGATCATCGACACCTCGAACTGGGCCTGCTCGGCCAACGAACGCTCCCCCAAGCGCATGCGTCCTTCTAGCGGACGCGCATTGAAGGAACGCTAAAACGCCACGGTAAAGCCGGCCTTCATAGAGGTTGACGAAAGACCCTGCGCGACGCCCGGATGGAAGCTGCCGCGCAGCGTGCGCGGGCCGCCGACCGGATCGATCCCGAGAAAGGTGACGAGCAGCGCGCGCGCATGATCGGGTTCGCGCGTGCGGGTGTCGATGCGTGCGGCGAGGCGCGCGGTGCGCGTGCCCGCCTGGCCGACCGCGGCGGCGGCGATCAGCATGCGATGATCGAGCTGGCGCTCGGTCGCGTTCGCGACGATCGGTCGGCTCAGATCCACGAACACCATCTCCCACCCGTCGGAGGGTCATGGCGCCGACATGGCTAACAGCCGGTAAACGTCGCCGCCATTTTGCGGCGGGACGCGCGATGCGCTATGCGCGCGGCGATCATGGACCGGACCGATTTCCAGCTTGCCGCGCCGATCGCCTCGCGCCGCATCGTCGTCGCGATGTCGGGCGGCGTGGACAGCTCGGTCGTCGCCGCGCTGGCGCAGGCGAGCGGCGCCGAGACGATCGGCGTCACGCTCCAGCTCTACGATCACGGTGCCGCGGCCGGGCGCGCGGGCAGTTGCTGCGCGGGGCGCGACATCCGCGATGCGCGCGCGGTGTGCGACCGGCTCGGCATCGCGCACTATGTGTTCGATTATGAGAGCGCGTTCCGGGCGAGCGTGATCGATCGCTTCGCCGACGAGTACGTCGCCGGCCGCACCCCGATCCCATGCGTGCGCTGCAACCAGGGGGTCAAGTTCACCGATCTGCTGCGGCTCGCGCGCGACCTTGGCGCCGATTGCCTCGCCACCGGTCATTATGTCCGGCGCGTCGCGGGCATCGACGGGGTCGAGCTTCACCGCGGTGCCGATCCGGCGCGCGACCAGAGCTACTTCCTGTTCGCGACGACGCCGGCGCAGCTCGACGATCTGCGCTTCCCGCTGGGCGGTCTGCCCAAGGCGCGGGTGCGCGCGATCGCCGCGGAAATCGGCCTCGGCGTCGCCGCAAAGCCCGACAGCCAGGACATCTGCTTCGTGCCCGACGGGGATTATGCCGCACTGGTGCGCAGATTGCGCCCCGAGGCGGCGACCGGCGGCGAGATCGTCGACCTGGCGGGCCGCGTGCTTGGCCGCCATCGCGGCATCGTCGGCTTTACCGTCGGCCAGCGCCGCGGTCTCGAGATCGGCGGCGCGCCCGAGCCGCTCTACGTGGTCCGCGTCGAGCCGGCGGCGGCGCGCGTGGTGGTCGGGCCGCGCCGTGCGCTGGCGGTGCGCGCGGCGCAGCTCTCCGACATCAACCGGCTCGGGCCGCTCGACGGGCCGCTGACCGCCAGGGTCCGCTCGATGGCGAAGCCGGTGCCGGCGCGGCTCGACGGCGATCGGCTGAGCTTCGCGGCGCCCGAATACGGCGTCTCGCCGGGGCAGGCGGCGGTGCTGTACACAGGTGACCGCGTGCTCGGCGGCGGCTGGATCGAGGCGACGGAGGCGGCGGAGATGATCGCGGCGTAAAGCGATTCCAGCCTCCGTTCGCGCTGAGCGGAGTCGAAGGGCCAGCGCAGGGCGTCGACGTCGCTCGGCCCGAACGGGCGGTTGGGCGGGACAGCGTGAGCGCCCTACAGCGCGAAGCGGCCCTCGATCACCGTGACGCACGCGCCGCCGAGCACCACCCGGTCGCCGTCGAGCCGGCAATCGAGCCGCCCGCCGCGCGCCGAGGCCTGGAACGCGGTGAAGCGGTCGCGGCCGAGCCGCCTCGCCCAGTAGGGCACCACCACCGCGTGCGCGGATCCCGTCACCGGGTCCTCGTCGATGCCGGCGCCCGGCGCGAAGGCGCGGCTGACGATGTCGCTATCGCCGCCCGGCGCGGTGACGATGGTGAGCACATCGCCTGCGGCCGCCAGTCTGCGGAAATCGGGGGTGACTGCGCGGACCGCGGCGTCGTCCTCCAGCACGACGACGCCGTAGCGATGCGAATGCCACAGCGTTTCGACGACCTGCCCGACGCCGAGTGCCGCGACGATCGCGGGGAGCGGCGCCGGTTCGGGACGCCACGCCGGAAGCGAGAGCGCGTAACCGCCGCCCGCGGCGCGCGACACGGTGAGCAGCCCCGCGTGGCGCGTCCGGAAGGTCACGTCGAGCCGACGCGGATCGGCGCTGAGCAGGACGTGCCCGCTCGCCAGCGTGGCATGACCGCACAGCACGACCTCGGTCGTCGGCGTGAACCAGCGCAATTCGCGTGTCACCTCGACCTCGCTTGTCGGCACGAGGAAGGCGGTCTCGGCGAGGTTGTTCTCCGCCGCGATCCGCTGGAGCAGCGCGTCGGGCAGCCAGCTCTCGAGCGGCATCACCGCGGCGGGATTGCCGGTAAAGGGCCGGTCGGCGAAGGCGTCGACCTGGAAGAAGGGCAGCTTCACATCTCTCTCCGTTCGGCGATCGCGGCAGGCAGGCTATGTTCCTCGTCGACATGGCCGACGGGATCGGGATGGATCAGCACCTCGCACCGCGGGAAGCGCACGTGCAGCTTCGCCTCGACCGCCGCCATCACGGCATGCGCGTCGGCGATCGTCGTGGCGGGCGGGAAGCCCATGTGGAACTGCGCGAAATCGAGCGCGCCGCTGCTCCGCGTGCGCAGGTCGTGGAGATCGCGCGCGCCCGGGATGGTCGCGCACACCGCGAGGAACGCGCGGCGCTTGGCGTCGGACCATTCCCGGTCCATCAGATCGTCGACCGCCTGCCGCGCCGATCCATAGGCGCCCCGCAGCAGCCAGAACGCGATGACGATCGCCAGCACGCCGTCGGCGCCGCGCAGCCCGGCGACGCTCTCGAGGACGAGCGCCACCACGACCGCGGCGTTGAGCGCGAGGTCGGACTGGTAGTGGACATGGTCGGCGCGGATCGCGACCGATCGGGTAAGCGCGATGACGTGGCGCTGATAGGCCAGCAGCACGCTCGTCGCCGCGCCCGCGATCACCGAGACGACGATACCCGTCCCGGCGGCGACGGCGTGCACGCCCGCGGCGAGCGATCGCGCCGCGTGCCAGGCGATCGCCGCCGCCGATACCGCGATGAGCGCGACCTGGACCAATGCGACCAGCGATTCGGCTTTGCCGTGGCCGAAGCGATGGTCCTCGTCGGCGCGCTGGCCGGCGATGTGGACGCCCCACAAGGTGACGAGGCTGGCGACGAGATCGAGCGCGGTATCCGCGAGGCTGCCGAGCATCGCCACCGATCCGCTCGCCGCCGCGCCCCAGCCCTTGAGCCCGAGCAGGCCGAGCGCGAGCGCCGAACTCGCGATCGCCGCGCGCCGGGCCAGGTTGGGGCTGGCTGGTTCGCTCAAGGGTAGAGCAGGCCCTCGTCCCAGGTGCCGTCATTCTGCGCCAGGAACACGCGCCGCTCGTGCAGCCGGTGCGCCCGATCCTGCCAGAACTCGAAGTCGAGCGGGATCAGACGATAGCCGCCCCAATCCTCGGGCCGCGGCACGTCACGGCCGTCATAGCGTCTTTCTTCCTCGGCATAGCGCCGCTGGAACGTCTCGCGCGAATCGAGCGGTCGCGACTGGTCGGACGCGACCGCGCCGAGTTGCGAGGCGCGGCTGCGGCTGGCGAAATAGGTGTCGCTCTCGGCATCGCTGACCCGCTCGATCCGTCCCTCGATCCGGATCTGGCGACGCAGCGACTTCCAGTGGAAGAGCAGCGCGGCATTCGGGTTCTCGCCGAGCTGGTCCGCCTTGCGGCTCTCGAGATTGGTGTAGAACACGAAGCCGTGGTCGTGTCCCTTGAGCAGCACCATGCGCGCCGACGGGTTGCCCACGGCGTCGGCGGTGGCGAGGCACATCGCGTTGGGGTCGTTGGGCTCGCTCGTCCCGGCCTCGGCCAGCCAGGCGTCGAACAGCGTATGGGGATCGTCGGTCATGACAGCGCCATAACCCGGCATGAGCCCCTTGCGCGAGCCTCGCGTCTCACGCACATGCATGTTGCATATCGGCAACAGTCTTGCCGACCAGACTGCGGTACAGGACACGGATGGCGGACCCCTATCAGACCCTGGGCGTAACACGCGACGCGGACGAGAAGGCGATCAAGGCGGCCTATCGCAAGCTCGCCAAGCAGCTCCACCCCGATCGCAACACCGACAATCCCAAGGCCGCCGAGCGCTTTTCGGCGGTGACGGGTGCGTACGACCTGCTCTCCGACAAGGACAAGCGCGCACGCTTCGACCGCGGCGAGATCGACGGCGACGGCAATCCGCGCGCGGCGTTCGGCTATGGCGGCGGTGCGCCGGGCGGCGGCAACCCGTTTGCCGGCGGCGCGCGCTTCCGGCCCGGCATGGGTCCGGGCGGCGTCCAGCACGAGGAGGGCGCGGATTTCGGCGACATCTTCGACAATCTGTTCGGTCAGCAGACGGGTGGCGGTGGGCCGTTCGGCCGGCGGGGCGCGCGCGCGCAACCCAACCCCAAGGGCGCCGACGTCGCCTATCGGCTCCAGGTGCCGTTCGAGGATGCGGCCGCGCTGCGCGCCCAGCGCGTCGCGCTCGCCAACGGCAAGACGATCGAGCTCAAGCTCCCCGCCGGCGTCGATACCGGCACCCAGCGCCGGCTGGCGGGACAGGGCGAGCCCGGCCCGACCGGCCCCGGCGACGCGATCGTCACGATCGAGGTGATGGCGCACCGCTTCTTCGTCCGCGACGGCGACGATGTCCGGCTAGAGCTGCCGGTCAGGCTCGACGAAGCGGTGCTCGGCGCCAAGGTCAAGGTGCCGACCGTCGACGGCGCGGTGATGGTCACGATCCCCAAGGGGTCGACCTCGGGGCGCGTCCTGCGGCTCGGCGGCAAGGGCTTCCACAAGCCCGACGGCACGCGCGGCGATCAGCTCGTCACGCTTGGTGTCGACCTGCCCGCGGGCGACGCCGCGCTCGAGACCTTCCTCGCCGGCTGGACCGGCGACCGCGACCGCAATCCGAGGGCCGCGCTGGGTGTCTGACGGACCGGCGGCCCGAGGATCGCCCGAAACCCCCGAGGCGCGGCGTCTCCCGAACCGCGCGTCGATGCATCTGTTCCCGGTCACCCGCCGCGTCGCGATCGGCGTGTATGCCGACGGCTTCATCCATGCCGGCAACATCGCCTATCTGTCGATGGTCGCGATGTTCCCGTTCTTCATCATCGTCACCGCGCTCGCGCAGCTGTTCGGCCGTTCGGATGCGGGCGCTGATGCGGTCGAGAGCCTGCTCCACGTCATGCCGCATGCGGTCGCCGACCTGCTGCGCCCGGTGATCGCGGGCGTGCTCGCCGCGCGGACCGGGCCGCTGCTGTGGCTCGGCGCGCTGGTCGGCCTGTGGACGGTCGGCAGCTTCATCGAGACGATCCGCGATATCCTGCGGCGCGCCTATGGCACCACCGGGAGCGCGCCGTTCTGGGAATACCGGCTGTGGTCGGTGCTGATGATCGTCGGCGCGGTGCTGACGATGCTGCTCGCCTTCGTCGCGCAGGTCGCGCTGACCGCCGTCGAGCAGGTGATCGACCGCTTCTTTCCCGACGTGCGCGCGGTGGTCGGCTGGATCGGCGTCTCGCGGCTGCTGCCCGGACTGATCCTGTTCGGCGCGCTCTACGTGCTGTTCTACGCGCTCACCCCGTCCAGGTACCGCTACAGCGGAAATCCCAAATGGCCGGGCGCCCTGTTCACCGCCGGCTGGTGGCTGGCGGTGACCGCGGTGCTGCCGCCGGTGCTCGCGCGGGTGAGCTACAATCTGACCTATGGCAGCCTGGCCGGCGTGATCGTGGCGCTGCTGTTCTTCTGGCTGGTCGGCCTGGGGCTGGTGACCGGTGCGCATCTCAACGCGGCGCTGGCGAAACCCGAGACGACCGGTCTAAAGGACGTGCCCCGAGAGGCGCGAGTGGAGGATGCATGCCAGGACTGATGGAGGGCAAGCGCGGGCTCGTCATGGGGCTGGCCAACGACAAGTCGCTGGCCTGGGGGATCGCCAAGCGGCTTGCCGAGCATGGCGCCGAGATGGCGTTCAGCTACCAGGGCGAGTCGATCCTCAAGCGCGTGCGGCCGCTCGCCGAGCAACTGGGCTCCGACCTGCTGATCGATTGCGACGTCGGCGACATGGCGGCGCTCGACACAGCGTTCGCGACGCTGGCGGCGCGCTGGCCGGCGATCGATTTCGTCGTCCACGCGATCGGCTTCTCGGACAAGAACCAGCTGCGCGGCAAGTATTACGATACCACGCTCGACAATTTCCTGATGACGATGAACATCTCGGCCTATTCGCTGGTCGCGGTCGCGCAGCGCGCGCGGGCGATGATGCCGAACGGCGGCGCGATCCTGACGTTGACCTATTACGGCGCCGAGAAGGTCATCCCGCACTACAACGTGATGGGCGTCGCCAAGGCCGCGCTGGAGACCAGCGTCAAGTATCTCGCGGTCGATCTCGGCCCCGAGAACATCCGCATCAACGCGATCTCGGCCGGCCCGATCCAGACGCTCGCGGCGCGCGGCATCGGCGACTTCAACTACATCCTCAAGTGGAACGAGCTCAATTCGCCGATGCGCCGCACCGTGACGATCGAGGATGTCGGCGGCGGCGGGTTGTACCTGCTCTCCGATCTGGCGTCGGGCGTGACCGGCGAGATCCACCACATCGACGCCGGCTACAACGTGATCGGGATGAAGGCCGAGGATGCCCCGGACATCGCGCTGGCGTGATGCTTGACCCCTCTCCCTGGAGGGGAGAGGGAGGGACTCACGCGCAGCGTGGGAGGGTGAGGGGATGCGACGACCGCCGGGCGACGAGCCCCTTACGTGCATCCCCGCCATGCGCCACGACGGTACCGGGCCTGGACGTCGGCTCTGGCGCGTTCTGCGCAACCGCCAACTCGCCGGCGCCAAGTTTCGCCGGCAGGTATGGATCGGTCCCGATGTCGCGGACTTCCTCTGCGGCGACGCGCGGCTCGTGGTCGAGGTCGATGGCGACACCCATGACGATCCGACGAGCGACGCGAGGCGGACGGCGGCGTCGTCGGCGCTGGGCTTTCGCGTGGTTCGCATCCCCAATCGCGAGGTGATGGACAATATCCGGGGCGTGACAGCGATGATCGAGCAGGCCCTCACCCTCCCACCACCCGGCTGCGCCGAGCAGGCCCCTTCCTCTCCCCGGCAGGGAGAGGGGACTTGAGCCTCAACACGTTCGGCCGCGTCTTCCGCTTCACCACCTGGGGAGAATCGCACGGGCCCGCGCTCGGCGCGGTGATCGACGGGTGTCCGCCGGGGCTGGCGCTGTCCGAGGGCGACATCCAGCCCTGGCTCGACCGGCGTCGCCCCGGCACGTCGCGCTTCACCACGCAGCGCCGGGAACCCGACCGGGTGCGCATAATGTCGGGGGTGTTCGAGGGATGCACGACCGGCACGCCGATCAGCCTGACGATCGAGAATGTCGACCAGCGCTCGAAAGACTATTCCGAGGTCGCGCTCGCCTATCGCCCCGGCCATGCCGACTATGCCTATGACGCCAAATACGGCGTTCGGGACCATCGCGGCGGCGGGCGGTCCTCCGCGCGCGAGACCGCAGCGCGGGTGGCGGCGGGCGCGGTGGCGCGCGCGGTGATCCCCGAGGTGCGGCTGCGCGCCTATCTGGTCGAGCTTGGCGGCGATCGCATCGATCCGGCCGCGTCCGACGACGCCGAGATCGACGCCAATCCGTTCTTCTGTCCCGACGCCGCCGCCGCCGCGCGTTGGGAGGCGATCCTCGACCGGGCCCGCAAGGCGGGATCGTCGGTCGGCGCGGTGATCGAGTGCGTCGCGACCGGCGTGCCGGCAGGGTGGGGCGCGCCGGTCTACGCCAAGCTCGATGCCGAACTCGCCGCCGCGCTCATGTCGATCAACGCCGTCAAAGGGGTCGAGATCGGCGACGGGTTCGCGACCGCACGGCTGACCGGCGAGCAGAATGCCGATCCGATGCGGCCGGGTCCGGACGGGCGGCCGGTGTTCCTCGCCAACCATGCCGGCGGCGTCGCGGGCGGGATCGCCACCGGGCAGCCGGTGGTGGTGCGATGCGCGCTGAAGCCCACCTCGTCGATCCTGACGCCGGTCGAGACGATCACGCGCGATGGCACCGCCAGCGCCATCCGCACCCGGGGGCGGCATGATCCATGCGTCGGCATCCGCGGCGTGCCGGTGGTCGAGGCGATGGTCGCGCTGGTCCTCGCCGATCATAAGCTGCTCGACCGTGCCCAGTGCGGAAACGACGCGCGTTCAACGAGATAAGGCGCGGATCGGGAGCCAAGCAGCGAATCGGGCGTTACCCCGCCATCGACAAAGACAGGATGGAGAGACCGCCCATGCGTTTCATCGCGATCACCACTGCCGCTCTCGTCGCCGTCGCCCCCGTCGCCCTGCTCGCGCAGGCCGGAGGCGCCGGCTCGGCGGGCGCGGGTACCGCCGGCGGCAGCGCCGGCTCGATGGGCGGCGGCTCGGGCGCGTCGACAGGCGCGACGACCGGGATGGGCACGAGTTCCGCAACGTCGGGCAATGCGGCGGGAAGCGCGACCGGCTCGTCCCGCGGAACCCAGGGTTCGTCCGGCAGCCGGTCGCCGTCGGGCGGAATGTCCACCGGCAGCATGCGCGGTGGCGCGTCGACGGGCGGCATGTCGGGCGGCAGCATGTCGTCCAGCGGGATGTCGTCGTCGAGGACCCCCGGCGCCACGAGCGGCAACGGGTCGGGCGGCACCGCGTCCGGCGGCATGTCGGCGTCCGGCGGCACCACGGGATCGAGCGGCGGTTCGTCGGGCGGTCCGTCGCTCTGACGCGCCAGAGATGAGCGGCGGGGAACCGCCGATCGAACGAGCCACGGGCCGGTGCGCGAACGCCGGCCCCGGTCGTGTCGGTCAGTCGGCGAACGGGTCGCGGACCAGGATGGTGTCCCCGCGCTCGGGGCTGGTCGAGACCAGCGCGACGGGACACCGGATCAGCTCCTCGACGCGGCGGATGTACTTGATCGCGGCGGCCGGCAGGTCCGCCCAGCTCCGCGCCCCCCGCGTCGATCCGCTCCAGCCCTCGATCGTCTCGTAGACCGCCTCGACCGCGATCTGATCGCTGGCATGCGGCGGCAGATAGTCGAACGTCGCGCTCCCGAGACGATAACCGGTACAGATCCGGATCGCATCGAAGCCGTCGAGCACGTCGAGCTTGGTCAGCGCGATGCCGGTGATACCCGACACCGCCGCCGCCTGCCGCACCAGCACCGCGTCGAACCAGCCGCAGCGCCGCTTGCGCCCGGTGACGGTGCCGAACTCGTGGCCGCGCGTGCCGAGCCGCTCGCCGACGGCATTGTCTTGCTCGGTCGGGAACGGTCCGGAGCCGACCCGTGTCGTATAGGCCTTGACGATGCCGAGCACATAGCCCGCCGCCGCAGGGCCGAGCCCCGATCCGGCCGCCGCGGTGCCCGCGATCGTGTTGGACGAGGTGACGAACGGATAGGTGCCGTGATCGACATCGAGCAGCACGCCCTGCGCGCCCTCGAACAGGATGCGCCTGCCCGCGCGCTTGGCCTCGTTGAGCGTCACCCAGACCGGCCGGGCGAACGGCAGCACCGTGCCCGCGATCTCGGTGAGGTCGCGGAGCAGCCGCTCGCGATCGATCGGCGGCTCGCCGAAGCCCGCGCGCAACGCGTCGTGATGCGCGCACAACCGCTCGATCTGCGGATCGAGGCTGTCGAGATGCGCGAGATCGCACACCCGGATCGCGCGCCGGCCGACCTTGTCCTCGTACGCCGGACCGATCCCGCGCCGGGTCGTGCCGATCTTGCCCGCGCCGCTGGCATCCTCGCGCAGGCCGTCGAGATCGCGGTGGAAGGGCAGGATCAGCGGGCACGTCTCGGCGATGTGGAGATTGTCGGGGGTGATGACGACGCCCTGGCCGGCGAGCTTGGCGATCTCGTCGCGCAGATGCCATGGATCGAGCACCACGCCGTTGCCGATCACCGACAGC
>CAXTNX010000039.1:0-26529 GCA_964245815.1 uncultured Sphingomonadaceae bacterium | reverse complement strand
GGCTCGACTTGCCCGATCCCGACAGCCCGGTGATGACGATCAGCCTGTCGCGCGGGAGGTCGATCGACACGTCCTTGAGGTTGTGCTCGCGCGCGCCGCGGACGGAGATGTGGGTCAGCATGGGCGTGTCTGTTCCAGTTTCGTTCAAGGAGCGCAAGGCCGTGGACGAGATGGGAGCCGCAAGCAGGATCGGCAAGCGACGCCCAGGCTTGCGGCGCGCAAGGACGTTCCTTGCGCTGTCGCCATGATCCTCTCACGCATCAGCAGCAAGGCGCCGGCCACCATCCCGAAGGCGGTCAGAGCCGCACCCGGACGGCGGCAAGGCGACGGGATCGCCTACGAGGGCGATGACGATCGCGTGATCCTGGCGCGGGCCGACGCTCCGGACCCGTTCGTCGGCACGTTCTCGACGTTCGCCGAATGGGCGGACGAGGCCGACTGCCGTGCCTATGACGGATTTTAGCGCGGGTACGATCGTCCGGGTGCCGTTTCCCTATACCGATCCGGTGGTCAGGCGGTAACAGATGCCGGTCGAGCCCACCCGCCCGCGGACGCAGCCGAGAGCGCGATGGCCTTACCTTGGTCCGTTCGTGTCGAGCGAAGTCGAGACACCGGTCCAGGAGCAGGTGTCTCCCGTCAGCTCGCGGCGACCGGGAACCAGACCTCGACCAGACCGGCCTTGACGGCCGCGGCGGTGGGGCGCCCGCTGAGATCCTGGGTGGCGACCGGCTCGTCGAGCGTCTGGGCGATCTGCGCGGCGACATAGTCCGCCGCGCGGCGATCGTCCTGGCGATAGAAGCGCACGCCGATCCGGCCGCGTTGCGCGTAGCGCAGATCGAGGTCCGGATGCGTCGTCAGCACGTTCTCGATACCGGCGACCGGCACCGCCTGCGCGTTCAGCGCCGCGACGACCTTCTGCGCGTCCGCCTTCTGCGCATCGGCGTAGATCTGGATGTAGACGATCCCCGGGGCGACGAAGCTGTTGTTGAGCACGCTGTTGTTCCGGGCCTGTACGGGGGTGATCGTCGCGGCGGGCGGGGGCGGGGGCGCGTTCTGGACCGGCGGCGGTGCCGCGCCATAGACGCTCTTGGCCTGTTCCTGGAACGCCGCGAGCGTGCGCGCGACCACCGATTGCGGATCCTTGTCGGTCTGCGCCCGCGTGTTGAGGACGATCCGCACGATCCGCCTGCCGTCGCCCGACGCGAGCGCCGCCGGCAGCAGTTTCGAGACCTCGTCGACCTCCTCGCGCGCCCGGCTCTCCTGTGCCGCGGCGCGCCCCATCGGGGTCAGCGACCACGCCCAGCCGGCCAGTCCGAGGACGAGCGGGATGATCAGCGCGGTGAGCAGCGAGCGGAGCGTCTCGGGCGACAACCAGAACGAGCGGAAGCGCGCCGACCCGGTTTCGCGCCGCGCGTCCAGCCAGGCGGCGATCTTCCCGTCGCTCTCGATCTGCGCGAGGACGACGCGCTGCTCCTCGGTGAACGGCTCGGTCATCGCGATCAGGCCCGCTGCCAACCATGCCAGTGTTGCCGCCGCCGCAGCGCTGTCAATGCCGACATGGTCCGTTTCGACCGCCGGCCGGCAGGATCGGGTGCCGTTTCGGATGTATGGGAGCGCAGGATCGAGACGCCGCGATGCGGCCCGTCCGGAACGGACGCCCCACCGCCTCGGCGCCTCGCCGGCGGTCCGACCGAGCGGCGCGATATCCAAGATCCTCGCCGGTCCGGAGAGGATCGCTATCCGCTACGCATCCACCGTCACGACGCCGCGGCGGATCTGGTCGAGCTCGATCGATTCGTAGAGCGCCTGGAAATTGCCGTTGCCGAAGCCCTGGTTGCCCTTGCGCTGGATGATCTCGAAGAAGATCGGGCCGAACATCGTCTCGGTGAAGATCTGGAGGAGGATGCCCTCCGCTGTCGAGCCGTCGATCAGGATGCGGTTGCGCCTGAGCCGCTCGACATCCTCGCCATGACCCGGCACGCGCTTGTCGACCAGCTCGTAATAGGTCTCGATCGTGTCCTGGAGCCGCACGCCGCGCGCGCGCAGCTTCTCGACGGTGGCGTGGATATCCCCGGTGGTCAGCGCCAGATGCTGGATGCCCTCGCCGTTATAGTCGCGGATGAACTCCTCGATCTGGCTCCTGTCGTCCTGGCTCTCGTTCAGCGGGATGCGGATCGCCCGGTCGGGCGCGATCATCGCCTGGCTGAACAGACCGGTGGCCTTGCCCTTGATGTCGAAATATTTCTGCTCCTCGAAGCCGAACAGCGTGCGGTAGAACTCGGACCACACCCGCATCTGGCCGCGCATCACGTTGTGGGTGAGGTGATCCAGCAGATCGAGCCCGACCGAATTGACGGCGGCGTTCTCGCGCCAGCCGGGCAGCTCGGCCCAGTCGGCGTAGAGGTCCGTGCCGTCCGCGACGAAATAGAGATAGGAGCCGCCGATCCCCTGGATGACGGTATCGTCCTCCTGCGTCCGCTTGGCACCGTTGGCGATCGCCCACGCCATCGCGGCGGCGGGATCGGCGACGCGGAACGCCATCGCGCTCGCCGACGGCCCGTGCTCGCCTCGGAAGGCGGCGACGCGGCCGTCGGCGTCGCGGTTGAGCATCAGGTTGATGCGCCCCTGCACGTAGCGCGTGATGTTCTTGGTCGGATGACGGTGCGACGCGACGAAGCCGAGCTGTTCGAACTGCGCGGCCATCGCCAGCGGATCGGGCGCGGTGAACTCGACGAACTCGAAGCCGTTGAGGCCGAGCGGGTTCTGCGGAACGGGGATGGGATCGGTCATGTTCTCTCTCCTGTCGGCGCGCTCATACCGATGCGCGCGCATACTCCTGGGTCCCGCGGGTGACCACGGTGTCGGTCGGCAGCACCGCCTCGATCGCGATATCAGGCTCGGCGGCCAGGCGCTCGTAGAGCGGCGCGAAATCGGTCTCGATCGCGCTGCGCAGCAGCTGGTCGAAGCTGTCGATGACGAAATAGCTCTGCTGGTAATCGTCGATCCGGTAGGGCGTGCGCATGAGCCGCGCGAGATCGTAGCCGAGCCGGTTGGGCGAGGGATCGTCGAGCGCGAAGCGGCTCTCGCCATAGGACGAGACGATGCCCGCGCCATAGATGCGCAGTCCCGCGGCGGAGCGGATCAGCCCGAACTCGACGGTGTACCAATAGAGCCGCGCGAGCCGCTGCAAACCGCCCAGGCCGAGCGCGCGGCGGCCGCCCTCGCCATAGGCCTGCATGAAGTCGGCGAACACCGGGTCGGCGAGCAGCGGCACGTGCCCGAAGACGTCGTGAAAGACGTCCGGCTCCTCGAGATAGTCGAGCTGGTCGGGGGTGCGGATGAAGCGCCCCGCGACGAAGCGGCGATTGGCGAGATGGTCGAAGAACACCTCGTCGGGGACCAGCCCCGGCACCGCGACGACCTGCCAGCCGGTCGCCGCCGTCAGCCGCCCGGACAGCTCGGCGAAGTCGGGAATGCCGGGCCGCGACATCCGCAGCATGTCGAGCCCGGCGAGGAACTCGGGCGCGGCGCGGCCGGGCAGCATCGCCGTCTGGCGCGCGAACAGCCGGTCCCACAGCGCATGCTCCGCCGGGGTATAGGCGGCCCAGTCCTGCGGGACGGTCCAGTCCCCGGCGGTGCCCTGCGGGCGGATGAGCGGTGCATCGGCCATGACCGGTATATCCCACGCACCAGCCGCGATTGCGTTCCAATATTATCGACCCGAGCGGCGATGCCGAAACCGGACGGCGCCGGACCGGGGCGGGAACGAGACAGGATTTCACGATCGATGCGATCGACCGGCGCATCCGCGCCGCGACCATTCCCGCCATCTCGGTCATTCTAGAGCGTGATGACGTTGGTTTGATCCACTATATTCGTTCGTGTCGAGCGAAGTCGAGACACGTGCTTCTGAAAGCGCGTCTCGACTTCGCTCGACACGAACGAATCAACGTAAGGTCACCATGCTCTAGTCGTCCCGGCCTGCGCCGGGAGGGCCGGGATGACCGGACAGGCCGGGACGACGATCGAGGTCAGCCGATCTCGATCCGGGTCGTCGCCAGCCGGCTGGCCTCGTCGACGTCGTGGGTGACGTAGAGGATCGGCAGGCCGAGCGTGTCGCGGATGCGCTCGATCAGCGTCAGGATCTCGCCGCGGCGCTCGGGATCCAGCGCGGCAAGCGGCTCGTCCATCAGCAGCGCGCGCGCGCCCGAGAACAGCGCGCGTCCGATCGCGACGCGCTGCGCCTCCCCGCCCGACAGCGTACGCGGCCAGCGATCGAGCAGATGTCCGATGCCGAGCAGCGCGATCGTCTCGTCGACGGCGAGCCAGCGTTGCTCGACGGGCGCGAGACGATGACCGTAGAGCAGGTTGGCGCGCACCCGGCGATGCGGGAAGAGGCGGGCGTCCTGGAACACATAGCCCAGCCGGCGCCGTTCGGGCGGCAGATCGACGCGCGCCGCGCCCTCGAACAGCGTGACATCGCCGACGCGGACATGCCCGCGGTCCGGCGTCAGCAGCCCCGCGACCATGTTGAGCACGCTGGTCTTGCCCGCGCCCGAGCCACCATGAAGCACGGTGATGCCCGCGCCGGCGACGATCCGCGCCGCGATCGCGCGGCGGCCGAGCGTCACCGCGACATCGATGTCAAAGGACATGCGCGCGCGTCCGCCGCGACAGCGCCTCGGATGCGACCAGCGCGACCAGCGACAGCACCACCGCGATCGCCGCGAGCCGCCACACCGCGATGTCGTTGCCCGGCATCTGGAGCGCGGTGTAGATCGCCAGCGGGAGCGTGCGGGTCTCGCCCGGGATGTTCGAGACGAAGGTGATCGTCGCGCCGAACTCGCCGATCGACCGCGCGAAGCCGAGCACCGTGCCCGCCAGGATGCCGGGCACCGACAGCGGCAGCGTCACCGTCGCGAAGGTCCGCCACCGCCCCGCGCCGAGCGTCCGCGCCGCGCCCTCGAGCCGGCGGTCGACCGCCTCGATCGACAGCCGGATCGCGCGCACGGTCAGCGGCAGCGCCATCACGCCGGCGGCGAGCGCGGCGCCGGTCCACCGGAAGATCAGCGTCACCCCGAACCAGGCGAGCAGGCGGCGGCCGATCGGCCCCTGCGTCCCGAAGCCGATCAGCAGCAGCCAGCCGGTGACGACCGGCGGCAGCACCAGCGGCAGGTGCACCACCGCGTCGAGCAGCGTCCGCCCGGGAAAGCGTCCGCGCGCCAGCAGATAGGCCAGCGCGAAGGCGATCGGCAGCGAGACCGCCATCGCCACGCCGCTGACCTCGAGCGAGAGGCGGACGACCGCCCACTCGTCCGCGCCCAGCACGTCAGTTGGCGGCCACAGGGGTATGCGGGATGAAGCCGTAGCGCTTGAAGATCGCGCGGCCCTGCGCCGAGATCAGGAACAGGCGGAAACCCTCGGCATCCCTGCTCGTCGAGGTGACCAGCCGCGTGATCGGATAGCTGATCGGCGGATGGCTGCGCTGCGGAAACACGCCGACGGTGCGGACCTTGCGGTCCGCCAGCGCATCGGTGGCATAGACGATGCCATAGGGCGCCTCGCCGCGGTCGACGAAGGCGAGCGCGGTCCGCACGCTGTCGCCCGGGACGACCCTGGCCTCGACGCTCGACCAGACGCCAAGCGCGGTGAGGGCGGCCTTGCCGTACTTCCCCGCCGGCACCGATGCCGGATCGGCCATCGCCAGCTTGCCCGAACCGAGCGCCTGCGCGAGCGGGAAGTGCGGCGCGATGCGGATCGTGCCGCTGCTCGCCGCCGGCGCGATCAGCACGAGTGTGTTGGCGAGGAACGAGACGCGCGTGCCGGGCGCGATTTTGCCGTTCTTCTGGACGTCGTCCATCCACGTCTCGTCGGCCGAGATGAAGAGATCGGCGGGTGCGCCGGCGTCGACCTGCTTGGCGAGCGCGGACGAGGCGGCGAACGACAGCACGGGCCTGGGATGACCCTTGGCCGCCCAGGCGTCGCCTGCCGCGGTCAGCGATTCCTGGAGGCTGGCCGCCGCCAGCACCAGCGGCGCCTTGTTTTGCGCGGGCGCCGGGGACGCCGCCAACGCCAGCGCCCAGCCGATCGCGATCCGTCTCGTCATGCCCGTCATCGCCGCCGTCTCCCCGTTGCTGTCGTATATGGCGATATACAGCGAGCGACGCGGGCGTCACGCGGGAACATGGCGGCGACGGATTGCCGGGGCCGATCTGGCGGCGGTCTGCGCGATTGCCTAAGGCGCTCCGCGATGACCGAGATCTTCCGACAGCCCGGCACGCTGTACGCCATCGCCGAATGGACGATCCGGATCGGTGCGCTGATCGTCGTGCCGATGCGGCGCAGCCCCGCCGCAGCGCGCGCGTGGCTGCTCGCGATCCTGTTCCTGCCGATCCCGGGATTGCTGCTGTTCTGGCTGATCGGGCGCCCGCGTTTCCCGGCATGGCGCGCCGAACGATTCAGGGAACAGGCAGCGATGATCGCGGATCTGGCGCGGCGCCTCGCCGCCGCGGCGCCGCCGTCGCCGGTCGACGATGGCGGTGTGCCCGCGCTCGCCTGCACGCTCGGCCGCCTGCCCGCGGTCGGCGGCAACGCGATCGAGCCGATCGCGGACTATGACGACGGGATCGCACGGCTGGTCGCGGACATCGACGCGGCGCGGACCAGCGTGCGCATCCTCGTCTATATCTTCGCCAACGACGCGACCGGCCTCAGCGTGATCGACGCGCTCGCGCGCGCGCGCCGCCGCGGCGTCGCGGTGCATGTGCTGATCGATCCGGTAGGCTCGCATCGCTGGCTCAGGGGCACGCTCGCGGCGTTGCGCGCGGCCGATGTCGCGGTCCGCCAGACCTTGCCGTTCCACCTGATCCGCACGCGCACGCGCCGCGACATGCGCAACCATCGCAAGCTGTTCGTGATCGACGGGACGGTCGGCTATGTCGGCTCGCAGAACATCGTCGCCAAGGACTTCAGGCCCGGCATCGTCAATCGCGAGGTGCTGCTGCGCGTGACCGGCCCGGTGGTCGCGGCGATGACGGGCGTGTTCCTCGTCGACTGGTATCTCGAGACCGAGACGATGCTCGACGCGTCCGTCGCCATCCCGGCGCGGACCGGCGACGCCGTGCTCCAGATGCTGCCGAGCGGCGCGGACTATCCGCTCGAAGGGTTCGAGACCCTGCTCGTCTGGCAGATCCATGCCGCGCGGCACCGCGCGATCGTCGTCACGCCCTATCTGATCCCCGACGACGCGCTGATCGCCGCGTTGCGCACCGCGCGCGCACGCGGCGTCGAGATCGACCTGATCGTCTCGGCGGTCGCCGACCAGTGGCTGGTGAGCCTCGCGCAATCCTCCTATTACGATGCGATGCTGGTCTCGGGCGTGCGCATCCACCGCTATCGCGACCAGCTGCTCCACGCCAAGAGCGTCAGCATCGACCGGCGGCTGGGCATCGTGGGATCGAGCAACGTCGATCTGCGCTCGTTCCAGCTCAACGAGGAAGCGAGCCTGCTGCTCTACGACGCGGCCTCGATCGAGCGGCTCGAGGCGATCCAGCGCGACTATATCGCGGGCAGCGACCGGCTGGCGCTCGACGACTGGCGCCGCCGTCCGGCCGCGCGCAAGCTCGCCGAGAACCTCGCGCGGCTGACCGGGCCGCTGCTGTGAGATGGGAGGAAGGTGGTGCACCGGAAGGGAGTCGAACCCCTGGCCTCTGCCTTCGGAGGGCAGCGCTCTATCCAGCTGAGCTACCGGTGCGTGCGGCGATCGCGTAGCAGAGCGCCGGCGCCCCCGCCAGTCCTCTCGGGTCAGTCGCGCGGGGCGCCCGTCACCGGCTGGAACGGACCGAGCCCGCATGAGGCGCCGCGGATCGGCGGGCTGTCGTGGAGGACGGTAATGATGTCGACCGAGCAGAGTTGCGAGAGGCTGGTCGCGTAGGAGAAGCGCTCCTCGAAGCCGAGCTCGGGGCAGGGGCTGGGCAGCACGTTCCGGTAGACCTGGCGGCCGCGCATGTAGAAATCGATGGTCCGATCGTCGCGCACCCGGGTGTGATCTATGCCCATCAGCGGGATACAGCTCTTCGCCTCTCCGGCCGGCACGATCTGCGCTTCCTGCGCGGGCTTGAGCGGTCGCGCGGCGGCCGGGCCGACGAGCAGCGCGGCGGTGCCGAACACCAGGCCGTTGAGCACGACGCCGGCAAGCAGGCGATGGGTCATGGCACGTCTCCATCCAGCGCCGGACGCGGCGTCGTCGCGGCGGAACGCGCGACGGCGTCCACAGGTGCCGCGGTCTTGGGCCTGAAGCGGCACAGATCCCGCTCGATGCAGCGCCAGCATTCCGGGCGGCGCGCCTTGCAGACGTGACGGCCGTGGAGGATCAGCCAGTGATGCGCGTGCGCCAGGAACGGCGCGGGGGTCACCGCGACCAGCCGGTCCTCGACCGCGCGGACATGCCTGCCCGGTGCCAGCCCGGTGCGGTTGGCGACGCGGAAGACATGCGTATCGACCGCGATCGTCGCCTCGCCGAACGCGACGTTGAGCACGACGTTGGCGGTCTTGCGGCCGATGCCGGGCAGCGCTTCCAGCGCGGCGCGGTCGCGCGGCACCGCGCCGCCATGCCGGTCGACAAGGATGCGCGCGGCGGCGATGACGGCCTTCGCCTTGGTGTTGAACAGGCCGATCGTGCGGATGTGCCCGCGCAGCGCGTCCTCGCCGAGCGCGAGCATCGCGGCTGGCGTATCGACCTCCTCGAACAGGCGCCGGGTCGCCTTGTTGACGCCGACATCGGTGGCCTGCGCGGACAGCGCGACCGCGACCAGCAGCGTGTAGGGATTGGTCCAGGCGAGCTCGGTCCGCGGCGCCGGATCGGCTTCGGCGAGCCGCCGGTAGAACTCGAAAACGTCCGCCCGCCTCATGCGAGCCCGAGCACGTCGGTCATGGTGTAGCGGCCCGGCGCGCGACCGGCGCCGAGCCACAGCGCGGCGCGCAGCGAGCCGTGCGCGAAGATCGCGCGGCTCTCGGCGCGGTGGACGAGCTCGATCCGCTCGCCGTCGCCGGCGAACACGACGCTGTGATCGCCCGCCACCGATCCGCCGCGCAGCGCGGCGTAGTAGATGCCGCCGTCGTCGCGGACATGGCGCCCCGGGCGCATCCGGTCGAGCCGGTTGAGCGCGCGTCCGTCGGCGGCGCCGCGGCCGATGTTCGCGGCGGCGCCGAGCAGCAGCGCGGTGCCCGAGGGCGCGTCCTGCTTGTGACGGTGGTGCATCTCGACGATCTCGATATCCCAGTCCGCGCCGAGCGTGCGCGCCGCCTGCTCGACCAGCCTGCGCAGCACCGCGATGCCGAGCGCGGTGTTGGCGGCCTGGACGATCGCGATCCCCCTGGCGGCGCGATCGATCGCCGCGTGATGGTCGGAGTCGAGCCCGGTCGTGCCGATCAGGATCGGCGTGCCCGCCGCCGCCGCCGCGGCGAGATGCGCGGCGAGCGCATCCGGCGCGGTGAAGTCGATCAGCACGTCGGCCGCAGCGGCGAGCGCGGCGATCGCGCGGTCGTCGCCGCGGTCGATCGCGCCCGCGACGGCGATGCCGCCCGCCGCCGCCGCCTCGGCGATCGCGCGGCCCATCCTGCCATCCGCGCCGAGGATGCCGATCGCGGTCATGCGGCGCGCGCGCGGGGGTTGGCGACGGCAACGGCGCGGCGGGTCGGCAACCGGGCGGCGGGGAGGGCGGATCGCATCGAGGCTCCATGCCACCCGTCCTCCAACATTGGAACCGGCACGCTCAGGCCGATGCGGTCCGCGTCTGCCGCGAGCCGAGCCGCCACACCGGGGTGAGGCCGATCCCCTTGAGCGAGATCGCGGGCTGGGGATGGGTCAGATAGGTGTCGCGCAGCGCGGCGTGCGCGCTGGCCGAGATCAGCACCTCGCCGGCGCGCGACGCGCTCTCCAGCCGGCTGGCGAGATTGACCGCCTCGCCCCAGCAATCATAGGCCGGCCGGCTGGTGCCGATCACGCCCGCGACGACCGGCCCGACATGCAGCCCGACGCGGATCGCCACGTAGAGCCCGAGATCGACCGAGACGTTGGCGGTGATGCGGCGCATGTCGGCGGCGAACTCCGCCGCCGCGATCGCGGCGCTGCCGTCCGCGGTCGGCAGCAGCCCGCCGATCGCCATATAGGCGTCGCCGATAGTCTTGATCTTCTGCATGCCGTGCCCGACCGCGGCGCGGTCGAAGTCCGAGAACAGCCGGTTGAGCAACTGGATGAGCTCGACCGCGGTCAGCCGGCGCGACAGCTCGGTGAAGCCGACGATGTCCGCGAACACGATGCTGACCTCCTCGATCTGGTCCGCGATCAGCGTCGCGCCGCCCTGGATGCGCGCCACCACCTCGCGCGGCAGCATCGACAGCAGCAGCTCGTCGATCCGGTCGCGCGAGGTGTCGAGCTCGCGCGCGATGATGAACTGGCGTCGCGCGCTGCGCTCCCGCCACGCGATCGACACGCCGCCGAGGAACAGCGCGGTATCGAGCATCAGCCCGTTGATGATCGGCATGCCCGGGCGATAGCCGGCGGAGAAGAGCTGCGCGATCCAGTAGGTGGCCAGCGTCTCTGCGGCGAACAGCAGGTACCAGGGAAGCCGCATCGGCAGTAGCGCGCACACGAACAGCACGACCAGGTTGATGCCGCCCGAGGCGAGATCCATGCCGCCTTCGAGCATCGCGCAGATCGCCGCGAGCGCGCCGGTGGAGGCCATCGCGGCGCCCGCCATCACCGGTTCGGGATGGCGGCGGCCGACCGGCCGGCCGAGCAGCAGCGCCGCCGTCCAGACCGACGGCAGGATGACCCCCAGCCGCACCCAGGCCGTCCGGTTGGCGGCGATCGGATCGATCACCCGGTCCCATTCCCAGAACAGCAGGAAGAGGACGCCGCCGACGACGAGCATCAGTCGTACGAAGCCGATGTTGCGACGACCGTAGATCGCGTAGAACCGGGCCTCGTCGCGCGCGTCGGGAAGGCGCAGCCCGATCCGGCAGAGCAGTTCGTGCATATGGTGGCGATCCCGCGACTGTCCGCGTGCAGCGTGGCCGAGCGGCGCCCGGCGCTCAAGCGGCTTCGTGCGGTGCCACCGGGGCGCCGGCCGCGGTCCGGGCGATCAGGCTGCGATCCGCCGCTCGACCGGGACGAGGCCGGCGAGGAACTGGGCGGTGGCCCGGCTCCAGTCGAAGCCGCGCGCCGCCGCGGTGCAGCGTTCCGGCGCGATCGCCAGCGCACGGTCGACCGCAACCGCGAGATCGGCGTCCAGCGCGCCGCCGGCGCCGTCGCCGACGACGTCGAGCGGGCCGGGAACGGGATAGGCCGCGACCGGCGTGCCGCTGGCCATGGCCTCGACCATCACCAGCCCGAACGTGTCGGTGCGGCTTGGAAAGACGAGCACGTCGGCGGACCGATAGGCCGCCGCCAGCCGCGCGCCATGCAGCGCGCCGAGGAACAGGATGTCGGGATGGCGCGCGCGCAGCATGGCGATCGCCGGGCCGTCGCCGACCACCACCTTGCTGCCCGGCCGATCGAGCGACAGGAACGCGGCGATGTTCTTCTCGATCGCGACGCGTCCGACATGGAGGTGGATCGGCCTGGGCAGACCGGCGAGGTCCGCCAGCGCCGGTCCGGCCGGGGTGAACCGGGTCAGGTCGACACCGCGCGACCAGCGATGCGTGCGCGCGAGGCCGCGTCCGTGGAGTTCCGTCTCGAGCATGCCGGTCGCCGCGAAGACCTGCACCGCGGGGCCGTGGAAGCGCCGCACCACCGGCCAGAACAGATCGGCGGGCAGGCGGGTGCGCAGCGCCAGATAATCGGGGAAGCGCGTATGGAACGAGGTCGTGAACGCCATGCGCCGGACCAGGCACCAGCGCCGCGCCGCCCAGCCGAGCGGGCCTTCGGTGGCGATATGCACCGCGTCCGGCGCAAAGCCGTCGAGCATCGCCCGCACCGTACCGGCCGCGCCGAGCGCCAGCCGGATCTCGGGATAGGTCGGGCAAGGGATGGTCGCGAAGCGATCGGGGGTCAGCGTCTCGATCTCGTGGCCGAGCGCGCGGAGCCGCTCCACGGTGATGCGCAGCGTGCGCACCACGCCATTGACCTGCGGCGTCCAGGCATCGCTGACCAGCGCGATCCTCATGCCGGGACCGGTTCTGCCGCGACGACGGCGCCCGCTCCCGCGGCCGCCGCCTCGGCGCGGACGCGCTCCGCCCAGTCGACGATCTCCATGAAGCCGTCACCATGCTCGACGAGCGCGGTGCAGCTTTCCACCCAGTCGCCGTCGTTGTAATAGGTGACGTCGCCGAAGGCGCGGATCTCGGCGGAGTGGATGTGGCCGCACACCACGCCGTCGACATGACGATCCGCGGCGGCCTGCGCGACGACCTCCTCGTAGCGCGAGATGAACTGGACCGCGTTCTTGACGCGCTTCTTCATGTGCGCGGCGAGCGACCAATAGGGCAGGCCGAAGCGGCGCCGCACCCAGTTGACCGCGCCGTTGCTCTGGAGCAGCAGCGTGTAGGCACCGTCGCCGAGGAAGGCGAGCCACCTGGCGTAGAGCACGACATTGTCGAACTGGTCGCCATGCAGGACGAGCAGGCGGCGGCCGTCGGCGGTGACGTGGACATCCTCGTCGACGAGCTCGACATCGCCGAAATGCAGGCCGACGAAATCGCGCAGCATCTCGTCGTGGTTGCCCGGGACATAGACGACATGCGTGCCGTGTTTGGCCATCTTGAGCACCGCGCGGACGACGTCGTTGTGCAGCGCGGGCCAGTACCAGCCCTTGCGCAGCTTCCACCCGTCGACGATGTCGCCGACCAGGTAGAGCTTCTCGCATTCGACCGACTTCAGGAAATCGAGCAGCAGCGCGGCGTTGCAGCCCGCGGTGCCGAGATGGATGTCCGAGATCCACACCGTGCGGAACCGGAGGCGCGTGCCGGTGCGTCCGCCCGGCGCGGCGGGCTCGCGCAGCCATTCGGGAAGCGGCAGGGACCGGCGGCGATCCCGTGAAGTCGGACGTGGCGCACGCGCCGTCGTCGGCAGGTTGGGCATCGAAGCCATGCGCTGCTCCCGGTCTGCGACGCCAAGCGCCGATGGCATTGCGGTAGCGACGATTTGAGATGGTCGCGTGAACGCTTGATGACGATTGGCTTACCGTGGTTTCGATCGCGACCCTGTCTGGCGCTTGTCTTGGAATTGAAACACAGGACTGCGAGAGACGCAGCCATCGACGCCCCTTTTGGCGCCTCGCTTGGGAGTATCGGGCCATGGCGACGCAGATGAACACGCAAGGCGTCACGGACGCGTATCGGCGCTGGGCGCCGGTCTACGACCTCGTGTTCGGCGCGGTCTTCCGGCAGGGGCGCACGGCGGCGGTGCGCGCCGCCGAGCGGATCGGCGGCCGCATCCTGGAAGTCGGCGTCGGCACCGGCATCTCGCTGGCGAGCTATGGCGACCATAGCCGGCTCACCGGGATCGACATCTCCGAGCCGATGCTCGCCAGGGCGCGCGAGCGGGTGCGCAGGCTCAAGCTCCACAATGTCGAGGCGATCGCGGTCGGCGACGCCGAGGCACTGGCCTTCCCGGACGACTGGTTCGACGTGGTGGTCGCGCAATACGTCGTCACCGCGGTGCCCAATCCCGAGCGCGCGCTCGACGAGTTCGCGCGCGTCTGCAAGCCCGGCGGCGAGATCGTCATCACGACGCGGGTCGGCGCCGAGAAGGGGTTGCGCAACGCGATCGAGAAGGGGCTGATGCCGGTCACCTCGCGGCTCGGCTTCCGCACCGAGTTCCCGTGGGCGCGCTACGAGGACTGGGCAGGGACGCGCCGCGACATCCGCCTCGTCGAGCGGCGCGACATCCCGCCGCTCGGCCATTTCTCGCTGGTCCGCTTCGAAAAGCGCGCCACGCGCCGGGAGGACGCATGATGCCGGGCCTGCGCGCGCTCAATTTCCAGGCGGACAGCGGCGATGCCGGGTTCCGCGCGCAGCTCGCCGAGCAGCGCCGGGACGATCATCGCTTCTATCATCACAGCCTCGTCAACCAGAGCCTGCACTTCGTCAGCGCGTGCACCTTCCTGGTCGCCTATGCGCTGCTGTTCCGCGATCCGGCGGTCGCCAGCCTGCTCGCCTGGGGGGTCGCGATGACGAGCCGCCAGGCCGGGCATTTCTTCTTCGAGCCCAAGGGCTTCGACGAGGCGAACGGGGTCAGCCATCACTACAAGGAAGAGGTCAAGGTCGGCTACAACCTGTTCCGCAAGTGGGTGCTGATGAGCGTGTGGGCGGCGGTGCCGGTCGTGCTGCTGATCCAGCCGACCCTGTTCGGCACGCTCGAGGCGCCGCGCGACACGGTCGGGGTGGCGCGCCATGTCGGGGTGGGCTGGCTGGCGCTCGGCGTCGCGGCGCTGCTGTTCCGCGTCGGCCAGCTCTGGGTGCAGCGCGATTTCGAGACCGGGCTGGTCTGGGCGACCAAGATCGTCACCGATCCGTTCAGCGACTTCAGGCTGTATCGCGGCGCGCCGCTCCGGCTGCTGCGCGGCGAGCGGATCGACGGCCGCCACGCCTGAACGGATCAGACCGGCACGGTCAGGCCGGGCGCCCGATCCGGGCGCGAAGCGTCTCGCCGAGCACCTGGCGGCGGATGCCGGCATTGGTCAGCCCCGGCGGCGTCTCCCACCAGCCGTCGGCCCGCATCGCCTGCGCGGCGGCGACGAAGCGGCGGGTGATGTCGGCGAACAGCGCGTCGTCGATGTCGAGGCTGAAGATCAGCCGCCCCGTGCCTGTCCAGGCGAGCGCCAGCCCCTCGGCGCGGAGATAATATTGCAGCATCCAGTTGTAGCGCGACGGCCGTGTGAACAGCACCGTCCAGATCGACGACAGCGCCGCGATCCGCACCGGAACGTGTGCCTGGAGCAAGGCGGCGGCGAACGCGGCGGCGCGATCCCGCCAGCGCGCGTCGAGCCCGTCGTACAGCGCGGCGACCTCGGCGGTCTCGATGTGGCGCAGGAACGCGTCCATCGCGCCCATCACATGCGGGTGCGCGTTGAACGTGCCGCGCGCGAAGCAGATGTCGGCGGGGCGATCCTCGCGATAGCGCTTCATCAGCGCGGCGCGACCGCACAGCACGCCGACCGGCAGCCCGCCGCCCAGCGTCTTGCCATAGGTGATCATGTCGGGCGCGACGCCGAAATATGCGGCCGCGCCGCCCCTGGCCAGGCGGAAGCCGACGAACACCTCGTCGAAGATCAGCACCACGCCCGCCCTCCGGCAGGTCCCGGCGAGCGCGCGCAGCCACGCGGTGTACGCCGCGCGATCGAAACCCGCGCTGCGCCCGCTGTCGACCAGCATGTTGTCGGCCGGCGCACCGCGATTGGGATGCAGCGCCTGCAACGGATTGACCAGCACGCAGGCGATGTCCCGGCGCCGCACCAGCACGCCGAGCGAGCGCTCGGACATGTCGGCAAGCGTCAGCGTCGCCTGCGCGGGCATCGGGTTGCCGACGCCGGGCTGCACGTCGCCCCACCAGCCATGATAGGCGCCGCAGAAGCGCACCACGCGATCGCGCCCGGTATGATAGCGCGCCAGCCGCACCGCCTGCATCACCGCCTCGGTGCCCGACATGTGGAACGAGACCTCGTCGAGCCCGGTCAGCGCGCGCAGCCGGCGGACATTGTCGGCGACCACCGGGTGATAGGCGCCGAGCACCGGGCCGAGCGCGGCGGTGGCCGCGGCGCCGTCCGCGATCGTGCGCTTGTAGGTCTCGTAGCCGAGCAGGTTGACGCCGTACGATCCGGTCAGGTCGATCAGCCGGTTGCCGTCGAGATCGATCACCACCGGTCCTTCCGACCGATCGAGGAACGCGCCGGTGCCGAGCTGCGCGCGCACGATCGGCCCGAACTGGAAGGGCACGCGATAGGCGCCGGTGAACTGGAGGTCGGACAGCCCCTCGCGCGCCTCGGCGGTGAGCGCGCGGGTCCTGGCGAAGCGTTCGGCATACAGCGCCGCGAGCCGACCGAACCCGGCGCGGCGTTGCGCGGCGATCGCGGGCGCGGCGCCGTCCGCGGCGAAGAACCGCGTCTCGTCATAGGCGTAGAACGGGATCTGCGCGGCGATGCGGCGCGCCATCCGCGCATGCCCGGCGAGCGAGCGATGCTTGGCGCGCGACAGCGCGACGCGGTCGCGCGCCTTGCCCGCGACCGCGACCGCGGCGACGCCGGCGGCGGCACCGAGCAGGATGGCGTTGAGGAGCTTCGGCATGGCGCCTTTCACCGCAATCGCGTGACGGGGCGATGACGGTCCGTGGTCGGGTGATGCGGCTGCTGATGCGGGAGGACCTCAACTTCCTGCTCACCAACCGCCTGCCGCGCCGCTTCGCGACGACGATGATGGGCCGCGTGAGCAAGCTGCGGCACCCGCTCGTCAGCCGGCCGTCGATCGCGCTGTGGCGGTTCTTCTCGGGCGCGGATCTGACGGACGCCGCCGAGCCGCGTCACGCCAGCCTGCACGATGCCTTCACGAGGGCGCTGCGGCCGGGTGCGCGCGCGTTCGCCGACGATCCCGCGGTCGTCGCCAGCCCGAGCGACGCGATCGTCGGCGCGCACGGTGTCATCCGCGGCGACGAGGTCCTGCAGGTCAAGGGCTTCCCCTATCGGCTCGGCGCGCTGATCCCCGATCCCACGCTGGTCGATCGGCTCCGCGACGGCCGTTACGTGACGCTGCGGCTGACCGCGGGCATGTACCACCGCTTCCACGCGCCGCACGACCTGACCGTCGAGGGCGTCACCTATCTGTCCGGCGACTGCTGGAACGTGAACCCGATCGCGCTGCGCCGGGTCGAACGGCTGTTCTGCCGCAACGAGCGCGCGGTGATCGAGCTGCGGCTCGCCGACGGCACGCCGCTGGTGCTGGTCGCGGTCGCGGCGATCCTCGTCGCGAGCATCCGGCTGCGCTTCCTCGACACCGGCATCGTGCTGCGCGACGGTCAGGCCGGGCGCCGCATCGCCTGTGCCGCGCGGCTGGCGCGCGGCGACGAGATGGGCTGGTTCGAACATGGCTCGACGATCCTCGCCTTCGCGCCGCCCGGCGTCGCCCTCGATCCGGGGTTTCGCGAGGGCGGGGAGATCAGGGCGGGCGCGCCGCTGTTCCGCTTGCCTTAAAGGGTGATGATTTTACCGCAATCCGTTCGTGTCGAGCGAAGTCGAGACGCGGGTTCCAGGAGCAGATGTCTCGACTTCGCTCGACGAAATGGCTTCGGCCTCGTTCAGCCCGAATGGGAACGGGGCCGGAAAAGCCAGTCAGAACCAGCGCGTGACGCCGAAGGAGACCTCGAGATCGGGGGCGGCGCGGTCCAGCCCCACGATGGTGCCGAGATCGATCTGGCTGCGATCGCCGGGCTGGACGCTGAGCGATGCCGCGCCCAGCGCCTGGGTGCCGCGCCGTTCGCGATCCGGATCGTCGTCGCGCAGCCCTTCGGCCTCGACCTCGAGGCTGACCGCCTCGCTCAGGTTGAGCTTGGCGCCCGCCGCCGTGCCGTAGAGCAGATGCCGCCCCGCGCCGTCGTCGTCCGCCGCCGCCTCGATCGTGGAGGTCAGCTCGAACTTGAGCGTCTTGTCGACGCGATAGCCGATCGGCACCTGCGCACCCGCGCTCCACGTCCCGTCGCCGATCGGTTCGCGCCCGACCGGCAGCGTCGCGAACGGGATCGCCGCGAGCGACAGGCCGACATCGCCATGTTGCCGCGCGTCGATGATCGTGCGCTTGAGTCCGACGGTGACGTCGCCGGGTCCGCCGGTGCGGTCGACCACGCCGTCCTGCCGCTCGTCGACATGGCCGTAGGGCGTCCAGCCGAGCCGGATCTCGAAGCCGTCCGCCACGCCGACACGGAGCAGCGTGTCGCCGGCGAGCACGGTGTCGGTGCGGTCGCCATGGCGCTTCTCCAGCGTCCAGTCGGCGAGCGCGGTCTCGATCTGGCCGTGTCCCGGCTCGATCGTGCATTCGTTGGTGGTAAGGCCCGGCCGCTCGGAACAGAGCTGGTGCGTGTCGGCGTCGTCCGCCCGGGCCGGCGCGGACGATGCGGCGAGCAGGATCGCCAGACAGTACCACGCCCGCATCTCGTCCCCCCACCCCTTCGCGGCGTCGATCAGGGGCCTAGCGGTTATCGGACGTCCCTGTCCACGCCGCCGCCCACCGCCTGGAACAGCGCCACCGTATCGGCGAGCCGCGCCGCGCGCGCCTGGACGAGCTGGCCCGCCGCCTGCGCGCTGCTCGCGCTCGCGTTGAGCAGGCCGAGCGTGCCGACGCCGCCGAGCTCGAGCTGGCGGCGCGTATAGGTGAGGTTGCGCTCGGCGGCGTCGGACGCGCGCGCCGCAGCGTCGAGCGCGTCGGCATCGCTGCGCAGCCCGGCGAGCGCGTTGGCGACATCGGCGAACGCCTGCAACGCCACGCCGCGATACTGCGCCTTGGCACCGTCCAGCGCGGCCTCCGCGGCGCGCTGCTGGTGGAGCAGCTGGCCGCCATGGAAGATCGGCTGGGTGATGCCGCCGATCAGCGCGTAGAACGGATTGCCGCTCGCGAACATGTCGCCGATATGCCGGGCGGTGCCGCCGAGATCGGCGGAGAGCGGGAAGCTCGGCAGCCGTGCCGCGATCGCGGTGCCGACATCCGCCCCGGCGCCGCGCATCTGCGCCTCGGCGGCGCGCACGTCGGGCCGGTTGGCGACGATCTGCGCGGGCAGCGCGACGGGAAGCCTCGCCGGCAGCGCGATATCGGCGAGCGCGGGCAGCGCGGGCAGCGGCGATCCGGGCGCGATGCCGACCAGCACCGCGATCAGGCTGTCCTGCTGGGTCCGCTGGCGGAGCAGCGCGGGGAGCACGCCCTGCGCGGTGGCGAGCGCGGTCTGCTGCGCGGCGACGTCCTGCAGGCCGATGTCGCCCAGCCGCTGGCGCAGGTCGAGCAGGCGCAGGATGTCGCTGTTGCTCCCCACCGCGCGGGTGGCGGCGGCGATCTGCGCGTCGAGCGCCGCGCGCTGGATCACCGCCGTGACGAGAGTGGCGACCACCGTCGTGCGCGCCGCCGCCAGCCGATCGGCGGCGACATCGGCGGCGGCGCGCGCCGAGCGGGTGCGCGAGCGGTTCTGGCCGAACACGTCGAGCTGGTAGGAGACGGTCACCTGCGCGGTGTGCAGCGTGTAGAGATAGTCGTTCGGATCCTGCAGCGGATTGGAATAGATCCGCGACGTCCTGGAGCGCTCCGCCTGGTCGCTCGCGTCGATCTGGGGCAGGCTCGCGCCGAACGTCGCCGCCGCCTGCTGGCGCGCCTGGCGCAGCGCCGCGTCGGCGCCGGCGAGATCGGTATTGGCGGCGAGCGCGCGGACGACCAGCGCGTCGAGCGCGGCGCTGCCGAACCGCCGCCACCAGTCCGGGCTGACGGTCGCGCCGGGGACGATCTCCTGCGCGATGCCGGCACTCGGCGCGATCGTCGCGGCGGCGACGGGCGGGGCGAGCGCGATGTCGGTGGTCGGGTGCCGAGGCCCGAGCGTGCACGCGCCGAGCGCGAGCGGCAGCAGCGCCGCGGCGAGGACGGGTCCGCGTCTCATGCGAGGTCGGTCCCGGGCCGATGACCCGGCTGGTGCCCGACATAGCGCCCGTGCGCGCCGCGATCGTGCGGGCCGACATGGCGGGAGAAGCGCCCGATCAGCACCGGCAGGACGAGCAGGATCAGCACCGGCGCCAGCGTCATCCCGCCGACCACGACGAGCGCGAGCGGCTTCTGCACCTGGCTGCCGATCCCCGACGACAGCGCCGCGGGCAACAGGCCGATCGCGGCGGCGAGACAGGTCATCACCACCGGGCGCAGGCTCTTGCGCACGGTGACGGCGAGCGCCTCGTGACGGACCGCGCCGTCGTCGATCGCCTGGTTGAAGGTCGTCACCACCAGGATGCCGTCCATCACCGCAATGCCGAACAGCGCGACGAAGCCGATCGCCGCCGAGATCGAGAAGGCGGTACCGGTCAGCGCGAGCGCCAGCACGCCGCCGATGATCGCCATCGGGATCACGCAGAACGCGAGCAGCGTATCGGTCAGCGACGCGAAATTGCCGTAGAGCAGGACCAGGATCAGCCCCAGGCTGATCGGCACGACGATCGCCAGCCGGTGCGCGGCGCTGGTCAGGTTGGCGAGCTCGCCCGCCCATTCGAGATGATAGCCGGTCGGCAGGCGGACGTTCTTCGCGATCCGCCGCTGCGCCTCGCCGATCGTCCCGCCGAGATCGCGCCCGCGCACGCTGAACTGGATCGGCACGTAGCGTTCCTGATGCTCGCGATAGATGAACGACGCGCCCGACGTCAGCCGGACGTCGGCGACTTCGGAGAGCGGCACCTGGACCGCGCTCCCGCCGTCGGGCGAGGGCGCGCCGATCGTGATGCGGCGGATCGCCTCGAGGCTGTCGCGTTCGCCGCGCTCGAGCCGGACGACGATCGGGAAATGGCGGTCGGTGCTCTTCTCGTAGAGGTCGCCCGGGCTCTTGCCGCCGATCGCGGCGGCGATCGTGGTGTTGATGGCGTCGGGCGTCAGCCCGTAGCGCGCCGCCGCGGTGCGATCGATGTCGATCTGGACGGTCGGCTGGCCGAGCGGGTTGGATACGCCGAGATCGGCGACGCCCGGGGTCCTGGCGAGCTGGTCCCTGATCTCGCCGGCGATGCGCTGGAGCGTCGCCATGTCGGTGCCGAACAGCTTGACCGAGTTGGCGCCCTTCACGCCCGACGACGCCTCCTCGACATTGTCCTCGATATATTGGGTGAACTCGAAGTCGACGCCGGGGTAGCGGGCATGCAGCCGCTTCTGGATCTCGTCGGTGAGCGTCTCCTTGTTGACGCCCGCCGGCCAGGTGTCGAATGGCTTGAGCGGCGCGTAGAACTCGGCGTTGAAGAAGCCGGTCGGGTCGGTGCCGTCGTCCGGGCGGCCATGGGTCGAGGCGATGCGATCGATCTCGGGATAGCTCGCGATGATGTCGCGGATGCCGTTGACGGTGGGCTGGCCGGCCTCGAGCGAGATCGAGGCGGGGAGCGTCGCGCGGATATAGAGGTTGCCTTCCTCGAGATGCGGCAGGAACTCGATGCCGAGCGAGCGGACCGCGATCATCGCCAGCACGAACAGCAAGATCGCGCCGCCGACCGCGAGCGTGCGGTTGATGAGCGCGAAGGCGGCGGCCGGTTCGTACAGCCCGCGCAGGCGGCGGACGATGAAGGTCTCGGTCTCGGCGAGCCTGTCGGGGAGCAGCAGCGCGGACAGCACGGGGGAGACGGTGAAGGTCGCGATCAGCCCGCCGGCGATCGCATAGGCATAGGTCCTCGCCATCGGGCCGAAGATATGGCCCTCGACCCCGGTCAGCGTGAACAGCGGCAGGAAGCTCGCGATGATGATCGCGGCGGCGAAGAAGATGCCGCGACTGACCTCGCTCGACGCATGCAGGATCGAGGAGAAGCGGCTGGCATGGTTGAAGTGGCCGTGGCCGGCGGCGACATGTTCGGAGCGCGCCGCCATGTGGCGGTAGATGTTCTCCACCATGATGACGGAGGCATCGACGACCAGCCCGAAATCGAGCGCGCCGACCGACAGCAGGTTGGCGCTCTCGCCCTGGAGGGTGAGGATCAGCACCGCGAAGGCGAGCGCGAACGGGATGGTCAGCGCGACGATCACGGCGCTGCGCAGATCGCCCAGGAACAGCCATTGCAGCACGAAGATCAGCAGCACGCCCGCGACGAGGTTGTGCATGACCGTCCGCGTCGTCAGCTGGATCAGGTCCGAGCGATCGTAGACGCGATCGATGCGGACGCCGGGCGGCAGCACGCCGCCGGCGTTGATCGTGTCGATCTCCAGCTTGACCGCGGCGATCGTCGGCGTCGATTGCGCGCCGCGCTGCATCAGCACGATGCCGAGCACGACATCGTCGTCGCGGCCCTCGCCGGCGATGCCGAGCCGCGGCTGGCTGCCGATGCGCAGCGTCGCGACGTCGTGGACGACGGTCGGCGTGCCGTTGGTCGAGGCGACCAGCACGTTGCCGATCTGGTCGGCCGACTGGATCAGCCCGACCCCGCGGACGATGGCCGATTGCGGACCGAAATTGACGGTCTGGCCGCCGACATTGCCGTCGGACTTGCCGATCGCGTCGATCACCTGGCCGATCGTGATGCCGTGCGCCTGCAACCGGTCGTTGTCGATGACGACCTCGTAGGTGCGCAGCTTGCCGCCCCAGCCGGTCACGTCGATCACGCCCGGGATGCGCTTGAAGCGGCGTTGCAGCACCCAGTCCTGCAGCGTCTTGAGGTCCATCACCGAATAGCCCGGCGGCCCGGCCAGGCGGTAGCGATAGACCTCGCCGACCGGGCTGGTCGGCGAGATCTGCGGCTGCGCGCCGCCCGGCAGGTTGCCGAGCTGCGACAGCCGGCCGAGCACCATCTGCTCGGCCTGCTGGAAGCCGACGTCGTAGCTGAACTGGATCTTGACGTCGGACAGGCCGAACAGCGAGATCGAGCGCACCGCGTTGAGATGCGGCAGCCCGGCGATGCCGACCTCGACCGGGATCGTCACGTTGCGCTCCATCTCCTCGGCGGAGATGCCGGGCGACTGGGTGACGACCTCGACCATCGGCGGCACCGGATCGGGATACGCCTCGATGTTGAGGTTGGCGAACGCGACGCCGCCGGCGAGGATCATGCCGACGAGCAGCACCATCATCAGGATGCGCTGGCGCAGCGCGAACTGGACCAGCCGGTTCACCGCGCCGTCACTCCCCCAGGCCCGCCTCGTTCACGAAGATCGCGCCGGCGGTGACGATGCGTTCGCCCCTGGACAGTCCCGAGACGACGCGCTCCATGCCGTTGGCGCTGTCGCCGGTCACCACCGGGCGCACGCGCAGCAGCCCGTCGGGGCTCGCCACCCAGACGCGCGCGCTGTCGCCTTCGTGGATCACCGCGGATGCGGCGACGAGCAGCGTCTCGGCCGCGCCCGGCCGGCGGATCGCGAAGCTCGCGAACATCTGCGGCTTGAGCGCCTCGTCGGAGTTGTTGACGGTCGCGCGGACCGGCAGCCGGTGCGTGTCGGGATCGAGCGAGGCGGCGATATTGTCCAGCGTCGCGTGGAAGATGCGGCCGGGGTACGCCGGCGTCGTCACCTCCACCGGATCGCCGAGATGGACGCGCGCGGCGTCGCTCTCGGCGACCTGCGCGACCAGCCAGACGTGCGACAGGTCGGCGATCGTCGCGACCGGCTTGTCGCCCCCGGCCGTGACATACTGGCCCGGCGCGACGTCGCGGCTGGCGATCGTGCCCGACACCGGCGCATGGAAGGTGGTCAGCGAATAGATGCCCGCGACCTCGCCCGCCGCCTCGAGCCGGCGCACCTCGCCCGCCGACTTGCCGAGCAGCGCGAGCTTGTCGCGTGCCGCCCCCAGCGCCGCGTCCGCGCTGCGCGTCGCCGATTGCGCGGCGACGAGATCGCTCTCGGCCTGGCGGAGGTCCTTGCGCGCGCCGCCGGCGGTGGCGAAGATCGCGGCCTGGCGCGTCGCGGTCTCCTGCGCGGTCCTGAGCTGCGCCGCGGCGGTCGCGCGCTGGGCGGCGGCGGCGAACAGCGCGTTGCGCGCATCGACGAAATCGGGCGACGCGATGCGCAGGATCGCCTGGCCCCGCTCGACATGCTGGCCGGCCTGCACCAGCACCTGCGCGACCTGCCCCGAATAGGGCAGCACCAGCGGCGTGCTGTGCTCCTCGTCGACCGAGATGATGCCGGTCGCCGAGACGCCCGCCGGATCGTCGCCCATGCCGACCCGCTCGATCCTGAGCTCGGCCATCTGCTGCGGCGTCGGCTCGAACGTGCCGGCGGGCAGCGCCACCGCCGGACGTTCGACCGGGCGATCCAGCCACCGGACGAACTGCGCAAGGATCACCAGCCCGATCACCACCGCCGCCGCGACGACGAGGATGCGGACCTGGCGCGGCCGCGACAGGACGGGCGCGTGCGGCAGGGCGGCGCTGTCGTCGGAGGGGATCACGCGAGTCGTCAGTTCCTCGCTCGGTCGGTCGCTCACGCGCGCTCGTGCCGCAGCGCACAACAACGGATCTCGCCCGCGCGACAAGACCGCCCGGTGCGCCGGCTCGTGATAGTCCGACGATGGCAGGGCATGGGCGGGATCTTTCGCTCGTGAACGCCCGTTCGCCTAGCGTGCCGGTGATGACCGTGACGCGCCGGTTGCGTTACAATGCTGTCATGGTGGACGCGATGTCCTGCCGCACCGCACGCGGCATTCGCGGCGCGACGATATCCCCTTGCGTCGCCGACGCGCGAGGCGCAGCCTCGGCGGTCTCTAGGAGAAGGAGATGTCTGCATGGCGTATGTGGATCGCGACCGGAGCCGGGAAACGGCCCTGTCGAGCGTCGCCGCGACGGTCGTCGTCGGCGGGATCGGTTTCGCGCTGGTGACCGGCCTCGCGATGACGGTGGTTCACCAGTCCGATCCCCCGCTGACGATCCACGAATGGGCCGCGCCGCCGCCGCCCCCGCCGTTGCCCACGACCCGACCGCTGCCGAAGACCTCCGCCAGGATATGGGAGGCCGTCGCCCCGGCGCGGACGATCGTTCCGATCGTGCCGAGCGAGGCGACGATCGTGATGCCGAGGTCCGATCTCGCGCTCGAGGGACAGGGCGCGGGCGTGTCGATCCCGCTGCCGCCACCACCGCCGGCGGTCGATCGCTCGATCCGCGCGGTGCCGCGCGGCGACCCGGGGGCGTGGGTGACGCCCGAGGATTACCCGGCGTCCGCGTTGCGCGCCGGACAGCAGGGCACCACCGGCGTCCGGCTCGACATCGGTTCGGACGGGCGCGCCACCGCCTGCGCGGTGACGGCATCGAGCGGATCGGACGCGCTCGACCAGACCGCGTGCCGGATGCTGATGCGGCGCGCGCGTTTCGATCCGGCCCGCGATGCCGGCGGGACGCCGGTCGCCGCGAGCTATACGAGCCGCATCGCGTGGCGCCTGCCCGCCGACTGACCTTGCGCGGGCGGCGCGGAGTGCCCGGGCCGCCTGTCGCCGATGATTGTCGGGCATGCTAGACATCGTGTCGGCGCCCGAATCCCGCGGGCGCGGGGACTGCGATGGACAAGCCGACCAGCCGCGACAACCGCGACGGCGCCGCGCAGCGCGACATGGACGGGCCGCTCGATCGCTCCCGGGATCCCTATGCGGCGGGCGGCACGGTGCCCTATCATCGCGACCGGCTGCTCGCCTCGCTGACGCTGGTGATGGGCCTGCTGTTCGTCCTGGCGCTTCCGTTCGCGCTCAAGGCGGGGGCCGAGTTCTTCCTGCCGACCACCGCGGCGCTGGTCGTCGCCGTCGCGCTGGTGCCATTGCTCGAATGGCTCGAGCGGCGCCGCGTGCCGTCGGGCGCGGCGGCGTTCCTGTGCCTGGTGTTCTTCGTCGGCATCGCCAATCTGGCGATCGCGGCGATCGTCGTGCCGGCGACCAACTGGGTGGCGCTGCTGCCCCAGCGGATCGGCCAGATCAAGACCACGGTCCGCCCGCTGATCGAGGTCTATGCCAGCCTCAACAAGTCGATCGACGAGATGGCCAACAGCGTCGCGCTGACAAAGGCGGCGCATTCGCGCATCGTGACGCTGGAGACCCCCAACTCGCTGCTGTCGCTGCTCACCAGCTCGGCGCCGTTCGCGATCATCCAGTTCGTGTTCGCGATGCTGGTGATCTTCTTCTTCCTCGCCGGCTGGTCGAACATGCGCCGCCACACGATCATGCGGCGATCGAGCTTTTCCTCGGCGATGACGCTGGCGCGCGTGATCCAGGAGGTGGTCGACGCGACCTCGTCCTACATCGCCACCATCACCATCATCAACGTGTGTCTCGGCTGCGTAGTGACCGCCGCGGCCTGGGCGCTCGGCCTGCCGACGCCGGCGATGTGGGGCGGGCTGGTGACGCTGCTCAACTACGTGCCGTATGTGGGGCCGATCGGCGCGGCCTGCCTGCTGCTGCTCGGCGGTCTGATGACCTTCGTCCAGCCCTGGGCGGCGGCGGCGCCGGCGGCGATCTTCGTGATGCTCCACCTGGTCGAGGCGAACGTCGTGACGCCGACCATCGTCGGGCGCAAGCTGACGATCAACCCGCTGCTGATCCTCGTCGCGCTGAGCTTCTGGGGATGGGTGTGGGGGGCGGCGGGCGCGGTGCTGGCGGTGCCGCTGCTCATCATTAGCCGCACCGTGCTCGATGCCGCGGGACGCCCGGACATCGCCGGTTTCCTGTTCGAATCGGGGACGCTCGCGGCGCGGCCGGCGGATGACGAGGGACCCGCCGGCATCGCTTGACAGGCGGAGGACCCTCCCTTAGAGCCCGCCCACCCCGCCAGCCGGGGACCCGGACATGCGCGGGTGTAGCTCAGTTGGTTAGAGCGCCGGCCTGTCACGCCGGAGGTCGCGGGTTCAAGTCCCGTCACTCGCGCCATC
>CAXTNX010000038.1:0-27740 GCA_964245815.1 uncultured Sphingomonadaceae bacterium | reverse complement strand
TGAAGGGCACGTCGAGGATGCGCGCCAGCGTCTGCGCGAGCAGCGTCTTGCCGCACCCGGTCGGGCCGACGAGCAGGATGTTCGACTTGGCGAGCTCGACGTCCGCGCCCTTGGCGCCGTGGTTGAGCCGCTTGTAATGATTGTGCACCGCGACCGACAGCACGCGCTTGGCCTGCTTCTGCCCGATGACGTACGCGTCGAGCACGTCGCAGATCTCCTGCGGGGTCGGCACGCCGCCGTCGCGCTTGGAAACCAGCGCGGACTTGGTCTCTTCCCGGATGATGTCGTTGCACAGCTCCACGCACTCGTCGCAGATGAACACCGTCGGGCCGGCGATGAGCTTGCGCACCTCGTGCTGGCTCTTCCCGCAAAACGAGCAGTAGAGGGTGCTCTTGCTGTCGCCGCCGGTCAATTTCGTCATAGATCGTCCTTCACGGCCGCCCCGTGGGCGACCTCGTTGCAGCGGCGCATCCTAACCGCTTGGCACCGTCGGGCAATGGCCTTCTCGCCACCGCCCGCGCGGCGTAGGTCTCCGGCTGCCGCCGTCCGCGGCTCAGACCGGCGCCTTCTCGCCATCGACCGGCATCGGGCGCTTGTCGAACACCTCGTCTATCAGCCCGAAATCCTTGGCCTCGTCCGCCTCCAGGAAGCGATCGCGGTCCATCGCCTTCTCGATCACCTCGAGCGGCTGGCCGGTATATTTGCTGTACAGCGTGTTGAGCCGGTGCCGGATGCGCAGGATTTCCTTGGCCTGGATCTCGATGTCGGACGCCATGCCCTGCGCGCCGCCCGACGGCTGGTGGATCATGACGCGCGCGTTGGTCAGCGCGATCCGCATGCCGGGCTCGCCCGACGCGAGCAGGAACGAGCCCATCGATGCGGCCTGGCCGATGCATACGGTGCCGACGCGCGGGCGGATGTACTGCATGGTGTCATGGATCGCCATGCCCGCCGTGACGACGCCGCCCGGCGAATTGATGTACATGAAGATGTCCTTCTTCGGGTTCTCGGACTCGAGGAAGAGCAGCTGCGCGACGATCAGCGAGGCCATGTGATCCTCGACCGCGCCGTTCACGAAGACGATGCGCTCGCGGAGCAGGCGCGAGTAGATGTCGAAACTGCGCTCGCCGCGGCTCGACTGCTCGATGACGATCGGCACGAGGCCGGCGGTGGTGTCGGCGAAATCGGGGGTGTTCATGGATGGTCCTTCTGCCCTCAGCCGCGGCAACATCGGCGCTTGGCAGGGCGACTTCAAGGGTCGTCGCCGCCCGGTGCCGGCAGCTGGAGATAGGCGAGCCGCCGCATCTCGCGCCGGCCGCGCGTCACCGTATCCAGGATCACGCCCGAGAAGACGCTGAGGAAGGCGAGGATGACGAGGCCGGTCACCAGGATGGCGGTGGGGAAGCGCGGCACCAGCCCGGTCTGCAGGTAGGTCGCGATCAGCGGTACGGCGAGGATCACCGCCACCAGCACCAGCACCAGGCCGGCCATGCCGAAGAACAGCACCGGCCGCTCCGTGCGGAAGAGGTTGAGGATCGTCGTCAGGATGCGCCAGCCGTCGCGATAGGTCGACAGCTTGGAGGCCGATCCCTCCGGCCGCGCGCCGTAATCCGTGGCGATCTCGGCGACCGGCATGCGCAGCTCGAGCGCATGGACGCTGATCTCGGTCTCGATCTCGAAGCCGCCCGAGAGCACCGGGAAGCTCTTGACGAAACGGCGCGAGAAGACGCGATAGCCCGACAATATGTCCGAGAAGCTGCGGCCGAACAGGCGCGCCAGCATGCCCGTCAGCAGCGCGTTGCCGAACCGGTGCCCGCGGCGATAGGCGAGCTCGACCTCCGAACGGCGCGCGCCGACGACCATATCGAGCTGCTCGTCGAGCAGCCGCCGGACCAGCATCGGCGCCGCCGTCGCGTCATAGGTCGCATCGCCGTCGGCGAGGACGTAGATGTCGGCGTCGATATCGGCGAACATGCGGCGGACGACATGGCCCTTGCCCTGCATCCGCTCGGTCCGCACGACAGCGCCCGCCGCGCGTGCATAGTCGACAGTGCGATCCTTGCTGTTGTTGTCGTACACATAGACGGCGACGCCCGGCAGCGCGGCGCGGAACGAGGCGACCGTCTGTGCGATCGCGGCTTCCTCGTTGTAGCACGGCAGCAGGACGGCGATGCGTGGGGGGTGCGACACCTGCGACTGACTCCCTCGTCCATCCGTTCATGCCGAGCGAAGTCGAGCCACGCTCCGTATCGAGCGGCCCCGCGACTTCGCTCGGATCGTGCGGAGGGTTAGCGGCAGGCTTTCACCAAGCGGTTAAGCTTCCTCCGCCGCCTTCCGGGGTGCGCGCCTCGCCCTGGGCTTGTCCGCCGGCTCGGCGGCAGGCTCGGCATCGACCGTCTCGGCCCTCTTCGCCTTGCGCGAGGGCTTCCTGATCTCGGCGGCCGGCTCCTCGGCGCTCACCGGCGCGACGGCCGCCGGCTCGTGCTCATGATGGTCGTGCGCATGACCGTGGTCGTGGTCATGGTCGTGGTCGTGGTCGTGGTCGTGGTCATGATGCTCGTGGACATGCGTGCCGCTGGCAAAGCCGTCCTCGCTCTCGATCGCCGCTTCCAGCTCCTCGCGCGTCACCGCGCGATCGGTGATCTCGGACTTGCCGAAGAGGAAGTCGACGACCTTGTCCTCGTACAGCGGCGCGCGCAGCTGGGCCGCCGCCATCGGCTCCTGCTGGACGTACTGGACGAAGCGCTCGCGGTCCTTGGGGTCGTATTGCTGCGCGGCCTGCGCGACCAGCCGCTGCATCTCCTGGCCGGTCACGTCGATGCCGTTGGCCTGCCCGATCTCGGAGAGCAGCAGGCCAAGCCGCACGCGCCGCTCGGCGATCGCGCGGTAATCGTCGCGGTCCTTCTCGAGCTCGGCCATCGCCGCCGCCGGATCGGCCTCGTGGGTCGATTCATGCTCGAGCTGGGTCCAGATCTGCTGGAACTCGGCGTCGACCATCGACGGCGGTACCGGGAAGTCGTGGCCGGCGGCGAGCTGATCGAGCAGCTTGCGCTTCATGTGGGTGCGGGTCAGGCCGTTGAGCTCCTGCTCGATCTGGCCGCGGATCAGGCCCCTGAGCTGGTCGAGATCCTGCAAGCCCAGCTGGGCGGCGAACGCGTCGTCGATCGTCTGCGCGGCGGGCACCTTGACCTCGGTCACGGTGACCGCGAACACCGCGGCCCTGCCGGCCAGCTCCTTGGCGGGGTAGTCCTCGGGGAAGGTGACGTTCAGGTCGCGCGCCTCGCCGGCCCTGACGCCGTCGAGCCCGTCCTCGAAACCCGGGATGAGGCGACCGGAACCGAGCTCGACCGACATGCCCTCGCCGGTGCCGCCATCGAAGGCGACGCCGTCGACGGTGCCGGCATAATCCATCACGACGAGGTCGCCGGCGGTCGCGGGATGATCCTCGGGCGCCGCCTCGTGACGCTTGGACTGCGCGGCGATCTTGCCGATCTGCTCGTCGACCTGGGCATCCTCGGCGGCGACGGTCAGCCGCTCGAGCACCAGCGCGTCGATCTGCGGCGCGGGCACGTCGGGCAGCACCTCGAGGCTGATCGAGACCTCGGCGTCGCCGCCATCCGCATACGCCTCGTCGAGCTCGACCTGGGGCTGGATCGCGGGGCGCAGCCCGTGCTCGGCGAGCGTCGACTGGACGCCCTCCTGCACCGCCGCCTGCAACGCCTCCTGGCGCAATGCCGGGCCGTGCATCTTGCGCACCAGATTGGCGGGCACCTTGCCGGGGCGGAAGCCGGGCATGCGGATCGTCGGCGCGACCTTGCCGACCTGCGCATCGACGCGCGCGGAGATCTCGCCGGCGGGGATGGTGAGCTTGTAGGCGCGCTTGAGGCCCTCGTTCAGCGTCTCGACAGTCTGCATGATCGGCTTTCTATTGCGTTGATCGGTCAAGGCGGCACGGCCCCGGGGCGGAGGGACTGGTGCGGGCGAAGGGACTCGAACCCCCACATCTTGCGATGGCAGGACCTAAACCTGCTGCGTCTACCAGTTCCGCCACGCCCGCAAGCCATTGAGCCGCCGGTCGGCGCGCGTCTATACCAGCCATGTGCCCGAGGGCAAGGATGCTGCGTGCGGCGCGCGTCGCGGTGAAGGGCAGGCGTCGGCTCTCCTAATGCCCTTTCAGCCATGCCGCCGCATCGCGCGCGGCATCGCCGAGCAGCAGCCGGTAGATCGCGCCGAGAGGCGCTGCATGGCTCGCATCGATCTCGCGCGCGATGTCGCTGGCGTGGGCAACGACCGGAGCGCCGTCCGCCGCCTCGAGCCGCCACTCGACGCTCATCATCGCCGCTCCGCTGAGCGCCTTCGAGCCGCCCGCCAGCCAGTGCCGCGCGCACATCGAGAAGTGCGCGGCGCGCACGGTGCCGCGCAGCCGCGCGGCATGGTCGGCCCCGATGCCGAGCGGCGTCACCGCGACGCCGGCATCCTCGAACGCGTCCTCCACGATTTCGCGCTGGTCCATCGCGGAGAGGCCGGCGACATCGCCCCATCGGATCGAGCCGTTCGGGAGGCACATCGTGCCGGCGCGCTTGGTGCCGACGCGCTCGGCCGCGTCGATCGCGCTGCCCATCCGCGCGATCGCGTACGGCGGCGGCGGCAAGGCGGCGGCCTGTACCGCGGCAGCCAGAGCAGCTATGGCCGTCATAGTCTTCGGTCGCATGCGAGTTCCCCTTCCTCAGCCACGCTATGCCGCGACGCCGCGCCCGGCAATCGCGTCCGGACCCCCATCGACGGCCGCTCGTTGTCGACGCGGAAGGAGACCGACCATGGCACAGGACGACAGGCAGCAGCAGGCCCCGGCGCCAATCGAGGTCGATGTCGACGCGTTGCGCAAGCTCGAGGACGCGAGCGAGCCGGCGGTCGCCAAGCAGCGCACATCACCGATGGCGAACCCGGGCGCGCCGGGCGGGACCAGCGGCACCGGCGGCACCACCCACGATCAGGACGACTGACGTGACGACGCCCGCGACGCTGCGCTCGGCCGACCTCACCGTCACCGTCTCCGATCATGGCGCGGAGCTGCAATCGGTGGTCGACGCGCAGGGTCGCGACTGGCTGTGGGACGGCGATCCGCGCTGGTGGAAGAGCCGGGCGCCGATCCTCTTCCCGACGGTCGGCGTCACCAACGGCGGTGCGCACTTCGGCGGCGTGCGGCATCCGCTCGGCCGCCACGGCTTCGCGCGCGACCATGTCTTCGCGCTGATCGATCGATCGGATAGCGCGGCGACCTATCGTTTCGAGGACAGCGACGCGACCCGCGTCGCCTATCCGTTCGCCTTCAACCTCGACGTCGCGCACCGTCTCGACGGCGCGACGCTGACCACGACCGCGACCGTCACCAATCGCGGCGACGAGCCGATGCCGGTCGGCTTCGGCTTCCACCCGGCGCTGCGCTGGCCATTGCCCGGCACCGGCACCGCCTCGCGCGAGCACCACTTCATCCGCTTCGACGCGGCCCAGCCCGGGCCGTTGCGACGGATCGCCTCGGACGGCCTGATCGCGCCCGGACCGCGGCCGACTCCGGTCCACGGCAGCGAGATCCACCTCCATGACGGGCTGTTCACCGAGGACGCGCTGGTGTGGGACGCGCCGCGCAGCCGCGGCCTCTGGTTCGGCGTCGAAGGCCGGCCCGGGGTACGCGCCGACTGGCCCGGCATGCCGATGCTCGGCATCTGGACCAAGCCCGGCGCGGGCTTCCTGTGCATCGAGCCGTGGCACAGCCATGCCGACGAGGAGGGCTTCACCGGCGACTTCGCCGACAAGCCCGGTGTCGTGACGCTGGATGCGGGCGAACGCCAGACCTACGCTATGAGCCTGACGTTCGGGGTGGTGCTGTAGGACAACGGCGTGGCAGCCTGTCCTGGCGGCGGGTTGGCTTCGGCGCCACCGACTACCCCAGCGCCTTCCTCAACAGATCGTTGACGACGGCGGGATTGGCCTTGCCGCCCATCGCGCGCATCGTCTGGCCGACGAAGAAGCCGAACAGTTTGTCCTTGCCGCCGCGATAGTCCGCCACCTTGTCGGGATTGGCGGCGAGCACCCGTGCGATCTCCGCCTCGATCGCGCCGGTATCCGAGGTCTGCCTGAGGCCGCGCTCCTCGATGACGAGCGCCGCGTCCTGACCGGTCTCGAGCATCACCTCGAACACCTGCTTGGCGAGGCTACCCGACAGCGTACCGTCCGAGACCAGCGCCATCAGCCCGGCGGCCTGCCTGGGCGAGACCGGGCTCGCGCCGATGTCCTTGCCGAGCCGGTTGAGCGCGCCGAACAGCTCGGACGTAATCCAGTTCGCCGCCGCCTTGGGCTGCGCGCCCTCGCCGAGCATCGCCTCGAACCACATCGCGGTCTCGACGTCCGCGGTCAGCACATCGGCATTGTAGGCCGAGAGCCCAAGGCCGTCCTCGTAGCGCCGGCGCTTGGCGTCGGGCAGCTCGGGCAGCGAGGCGCGCGCCGCCTCGATAAAGGCGCCATCGAGGACGACCGGCAGCAGGTCGGGATCGGGGAAGTAGCGATAGTCGTGCGCGTCCTCCTTGGAGCGCATCGATCGGGTGGCGCCCTTTCCGCCATTGGCGTCGGGATCGAACAGCCTGGTCTCCTGGACGATGGTGCCGCCGTCCTCGATCACCTCGACCTGGCGCCTGGCCTCGTACTCGACCGTCTGCATGACGAACCGCACCGAATTGACGTTCTTGGTCTCGGTCCGCGTGCCGAACGGCTGGCCGACCTTGCGCACCGACACGTTGACGTCGGCGCGCATCGAGCCCTGCTCCATGTTGCCGTCGCACGACCCGACATAGCGCAGGATCGCGCGCAGCTTGCGCAGATATGCGCCAGCCTCCGCGGGCGAGCGCATGTCGGGCTTCGACACGATCTCCATCAGCGCCACGCCCGAGCGGTTGAGATCGACATAGGAGCGCGTCGGATGCTGGTCGTGCATCAGCTTGCCGGCATCCTGCTCGACATGGATGCGCTCGATGCCGATCGTCTTGGGCCCGGCGCCCTCGGGCTCGATCGCGAGCCTGCCCTCGCCGACGATCGGGTGGAAGAACTGGCTGATCTGATAGCCCTGCGGCAGGTCGGCGTAGAAGTAGTTCTTGCGATCGAACCGCGACCACGGGTTGATCCGGGCGTCGACCGCAAGCCCGGTGCGCACCGCCTGGCGGATGCACTCGCGATTGGGCGTCGGCAGCATCCCCGGCATCGCCGCGTCGATCAGGCTGACCTGGCTGTTGGGCTCGGCGCCGAACGCGGTGGCGGCGCCCGAGAACAGCTTGGCCTGCGAGGTGATCTGGGCATGAACCTCAAGGCCGATCACGACCTCCCACTCGCCGGTCATGCCCTGGATGCGATAGTCGGTCATCTTGCCAATCCAATCGAACCGTCGGTTCGCCCTGAGCGACGCATATTTCTACCACCATGTCCGCGGCCGCGCGACGAACCCCGAGCGTTGCTCGATCGCCAGCCCGGCGTTCAGCACGCCCTGCTCGTCGAGCGCGCGGCCGATGATCTGGAGGCCCAGCGGCAGCCCCTGCGCGTCGAGCCCGCCCGGCACCGACATCGCCGGCAGCCCGGCGAGCGACGAGGGCACGGTGAAGACGTCGTTCAGGTACATCGCGATCGGATCGGCGGACTTCTCGCCGAGCCCGAACGCCGCCGAGGGCGCGGTCGGCGTCAGCAGCACGTCGCAGTGCGCGAACGCCTGCTCGAAATCGCGCACGATCAGCGATCGGACCTTCTGCGCCTTGGTGAAGTACGCGTCGTAGAAGCCCGCCGACAGCACATAGGTGCCGATCATGATCCGCCGCTTGACCTCGGCGCCGAAGCCCGCCGCCCGCGTCGCGGCGTACATCTGCTGGAGGTTGGCGCCGTCGGGAAGGTCGCGCAGGCCGTAGCGCACGCCGTCGTAGCGCGCGAGGTTGGACGAGGCCTCGGCGGGCGCGATGATATAGTAGGTCGGCAGCGCGTACCGGGTGTGCGGCAGCGACACCTCGACCATCGTAGCACCCGCTTCCTTCACCCAGGCGATCCCCTGCTCCCACAGCGCCTCGATCTCGGGCGGCATGCCGTCGACGCGATACTCCCTCGGGATGCCGACGCGCTTGCCGGTGAGATCGCCCGACAGCGACGCCTCCCACGCGGGCACCGGCAGATCGAGCGAGGTCGCGTCGCGCGGATCGAAGCCGCTCATCGCCTCGAGCAGGATCGCGCAATCCCTGACGTCGCGCGCCATCGGCCCGGCCTGGTCGAGCGACGAGGCGAAGGCGACGATGCCGAAGCGCGAGCAGCGCCCGTAGGTCGGCTTGATCCCGGTGATGCCGGTGAACGCGGCGGGCTGACGGATCGAGCCGCCGGTGTCGGTGCCGGTGACGCCCGGCGCCATGCGCGCGGACACCGCCGCCGCCGAGCCGCCCGAGGAGCCGCCCGGCGTCAGCGTCGCGTTGCCGCCGTCGCTGCGCTTCCATGGGCTGAGCACGGTGCCGAACGCCGAGGTCTCGTTGGACGAGCCCATCGCGAACTGGTCCATGTTGAGCTTGCCGAGCATCCCCGCGCCCGCCGCGAACAGCTTGCCGCTGACCGTCGATTCATACTGCGGCACGAACCCGTCGAGGATGCCGGACGCGGCGGTGGTCGCCACGCCCCTGGTACAGAACAGGTCCTTGATGCCCAGCGGCACGCCCGACAGTGGCAGCAGCTCGCCCAGGGTGCGGGCGCGGTCCGCGCTCTCGGCGGCGGCGATCGCGTGATCGGGGGTCTCGACCAGCCAGGCGTTGAGCGGCCGCCCGCGCTCGATCGCGCCGATAAACGCATCCGCCACCTCGCGCGCCGAGAAACGCGCCGCCGCCACCCCGTCGCGGATCGCGGCGACGCCGAGAGCGGTGAGATCGCTCATGCCACTCCTCCAGACCCGTTCGCCCCGAGCGACGTCGAAGGGTCGACCAAGCGCAGCCAAGGGCGCCTCCGATCCCAGGCCGGGCCTCGACTTCGCTCGGCACGGACGGGTCTGAGCGGTCGGTCCATCACTCGATCACCTTGGGCACCGCGAAGAAGCCATGTTCGGCCTGCGGCGCGTTGGCGAGCACCGCGTCGCGGATGCCGCCGTCGGTCACCACGTCGTCGCGCAGCCTGAGCGTGTTGGGGATCACCGCGGCGAGCGGCTCGATGCCCGCGGTGTCGACCTCGCCCAGCTGCGCGATCCAGCCGAGGATGTTGTTGAGCTCGGGCACCAGCGCCGCGGCCTCGGCATCGCTCATCGCGATGCGCGCGAGACCGGCGATCCTGCGGACGGTGTCGGTATCGATTGCCATGCGGGGCGGCTAGCATCGGGGCGCGCGCGCATCAACCTCGCTGGCGGTCGGCGGCCGCCCGCGCTACCAACGCCGTCCGCCAATCGGAGGCCCTGCCTTGCTCGCGCGCCGCTTCCTCTACGTGTTCGCCACGCTGATCGTGCTCGTGCTGATCGCAGGCATCTGCTGGACGCTCTTCCCTCAGGCGATCATGCGCGCGCGCTTCGTGCCCGGCGCGCCCTATGTCGCGCCACCCGCCGCCGGCGCGCCCGATTACATGCGTCCACGCGCGTGGCTGGCGCGGCCGGACATGCGCGACGATCCGGCGCAATGGCTTCCGCCCGGCATGACGCGCAGCCTGCGCGGGGATGCCGAGACCTTCTTCGTGCCGCCTACCACCTTCCTCGACAAGGGCCGCTGGAACGCGCCCTATGACGATCCGGACGCCGACGCCCGCGCCCGCGTGCTGGTCCGCTCGCAGGCCAGCGCCTTCTCGGGCGTCGGCCGGGTGTGGGTGCCGCGCTATCGGCAGGCCACGATCGGCGCCTTCCTCGCCGCCGGTCCCGATTCCACCCGCGCGCTCGATCTCGCCTACTCGGATGTCGCGCGCGCCTATCATGCGTTCGTCGCGCAGATCCCGCCCGACGCGCCGATCGTCCTCGCCGCACACAGCCAGGGCAGCCTCCACCTGATGCGCCTGCTCGCCGAGCGGATCGCGGGCGGCGGCACGGCGCGCCGCGTCGTCGCGGCCTATCTGGTCGGCTGGCCGGTGTCGACGCGCGCCGACCTGCCCGCGCTCGGCATGCCCGCGTGCACCGCGCCCGACGAGGCGCGCTGCGTACTGGGCTGGGAGAGCTTCGCCGAGCCCGCCGATCCCTCGCAGCAGCGCGCGCTCTACGATGCGAGCCGCGGGCTGACCGGCGCGATGCGGACCGGGACGGTGCCGCTCTGCGTCGACCCGCTGAGCGGCACCGCAGGCGGCGCCTCGCGGGCGGCCGTCAACCCCGGTACGCTGGTGCCGACGCCCGACTATGCGAGCGCGACGCTCACCCCCGCGCTGGTCGGCGCACGCTGCCGGGCCGACGGGCTTCTCTCGATCGGCGATCCGCCGACGGGCTTCGGCGGCGCGGTGCTGCCGGGCAACAACTATCACGTCTTCGACTACGCGCTGTTCTGGGCGGCGATCCGCGCCGATGCCGCGCGGCGGCTGGCGACGTTCGAGAAGGGCAGGCGATGATCCATATCGCGGCGCCCGCCTTCCGCGCGGCGCTGCCCGGACGCGGCCGGCTCGCCGGACTCGACGTCGGCACGCGCACGATCGGGCTGGCCTATTGCGACGCGCACTGGACGATCGCGACGCCCGCCGAGACGGTGCGACGCACGAAGTTCGGCGCCGATCTCGCGGCGTTGCGTGCGGTCGTCGCCAGGCAGGCGCTGACCGGGCTGGTCGTCGGGCTGCCGCTCAACATGGACGCGAGCGATTCGCCGCGCACCCAGGCGATCCGTGCCTTCGCCCGCAACCTCGCGCCGCTCGCGCTGCCGATCCTGCTGTGGGACGAACGCTGGTCGACCGCCGCCGTCACCCGCACGCTGATCGCCGCCGACACGACGCGCGCGCGCCGCGCCGAACTGGTCGACAAGATGGCGGCGGCGTACATCTTGCAGGGCGCAATCGATGCGATGGTGTGACCGCGCGCGCATACGATCCGTGGCCCGCCGAACGACTGGATTCTCCGTGTACGACGCCGTCAAAGACAGCCCGACGCGACAGCTGCATCGGTTGTGGGCCTCCTGGACGACGACAAGCCGATCATCGGCCGGTCGACTCCCCGGCTTGGAGCATCCATTTCCCGCCGCGCGGCGGGGGCTGCCGCTGCGGCGCCATCCAGCCCTCGCTGCGCGACATGCAGCGCCACGGGCTGGTCGCGACCACCGTCGACGAACTGATCGCCAAGGGCTGGATGACGCCGGCCGGCGCGATCGGCGGCGACCTCAAGCCCCCGCGCCTTTCCGGTGGTGATGGATTACGGCGCGGGCGACGACCGGCAGCCCGCGGTTCCGGGGAGGCCGGCTTGGCTATCGCCGGACGTGAACGAGGCCCCGGTCGCCCGGGGCCTCGCGCGGTTTCCGCTGTTCTTATCTCCGCCGCCGCCAGGATCAAACAGCGCGGCCCGTCGGCCGTGCGGTAGGTTCCAGGTACGCGTTCCGTCCCTGATTTTCAATGCGCGACGGCGAGCTCGTGCTCGACCACCGTCGCGATACGCTCGGTCAGCGCGGTCCCGCAATGCTCGCCGCGTAGCCCGGCCACCACGTGTTTGGGTAACGTCTCGATCGCTATCTGCAGCATCCGGCGCGGCGCCATCGCCGGCTCGTCGACTCGCCAGGCCGCTTAAGGTGGAACAGCTTGACTCATCGACGGCGCGATCCGCACCGCGTCCAGCACAATGCTAAGAATAACAGGGCCTGACGGCACGCCAGCACCCGCGCAACAGGTTGATCGGCCGCATCCGCGGCAGGCGCGACGGCGTATTCGGCGCCTTGACGAGATCCTATGGGCTCCCCGCATGCGGTTCATGGGCATCCTGCGCAACGAGGCCGCGATGCGGCTCACCCTGACCAGCTGGAACCTCGCTCGCGCCGCAGATCGAACCCCCTGACGCGACGACCCGGCCGGAGGTCGCTAACCCGACCGCCGGTCAGTCGCATCGCACCCGTCACTCGCGATACATTCACAGAGCGCGATCGCTGCCAACCCGTCATAAGACGCCTCAACCGCACTACGCGAACGTCCCGCCTTCGCCGGGATGACGGATCGGAGGCCGCGGTGACGCCCGCACGGTGCGGTGACGCTCACAAGGTGGGGAGCCGAAGCCCTACCTTGCCCCCACCCCGCCCCGCCGATAGGACGCCTACTCATGCCCGAGGTCGCCTCACGCCCGCACGCCGTCCCGGAGGGCAAGCATCCGTTCCCGCACCGCCACCTGATCGGCATCTCCGGGCTCAGGCCGTGGGAGATCGGCTTCCTGCTCGACGAGGCCGAGCAGTGGATCGCGCTCAATCGCGCCACCGCCAAGCATGACGATCGCCTCGCCGGGCTCACCCAGATCAACGCCTTCTTCGAGAACTCGACGCGGACGCTGCTGAGCTTCGAGATCGCGGGCAAGCGGCTCGGTATGGACGTGGTCAACATGCACGCCGCGCAGTCCAGCGTGAAGAAGGGCGAGACGCTGATCGACACCGCGGTGACGCTGAACGCGATGCGTCCCGACATGATCGTCATCCGCCACGATGCCAGCGGAGCGGTCGCGCTGATCGCGGACAAGGTCGATTGCCCGGTGCTCAACGCCGGCGACGGGCGTCACGAGCATCCGACGCAGGCGCTGCTCGACGCGCTGACCATCCGCCGCCGCGTCGGGCGGATCCAGGGCACGGTGGTGACGATCTGCGGCGACGTGCTGCACAGCCGCGTGGCGCGCTCCAACATCCTCGCGCTGACCCTGCTCGGCGCCGATGTCCGCGTCGTCGCGCCGCCGACGCTGCTGCCGCCCGCGATCGAGCGGATGATGGTGACGCCCTTCACCGATTTCGACCGGGCGCTCGACGGCGCGGAGGTGGTGATGATGCTGCGCCTCCAGGTCGAGCGGATGGAAGGCGCGTTCGTGCCCTCGTCGCGAGAGTATCACGCGCTGTTCGGCCTGACCCGCGAGCGCCTGGCGCGCGCCGCGCCCGGCGCGCTGGTGATGCACCCGGGGCCGATGAACCGCGGCATCGAGATCACTTCCGACGTGGCGGACGATCTCGACCGCTCGGCGATCACCGAGCAGGTCGAGATGGGCGTCGCGGTGCGCATGGCATGCCTCGACGTGCTCACCCGGCGAGACCGCGGCGTCGAGGGCTGGGGATGAGCGCCGCGCCGGCCCCCGCGACCCTGGCGATCCGCAACGGCCGCATCGTCGATCCGCTCGCCGGCACCGTCACCGAGGGCGGCGTGCTGGTCCGCGACGGGCGGATCGAGGCGGTCGGGGATATCGAGCATGGCACGTTCCGGCGATCCGACATCGTCGCCGATGCGCGGGGCGCGCTGATCCTCCCCGGTCTCGTCGATGTCGGCCAGTTCGCGATCGATCCGGTGGCCTGCGCGGCGGGCGGCGTCACCACTGCGCTGCTGATGCCGGACCAGTCGCCGCCGCTCGACGAGCCCGCGCTGGTCCGCCAGGCCATCGCCTTCCCGCGCGATGCGGTGAGCGTCGTCCCGCTCGCCGCGGCGACCAGGAAGCTGGCGGGCGCCGAGCTTGCCGAGCTCGCGCTGATGCGCCGCGCCGGCGCGGTGGGTGTCGCGACCGGACGCGACTGGATCGCGGATGCCGGTCTCATGCATCGCCTGCTGGCCTATGCGACGATGCTCGACATGGTGGTGATCGCGCACGCCGAGGATGGCGGGCTGATCCGCAACGCGGTCGCCACCGATGGCGAGACCGCGACCCGGCTCGGCCTCGCCTCCGCGCCCGCGATCGCCGAGGCGATGGCGGTGGCGCGCGACCTGTCGCTGGCCGAGGAGACGGGTGCGCGCCTGCATTTCCGCCAACTCTCGACGGCGGCCGCGTTCGATCTGGTACGCGCCGCCAGGCGCCGGGGGGTGCGCGTCACCTGCGGTGTCACGCCCGCGCACCTGCTGCTCTCCGACCAGGCGATCGGGCCGTTCCGGACCTTCGCGCGCCTCTCCCCGCCGCTGCGCTGCGAGGAGGATCGCCTGGGCACGATCGCCGCGGTCGCGGACGGCACGGTCGACCTGATCTGCTCGGCGCACGATCCGCGCGGACCCGAGGCCAAGCGGCTCCCTTACGCGGCCGCCGAGCCCGGGATGGCGGGCGCGGCGACGCTGCTGGCGCTGGCATTGGCGCTGGTCCGCGATGCGGGCGTCTCGCTGCCCCGCCTCGCCGCGCTGCTGACCAGCGCGCCGGCGGCGCTGTTCGGGCTCGACGCGGGCACGCTTACGGTCGGCGCCGCCGCCGACCTGATTCTGGTCGACGACGGCGCGCCCTGGCGGATCGATGCGCTCAAACTTCCCGGGCGTGCGGGCAACACCCCGTTCGACGGCCTGCCGATGCAGGGCAAGGTGCTGCGGACGATCAAGGCCGGCGTGCCGCTGGATTGACGATGGCGCGCGTGTCCCTCGCCGAGGAGATCGCGGCGGTCCGTGCGATCTGTCGAGCGCTCGGCCTGGGCGACGTCGCCCCGGCTTTGCTGAAGGCGGCGCATCATACCACGCTCATGGTCTCGCCGCTCGCTCTGGTGGCGAGGGTCCAATCCGCCGAGCCGATCGAGCGCGCGTCTCTCCGGGCGGTTCGCGAGATCGCGGTCGCGCGGCACCTCGCGGCGCGCGGCACTCCGATCGTCGCGCCTCTGGCGGCGCGGTTGGCGGGACCGCATGTCGTCGGCTCGCAGGTCGTGACGTTCTGGCCGTATCTGACGCACGCGCGGACCGCCGACGAGAGCGATACGCCGCTCGCGGCGGCCACGCTCGGCGCGGTTCACGACGGTCTGCGCAGTTATGCGGCCGCGCTCCCGCCCTATACCGAGACGCTCGACCGATGCTGGCGCGTCCTCGTCGAGGATCGCGCCTGTGCCGCCTTGCCCGGGAACGACCGGGATCTGCTCAAGGCGCACTATCGCCGCCTGCGCCGCCAGGTCGAAGCCCGAGCGGGCGCCTGGACCGCGCTGCACGGCGATGCGCATCTCGGCAATCTGCTGGTCGGCGGGTGCGGCCCCGTCTGGATCGATTTCGAGGACGCCTGCGTCGGTCCGCGTGAGAAGGACATCGCCGGCCTGCCGTCCGAGGCATGGCCGCGGTTCGAGGACGCGGATGCGGCGCTCGTCGCGCTATTCGCCGATCTTCAGAGCGTATGCGTCGCCATCTGGTGCTGGGCGGACGTCACGCGCAGCCAGGAGGTTCGCGAGGCCGCCGCGTATCACCTGGACCGGGTTCGACAAATGCCGCTCTAGCTGTGGAGCCTCAACGGGGTGTTCCCGGTCGGGCGGCCACGGCTGATGGGTGTTCACCGCATCGCCGCGTGCGCGAGCGCCCCGCAATCCGCGTCCGGCGCGGGCGCGTCGCCGGGCCTGTCGCTCCGGATACGCAGGCCATTGACGAAGGTGCCGACGCGGTCGAGCAGCCCGCTCCCCGCGCGATCCTTGGCACGTGGCGGCCTGATGTCGACCTGCGGGTGGAGGAAGGTGCCGAACAGCCGCGTCGGCGTGGTCGACCGGAACAGCGCCGGCTGCTTCGAGCGGCCGGTGAAAGTCAGATCGAGCCGTTCGTTCGAAAGATCGATGCTCCCGCTCGCCGCGGCGCGCGAGACGACGCTGTCGATCGTCAGCGGCGCCGGGACCAGACGGCCGTCATGCGCCTCGAGCACGCCGACGAGACAGCGGAGCGCGACACGTGCGCCGCCGCCGCCGATCACCGCGCCGGCGCTCCTGACGACATCGCCGCCGACGAAGGTCGCATAGTCGCGCCGCATCGTACCGCCTTGCACCCAGATGCCGATCCGGCCGGACGAGGCGCCCATCGCCGCGCGGAACGTCGCACCGCGTCCCGCCAGGTGGATGGTCGCGTCGAGCGGGCCTCGGATGGAACCGCGCTTGAGCAGCAGCGCCTGGATCGTCGATCCGCCGATCCGCGTGTCGATCCCGAGCCGCGGCAGGGCATCGGTGTCGTCGACCGTGACGCGTCCCGTCATGCGGCCGGCGACGAGCCCGGCATCGAGGGGGTCGAGCGCGAGCCGGCGATGATCGAGCGTGACCGTCGTCGCGAGGCTGCGGAACGGCGATAGTGCGCCGGTCAGCAGATGCGCGGCGCGGAAGCGCAGCACGCCGTCGAGGCGCGCCATCTTCTCCAGATCGATCGAGGTCTCGGGCAGCAGGCGCGGGCCGACCGCCGCCAGCCGCGCGTCGGCACGCGCACGCTGCGCGTCCGAGACGAAGTCCGCGAAGTCGAAGGCGCCCGCATCGACCCGCCCGTCGACCCGCGTCCGCCCGTCGGCGCGAACGACGGTGACGGTCGCCGTCACCGTCGTGCGCCCGACCGCGCCGTTCAGCCCGGCGATCCGCCAGCGCGGGCCGTCGCGCGTCACCGCGCCGGCAAGCCGGAACGCCTGGCTGGGAAACAGCCCGGCCTGGACGAGATCGTCGAGATGGGTGAGGTCGCGTCCCGACGCCACGACCCGCGCGGTGAAGTGGCGCAGGTCGAGCGGCCGGGCGAGGATCGCCTGCGCCGCCATCGCGACCAGCGGGGAGCGCGCGACGACCCGCAACGGATAGGGACGTGTCGGATCGGCCGCGCCACGCGCACCGCCCGTCGCCGCGACACGCAGCGGGCGGCCGCGCAACGTGCCGCTGCCGTCGATCACGAGACCGTGTGTCGCGTCGGAGACCAGCGTGCCGGCGAGCAGCACCTGCCGCCCGAGATCGCGCAGCCGATAGCGTCCGTCGCGGATCGTCAGGCGCGTCCCCTGCGGCGGACCGCCCTGCCCGTCCCCGTTCCAGTTGGCACGGCCGTCGGCGGCGCGGAACAGCGCGAGGCGCACCCCGTCGAGATCGATCCGGTGCGGGTGGAAGCGGCCGGTCAGCAGCGGCAGCACCGGCAGCGTCAGCCGGACATGCGCGATGCGCGCCATCGTGCCACGGCCCTGCCAGGCGGGCTGCCCGATCGTCACGTCGTCGAGCGCGATGGTCGGCACCAGCCCGAACCAGTCGAGCCGCCGCGCGGCACCGACCGTCACCGGCCGCCCGATCGCACCGGCAAGCAGATCCAGCCCGCTGCGTGCGACCAGGCCCCAGGGGAACGCCGCGACGATGAGGAATGCGGCGAACGGAACGCCGAGCAGGAACAGGATGGCGGCACGGACATGCACGCGTTCAATCATGGTCCGTCATCCGAGCGGAGGCCGGGATGCCGCTGAGGGCGCAACCGCAGGCGCCGGCGACGGGGCATCGCCCGGATCGTGCGCGAAAGGCAGCCGCGCGCCATCGCGCGTCGCGCCCGACGCCACGGCGAAGGCGGCCTCGCTGCGAAAGCCCGGCACGCGGTCGGCGTGGCCTGGATCATGGGCCCGCCGATCCGGTCAGCAGGACGTGCATCGGCTCATTTGACCGCGCCCGGCGCGGGGCGCGGCGGCACGCTGGCGAAGGTGACGAGGCTCTCCGATCCGTCCTTCGCCAGCGCCCCGACGCCGAACACATGATCGTCGATGTTGACGTGCGGCAGCGACAGCGCGGTGGTTCCGCCGGCGACGTCGCGGCTGTCCGTCCACGCGAACCCGTCCGCGCGGCGCCAATGGATGCGATAGCCGGCCGCCGCCGGGACCGGACCCCATGTCACCGCGGTATCGTCGCTCACCGCGCCCGCGATCGAGACGCCGGCCGGCGCGGCGGGCGCCTCCGCCAGACGCCGCAACACCGCCACGTTGAGCGCGGTGACCCGCGCCAGATAGGGGAAGTCGACGAACTCGAGCGTGTCGCCATAGCGGCGCCCGTTCTCGGTCCGCACGGTCTGGTGCTCGCGGTCGTAATTCTCGGTCGCCTCGGTGAAGCGGACCGCCGGATAGCCCGCCTCCAGGAACGGGATATGATCGCCGCCGCGCTGGAAGCGATCCGGTCGGCGCACCGCGATCACCTCCAGCCCGATCGCCGGATCGGCGTGCGCGACATCCAGCACCGCCTTGGCGAGCGCGCGCGACGGGCTGTCGTCCTCGCCGCCGATCGTGCGCTGCATCTTGACCGCGTCCGGATCGGCGGCCGCCTCGATCCCCTCGGAGAAAACACGCACCGCGGTATCGACATGCTCGCCGCCGATGCCGCTTGTGTTGCCGACGATATCGTTGTTGAGCACGCCCGCCACCCGCCAGCCGCGCGCTCTGGCGGTCTCGGCCAGCAGGGTGCCGCCCCACAGCCCCTGTTCCTCTCCGGACAGCACCGCATAGACGATCGTGCCGGCATGCGTCTGCGTCGACAGCAGTCGCGCCGCCTCGATGACGAGCGCGACGCCGGAGGCGTCGTCGTTGGCGCCGGGCGCATCGGTGACCGCGTCCATGACGTCGTTGACGCGGCTGTCGATATGACCCTGGACGATGACGACGCGGTCGGGATCGCCGCTGCCCTTCTGGAGCGCGAACACGTCCTCGACGCGGACGCCGACGGGCGCGCGCGGCCCGGTGAAGGTGCGTCCCACCGTCTCGACCGCGAGACAGCCCCCGCACGCCCGCCCGATCGCCGCGAACCGCGCCGTCACCCAGCGCCGCGCCGCGCCGATGCCGCGCCGGGGATCGGTGACGGTCGATGCCGTGTGCCGGGTCCCGAAGCCGACCAGCGTGGCGATCGTGTCGTGCAGCCGGGCCGGATCGGGCGAAGGCGGAGCCGCGCCGATCAGCAGCGCGGCGGCGGATGCGAGAGCGATGGTTTTCATGCGCCGACGATGGCGGGAAGCGCACGCGAGCGCCAGCCTCGTCGCGACCCTCGCCGCGATTCAGGCCGGCAGGGCGGTGACGTGCGCGGGCATCGCCGGCGGTTCGCCCGCGAACCACAGCTTGCCTTCGCGCCGCCAGCCAAGGCGATCGAACACCGAGCGGCACGGGCCGTTGCGATCGGTCTTGCGGAGCAGCGCGCTCAGCGGGCGGCCCGCCGCGCGGCGCGCGACCTCGGCGACCAGCGCCTGCTCGACGCCGAGCCCGAACACGCGACAGCTCATCACCATCTGCTCGATGCGGTCGCCGCGGACCAGCGCGAGCGCGACCAGACCATATTGCGTGAACCTGTCGCCCGCGGTCGCGAACGCCCAGTGTCCGCGCTTGGCGAAGAAGCGCTCGACTTCGTCCTGCGTCCAGCGCCGGCCGGTGGTGTTGAACTGGTTGGTCTTGTTGAGCAGCTCGAACGCCCGCGCGAAGCGCGGATGGTCGGACGACGCGATCGTGCCCAACCCGACGGTGACCTCCAGACTGGTGAGGAAATCGCCCTCGGGTACCGCCGCCCGCGCCTCCTCGCGCCGCACCTGCGCGGCGATCATGTCGTTGCGCCGGAGCGATTCGGTGGTGACCGAGGGTGCCTGCAACTCGGCGCTCCACAACAGGATGCGCCGCCAGTCGAGATGCGGCGCGCCAAGCACGCGCAGACCCGGGATCGCCTCCAGCGCCTGCGCGCGCTCGACCGGATTGTCGTCGATGAACAACACCGATTCGGGCAGCACATTGGCCTCCGCGATCGCCTCGCGAAGGTTGTCGGGCTTGGGGTCCCAGTTGATCTTGCGGATCGGGAACCAGTCGAGCTTCAGCCGCGCGCCGAACAATCGCGGGAACGCCTGTTCGATGAACGTCTCGTCGTTCTTGCTGACGATCGCCAGGATCACGCCGCGCTTGCGCAGGATGGTCAACGCCTCGGCGAAACCGATCGACCAGCCCTCGACCATGCCGGGATCGATCTCGCCCTGCTCCGCGAGCACGCCCGGCCACAAGGTATCGTCGAGGTCGACGCAGACCAGCTTGACCCGGTCGGTGCCGCCGATCGTCCGCAGCATCGCCACCGCCTCCTGCCACAGCAGCCTGACGAGGCTTCGCGTATCATGATCGTAGCGCGCGGAGAGCGGCTCCTCGGGCTCGAGCCGATCCTTGTCGCGATGCCAGTCGACGTCGTGGATCAGGCCATTGTGCGCGGTCAGCCAGAACGCGTCCTCCTGGAAGTAGCGCCGGCCATAGACCGACGCGAGGCGATCCGCATCGAGCACGTACGCACCGGAATGCTGCCCGACGACGTCGTCCAGCAGGCGGTTGAAGCTTTCGACCAGATAGACCGGGTTGCGCAGATCGTAGCGTGGGAACAAGCGACCGAAAGGGTTTTGCTGCGGCACGAAGTAATTCAGGACGAATGTCGGCACGCCACCCGCCCCGGTCATCACGTTCCCGAGAAATTGCGAGATCGCGTAGCGCGCGTAAACGAGCAGGTCGGCCCAGGGCTTCTCGTCCTCGATACCGAGCGGCATCGTCGTCCAGTCGCCGCAGATCACGCGCAGCGGCACCTGGACGATGCGCAGATCGCAGTCCGCGGGCGGCGGCCCGGGATTGCCGTGGTCGAACACGACCGTGTCGAAGCGTTCGGCGGGATGGAGATCCTGGAGCGCCCAGGGCCAGCTGTCGAACAGGCAGCCGCCGATCAGCTGCACCCGACGGATCGTCGTGGGTGTGACCTCAAGCTGACGCGGCGACAGATAGTCGAACGGCTTCATTTCGGTCATGTGGTGAGGTCATCCGGGTTGTCAGCGGGGCGCCTTCGCCCAATCCGCATCGTTCGGCAAGTCGCGCGGTGGCTGGAAATACGGCACCTCGACGAGCCGCTGCGCCTTGCCGGAGCGTGCCCGCCGGATCGCCGACACCGCCCTGGCGATCCATAGACCCGGCCCCCGGGCCTCGCCGATCGGGTTGCGATCGCCGCCATTGGCAACGACGCCGCGCGTGTCCTATCTTAATGCGGCGCCAGCAACCAAACCAGCGCGATCAGCGATACCGACCGTGTCGCGGTGCCGCAACGCGATCGGGAAGGAAGCCGCTGAAACCGTCGCCACCGATCTTCGTCATCCCTGCGAACGTGAGACGTTTGCAAGAGTCCACCGAGGGGTTCGTGGCGACGGACTTTTGCAACGGTTCCGCGAGGGTTGGGATCGCCCCACGCGGAGCGCGCGCCGAACCGTAAGATCCAGTTTTCGCTGGGACGACGATAAGACCGGCGGGCTGGAATAGCCCCGCACTCAGATAGCGCGCCGTGCCAATGTTCGACGACCGCGCCGCACGTCACGGCGCGGCGCGGATGTCTCCGCTTCCGACGTCGGCGCTAGAACGCGTTCGAATACTGCTCGTTGCCGACGAAGCCGAACTTCTCGGCCTGCGCCTTCTTCACCGTCGCGAGGATGGTGTCGATCACCTCGTAGCGGGTGTTGGCGTCGGGCTGGAGATGCAGCTCGGGCTCGGGGTTCATGTTCTTGGTGAGATCGATATACTGGCGCAGCGTCACGACGTCGCACGGCGTTCCGTTCCAGAAGATCTGGCCGGCCGCGTTGGTGGTGATCGAGTTCTTGACCGGATCGATCGGCGGCGGCGTATTGTTGGGCGCGTTGACCGGCAGATCGAGCTTCACGGTATGCGTCTGCGCCGGAAGCGTGATGATGAACATGATGAGCAGCACCAGCATGACGTCGATCAGCGGCGTCGTGTTGATGTCCATCATCGGCTCGCCTTCGGCGGTACCTGCGGCCATTGCCATTCTAATCTACTCCTTGGTCGCGCGCGTGACGGCGGAAGACGCGGACGTCACTCTTCGCCGTTGGGCTTGGGCTGCGAGATGAATCCCACCTTGGCGAAGCCGGCGCGCTGGAGCGCGGTGACCACGCCGCCGACGCACTTGAACGGCGTATCGACATCGCCGCGGATATGCGCCTCGGGCAATTCCAGGCCGGGCGCATCGGGGCCGCCCTGCTTGGCGATCTCGGTCTTGAGCTTGTCGACCGAGCGATCGACGAGCTCCTGCGACGTGACCTTCTCCTGGTTCCAGAACACCTCGCAGGTTCCGCCCGGCCCGCTCTTGATCGACAGGTTGGCGTTCTCGGGCTTGGTCTCGGTCACCTCGTTGCGGACCGTCGGCAGCTTGAGCGGCACGGTCTGGATCGCGACCGGCACGGTGATGAGGAAGATGATCAGCAGCACCAGCATGACGTCGACGAGCGGCGTCGTGTTGATGTCCGACATGGGGGCGTCGTCTCCGCCTTCGGAGCCCACACTCATCGACATGCGCGTTCATTCCACTTCGTTACTGGCCGCGGGTTCGCGGCATCGTGGCGGCCGGGCGGGCCGTGACGAGGGTGTCCGGACGGGCCGGACACCCGCACCGCATCCTCAGACCTTGGTGGTCTGCACGCCCGAGGCGGTGGTGGCGACCTTGGCTTGGCCGGTCTTGGTCAGCCCGTAGGCGGGGCGCACCGCACCCGCCGACACCATGTAGCCATGGATGTCGTTGGCGAAGGCGACCAGGTTCTCCATGATGACCTTGTTGCGGCGCAGCAGCCAGTTGTAGGCGAGCACCGCGGGGACCGCGGTGATCAGGCCGAGCGCGGTCATGATCAGCGCCTCTCCGACCGGACCGGCGACCTCGGTGATCGATGCGCTGCCCGACGCGCCGATCTTGATGAGCGCGCGGTAGATGCCGACCACGGTGCCGAACAGGCCGACGAACGGGGCGACCGATCCGACGGTGGCGAGGAAGGGCAGGCCGCCCGAAAGCTTGGCGCCGATCGACGCGGTCGAGCGCGAGATCGACGACGAGATCCACTCGTGCTGATCGATCGGATCGGTCAGCTTCACATGCTGGTCCTCGGCGAGCAGGCCGTCATCGACGATCTGGCGATAGGCCGAGTTCTTGTCGAGCTTGTTGGCGGCGTCGCGCAGGTTGGGCGCCGACCAGAAGCCGGCGCGCACCTTCTTCGCCTGGTTGAGGATGCGCTGCTGCTCGAACCACTTGGCGAAGAGGATGAAAATCGAGATGGCGAGGCTCAGCACCAGGATCGTGAACACGGATTGCGAGATGAGCCCGCCTTCCTTGAGCGCGGGGATCAGGCCGTACGGGTTGGAGCCGGCGGCGGCGGCGGTGGGGGTCGTCATGGTCGTCGGTTCCTCGAACTAGGAATGGAGTGACAGGTGATGATGGACGTCGGCGCCTGGATGCCGCGCACCATCAGTTCTTGGGAAGCACCCAGCGGATTGACTTCGACAGATGCGATGAGAGCGCGGTCCCGGCCGCATCCTTCGCGGGCGTGTATCGCGCCCGCCGCGTGATGAGCTTGCATGTCGTATCGTCGAGCGACTTGGAGCCGCTTGAAGACGATATCGCACAGTTGGTCACCTTGCCATCGGCTCCGACATCGTAGCTGACGCTTGTCACGCCCTGCTGTTCGGCACGCTGCGCGTCCACCGGATAATCGTCGTCGGTAATGCCGAAGTTGGGATCGCCCCGGACCTTCGCGGCGGTGGCCTGGCTCGGTGCTGGGGGTGCCGGCGGTGCCACCGGGGCGGGCGGGGCCGGTCGCGGCGGGGGCGGCGGCGGTGGATTGAGCGTCGTCACCGTGTTGATCGGCGGCGGCGGCGCGAACGAGCGGACCAGCGGCGGCGGGGTCGTCGGCGGCGGCGGCACCTCGGGCTTGGGCTGCTCCTTGGGCGGCGGCGGCGGCGGCGGGGGTGGCGGCGGCTGGTCCTGCACGTCGATCACCTTCATGTCCTCCAGCTTATGCTTGATGACGTTGTAGGCGAGGCCGGTGACGAGTGCGTAGCCGACGGCCACCATGATGATCAGCGTTATGATGAACGCGACCGTCTTTTCCTTGCTCTGGTTCTGGTCGACATAGGCCATTAAAGCGAGCCACTCCGTGGGGGGTCGAAAGGCTACGGCATGTCGGATGAACCGGCCGGGCGCAGCAAGGCGACACGGGCCGGCTCCCCTGACCGTTCCATCATGCTATGCAGCGATGCGGGTCCTGTCCATCCCCAAAGGCGCGCCGTCGCCAACCTTTGCGGCAGGTCAGCAATTCGGCGCGGATGGCGGCCGCAATCGAGACCGCGTATCGCAACACCGACGGGGAGTGGACGACGATCATGAGCAGGATCAGGACTTTAGCTTTGCTGACATCGATGTCGGTTTCCCTCTTCGCAGGTGCGGCATCTGCTCAGACAATCCCAAATACCGACGGGTTCATGGTTCCCGCCTATTCGGATCTCGCCGATCTCGCACTTGCAGCATCGGTGGCCGTCGTCGTGACGGTGCGCGACGCGGTGCGCCTCAAGGATGCGGACGTCGCCGGCCTGCCGCCCGGCCTGACGCGCTTCTATTTGACCGGCGATGTCGCGACCCTGATCGCAGGCGTCGGCGGATTGCCGGCGCGGGTCGCGTGGATCTCCGACGTCCCGCTGATTGCAACGAATCGCCCACCCAAGCTCAAGAAGCAGCGGCTGGTGCTGCTCGCCCGGCCGCTGCCGGGCAAGCCCGACACGCTCCAGCTCGTCTCGCGCGGGGGCGCGCTCGCCTGGTCGCCCGATCTCGAAGCGCGCCTCCGCGCGATCCTTGCCGCCAAGGTCATGCCCGACGCGCCGCCCGCGATCACCGGCGTCGGCCACGCCTTCCACGTCGCGGGCAGCATCCCGGGCGAGGGCGAGACCCAGATCTTCCTCAAGACAGCCAATGGCCGCCCGGTGTCGCTGAGCGTGCTGCGCCGACCGGGCGAGCAGCCGCGCTGGTCGGTGTCGCTCGCCGAGATGGTCGACGATTCGGCGGCACCGCCGGCGCGCGACACGCTGCCCTGGTATCGCCTCGCCTGCGGCCTGCCCGCGACCCTGCCCGACGACACGGTCGCCGATCAGGCGCCCGAGGACGCCGCGCAGGCGCGCGCCGACTATGGCTTCGTGCTCGAGGCGCTAGGGCCGTGCGGGCGGACGACGTCCTGAGGCGGCGCGGCGGCTCCACCGTCCGTCGGCAGCGCGTCGCGGCGCCACGATCGCCCAGGGATGTCCCGCCTGTCGCGCGGCGACGCTCCGGATCCGCGGTGTATCGAGCCAGATCGCGAGGCCGCCGGTGCGGGCGAGCAGCGTCGCATCGGCCTTGAGCCAGCGCGGCCGGCACCAGCCCGGCAGGCGGCGGTCGCTGACCACGATGTCGGCCGTCGCGCACGCCGCCGCAAACGGTCCGCGATCGACCGGATAGCGGCTGCGCGTCGCGAGCAGGCGCCAGATGCGGCCGCCACGGACCAGCGTCGCCGCGCAGGTGTCCGGACCGCAGCGCGCCTCGGGCAGGTCCTCGATGGCGAGCGCCGCATCCCCCTCGCGGCCCGCCAGCTCGGCGAGCGCGGAGCGTACATAGTCGCCGGTCCGGTCGCGCAGCAGCGCGACCTCGCCGCCGCGTGTCCGCAGCGCGACATGGCGGCCGTCGCCGGTGACGAGCAGGTCCGCGGGCCGTGCCGCCGCCATCAGCGCGACGCCGGCGAGGATCGGCGCCAGCCCCGCGAGCCGCACCCGCGTCCGCCACAGCGCCAGCCACAAGCCGCCCGCGACGATCGACGCATAGCCGTGCCAGCCGAGCGTCGGCAGCAGCGCGACCGCGCCGGGCAGCACCGCGACATGGTGGGCAAGCCACAGCAGCACCCCGAGCGCCAGCCCGGCCACCCACCAGGCGGGCGCTCCCAGGCCGATGGTGTCGAGCAGCAGGGCGATCGCCTCGGCGGGCATGATGACGAAGGTCGTCAGCGGGATCGCCGCGATGTTGGCGACCGCGCCGTAGAAGCCCGCGCGGTGGAAATGAAACAGCGCGATCGGCATCAGCGCGATCTCGACGACGAGGCCGGTGACCAGCAGCTCGCCCAGCGCGCGGGCGGCACGACGCGCCGGTGCCTCGTCGCGCGCCGCGAAGGTCGCATCCGCCCACGGCAGCTCGTGCAGCGCGACGATCGAGAGGATCGCGGCGAAGCTCAGCTGGAAACTCGCCCCGGCAGCGCTCTGCGGCCAGAGCAGCACGACGATCGTGGCACCCGTCGCGACCAGCCGCAGCGTCACGGTTTCGCGGCCGAGCGCGAGGCCGGCGAGCACGATCAGCGCCGCGATCAGCGATCGCACCGTCGGCACCTCGGCGCCGGTGAGGAGCGTGTATGCGATCCCGGCGAGCGCGCCCGCGCCGGCGGCGACCAGCGGCAGCGGCGCGCGCAGCGCGAGCCATGGGCTCAGCGCGAGCAGGCGCAGCACCAGCACCATCGTCGCACCGACCGCGGCGGTCAGGTGCAGCCCGCTCACCGACAGCAGATGCGCGAGCCCCGAGCGGCGGAACGCGTCGTTGTCGTCGGTCGTCACCGCGCCCATGTCGCCGGTGGCGAGCGCTGTGGCGACGCCCCCCGCCCCGCCGGGCAGCCGCGCCTGGATGTGGGCGGACAAGCCGGTGCGCGCCGATGCCAGCCATTCCGCCGGGCCGCCGCGTGGCGCCGCGCTGACGATCGTCACCGGATCGAGCGCCTTGCCCGACGCGCCGACGCCGTCGAACCAGGCGATCGCGCTGTAGTCGTAGGCGCCGGGCACCGCGGCGGCGGGCGGCGGCACCAGCCGCGCGCGCAGCCGGACGATCGCGCCGCGGGCGAGCCCGGCCGGCGCCTTGTCCTGATCCACCGTGACGCGGACCCGCGCGGGCAATCCGGGTGCGCCGGCCGGGGCCAGCAGGAGCCGCACCGCCGCCCTCGCCGGCAGCGGCTCGGCACGCTCGATCCGCGCGACGACGCCGATCACCTGCGCGCGCTCGAGCCGCGGAGCCGCGGCGCGCTCGGCCCGCCACCAGACCAGCGCGCAGCCGAGCGCGCCGCACAGCGCGAACAGCGCGATCGCCCGACCGAGCCGTCCCCCGCCGCCGAAGCCCAGCCCGAGTGCGGCGAGCGCGGCGCAGGCGCACAGCCAGCCGCGCCACGCGGCCTCGTCGGGCAGCGCATACCATGCCGCCACCCCGGCGATCAGCCCGACCGGGATCCACAGCGGCAACTGCGCGCGCTCAGCCTCCAGCCACCGTTCGATTCCCTCGATCAGCCCGTGCGCGGACACGCGGAAGCGCGGCGTTTGCCGCCCCCCGGTCGCCATGCTAGGTCGCCGCGCGATATCCCCCATGATCCCAGTCTGAAGGAAGCGCGCGTGGGCGCAAGCGGCGACGACACGACCTCTTCGGCGACGCCGGTCGCGACCCCGGCAACCGCCCCGGCGGTGACGCGCTTCGCCCCCTCGCCGACCGGTTTCCTGCATATCGGCGGCGCGCGGACCGCGCTGTTCAACTGGCTGTGGGCGCGGCGGACCGGCGGCAGGTTCCTGCTGCGCGTCGAGGATACCGATCGCGCGCGTTCGACCCAGGCGGCGATCGGCGCCATCCTCGACGGGATGCGCTGGCTCGGCCTCGATTGGGACGGCGAGGAGGTCTATCAGTCCGCGCGCGCCGGCCGCCATGCCGAGGTCGCGTTCCAGCTGCTCGAGCAGGGACGCGCGTACAAATGCTTCGCGACCGCGCAGGAGCTCGACCAGATGCGCGCCGCGCAGCGCGCCGCCAGGCTGCCGCTGCGCTACGACGGACGCTGGCGCGACCGCGACGCCGCCGAGGCGCCGGACGGCACGCCGTTCGTCATCCGGCTCAAGGCGGAGACCGGGGGCGAGACGACGATCGACGACGTCGTGCAGGGGCCGGTGACGGTGCGCAACGCCGAGCTCGACGACATGGTGCTGCTCCGCTCCGACGGCACGCCGACCTATATGCTGGCGGTGGTGGTCGACGATCACGACATGGGCGTGACGCACGTGATCCGCGGCGACG
>CAXTNX010000037.1:0-29845 GCA_964245815.1 uncultured Sphingomonadaceae bacterium | reverse complement strand
CGCCGATGCGGATCGCGCAGCCATTGGCCTTGGCGGCGCGCACCACCTCGGCGACGCGGCTGGCGGAGCCGATATTGCCGGGATTGATCCGCAGGCACGCCGCGCCGTTGTCGGCGGCCTCGAGCGCGCGCTTGTAGTGGAAATGGATATCGGCGACGATCGGCACCCTGGCGGCGCGGGTGATCTGCCGGAGCGCGGCGGACGACGCCTCGTCGGGGCACGACACGCGGATGATGTCGACACCGGCCTCCTCGCAGCGGCGGATCTGGTCGACGGTGGCGCGCACGTCCTCCGTCGGCGTGTTGGTCATCGTCTGGACGGTGATCGGCGCGTCGCCGCCGACCGGCACGGTCCCGACCATGATCTGGCGGCATTGCCGGCGCGTGATGTCGCGCCATGGACGGAGAGACATGGGAAGCCTTCGATGTTTGCGTCCGCGCTCCTATAGGCGTTCCGGGACGGTCGTGCCACCGTCATCCCCGTCTCCGCCGCCATCCCCCGACCGCCCTCGTCATCCCCGCGCAGGCGGGAGATCCCGCTTCTTCTGTTGCGCGGCTCGCCCGCAACGGGTCAAGGCAGCGGGGTCCCCGCGTGCGCGGGAACGATGAAGGAGAGCGCGTTGGCTTGGACGCTGATGATCCATGGCGGCGCGGGATCGATGACGCCCGCGACGCTCGCACGTGCCGAGGCCGAAGGCGCGAGCGCCGGGCTGCATGCCGCGCTCGTCGCCGGTTCGGCGGTCCTCGGCGCGCAGGGCGCGGCGCTCGATGCGGTGGAGGCGGCGGTCGCGGTGCTGGAGGACGATCTGCATTTTAACGCGGGACGCGGCTCGGTGTTGACCTGGGACGGCAACGTCGAATGCGATGCCGCGATCATGGACGGCGGCGCGCGCGACGCCGGCGCGGTGGCGGGCGTCACCGCGACGCGCCACCCGGTCAGCTTGGCGCGCGCGGTGATGGAGCGGAGCCCGCACGTCCTGCTCTCCGCCGCCGGAGCGGACGCCTTCTCGCGCGAGCAGCGCCTCGAACAGGCCGCGCCCGGCTGGTTCGCACGCCCCGAACGCCGCCGCCAGCTCGACGAGATCAAGGCACGGCCGGGCGGCGCGTTCGATTCGGGGATGAAGTACGGCACCGTCGGCGCGATCGCGCGCGACGCGGCCGGCCATGTCGCCGCGGCGACCTCGACCGGCGGGCTGACCGCGAAGCGCTGGGGCCGGATCGGCGATTCGCCGCTGATCGGCGCGGGCACCTATGCCGACGATCGTGCCGCCGCGATCAGCTGCACCGGCTCTGGCGAGCATTTCATCCGGCTGGCGTTCGCGCACGAGTTCTGCGCGCGGCTGCGGCTGACCGGCGCCGCACTGGAGGCCGTCGCCGACGATCTGCTCGCCGAGCTCGGCGCGCTTGGCGGCAAGGGTGGCTTCATCGCGCTCACTCCCGACGGCCAGGCGCGCTGGGCGTTCAACACGCCGGGAATGTACCGCGGCACCGCCGGCGATGGCCGCGCGGCGGAGGTCGCGATCTTCTCGTGATTGCAAGACCGCAATCGGCCGCGCCGGAAGATCGGATAGACCTTGCGCTCCGCGGCGACGGCCGGGGTCCAGTTCGACGCCCGGGCATGCGCCCCGGCCTTCGCCGGGGAACCGAGACACGATGATCCGCCTGTTGCTGCCGCTCGCCGCGCTGCTGCTCCCGCTGTCGCCCGCCGCGGCGTGGTGGGAATATGGCCATCAGACCGTCGCCCGGATCGCGTACATCGCGGTCACGCCGCACACCCGCGCCGGGATCGACCGGTTGCTCCGCCAGTCCCGGCTGCTCGATACGCCGACCTGTCCCGCGCGCACCATCGCGCAGGCGGCGGTGTGGCCGGACTGCATCAAGACGCTCGGCGACCGGTTCAGCTATGCCTATGCCTGGCACTTCCAGGATTTCGACGTCTGCACGCCGTTCGATCCCAAATCCGCGTGCGCGGGCGGCAATTGCGTGACCGCGCAGATCGCGCGCGACCAGCGGCTGCTGGCCGATACCCACCTCAATTCCCGCGAGCGGTTGCAGGCGCTCGCCTTCCTGGTCCATTTCGTCGGCGACGTCCATCAGCCGCTCCACGTCGCCGAGCGCGACGGCGACCAGGGCGGCAACAAGCTCAAGATCCATTACGGCATCATGCCGAGCAATCTCCATTCAACCTGGGACGGCCTGCTCGCCGATCGCGCGATCTCGGCCGCGCCCGCGGGCGCGGTGGGCCTGCTCGCCGGCGTGACGCCCGCCGGGATCGCCGCGATCCAGGCGGGCGCGGTCGTCGACTGGGCACGGCAGAGCTGGCAGATCGCGCGCGACACGGTCTATCCGTCCGCGACCCGGGCACCGGCCTGCCCGCCGACCGCGCCGGCCGATGCCGGGCTCGACGAGGCGGCGACTGAGCGGCTGATCCCGGTAATACGCCGCCAGATCCTGCGCGGCGGGTTGCGGCTGGCGAAGATGCTCGACGACGCGTTCGCCGGGCGGGTGCCGCCGCGGGCGAAGGGCGGGTAGACCCTGGATCCCCGCCCGCTCGTGTCGACGAACGGGTGGAATGGATGCGCTTCAGGCCCGCGCGAACTCAAGGTAGAGCGCGCGCAACCGCGTCGCCAGCGGCCCCGCCCGGCCGTCGCCCACCGTCACGCCGTCGATCGAGACCACCGGCAGCACCAGGCTGGACGCGGCGCTGACGAACGCCTCCGCCGCCGCCTGCGCCTCGCCCACCGGGAAGCCGCGGCGCTCGATCGTCAGTCCGTGCTGCTCCGCCAGCGCCGCCACCGCCAGCGCGGTCACGCCGGCGAGCGTCGCGTCGCTGTGCGGACGCGTCACCAGCCTGCCCTCCCTCGTCACGATCCATGCGGTCGACGACGCGCCTTCGGTGACCAGCCCGTCCTCGACCAGCCACGCCTCCTGCGCGCCACGATCCGCCGCCGCGCGCTTGGCGAGCACCTGCGCGAGCAGCGCGACCGACTTGATGTCGCGCCGCGGCCAGCGCAGCTCGGGCAGCGTCACCACCGCGATGCCGGTCCGCGCCGCCGGGTTGTCGACGATGACCTTGGCCTGGGTGAACAGCACCAGCGTCGGCGCGAGACCGGCCGCGGGCAGGAAGTCGCGATCCGCCGCGCCCCTCGTCGCCTGGAGATAGACCACGCCCTCGTCGAGCCGGTTGCGCGCGATCAGCTCGGCATGGATCGCGGCGATCCGCTCGGGCGGCTCGGCGAGCGCCATGTCGATCTCGCTCGCCGATCGCGCCAGCCGGGCGAGGTGCGCGGCCATGTCGACCAGCCGCCCGCCGATCACGGTGGTGACCTCGTACACCCCGTCCGCGAACAGGAAGCCGCGATCGCACACCGAGACGCGCGCGTCCGCGAGCGGCAGGTAGGCGCCGTTCAGATAGGCGATGCGGTCCATCCGCGCGACGCTATCCGGCCAGCCGGCCATCCCCGATCGCCGCGGTATCGAACGCGAACAGGATCGCCGGATCGGGCGCGGCGACGTCCCTGGCGATCCCGGGCGGGGCGATCTGCCGCAACAGGTGGCGCAGCACCATGATCCGCGCCTCCTTCTTGTCGTCGGTGGCGACGCACGTCCACGGCGAATAGGGCGTGTGGGTCCGCATCAGCATCGTGTCGCGCGCCGCGGAGTAATCCTTCCACTTGTCCTGCGCGACCTTGTCGAGATCGGAGACCTTGAGCGCCTTCAGCGGATCGGTCCGACGCGCTTCGAGCCGCTCCTTCTGCGCCTGCTTGCCGATGTCGAGCCAGATCTTGACGACCCTGGTGCCGCTTTCGACCAGCATCCGCTCGAACTCGGGCGCATCCCGCAGGAACTCCTCCTGCTGCTTGGGCGTGGAGAAGCCCATCACCACCTCGACGCCGGCGCGATTGTACCAGGAGCGATTGAAGATCACGAGCTCGCCCGCGGTCGGCAGCAGCGCGGCGTAGCGCTGGAAATACCATTGGCCGAGCTCGCGGTCCGAGGGTTTGGGCAGCGCGACGACACGCGTCGCGCGGATCGAGAGATGCTCGGTGATGCGCTTGATCGCGCCGTCCTTGCCTGCGGTGTCGCGGCCCTCGAGGACGAGGACGACGCGCTCGCCGTCCTCGATCATCGCCTGCTGGGTATGGACCATCGCGAGCTGGAGCTCGGCGAGCTGCTTCCGGTAGTGTTTCATGGCCGTCACGATGCCCGCGGGATACCCGTCGAGTCAAACCGGTCAGAGCATGCAGAACGCCGCCAGGCGCCGGGCCGCGCCGACCATCCGGTCGCGCGCGAACCGGCCCCGCGCGATCTCGTCGTCGCGCACGAAGTCGGGGCGCACCGCGCGCGCCGCGGCGGCGCGACAGGTGCCGGCGCGGATCCCCGTGCGTGCGATCCGCCACCAGTGCGCCGATGCGCTCGCCGCCGCGAAGTCCGGCGCGAGATGGCCGCGCTCGACGACGAGCCGCGACAACACCTGCCCGCACGCGGCCAGCGTCGCGACGTCGGGCGGCGCGTAGCTCGCGCCCGCGTGACGGCTGAGGAGCAGGCCGGCGCTCTGCCCGCCATCGTCGAACAGCGATCCCCACACGTCCGCGAGCACCGCGCCCGCGGCGCGGATCATCGCGTCCTCGCTGGTCTTCGACGCGCCGCCGGCATGCTGGCGATAGGATACCAGCGGCGTCGCGATGCGGCCGATCCGGCCATGGCGGCGGATGCGGTGATACAGATCGAAATCCTCCGCGAACCGGAACGCGTTGCGCTCGAACGGCACCAGCGCGCGCGCCGCCGCCCCGCGCATCATCACGCTCGACCAGGCGAGCGGATTGACCAGTTGCAGCGTCCAGTCGATCTCGGCCGGGTCGACGAGATCGGGATAGGCGTCGCCACGCTCGACGCCGCTTCCGAAGCTGCGGATCGTGCTCGCCACCAGCGCGACGTCGCGATGCGCGTCGAGATAGGCGAGCTGGCGCGCGAAACGATCGGGGGCGCACAGATCGTCCTGGTCGAGCCCGACGATGAAGCGCCCCCCGGCATGGACCATCGCCAGCGTGCGCGCCACCGCCGGCCCGCCGTTGCGCGGCGCCCGCACCAGCCGCACGCGCGGATCGTCGATCCCGTCGACGACCGCGGCGGTCTCGTCGCGCGAACAGTCGTCGACCACGACGATCTCGAAGTCCGGCATGGTCTGGGCGAGCACGCTGTCGATCGTCTCGCGGATCAGCGCGGCGCCGTTGTAGGCGGCGATGACGACGCTGACGAGCGGATCCGATGCCGCGCGCGTCATGCCGTCGCGCGCCGCGCGCCGACGCCGCTCGCGCCGTCCGCCAGGATCTGGTCGACGATCAGCCGGCCGACATCGTTCTGCCACAGCCACAGCCCGTTGGCCTGGCCGCGAAAGCTCGGCTCGCCGCCAAGCGCGCCCGAGGGGACGAAACCCGCCGCCAGCCCGAGCCCGAACACGCCCGGAACCGCGCGGCCCGTGGCGTCGATCACGCGTCCGCGTTCGTCGACCATCGCACCGCGGATCGGCCCGTCGGCGCGCAGGCGGATCGCGCGCCCCGCGGCATCGACCAGCGGCAACGCATGCGGGCGGTAGCCGAACGCCGCGATCACCAGATCGGCCTCGTCGAGCAGCCGCGCGGCAGTCGCGTCGTCGCCGCCGGCCAGCCGGTGCAGACGCAGCCGCGGATCGCCGACGCGACCGCCGATCCCGAGCGCATGGACGACGAGCTCGCGCGCCTCGAGCCGGAAACCGGCGAGGCGATAGACGAAGCCCGACACCGGGCAGATGTCGTCGGGTCCGAAATCGTCGAAGCCGTCGGCGCGCGCCGCATCGGCGGACGGGTAGAAGGGCCGCAGCGGCCGGCGATGGAGCAGCGCGATGCCACCGGCCCCGAGCTGCACGCCGGGCGCCTTGAGCAGCCGGACCGCGGCGGTGACCGCGCTGGTCGAGCCGCCGACGATGGCGATCCGCGCGGGGCGATCGGGCGGCAGCTGCGTCGCGATCGCCGCGATCCCGCCCTCGGCGAGCAGCATGTCGGACTGGATCAGCCGCCCGCCGTACCGCTCGACCAGCGAATGCCCCGCGACCCGCTCCTCGACCAGCCGGGTCGCGGGCTGATAGCCGCCGGTCGCGAGCACGAGGCTGCGCGCGCGCAATTCGGTGGTGCGCCCGTCCGCGATGCGGCGCGCGCGGACCTGCCACAGCCCGTCGGCCGTCGCCTGCGCCGCGACCACCTCGTGCCCGGTCAGCACGGTGCCGCCGAGCGAGACCAGCCGCTGGCCGAGCGCCTCGCCCAAGCGATCGAGATAGGCGCCGACCTTGGGCAACGGCACGCCGAGCGCGCCGCGATGCTCGCGGATCGCGATCGCGGACGGGTCATTGGCGAGCGTCAGCCCGGCCGGCAGCGCGGCGTCGGCGGTGAGGAAGGTCTCGGCGGTCGAATCCGACGCGATCGCATAATCGCCGAGCCGCCCCGCGCCGATCCGCGGACCGCGATCGATCAGCGCCAGCCCGTCCGCGGCGAGCGCGTCGAGCCGGCCGGCCTTGCCCGCCGCGCACAGCAGCGCGGTGCCGGCGGGGCCGCCGCCGACGACCACCGCGCCGACCACGCGGTCGCGCGGCGTCGCGCGCACCTCGGCCGCGACACGCGGCTGCGCGGCGCAGGCGGCGATCAGCGCCGCGGCGACGCGATCGACATCGGCCAGCGTCATCGTGTCGGTGACCGGCAGGACCAGCATCCGCGCGGCGATGTCGTCGGTGACGGGCAGCGCATCGATCGCGCAGGTCTCGCGGAAATACGGCTGCTCGGCGAGGTGGGGGCTGAAATAGGTGCCCGAGCCGATCCCCGCGCCGGCCAGCCGATCGACGATCCGCATGCGATGCGCCGCGAGCGCGACGGGCAGCAGCACCGCGAAGAACTGCATCGCCTGACGGTGGCCGCGCGGCCGCTGGAGCGAGAAGGCGGCGAGCCGCTGGCGATACCGCTGGGCGAGCGCCTCGCGGTGCGTCGCCACCGCATCGATCTCGCCGAGCTTCTCGAGCGCGATCAGCGCCGGCACCTCGGCGAGCTTGGCGTTGAGGCCGGGCAGGCTCGCGGTGCGCGGCGCGGCGAAGCCGAAATTGGCCATCGCGCGCAGCGTCTCGACGGTGGCGGCGTCCGCGCAATGGACGATGCCGCCTTCCGACGTCGCGAAGGTCTTGGTGGCGTGCATCGAATAGACCACCGGAAACGGCGCGTCCGTGCCGAAGCCGCGCCCCTCGCCATCGAGCGAGCCCAATGAGGCGGCGGCATCGATCACCACCGCGAGATCGTGACGCCGCGCCAGCCACGCGTAGCGATCGAGGTCGATCGCGTTGCCGAAGGTCGCATAAGGGACGATCGCGCCGATCCGGCGGCCATGCTCGACGAGCAGCCGCTCCTCGGCGCGCGCGCACAGCGACCAGTCGTCCGGATCGCAATCGCCGAGCAGCGGGGTGAGCCCCGCCCACAGCGCGGCATGCGCGGTCGCGGCGAAGGTGAAGGCGGGCATCAGCGCCAGCGCCCGGCCGGCATCCTGGCGGCGCGTCGCGTGCTTGAGCGCGAGCATCAGGCCCAGCGTCGCGTTGGCGACCGCCAGACACGCGCCGCGCCCGCCGAACAGCCGCGCGGTCATCTCGTCCTCGAGCCGGCGCACCACCGGACCGTTGTTGCTGTAGGTGCCCGATGCCTCGAGCGCGGCGAGCGCGGGCAGCATGCCGCTCAGCCGGGGCGGGTTGGGGCGGATCAGCGGCAGGTCCATCGGCCCGTCCTAGGCGTCCGGCGGTAAGAAAAGCCTTAAGTATGGGACCGTGCGTCCGCGGCATCCGCGCGATCGGGCTTCGCAGTTGCGGCGGGGAGCGCTATCAAACCCGCGGGCGAGCCGCCGGGGCGTCGCAGGGGACGGGCTGTTGACGATGCGCGGGCAGATCCGGACGGGCTGGGGCGCGACGCTGCTCGCGCTTGCCCCTCTGCTGGCGACATCCGCCTGCACGGTCGGGCCGGACTATCGCACGCCGGGCGCGGCGGCGCTCGGCACGCCCGATCGCTTCGCCGCCGCCACCCCCGATTTCGCGGCGCCCGCCGATGCCGACGAGCTGGCGTCATGGTGGACGCGGCTCAACGATCCGCTGCTCGAACAATTGATCCGCGAGGCGCTGGCGCAAGGTCCCGACGTCGCGGGCGCGGGCGCGCGGCTGCGCCAGGCGCGCGGCGCGCTCCGCCAGGCACGCTCCGCGCTGTTCCCGACGCTCAACGGCTCGGCCTCGATCGGCCATACCGCGCTGATCGGCAAGGGCGGCGGCGGCGCGATCCTCAGCGCACCGGGCGCGGGTGTCGGCACCGGCGGCGCGCTCCCGGGGGGGACGACGACGCTGTTCGCGACGAGCGGCAGCTCGACCAGCGTCGATGCCGGGCTCGACGCCGCCTATGAGGTCGATCTGTTCGGCGGCGTGCGGCGCTCGGTCGAGGCGGCGCGCGGCGACGAGGGCCAGGCGCTCGAGCAGGTGCGCGACACCCAGCGCAGCGTCGCCGCGGAAGTGGCGCTCGATTACGTCACCGCGCGTTCGGCGCAGGAGCGGCTGGGGATCGCGCGCGCCAATCTGCGCAGCCAGGACGATACCGTGCAGATCGTCGGCTGGCGGGTGCAGGCCGGGCTCGTGTCGAGCCTCGATCTCGCCCAGGCGCGCGCGCAGCGCGAGAACACCGCGGCGATCATCCCGTCGCTCTCGACCGGCTTCACCCAGTCGGTCAGCGCGCTCGCGGTGCTGGTCGGCAGTTCGCCCGAGGCGATGCTCGACCGGATGGCGGCGGTCGCGCCGGTGCCGGTCGCCGACCGCATGCTCGGCGCCGACGTGCCGCTTGGCGTTCTGGCGCGCCGCCCCGACGTGCGCGCCGCCGAGCGCGCGCTCGCCGCCGCGACCGCGCGGATCGGCGTCGCCAGGGCCGATCTCTACCCCGCGCTCAGGCTGACCGGGTCGCTCGGCGGCAACGGCACCTCGATCGGCGACATCAGCCGCTTCTCGACCGGCAGCATCCTCGCCGCGCTGTCCGCGCCGATCTTCGACGGCGGCGCGATCAGGGGCCGCATCGAGAGCGCGCGTGGCAGCGCCGACGCCGCGCTCGCCGGTTACCGGACCGCGGTGCTGACCGCGCTCGGCGACGTCGAGAATGCGATGGCGGCGCTCGCCAACACGCGCGAGCGCGTGGTGTCGCTCAGCCTCGCGGTCGACCAGTCGCAGAGCGCGCTGCTGTACGCGCAGAGCCAGTATCGCGCCGGGCTGGTCGATTTCCAGACCCTGCTCGACGCCGAGCGGACGCTGCTTACCAGCCAGGACGGTCTCGCCACCGCACGGGCCGATCGCGCGAGCGCGCTGATCCAGCTCTACAAGGCGCTCGGCGGCGGCTGGCAGGCGGCGCCGATGCCGGCGGACGCCACGCCCGGGACGAAGGCGGCGGTCGAGCTGCCGACACTCGCCAGCGCCGGACCCTCGGGCGGCGACGCGCCGCCGGGCGAGAGGCGCTGACCATGGACCAGCCGACCACCGCCCCCGAGCAGGACATCGACAGCTTCCTCGGCGTCGAGCACCCGACGCGCCGCCGCCAGGTCGCGCGCCGCACCGGCATCGGGATCGCGATCGTGCTGGTGCTGCTGTTCGTCGTGCGCTGCGCGTTCGGTACGCGCGAGCCCGTCCATTACGCCACCGCCCCGGTCAGACAGGGCGACCTCACCGTCACCGTCGCGGCGACCGGCAACCTGACGCCGACCAAGCAGATCAACGTCGGCTCGGAGGAGAGCGGCATCGTCACCGACGTGTTCGTCCAGAACAACGACCATGTCACCAGGGGCGAGCCCCTCGCCCGGCTCGACACGTCGCGGCTCAACGACGCGCTGGTGCAGAGCCGGGCGCAGCTCGCCGCGGCGCAGGCGGCGGTGCAGCAGAACCAGGCGACGCTCGACCAGTCGGCCGCGACCTATCGCCGCTACCAGGAGGTCGCGCGGCTGTCCGGCGGCAAGGTGCCGTCGCGCACGGAGCTCGATTCCGCCAAGGGCGATTACGATCGCGCGATCGCCAACCTGGCCGCGGCGCGCGCGCAGGTCGAGCAGGCGCGCGCGACGGTCAGCACCAATCGCACCAGCCTCGCCAAGGCGACCATCTACGCGCCGGTCGACGGCGTCGTGCTGTCGCGCCAGGTCGAGCCGGGGCAGACGGTCGCCGCCCAGTTCAACGTCGCGACATTGTTCACGATCGCGGAGGATCTGACGGCGATGAAGCTCGACGTGAAGGTCGACGAAGCCGATGTCGGCGACGTCCATCCCGGCGACGCCGCGCGCTTCACGGTCGACGCCTATCCCGGCCGCAGCTTCCCGGCGAGCGTGGCGCGCGTCGATCTCGGCGCCAACGCGACGCCGACGGTCAATTCGGCGGGCAGCAGCACGGCCAACGCGTCCAACACGGTGATCGCCTACACCGCCTCGCTCCAGGTCGCCAATCCAGACCTGGCGCTGCGTCCGGGCATGACCGCGACCGCGGGCATCGTCACCGCGGTGCGGCGCGACGCGCTGCTCGTCCCCAACGCGGCGCTGCGCTTCCAGCCCGAGCCCGATGCGGGCGCCAAGAAGCCCACCTTCTCGCTCGGCGGCCCGCCCAGGGCGGGCAAGGGCGGCTTCGGGCAGGCGGGCGCGGACAAGACCACCGGGATCGGGCGGGGCAGCCACCAGGCGGTGTTCGTGCTGGACGACGGCAAGCCCCGCGCGATCCCGGTCGTGGTCGGCGACAGCAACGGCGACGTCACCGCGGTCTCGGCGCCCGATCTCAAGGCGGGGATGAACGTCGTCACCGGCCGGCTCGCCAAGGCGGAGCGCTAGGCCGTCCGGATGGACGCCCCGCTGATCCGGCTGGCCGGCGTGACCAAGCGCTATGGCGTCGGCGCCGCCGCGTTCCAGGCGCTCAACGGCATCGATCTCGATGTCGCGGCGGGCGATTTCATGGCGGTGATGGGCCCGTCGGGATCGGGCAAGTCGACCGCGATGAACATCCTCGGCTGTCTCGACGTGCCGACCACCGGCGAGTTCCATTTTCGCGGCCACGAAGTCCAGGCGCTCGACCGCGATCAGCGCGCGCTGCTCCGGCGACGCTATCTCGGCTTCGTGTTCCAGGGCTTCAACCTGCTCAACCGCACCACCGCGCTCGAGAATGTCGAGCTGCCGCTGCTCTATCGCGGCGAGGGGCGCAACGCGCGGCGCGCGCTGGCGATGGCGGCGCTCGGCCAGGTCGGGCTCGCCGACTGGGCGGGGCACACGCCCGCCGAGCTTTCGGGCGGGCAGCAGCAGCGCGTCGCGATCGCGCGCGCGCTCGTCACCCGGCCCGACGTGCTGCTCGCTGACGAACCGACCGGCAATCTCGATTCGGAGCGCTCGATCGAGATCATGGAGCTGTTGCGCGCGCTCAATCGCGAGCAGGGGATCACCGTGCTGATGGTCACCCACGAGGCCGAGATGGCGTCCTATGCACGCACCGTCGTCCAGTTCCGCGACGGCCTGGTGGACCGGGTGGAGCGGCGGGAGGTGGTGGCATGACGGGCCGCCCGCCCCCGCCCCCCGGCACGGTCTCCACCACGCGGCTGATCGGCGTCACCGCGATGCTCGCGGTGCGCACCGTCCGCAGCCACCTGCTGCGCTCGTTCCTCACCACGCTCGGTATCGTCATCGGCGTGTTCGCGGTGGTGACGATGGTGACGCTGGGCAATGCCGCCACGCTCGCGGTGCGCTCCCAGATCTCGAGCCTCGGCGCGAACGTGCTGACGCTGATCCCGGGCCAGGGCTTCGGGCGCGGCGGCGGGGCGACTCCGCCGCCGTTCAAGCTCTCGGACGCGGACGCGATCCGCAGCCAGATCGCCGGCCTCACCGCGGTCTCGCCGCAGGTCCAGTCGACCGCGACCGCGGTGCGCAACGCCGCCAACTGGTCGACGAGCGTGACTGGCATCGACAACGCCTATCTCGATGCCGAGAGCTGGGCGATCACCGACGGCCGCCGCTTCACCGCCGCCGAGCAGCAGGCCGGACGCGCGGTCTGCCTGGTCGGCAACACCGTGCGGCTCAAGCTCTACCCGACCGAGCAGGCGCTCGGCACCAGCCTGCGCGTCGGCAACGTCAGCTGCGAGGTGATCGGGCTGCTCGCCACGCGCGGCCAGGCCGGCTTCGGGCAGGACGCCGACGACACCGTGCTGATGCCGCTGAAGGCGGTTCAGCGGCGCTTCACCGGCAATCAGGATATCCGCGCGATCATCGTCGCCGCGGACCCCGCCTATGACAGCGCCGACATCCAGAGCTCGATAGCGTCGCTGATGCGCGAGCGGCGCAGCATCACGACCGGCAAGCAGGACGATTTCTCGATCTTCGACACGCGCCAGATCGCCGACACGCTGTCGAGCACGACGCGGCTGCTCACCTCGGTGGTCGGCGCGGTGGCGGCGATCTCGCTGCTCGTCGGCGGGATCGGGATCATGAACATCATGCTGGTCTCGGTGACCGAGCGGACCCGCGAGATCGGCATCCGCCTGGCGATCGGCGCGGTCGCGCGCGAGGTGATGATGCAGTTCCTCGTCGAGGCGGTGGTGCTGTCCTGCCTTGGCGGCGTGATCGGGCTGGTGCTGGCGTTCGGCACGACCGTGGTGCTGTCGGCGATGGCGGGGCTGCCGTTCCAGTTCGAGCCCGGGGTCAACGCGGTCGCCTTCGCCTTCTCCGCGCTGATCGGCGTCGTGTTCGGCTATTTTCCCGCGCGTCGCGCCGCCGGGCTCAACCCGATCGACGCCCTTCGCCACGAATGATCGCGCTGCTCGCCCTGGCGGTGCTCGCCACGCCGCCGCCCGCGGCCCTGCCGCCGGCACCGGGCGACGATCAGGACATCGTCGTCAGGGGCCGGCATTACGGCGCGTGCGGACCGCCGTTCGCCACCGTCCATATCGCCGCGACGGGCGAGCCGTTCCGCAGCAACGGCACCGCCGATCCGATGCGGTTCTGGTTCGATCAGGCGGACGCCGATCATGACGGCCGCCTCACCCAGGACGAGTTCGTCGCCGACGCCCGGCGTTTCTTCGCCACGATCGATACCGACCGCGACGGCGAGCTCGATCCGCAGGAGGTCTCCGCCTACGAGATCGATGTCGCGCCCGAGATCAAGCTCTACCAGGCGGACGCGGGCTTCTTCGAGCGCGCGCACGGCCGCAAGGCTAGGCATGTCGCGCGCAAGGACGCGCGCGCGCGCGCCGATTACGTCACGCCGTATGGCGCGGGGAGCTATGCGTCGCTCAACATCCCCGAGCCCGTCGCGTCGGCCGATCTCGACATCGACCGCGCCGTCTCCCGCGCCGAGTTCGCGACGGTCGCGACCAGCCGCTTCGCGCTTCTCGACGGGGCGCATCGCGGGTATCTGACCTACGACACGCTGGCGCGCTCGCCCGCCCAACAGGCGATCGACGCGTGCCATGCCAAGGAGGCCGCGAAGACCAGCAGATGAGCGATGCCGCCACCCAGAGACTGCTCGTCGTCGACGACGATACCGACCTTTCCGAGCTGATCGCCGGCTTCCTGCGCGATCATCATTTCGAGGTCGAGACCGCCATGGACGCCGTGGAGATGGACGCGGCGCTGCGTCGCGGCCGCTTCGACTGCGTCGTGCTCGACCTGATGATGCCCGGCGAGGACGGGCTGTCGGTGCTGCGCCGGCTGCGCGCGCGCGACGCGACGCCGGTCATCATGCTGTCGGCGATGGGCGACGATGTCGATCGCATCGTCGGGCTCGAGGTCGGCGCGGACGACTATCTCGCCAAGCCGTGCAATCCGCGCGAGCTGCTCGCCCGCGTCCGCGCGCTGCTCCGCCGCGTCGCCGAGCGCGCGCCGGCCGACGCAGGCGCCGGCACCCCGCGCCGCCGCTTCGGCGACTGGTCGCTCGATCTCGTCGAGCGCATTCTGGCGCGCGCCAACTACCCCGACATGGCGCTGACCGACGCCGAGTTCCGCATCCTCACCGCCTTTCTCGACCGCTCGCAGCGCGTGCTGTCGCGCGATACGCTGATCGAGCTCGCCAAGGGGTCCGACGCCGACGTGTTCGATCGCGCGATCGACGTCACGATCAGCCGGTTGCGCAAGAAGCTGGGTCCCGGCGACCCGATCCGGACGATCCGCAACGAGGGCTATATGTTCGCGCTGCGGCCCGAGGGCGCGTGATGGCCCCTGCGGCGACTCGCGCGTGATGCGGTTCCGCTCGCTGCCGATCTTCTGGCAGACGCTCGGGCTGCTGCTCGGCGGGCTCGTCGTCGCGCAGATCATCTCGGTGCTGCTGCTGATGTACCTGCCCGCGCCGCGGCCCGATTTCTACACGATGAGCGAGATCGCCGGCGGGCTGGCCGACGAGCCCGGCGTCAATCCGCAGCTGCGCATCACCTACCGCGCCGACGCGCCGCCGATCGACGAGGGCATGATCGCGCAGGCGCCGCTGACCGAGCGGCTGGCCAGGGGGCTCGGCCGGGGGACGGCGGACGTGCGGCTGTTCTTCGAGGCGGACCAGTCCGAGACCTTCCCCTTCGGCCGCAACCGCGGGCGCGGCGCGGTGCCGATCAAGCACGGCCAGCCCTATTTCTTCAACACCGTGGTCGCGGCGCTGCATTTGGCCGGCGGCGGATGGCGCGTCGTGCGCACCCCGCCGCCGCGGCTGATGTCGTCTTGGCAGCAGCGCACCGCGCTGTGGTTCGGGGCGTCGGCGCTGGCGATGCTGCCGTTCGCCTGGGTGTTCGCGCGCGCGCTGACCCGGCCGATCCGCAGCTTCGCCGCCGCGGTCGAGCGGCTCGACCATGACGACGCGGCGCCGCCGGTGCCGGTCGCCGGGCCGCGCGAGCTGCGCCTCGCCGCGGTCGCGGTCAACGACATGCAGCGCAACCTCCACGCCTTCCTGCGCGAGCGCACCGCGATGATCGGCGCGATCGCGCACGACCTGCGCACGCCGCTCGCGCGGATCGCGTTCCGCATCGAGCGCGCGCCCGAAGCGGTGCGCGCGCCGGTGTTCGGCGACATAGAACAGATGCGCGCGATGATCGCGACGACGATCGGCTTCGTCCGCGATGGCACCGCGGTCGGCGAGCGGCGGCCGGTCGAGATCGCGGCCCTGGCGCGGCGGCTCGCCGAGCAGGCGCGCGACACCGGATCGGCGGTGGCGCTCGGCGCGCTCGAGCCGGTGACGATCGCAGGCGACCGGCCCGCGCTCGAACGGCTGGTCCAGAACCTCATCGACAATGCGGTCAAATATGCCGGCGCCGCCGAGCTGTCGGTCGCGCACGCGCCGGACCACGCCCGGCTGTGCGTCGCCGATCGCGGCCCCGGCATCCCCGATGCCGAGCTCGACCGCATGTTCGAGCCGTTCGCGCGGATCGATCCGTCGCGCAGCCGCTCGACCGGCGGCATCGGCCTCGGCCTCGCCATCGCCCGCTCGATCGCGCACGCGCATGGCGGTTCGATCGTGGCGCGGAACCGGCCGGGGGGCGGGCTGGCGGTCACCGTGGACCTGCCGCTGGCGGCGTGAGCGCGAGACGATCGCGATCGTCGTCGGCGTCGTTTCAGCATGACGGGTAATCGGTCCGGTCGAACGGCGGCGTACGGTAGGAAGGAGGTGTCATGACGCTCGATCTGGAGCCTGATGACTTCGGTTCGATCCACCGTATATCCGGTCGAAATCAGGTCATCCCGCTCTGCAACGCGACATAACCGACCTTCGCGCCTACGCTATGCGCACCAGGCCGCACCAGCGCGCTCACACGGATCGAGGCGGTCCGGTGCGGACGCCGCCGTAGGGATACTCACATCCGTTCGTGCGAGCCTCGTGCGTGAAGTCCGCCGCCGTCAGCTCGGAAACCAGCTCCGCGCGACGCGCGCGTCCTGACTTCACATCGGCTCCGCACACCTGCCGGGCATCGCGGCGCAGCAGCATCGCATCACTCTTCCGGCGATCGTCGGCCGGGTGTTGAGTCTCGATGACGCGCAGAGCGGAGAGGGATACGAGCGCCGAACCATCATGGCTTGACGCGTCTGTCACGGCAATCGGTCAACGCGCCGTATTCCCGCCATCGCCTCTACCCTGCCATCGCCACGATTGCCGCCCATCCCGCCTCGTGCACCACCCGCACCCCGAGCTCGCCCGCCTTCCTGAGCTTGGAGCCCGCGTCCGCCCCCGCGACCACCAGATCGGTCGCCTTGGAGACCGAGCCCGCCACCTTGGCGCCGAGACGCTCGGCCTGCGCCTTGGCCTCGTCGCGGCTCATCGTCACGAGCTTGCCGGTGAAGACGACGGTCAGCCCGGAGACCTCGGAGGCGACCGCCTCGTGCACCACGTCGGCGGGCGCCACCTCGCGCAGCAGGGCGAACACCGCCGCGCGATTGTGCGCCTCGGCGCAGAAGGCGGCGAGCGCATCGGCGACTTCGGGGCCGATGCCGGGGGTCGCGATCGTCGCCACCAACGCACGCTCGCGGCGCAGCACGAACTTGCGCTCGGCCTCGCCCAACACCGGCCGCGTATCGCGCCGCACGCCCACCGCGCGGCGCAGCATCGCGCCGAGCGCCCCGGCCGAGACGTAGCGCCGTGCGAGGTCGCGCGCGGTCACCTCGCCGACATGGCGGATACCGAGCGCGAACAGGAAGCGGTCGAGCGGCACCGTCCGCTTCGCCTCGATCGCGGCGAGCAGGTTGTCGACCGACACCGCCGCCAGCCGCTCGCGCGCGATCAGCGCCTCGCGACGGTCCTTCAGCCGGAAGATATCGGCGGGCGACGCGATCAGGCCGTCGCGGAAGAAATCCTCGACGCGCTTCAGGCCCAGCCCTTCGATGTCGAAGGCGTTGCGCGAGGCGAAGTGGATCAGCCGCTCGACGCGCTGCGCCGGGCAAATCAGCCCGCCGGTGCAGCGCACCACCACGCCGCCTTCGTCGCGGGTCGCCAGCGACCCGCATTCCCGGCAACGATCGGGGAAGTCGAACGCGGGCCGCACCTCGTCGCGGGTCAGCACCTCGACGATCTGCGGGATCACGTCGCCGGCGCGCTGGAGCACGACGCGGTCGCCCGGGCGCGCCCCCAGCCGCGCGATCTCGTCGGCGTTGTGCAGCGTCGCGTTGGTCACGACGACGCCGCCGACCGTCACCGGCGCGAGCCGTGCCACCGGGGTCAGCGCGCCGGTGCGGCCGACCTGGATGTCGATCCGCTCGAGTACGGTCTGCGCGCGCTCGGCGGGGAATTTATGCGCGATCGCCCATCTCGGCGCGCGCGCGACCTGGCCGAGCCGCTGCTGCCAGTCGAGCCGATCGACCTTGTAGACCACGCCGTCGATGTCGAACGGCAGATCGGCGCGCCGCGCCTCAATCGCGCGATACCGCGCCAGCGCGTCCCCGGCGCCGGCGCAGACCGCGAGCAGGTCCGAGACCGGGAGACCCCAATCCGCGATCGCCGTCATCACGCCCGCCTGGGTGTCGGCAGGCAGCGCGGACGTCTCGCCCCAGCCGTGCGCGAGGAAGCGCAGCGGCCGTTCGCGCGTGACCGTCGCGTCCTTCTGGCGGAGCGAGCCGGCGGCGGCGTTGCGCGGATTGGCGAACACGCGCTCGCCGGCCAGCCGCGCGTTGAGCGCCGCGAAATCGGCCTTGGCCATATAGACCTCGCCGCGCACCTCGAAGACGTCGGGCGCGTCGCCGGGCAGCCGCGGCGGAATGTCGGCGATGGTGCGGACATTGGGGGTGACGTCCTCGCCGGTGGTGCCGTCGCCGCGCGTCGCCGCCTGGACCAGCCGGCCATGCTCGTAGCGCAGCGAGCAGGACAGGCCGTCGATCTTGGGCTCGGCGGTAAGCACCACCTGCGCCTCGGCGGGCAGCGCCAGGAAGCGGCGGACGCGTGTGACGAACTCGGTCACCTCGATGTCCGAAAACGCATTGTCGAGGCTCGTCATCGCGCGCGCGTGACGCACCTTGGCGAGCGGCCCCGACGGCGTCGCGCCGATCTTGCGCGAGGGCGAATCAGCGCGGACCAGCGCCGGCCAGTCCGCCTCGAGCGCGCGGTTCTCGCGGACCAGCGCGTCATAGCCAGCGTCGGAGAGCGCGGGCGCGTCGTCGTCGTGATAGAGCCGGTCGTGGCGCGCGATCTCCGCGGCGAGCCAGGCGAGGCGATCGGCGGCCTCCTGCCGGGTCACAGCGTCCTGCCCTCCCGCCCCGCGAGATCGACGACATACTGCCACGCGACCCTGCCCGAGCGCGCGCCGCGCCCGGTCGCCCACGCCACCGCGTCGGCGCCGTCGAAGCGCAGGCCGTGCGCGGCGGCATAGCGCTCGACCATCGCCAGATAGCCCGGCTGGTCGACCGCGTGGAAACCCAGGCTCAGCCCGAACCGGTCGGCGAGCGCGAGGCGATCGTCGATCGCGTCGCGCGCATTGACCGCGCGCTCCTCCTCGCCGAACTCCCGGCTGACGATGTGGCGGCGGTTGGCGGTGACGTGGAGCCGGGCATTGCCGGGCCGCGCCTCCGCGCCGCCTTCGAGCAGCGAACGCAATGTCCGCATGGCCGCGCCGCCATCGTCGAAGCCGAGATCGTCGACGAACAGCGCGAAGGCGCGCGGCACGGCGGCGATCGCATCGAACAGCCCCGGCAACACGCGGAGCGCGTCGGGCGCGACCTCGATCAGCGCGAGCGCGGCGCCTTCCGACTGGAGCGCGCCGATCACGCTCTTGACCAGCGACGACTTGCCGCTGCCGCGCGCGCCCCACAGCAGGACGTCGTGCGCGGGCAGGCCGGCGGCGAGCCGTCGGAGATTGACGAGGCACGCCTGCTTCTGCGGCTCGATCCCGGTCAGCAGGTCGAGCGCCAGGGGACTGAACGCGCGCGCCGCGACCAGCGTGCCGTCGCGCCAGACATAGGCGGGATGCGCGCGCGGATCGGCGGCGGAGGGCGGCAGCGGCGCGATCCGCTCGAGCGCGGCGGCGATACGGGAGAGGGAGTCGTCGCTCATCGTGCGCCGCCATAGCGGGCGCTTGCCGGGGACTGAAGCGCCCCGTCGACGAGACGGATGCGGCGAGTCCTCTCGCCTGAAGTCCTTGAGCGGAGCTGGGCCCCGGCCGTCGCCGGGGAATACGCCGCTTCAGTCCGGACGCGCCTGGCCGATCGGCGGTCGTGGCGAAGCCCAGCGGTCTATCCCGTCACCCCCAGTCCATAGGCCTTGATGAGATCGTAGAGCGTCGGCCGGCTGATCCCGAGCAGGCGCGCGGTCGCCGAGATGTTGCCCCCGGCGCGCGCCAGCGCCTGCGCGATCGCCACGCGGTCCGCCGCCTCGCGCGCGACGCGCAGGTTGATCGGCAGCCCGTCGCCGCGCGCTCCCGGCAGATCGAGATCGGCAACGGTTACGAGCTTCCCCTCCGCCATCACCACCGCGCGCTTGCAGCGGTTGTCGAGCTCGCGGACATTGCCCGGCCAGGTCCATGCGGCGATCGCCGCCGCCGCCTCGGCGTCGAGGCCGCGCACAACGGGGTTCATCGTCGCGGCGTGACGGCGCACGAAGTGGCGCGCAAGCAGCACCGCGTCGCCCGGTCGTTCGGCCAGCGAGGGAAGCACCACCACCATCTCGGCGAGCCGATACCAGAGATCCTCGCGGAACAGGCCGTCGGCGACCATCGCGGGCATGTTGCGATGCGTCGCGCAGACGATGCGGACATCGACGGCGATGGCGCGCCGCCCGCCGATCCGCTCGATCACGCGCTCCTGGAGGAACCGCAGCAGCTTGACCTGGAGCGGCAGCGGCACGTCGCCGATCTCGTCGAGGAACAGGGTGCCGCCCGCGGCCTGCTCGATCCTGCCCTCGACGGTGCGGATCGCGCCGGTGAAGGCGCCCTTCTCGTGCCCGAACAGCTCGCTCTCGAGCAGCGTCTCGGGAATCGCGGCGCAGTTGATCACGACGAACGGCCGCGCGGCGCGGCGACTGGCGGCATGCAGCCCGCGCGCGACGAGTTCCTTGCCGGTCCCGCTCGCACCCAGCACCAGCACCGAGACGTCGGTCGGCGCGACGCGCTCGATCGTGCGCGCGACCTTGAGCATCGCGGGCGCGGCGGTGACGATGCCGCCGAGCACGGTGTCGCCGACCGGCGCCAGCGCCGCCAGCCGCGCATTCTCGGTCTCGAGCGCGTGGACATGGAACGCGCGCGCGACGATCAGCCCGAGCTGGTCGATATCGACGGGCTTGGCGTAGAAGTCCCATGCCCCGCGCGCGATCGCGCCTTGCGCGCTCTCGCGCGCCTCGTGCCCCGAGGCGACGATGATCTTGGTGTCGGGCTTGAGCGCGAGCATCTCGGCGAGCGTCGCGAAGCCCTCGGTGACGCCGTCGGGATCGGGCGGCAGGCCGAGATCGAGCGTCACGACCGCAGGCTCGTGCGCGCGCAGCGCATCCAGCGCGGCGGCGCGATCGGCGGCGATCACCACCGCATAGGCATCGTACGCCCAGCGGAGCTGGCGGGCGAGCCCGGCATCGTCCTCGACGACGAGCAGGATGGGACGATCCGAGGTCATGCCGACAGCCGCAGCGGCTCGGCGGCGGGTACGAGGATGGTGAAGCGCGTGCCCTCGCCCTCGCGACTCTCGACCTCGATCCGCCCGCCGGTCGCCGCGATCAGCGCGCGCGCCTCATAGGCACCGATGCCGAAACCGCCCGCCTTGGTGGAGCGGAACGGCACGAACAGCGCGTCGCGCACGAACGCGCCCGTCATCCCGCGGCCGCGATCGAGCACGGAGATCGCGATCTCCGCGCCGCGCCGCTCGACACCCAGCCACACCGGCTCGCTCGCCGCGCTGGCTTCGATGGCGTTCTGGACGAGATGACCGAGCGCGAGGCCAAGCCGCGCCGGATCGATCATCGCGTGGATGTCGGCCGCGCCGGTCAACCGGATCGGATGCTGCGCGCGCAGCCGCATCGCGATGCCCTCGAGCACCGCCATCGGTGGCGCCGGCGCGGGCGGGTCGGCGCGGCCGGCATTGTGCGGGGTGAGCCGCGCGAGCAGGTCGTTCAAGCGCTCGACCGATTCGCGCAGCGTCGCGACCATGTCGGCACGGAACGCCGGATTGTCGGCATGACGCTCGGCATTGCGCGCGACCAGCCCCAGCCCGCTCGCCAGATTCTTGACGTCGTGGACGATGAACGCGAAGCGGCGGTTGAACTCGTGGAAGCGCCGCGCCTCGGCCAGCGCCTCCTGGCCCTGCGCCTCGGCGAGATGGCTCGCCACCTGACGCCCGGCGGCGGCGAGCAGATCGTGATCCTCCCAGTCGAGCCGGCGATCGGCGCGCGGACGCGCGAGCAGCACCAGCCCGGTGAGCCGCTCGCCATGGACCAGCGGCACGCCCGCCCAGACCGAGCGATCGGCGACGATCCACGCCGGCGCCAGCGCGCGCTCCTCCTCGGTGGCGGCGGGGCTCGGCACCGATGCGCGCAACGCGTCGCAATCGAGGATGCGCGGGCTCCGCTCGAGCAGCCGCACGAACGCCGCATCGACCGGGCCGGCGTCACCCGGCCACGGCGCCGCGCCGGTCGGCACCAGCGCGCCGTCCGCGCCCGGCACGAGCAGCAGCGCCGCGGGCGCATCGACGAAGGCGCCGAGCGCGGCGGCGATCCGCTCGACCAGCGCGCGATCGGGATCGGGCGCGAGCGCGCGGGTGAGCTGGAGCCAGGCGACGCGATAGTCGTAGCGATGGCTGAACATGTGCTTGGCGACCTGGAGCCGCAGCCACGAGCGCGCGCGCCCCGGCGGCAGCAGCGTCATCGCCGCGAAGCTCGCGCCGAACACGACGATGCCGCGCGCCAGCCACACCGCCGCACCGCCCAGCCGCTCGACCAGCACGAGCAGCGCGACGGTCGCGGCGACATAGACCCCTACGGCGCCGATCAGCAGCAGCCGCACGATCGCGGTGCGCGAGGGATGCAGGGTCGCGCCCTGCTTTGTCCCGTTCGCCCCGCGCGGCGTCGGGGGGCCGCCAGAATCGAGCGACGTCGAGGTACGGTTCATGCGACCCGGCCTCGGCTACGCTCGGCCTCGCCGGTCCCTCGACCGCGCTCGGGACGAGCGGGAGGACGGCTCGCGGCTACCGCGCGCCCGATGGCCACAGCAGCACGCGGAAGGTCTGGAGCAGGATCAGCAGATCGAGGAACGGCGTGTAGTTCTTGGCGTAATAGAGATCGTATTCCAGCTTGTTGCGCGAATCCTCCAGGCTGGCGCCATAGGGATAGTTGATCTGCGCCCAGCCGGTGATGCCGGGCTTGACCATGTGGCGCTCGGCATAGAAGGGCAGCCTGGCCTCGAGATCGTTGACGAACTGGCGGCGCTCGGGGCGCGGGCCGACGAAGCTCATCTTGCCGGTCAGCACCACCCACACCTGGGGCAGCTCGTCGACCCTGATCTTGCGGATGACGCGGCCGATGCGGGTGACGCGAGGATCGTTCTCCGCCGCCCACACCGCCTGCCCGGCGACCTCGGCGTCCTGACGCATCGAGCGCAGCTTGATGACGTCGAACTCGTTGCCGAACAGCCCGACGCGCTTCTGCCGGTAGAAGGCCGGCCCCGCGCTCTCGAGCCGGATCGCCAGCGCGGTGACGACGATCACCGGCGCGGAGACGATCATCAGCAGCATGCTGGCGGCGATGTCGAACAGCCGCTTGGCGAGCGTGGAGACGATCCGGCCCGAGGTGAAGCCGTCCGAGAAGATCAGCCAGCTATGGCTCGCGGTGGCGAGATCGACGCGACCGGTCTCGCGCTCGAGGAACGTCGACAGCTCGTTGACATGGACGCCCGCGGTCTTGATCCGCAGCAGGTCCTGCAACGGCAGCGCGTTGCGCCGCTCCTCCAAGGCGAGGACGACCTCGCTGGCCTTGAGGTTGACGACATGATCGGCCAAGCTCTCGATCGCGTTGCGGTTGATCGCGCCGGGTACCGCGTCCGCGCCGTCGTTCATGCCGACGAAGCCGCAGACGACGAAGCGCGCGCCGGCCGCGTCGGCGAGCTTCTTGATGCGCGCCGCGCGCGCGCCCGCGCCCAGCACCATCACGCGGCGCTTGAACGATTCCGAGCCGAGCGCGGAGCCCAGCACCAGCCGCGCGACGGTCAGCATGGTCGGCGCGATCAGCGCCGCATAGAGCCCGCTCGACCGCCAGAGCGTGAGCCCGGGCAGCAGGAACGAGAACACCGACACCATGATCATGCCGAGCGCGACCGCCACCATCAGCCGCACGCAGGCGAAGCGCACCGACTGGAGCGCATCGACGCCGTAGACGCCGACCGCGATCATCGCGGTCTCGACCGCGACGGCGAAGGTGAGGATCGGCCCGAGCCGCGCGGTGACCGGCGGAATCGCCATGCCGATCTGCCAGGCGCGCAGCACCCAGCTCGTTTCCGCGGCACAGCAGAGCAGAACGAGATCGACCAGTCCGAGCAGCAGCACGGCGTGCGGGACATAGTGTTTGAACAGTCGGATCACGCAGCCCCCGCCGGCCGTCTTACCTCAAGCGCCGCCAGGGTGTCGCTGAAATTGACAAAGGAATGGTGAAGGCGATCAGACCCGCGGCATCGTCCACGGCCGTGACCAGCAGCGCGCGGGCGCCAGCGGGCGGGCCGGTGCCGGCGCGAGCGGGCGCACCGGCGCCGGCATCGCGGCGAGCCGCGCGAGATAGGTCTCCTTGCCGAAGCGCGCGAAGCTCTGGTCCCAGGCGCGCACGAAGTCGCAGAGCGGCGGCGGGGTGGGACGCAGGACGATCGCGCGGGCGACGTCGCGCGCCGGGGCGAGCGCGCCGATCGCCAGCGCCGCGGCGAGCATCGTCCGCCAGCCACCCGGCGGCGCCACGGCGAGCGCATCGGCGGCGAGAACCGCCAGGATGGCGAGCGCCGGGATCGATGCGCGCATCGTGAAATCGACGCTCTCGCCGACCGTGACCAGCGGCGCGAGCGCGAGACAGGCGGCGGCCAACACGAGCGTCGAAGCGCCGAACCTACCGCCCCGCGTCAGCATCGCGATGGCGAGCAGGAACGGCGCGACCTCGATCGCCTCGAACACCGCATAGACGGGGACGGGAAGCGCCGCCCATTGCGCCCCGACGCGCGCGGCATCGCCCGACAGATAGGCCAGCGGCACCGCCGCGGGCGCGAGCGCGACGGGCGCCATCGCGACATCGGCCGCGCGGAGCCGGCCGCCGAGCAACGTCGCGCCCCCGGCATATGCGGCGAACGGCAGCGTTCCGATCGCGCCGAGCGGGGACCACAAGGCGGCGAGCGGGACGATCGCGAGCACCGTCCAGAGCGGGGGCGCGGCCGGTCTGCCACAGCAGGAACAGCAGCGCGCCGGCAAATCCGGTGATCGCGTGCTGCGGCGTCCAGAACAACGACGAGAGCGGTGAAGGCAGGATCGTCGGCGCCCAATCCTCGATATTGCGGGTCAGCGGCCAGAGCCGCTCGGGCCTGGTCAGCGCCGCGCCGAGCGTATCGAGGCCGCCAAAGCCGATCGCGACGAGCGCCAGCAGCCGCCGCGCCCGCGGACGCTCGGCGATGAGCGATCCGAGCGCGAGGATCGCGCCGAGCGCCGTTCCGTTCTGCGCGGCGAGCACGGCGTTGGCAGCGCCCTCGCCGGCCAGCTTGCCGATCAGCGCCGGGAGAAGATACATGCCGATCGGCGCGCGCAGCAGCAGCGGCTCGCCGTGTCCGACATAGACGAACGGCCATGGCAGCCGGATCATGTCGCTCAGCACCGCGTCGCGCACCTGCCAGTCGGCATTGGCGTAGAACAGCCGGCCCTCGCCGCCGAGCAGGACCAGCGCCGCGCCCAGCGCCAGGCACCATCCGATCCGCGAGACCGGGATCGGCGCGGTAACGTCCCGATACGCCATCGCGCAGATCGCCACACCGGCGGAACCCGCCACGATCGCCCACGGCGCCGATGCGAGGCCGAGGAAACGCGCGAGCAGCAGGTCGTCGGCGACGAACAGCGCCAGCAGCGCGGCGAGCATCGCCCCCGCCCGCACGGTTCGCCGCGCGGCGGTCTCGTCGGTGGCGGCGGCGAGGATCGCGATCGGCTGGAACATCGCCTTGAGCGTGGCGGATCGTGGTGAAGATGGGGTTAAGCATGACGCTTCGTCAGGCCGCTGGCGTGATCTCCATCACCTCGACGATCGCTTCCCAGGCGGGGTGCGCGATGACCATCCGCCAGCGCGCCGGCCCGAGCCGCTGGATCGCGCCCGCGGTGTCGCGGTCGGCATCGCGGCTGTAGTGCAGCGTGCTCGCCTCGTCGCCGAGCTGGATCGTACCCAGGAAGACCGTGCGGGCATCGGTGTCCGGATAGATCCTGCCGTTGAGCCGCTGCGGCCCGTCGAGCATGCGGAAATGCTGCAGCCGGTCCGCGGCCGCCACCGTGCAGTGGCGCGCGGGCTCCTCGACATAGGCGAGGCGGCCGGTCTCCTTGCTGCCGAGCGTGGTGGTACGGCAGCTGTAACGGCCCGGCTTCAACGCGGCGCCGTCCTGCGAATAGTCGATGTCGAACAGCCGGCCCGCCGCCTCGATCCGCGCGGCGAAGCCGGCATCGCGCGCCGCCTGCACGCCCGCGATCATCGCGTCGCGGGTCGCGCGCAGCTTGACGTGATCGGGATCGGAGACGGCATCGTGCCAGTCGGGCGGCGGCGGCAACGCGGCGACGCCACCCGTGGGCGTGCACACCGGCTTCGACTGGCAGGCCGCGACCGACCCCGCCAACGCCAGCGACAACAGCACGGATCGACGCATCGGCACCCCTTCGCTCATCCGCGACCTATAGGGGCGTGGGGCGATGCGCCGCAATCGTCTTGGGGAGCCGGTTCCGGCCCGCTCGCTCGGACCGCGGTCCAGCCGCCGCCGATCGCGGCCTCAGGCCGCGGTCCAGCCGCCATCGACCGGCCAGTTGGCGCCGGTCACCTGCGCCGCCTCGTCGCGACAGAGGAAGGCGGCGATCGCGCCCACCTGGCGGGGCGTGACGAATTGCTTGGTCGGCTGGGCGGCGAGCAGCACGTCGTTCATCACCTGGTCGCGCGTCAGCCCGCGCGACGCCATCGTGTCGGGGATCTGCCGCTCGACCAGCGGCGTCCAGACATAACCCGGTGAGATGCAGTTGGCGGTGATGCCCGCGGTCGCGGTCTCGAGCGCGATTGTCTTCACGAGCCCGAACACGCCGTGCTTGGCCGAGACATAGGCCGACTTGAACGGCGAGGCGGTGGTCGCGTGCGCCGATGCCGTCGCGATGAACCGCCCCCAGCCCCGCGCCTTCATCCCCGGCACCGCGGCGCGCGCGAGGTGGAAGGCGGAGCTCAGGTTGATCGCGATGATGCGGTCCCACGCGTCAACCGGAAAATCCTCGATCGCCGAGACGTGCTGGATGCCGGCATTGGCGACGACGATGTCGGGGCCGCCAAGCGCGCCGGCGCAGCGCGCGACCATCGCGGCGATCGCGGCGCCGTCGGTCATGTCGGCGGGATCGTGCAGCGCGCCCGCGCCCGATGCGGCGGCGAGCGCGGCGCGCTCCGCCTCGATCGCGTCCGCCTCGCCGAAGCCGTTGATCGTCACCGCCGCGCCCTCGGCCGCGAGGGCGTGCGCGATGGCCAGACCGATGCCCGATGTCGAACCCGAAATCAGCGCGGTCTTGCCCTTCAGGAACATGGCGGCCTCCGTGGATGCGCGCGGGCGGCGTGCGTCAAGCCGATCGGCTTTGCAACCCGCGGCCTTACCGCGCATTCAGCGACGAAGCCCCGGGAGTGAGACGATGCGCCTCGACGATTATCGCACCAGCGACAATGTCCGCGACGATGGCGAGGGCTCCGGCGGTGGCGGCCTCAATCTCGGCGGCGGCGGCGGGGGCGGGATGCTGCCGCTCCTCCTCTCGCTGGTCGGATCGCGCTTCGGCATCGTCGGGATCATCGTGGTGATCGGCGGCGCGCTGCTGTTCGGCGCGAACCCGCTGGCGCTGATGGGCGGCGGCCAGCAGGTCGTGCCCGGGCGCGCCGCGCCGACCGAGGCGGGTGTCGCGCAGGCCTGCGCGTCCGATCCGGCGAAGAAATTCTCGTGCCAGGTGCTGGCGTCGACCGAGGACACATGGGGGAAGATCTTCCAGGCGCAGGGACAGACCTACACGCCGACGACGCTGGTGTTCTACGCGCGAAACGACCAGTCGGGCTGCGGCGCGGCGCAATCGGCGATGGGCCCGTTCTACTGCCCGACCGACAAGGGCGTGTATCTCGACACCAGCTTCTTCGCGGAGCTGAAGGACAAGTTCGGCGCGCCGGGCAACTTCGCGCAGGCCTATGTGGTCGCGCACGAGGTCGGTCATCACGTCCAGGACCTGATGGGCATCCTCGGCCAGGCGCACGACGCGCAGGCCCGGATGAGCCCGGCCCGGGCCAATGCCGAGCAGGTGCTGGTCGAGCTCCAGGCGGACTGCTTCGCGGGCGTGTGGGCATCGCACAACGGCGACCGCATCGAGCCCGGCGATGTCGAGGGCGGCCTGCGCGCCGCGCATGCGATCGGTGACGACACGCTCCAGCAGGAGGCGCAGGGCCGCGTCGTCCCCGACAGCTTCACCCATGGCACCTCGGCCGAGCGGATGAAGTGGCTCAAGCGCGGCATCGACGGCGGCGACGTCGCGCAGTGCGACACCTTCAAGGCCGGCGCGGATGGGTAGGCGGCTTGGACGGGTCCGTCATGCTACGAGGACCCTATCGGCGCCCTGATCGCGGACCCCCGCACCGCGCGAGCGCCGAGCGATGCCGGAACGCGCAGCGCCGCCGCCACCGCCGTCGCCGCGACCATCGCGCCGAGGATCATGTCGGCGAGATAGTGCGTGCCCTCGATCGGCGTCGCCAGCAGCATCGCGCCGTTGAGCGCGCCGAGCGGCCAGCGCAGCGCCCGCTCGCGCCACGCGAAGGCGGCGTAGATGACCGCGCAGCTGGTGTGGAAGCTCGGTGCGCAGACCAGCCCGCGCAGCGCGCCCACATCGACCACGTCGAGCGTATGCGCGCGCAGCACCGGGATCAGCTCGAGCTGATAGAGCGCGCTGGTCGGCATGTACGGGATCGGGCCGTGCCATAGAGTGGCGAGCGGACCGAGCGCGACGAGGTGCGGGTACAGCGCCAGCGTCAGCATCGCGCCGAGCCAGAAGGCGAGCAGGAAGCGCCGCGCCGCCGCCTTGCGGCCCGCCAGCGCATAATGGGCGAGCAGGATCGCTGGCGACAGGAAGATGTTCTGGTAGACGATCGCGCCCGCCCATTGCAGCAGCGGATGCGCGGCGACCATCTCGTACCAGCCGATCCAGTCGAAATGCAGCGTGCGGTCGATCCGTGCCAGCGCCGCATCCGCGAAGCCGCTGCTCTGCGCCGCGTCCGGGTAGCTCGCGACCGCGCCGATCAGGCTGGCCGCGGCGAACAGCCCGACATATTCCGACGCGTCGCGCACCACCTGCTGCGCGCGGGTCGCCGCATCGCGGAACGCGATCCGCAGCCAGCCCGCGATGAGGATCCCCGAGAGGATGGCGAGCGCCACCGGAGCGCGGACCGAGATGGTCTCGTGCGCGGCGGCCAGCATCGCGCCGACGATCAGCGCGCTGGCCAGCCAGAGGATCGCGAGCCAGCGGCCGGGAATCGTCGTCATCGTTCCCCTTTGCGGGCACGGCCCCCGGCGGTCCAATGACATGACGGTCATATTGCACCCGTCGCGGCCGGTCGGTGCCACAGGTGTGGCGGCCGCGCCACGACTCCCGCCGACCCCGCGCCGTCAGACGCGCCGGCTAGCTTTTGCCGCGTGCCGCGCCCACCTTGCCGTCCCGATGACTCGTCCCGAAAGGTCCGAATGAGCCGCAAGCCCGTTCCCGCACAGGCCGGCGACCGCGCCCGCCTCGAAGTCCTGTTCGACAAGCCGCAGCTGCTCGGCCGTCTGTTCGGCGAATACGACCGCAACCTGATCGCGATCGAGAGCCGGCTCGGCGTCTACATCTCGGCGCGCGGCAACAAGCTGCATATCGAGGGCCAGGCCGAGGATGCGGCACGCGCCCGCGACGTGCTGACCGGCTTGTACAACCGCATCGTCCAGGGCCAGGACATCGATGCCGGCGCGGTCGAGGCGGTGATCGCGATGTCCGACCAGCCGGTGCTCGACGGGATCGTGCGCACCGATGTCAGCCAGCCGCCCGCGGTGATGATCCGCACCCGCAAGAAGACGATCGTGCCGCGCTCGGCCACCCAGATCCGCTACATGGAGCAGCTCAACCGCGACGACATCATCTTCGCGCTCGGCCCGGCGGGCACCGGCAAGACCTATCTCGCCGTGGCGCAGGCGGTGCAGCAGCTCATCCAGGGCACGGTCGACCGGCTGATCCTCTCGCGACCGGCGGTGGAGGCGGGCGAGCGGCTGGGCTTCCTGCCCGGCGACATGAAGGAGAAGGTCGACCCGTATCTGCGCCCGCTCTACGACGCGCTCTACGACATGCTGCCGACCGAGCAGGTCGAGCGCCGGATCGCGTCGGGCGAGATCGAGATCGCGCCGATCGCGTTCATGCGCGGGCGCACGCTGTCCGACGCGTTCATCATCCTCGACGAGGCGCAGAACACGACGCCCGCGCAGATGAAGATGTTCCTCACCCGCTTCGGCCAGAACAGCCGGATGGTGGTGTGCGGCGATCCCAAGCAGGTTGACCTGCCCGATCCCGGCAAGTCGGGCCTGGCCGATGCGGTTGCGCGGCTGGAGGGGATCGACGGGATCGGCACGATCCGCTTC
>CAXTNX010000036.1:0-30061 GCA_964245815.1 uncultured Sphingomonadaceae bacterium | reverse complement strand
TCCTGACCAAGGGCGAGATGATCTCCGAGGATCTCGGCATCAAGCTCGAGAACGTCACGCTCGAGATGCTCGGTTCGGCCAAGCGCATCTCGATCACCAAGGACGACACCACGATCGTCGACGGCGCGGGTGCGAGCGATGCCATCAAGGGCCGCGTCGAGGCGATCCGTGCGCAGATCGAGAACACCAGCAGCGACTACGACAAGGAGAAGCTCCAGGAGCGTCTCGCCAAGCTCGCCGGCGGCGTCGCGGTCATCAAGGTCGGCGGCTCGACCGAGGTCGAGGTCAAGGAGCGCAAGGATCGCGTCGACGACGCGCTGCACGCGACCCGCGCGGCCGTCGAGGAGGGCATCGTCCCCGGCGGCGGCACGGCCCTGCTCTATGCCTCGCGCGCGCTCGACGACCTCAAGGGCATCAACGACGACCAGACCCGTGGCATCGAGATCGTGCGCCGCGCGCTGCAGGCGCCGTTGCGCCAGATCGCGCAGAATGCCGGGCATGACGGCGCGGTCGTCGCCGGCCGGCTGATCGACGGCAACGACCAGGACCTGGGCTTCAACGCGCAGACCGATCAATACGAGAATCTGGTCCAGTCCGGCGTCATCGATCCCACCAAGGTCGTCCGCTCCGCGCTGCAGGATGCGGCGTCCGTCGCCGGGCTCCTGATCACCACCGAGGCCGCGGTCGCCGAGGTGTCGGACGACAAGCCCGCCATGCCCGCGATGGGCGGGGGCGGCATGGGCGGCATGGATTTCTGATCCCGCCGCTTGCCGCTCGCCCGACGGGGAGCCCGGACATCGTCCGGGCTCCCCGTTGTCGTTCGGGCACGACGACCACCCCGGTATCAGGGCGACCGGACTGGGAAACCGATCGAAACGGACCTCCGCGCAGGTCAGGCCGGTTCGGCTAATCGACATCAGTCTCAACGGTTTAATCGTCGCGCAGGGAACGTGGCGCGGCTATGCGAGTTTTGCCGGCCATGCTTGAATCATCCCTGTTCCCCTGGACGGCCCCGAATCAATCCGCGTCGGAGGCGCTGCTCGCGCAGCTCGTCGTCGATCCGGCATTCCCGTGCGTCGGCGCGAAGGCGGCGCTCGCCCGTGGCACGCTCGTGACACTGGCCTGTCGCGACATCACCAGCGCCTGGGACGATGTGCGCATCCATGACGCGCTGCTTCGTCTCGCGCATGACTATCGCGCCGCCCCGGCGCTCTATCGAAGCCTGGCGATCGTCTTCGACGGTCCCGACGACCTCGACGAAGCGGCGTTCGAGCGCCATCTCTGGCGCCGCGTCCAGTCGCTGTCCGACAAGGATGTCTGGCGCGGCCAGGGCTATGACCGCAGCGTCAGCGCCGACCCCGACGACGCGCACTTCTCGCTGAGCTTCGGCGGCGAGGCGTTCTTCGTGGTCGGTCTGCATCCGCGAGCCAGCCGGCCGGCCCGCCGCTTCGCGCATCCGGCGATGGTGTTCAACCTGCACGACCAGTTCGAGACGCTCCGCGCGACCGGCCGCTACGAGGGAATGCGCGAGAAGATCATGATCCGCGACGAGGCGCTCGCCGGATCGCGCAACCCGATGCTCGCGCGACATGGCGAGGGCAGCGAAGCCCGGCAATATAGCGGTCGCCTCGTCGACGACGCGTGGCGCTGCCCGTTCCGGTACACCGGCGTGCCGGGGTGAGCAACGTCCGCGAGATCCCCGTGCGCAGCGGCACGGCGTTCCGGATCGATGCGGGTGACGTCCTGACCGTGATCGATCCGCGGGGCGGACAGGTGGCCGATCTCCTCGCCTTCAATGCCGCCGACCTGGACGAGGTGATCTCGTCGGGGCGGACACTGGACTACGCCGAGACGATCTGTCTCACCACCGGCCACACCCTGTATTCGAACCGGTCGCGGCCGATGCTGACGATCGTCGACGATCAGGTCGGGCGGCACGACTTCCTGCTGACGCCGTGTTCGGTCGACACGTTCCGGCATTTCTATCCCGACGAACCGGAGCATCGCGGCTGTTTCGGCAATCTGGCGGATGCGCTCGCGCCCCATGGCATCGTGGCCGACCGTATCCCGGTGGCGTTCAACTGCTTCATGAACGTGTCCGTCGACGGCGGGACCGGCCGGCTTTCCGTGCTGCCGCCGATCAGCAAGGCGGGCGAGCATATCCGGTTTCGTGCCGAGATGGACCTCGTCATCGGCCTGACCGCGTGTTCGGCGTTCGCGTCCAACGGCGGCAGCTTCAAGCCGATCCACTATCGCATCGACGATCGGTCCGAGCGGGCGCTCCTGCGGAACGATCGCTGACCGGCGGCGCTATCCTGTCCGGCGACAAGAGGAGTTTGCGATGGACGATGGACGCGTATGGGCTTTCGAGAAGAGCCTGTGGACCGGCGATGCCGCGCATTACCGCGCCCTGGTCGACGACGAATGCGTGATGGTCCTGCCCACGCCGCCCTATGTCCTGTCGGGCCAGGATGCGATCGCCGCGGTCAGCGACACGCCGCGCTGGTCCGACGTCGAGATCAGCGACGGCCGGATCATGCGCCCCCAGGAGGGCCTGATCGTCATCGCCTACACCGCCGAGGCCAGGCGCGACGGTCACACGGGTTACAAGGCGTATTGCACCTCGACCTATCGCAGGCTCGGCCATGACGAATGGCGGGTGGTGCAGCACCAGCAGACGCCGCCGCTCGCGACATCGGCAGAGAGCGGCCGGTGACGGCAGGCGCGATGGCCAGCCGGACCGGTCGGGAACTCCCATGATGCATCCCTTGGCCGATCCCGCCGGCCCCGGTCAGGAAAGCGTCTGGGACTTTCCCCGGCCATCGATCCTCCAGCCGGTTTCCTCGCACCTCCTCGTGATCCTCGGCGGCGAGGTCGTCGCCGAGACGCGCAACGGCCTGCGCACGATCGAGACCAGCCACCCGCCGACCTATTACGTCCCGCCGCGGGATATCGCAGCGGACTCGCTGCGACCGGCACCGGGCAGCAGTTTCTGCGAGTGGAAAGGCACGGCGCGGTATTTCGACGTCCTTGCCGGCGGGCTCGTCCGCGCCGGCGCGGCATGGTCCTACCCAAGTCCGACCAAGCCGTTTGCCGCGCTCGCCGATCATGTCGCATTCTATGCCGCGCCGATGGACGGATGCTTCGTCGATGGCGAGCGGGTGACACCCCAGCCGGGCGGCTTCTATGGCGGCTGGATCACGGCGCGCGTCACCGGTCCGTTCAAGGGCGTGCCGGGGAGCCGGGGGTGGTGACGCCGGTCGCGAGCGGCGGCTCGAGCGACCGGACGATCCCCTCCGGCCGACGCCGACGATGACCGCGCTTGCCGTCCTGTACGAGCACCCGCTCTGGTTCGAGCCGTTGTTCCGGGCGCTGGACGCGCGCGGCATCGCGTTCGCGAAGATCCATGCGGATGGGCTCGCCTTCGATCCGGCCGCCGCCGCGGATGCGCCGGCGCCGCTGATCCTCAACCGGATCGCGATGTCGAGCTTCCTGCGTGCGCCCGAGCATCCGATCTTCTTCGCGCGATCGCTGCTGGCGCATTGGGAACGCCAGGGTGCCGAGGTCCTCAACGGCGTGCGCGCGCTTGAAACGGATGCGTCCAAGGCGACGCAGCTGTCGCTGATCGCGGCGCTCGGGCTCCCCGTCCCCGCGACCCGCGTGGTCCATCGGCGCGCCGACCTGGTCGACGCGGCGGCCGGCCTGTGCTGGCCGATCGTCGTCAAGGCCAATATCGGCGGATCCGGCGCCGGCATCGTGCGCTATGACGATCCCGCCGCGCTGGCCCGCGCGGTCGCCGACGGCAGCGTGCCGGACAGCATCGACCGCGTGCTGCTCGTCCAGGACTATGTACCCGTTCGCGGCGGCGCGATCACGCGGGTCGAGACGCTCGGCGGCCGGTATCTCTACGCGATCGCGGTCGATGGCGGCGGCGCGTTCGACCTCTGCCCGGCGGATGCCTGCATGGTGGATGGCCGGCCGTCGATCGCGATGCGCCGCGTCGAGCCCGAGGCTCGTCACATCGAGGCGGTCGAGCGGATCGTCCGCGCCGCCGGGATCGATGTCGGCGGCGTCGAGTTCCTGGTCGACGATCGCGACGGCGCGGCGCGCTTCTACGACATCAACGCGCTCTCCAACTTCGTCGCCGATCCGCAAGCGGTGCTGGGCTGGGATCCGCACGAGCGGCTGGTCGACTGGTTGGAGCAGCGGATCGCCGCCCGAAGAGCCTGAGGATCGAGACGATGCGGTATGGATACTGGATGCCCGTGTTCGGTGGCTGGCTGCGCAACGTGCCCGAAGAGGGCATGTCGGCGACCTGGGACTATGCCCGCGATCTCGCCATCCGCGCCGAGCAGATCGGCTACGACCTGACGCTGATCGCCGAGCTCAACCTCAACGACATCAAGGGCATCGACCAGCCCGCGCTCGATGCCTGGTCGACCGCCGCCGCGATCGCCGCGGTCACCCGGACGCAGGAGCTGATGGTCGCGGTGCGTCCCAACTTCCACCAGCCCGCGCTCTTCGCCAAGGCGGCGGCCAATATCGATCGCATCTCGGGCGGGCGCCTGTCGCTCAACGTCGTCTCGTCCTGGTGGGCGGACGAAGCGACGCAATACGGCCTCCAGTTCGATGAGCATGACGACCGCTATGCCCGGACGACCGAATGGCTGGAGGTGGTCCGCGGGCTGTGGAGCGAGGAGCGGTTCAGCTTCGAGGGCCGCTTCTACCGCACCCGGGAGGCGGTCTGCGCGCCCAGGCCCGAGACGCTGCCGATCCTCTATGCCGGCGGCGAGAGCGACGCCGCCAAGACCATGATCGCGGCGCGCTGCGATGCCTATGTGATGCACGGCGATCCACCCGACGTGATCGGACCCAGGATCGCCGACATGCGGGCCCGGCGGGCGGCGGCGGGGGGCGCCGCGATGACGTTCGGCATGGCCGCCTATGCGATCGTCCGCGACACGGAGGCCGAGGCGCTCGCCGAGCTCGACCGGATCACCGCGGTCGCCGAGCTGCCGGCCGGCTACGCCAATTTCGACCAATGGCTGTCGGGCACGCAACTCGAGCGCGCGCTCAAGCTCAGGGAATATGCCGTCTCCAACCGTGGTCTGCGGCCGAACCTCGTCGGGACGCCGGATCAGATCCGGACGAGGATCGCCGCATACGAAGCTCAAGGTCTCGATCTGCTCCTGCTTCAGATGAGTCCGCAGGCCGAGGAGATGGAGCGGTTCGCCGAACAGGTCATCAACGCGTGAGCCCGTCCGGTCCCGTCGCGGCTTGTTTCGGGCCAAGAGCAGCCACCCTGCGCTCGGGGTAGCGCGCGGGGTTGCGGGGGTCGGTCGTCCCCTCGGCGCCGCGGATCGCGTTGAACGCGTCGGCGTGGCTTTGGTTGTCGCCGTTTAACGATCCCGACGGCCACCGCCGCGTGACGATCGCGCGGATCCAGGGAGAGACCATATGCCGACACACCGTCCGATCATCGCCGGGGCGGCGATCGCCGCACGTCTGGCGGCGAGCCCCGCCTCGGCGCGCGCTGCCGGCCCGCTCAGGCAGATCGCGCGGTTCGACCATCAGGTCACCGGCGTTTCGGTCGCCGCCGATGGCCGCCGCTTCGTCAACTTCCCGCGCTGGACCGACGATGCCCCGATCTCGGTCGCCGAAGTGATGAAGGACGGATCGCTACGCCCCTACCCGCGGCTGGTCGGCCAGGGAACCGAGACCGTGCTCGCCGATCGTCGGCTGCGCTGGCCGGATACGCTGTCCGAAGGACCGGACGGCACGATCTACCTCACCGCCAGCCATATCCAGGACACGAGCTGGTTCACGCCCGGCGCGCCCGCGTCGATCACGACCGAGCTCTTCGCATTCGCGCCGAACAGGTGATCCGATCGCGCCGTCACGCCTGGCGATCAGGCGGTACGACCTGCCCGATCAAGGCTCCCGCATCGACGATCGTCGCACCGCGACGACGATCCGCCGGCGGCGCCCGGCGCGTCAAGCGGCGCGGGTCGATCGTCTCGCACGTTCGGAGCCGGAGCACGATTGACGGTTCAATCCGGCAGGCTCGGCATCTCGGCGGGCGACGTGTCCGGCCGATCATAGTCGGGCGCGGGCTCGCCGACGCCGGGCAGATCGATATCCGGCGCCTCGGCCGGAGTGCTCGGCACCGGCGCTTCCGTCGGCGACTGCGGTGTGATGGTGTCGGGCGTCACGTCGGGTTGGGTCGCCATCGGTATCCTCCTGGTCGTTGCCGGACGGCCATGACAGGTCGCCCCGCCCTACAACGCGCGTCCATCCGCAGCGGTCGCCCGGCCTGGATCCACGCGGTCACTTTAATCCAGAGCAACGACATCCAGCGGTTTCGAGTCGAGGATGGGAGGATGAGGCAGCTCGTCTATGTCAGCATCGCCGATCGGGTCTTCACGGAAGACGAGCTCTCGGAGATCCTCATCCCATCCCGGCATAACAATGCGCTCGATGGCGTTTCGGGCTTGCTCTGGTCGGATGGCAAGCGCTTTGTACAGGTCCTGGAGGGACCCGCGGCGAGCGTTCGTGAAATATTCGACCGGATCCAGCGCGACCATCGCCATCATGATCTGGTCGTCGTCGGCGATCGTCTGGTGGACAGGCGGGAGTTCGGCGATTGGGCGATGTGCTTCAGGCGTTCGTTCGAGAGCGATAACGAGTATGATGTGAAGGTCGAGCGGCTGGTGGCGCGGATACCCGAACAGGCCCGCTCGAAAGTGGCCGGATTGATCGGCGCCGGGCGGGGGAACGGATGACGATGATCGCGGCACGCTGGAACGGAGTGCTCATCGCGGCAAGCGAGGACACGATCGTCGTCGAGGGAAATCACTATTTTCCGGTCGGCGCGGTCGACAGGAGCCTGTTGCGCGACAGCGTGACGACGACCAGCTGCCCATGGAAGGGCACCGCGCATTATTACACGATCCACGCCGGCGGCGCGGACAACCCGAACGCGGCGTGGTACTATCCGGAGCCGAAACCGGCCGCGGCCGACATCAGGGATCGGATCGCGTTCTGGAAGGGCGTCGACGTCGGCTGAGCCCGATGCGACCCGGCTCGGGCGTCCGGAAGGACCGGCAAGGCCATGACAAGGGCGATGTCGACCGCATCAACCCCGCCGCAGCTTGTCCATCTGCGGATAGCCACGCAGCCGCGCGACCGCGGCGGCGTGGATGGCGGGCGCGCAGACGAGCACGCCGAACGCCTCGGCCGCCGGCGTGTTGAACGAAAGCGGCTGGCCGAGCGCGTCGGTGACGGTCGCACCGGCTTCCGCCGCGATCAGCACCGCGGCGGCGACGTCCCACTCATGCCCCCAGCGCAGCGTCGCGACGAGATCGGCCTCGCCCGCCGCGACCATCGCGATGCGCAGCGCGATCGAATTGGGTTTGGGGGCAGTCGTGAAGAAACCCTGGTCGCGGGTGGACAGCGCATCGATCGGGATGCGCGCGCCCTCGATCCCGTCGCGCACGACGACCGTCAACCGGCCGCCGTTGCGCGTCGCACCCGCACCCGCACGCGCGACCCACGTCTCGCCGCGCGCCGGCGCCTCGAGCACCGCCAGCACCGGGCGGCCATGCTCGATCAGCGCGATCGACACCGCCCAGCCGGGCCGCCCGCGCAGATAGTCGCGCGTCCCGTCGATCGGATCGACGATCCAGACGCGCTCGCGCTCGAGCCGGATGGGATCGTCGACGCTCTCCTCGGACAGCCAGCCGGCGTCGGGATCGATCGCGCCGAGCCGCTGCCAGAGCAGCGCGTCGACCGCGATGTCCGCCTCGCAGACCGGTTCGCCGCCCGCCTTCTCCCAGCGCGCGACGCCCGAAGCCGCCTTGGCGAGCGCCAGCCGACCCGCGTCCGCCGCAGCGCTCATCACCGCGCCGAGCAGCGCGTCAGGCACCGGCGACGGTCATTCCGTCGATGCGGAAGGTCGGCGCCTCGGTGGCGCGGTTGAGCTCGAGGTCGTCGGCGGGGACGAGGGCGCGGAACATCGCGCGCAGATTGCCCGCGATCGTCACCTCGGCGACCGCGGGCCCCAGGCTGCCGTTCTCGATCAGGAAGCCCGCCGCGCCGCGGCTATAGTCGCCGGTCACCGGGTTGACGCCCTGCCCGATCAGCTCGGTCACCCACAGACCGCGCCCGATGTCGCCGATCAGCGCAGCGACCGGGAGGGCGCCGGCAGACATCGTCAGGTTGGTCGTGCTCGCCCCCGGAGGACCGCCGACGCCGCGGGTCGCGTTGCCGGTCGGCGCAAGCCCCAACTGACGCGCGGACGCGCTGTCGAGCAGCCAGCCGGTCAGCACGCCGTCGGCGATCAGGTCGCGCGCGGCCGTCGGTAGGCCCTCGCCGTCGAACGGCTTGGACGCCATGCCGCGCGGGCGCAGCGGATCGTCGCGCACGACGATGCCGGGCGCGAACACCTGCTCGCCCAGGGCATCGCGCAGGAAACTGGTGCGCCGCGCGACCGCGCTGCCGGTGATCGCGCCGACCAGCGCGCCGAGCAGGCCGGGGCCGACGCGCCGGTCGAACACGATCGGCATCGCACCCGAGCCGATCTTGACCGGGTTCATCCGGGCAAGCGTCCGCTCGGCGGCGCGGCGGCCGATCGCGTCTGCGGCTTCGAGATCCGCCAGGTGGCGCGTCGCGCGATAGGCCGAATCGCGCTGCATCGTCGCGCCCTCGCCGGCGATGACGGTCGCCGAGACGCCATGGCCGCTGGTCGCATAGCCGCCGGTGAAGCCGGTCGAGGTGGCGAGCGCGATCGCGGTGCGCCCGGCGCTCGCCGACGCGCCCTCGCTGTTGGTGATGCCGGCCGGCGCGCGCGATGCATCCTCGGCGGCGCGCGCGCGCGCGCGCAGCGCCTCAGGCGTCACCTCGCCGCCATCGTCGCCGTCGACATCGGGGATCGGCCCGCGCATCAGGCGATCCTCGGGTGCCAGGCCGGCATAGCGATCCTCGGGCGCCTCGCGCGCCATCGCGATCGCGCGCTCGACGAGCGCATCGATCGCGACGCGCGACAGGTCGGAGGACGAGACGCTCGCCGAGCGGCGACCGACGAACAGCCTCAGCCCGATCGTCTCGCCGTCGGATCGCTCGACCTCCTCGAGCGCGCCGAGCCGCACCGACACCGCGGTCGATTCGGAGCGGACGTACAGCGCGTCGGCGGCATCCGCGCCGCGGCGCCGTGCGGCGACGACGAGATCCCGGACCTTGGCCTGGGCATCCTGGGATTGCGCTTCGGGAACGGTCGACATCGCCGCCGCTTAGGGACGCTGCACCGCCGCGTCAAAGGGGCGGGCCGGCGCTGCCCACCGCCAGCGCCGCCAGCGCGAGCAGCAGGCCGGCGTCGCGGTTGGCGCGAAACCGGCGCAGCGCGTTGGCGGCGTCCGCGGCATCGACGGTCGCGACCTGCCAGACGAGATGCACCGCTACCGGCAGCAGCGCCGCGAACACCAGCGGATCGGGCCGCCGCAGCCAGAACGCGACGCCCCACAGCGCCACCGCGAGCGCATAGAAGCCGGCGACACCGGCACGGACATGGCGGCCGAGCGCACGGGCGGACGATTTGACGCCGGCCAGGGCATCGTCCTCGATATCCTGCAAGGCGTAGATGGTGTCGTAGCCGATCACCCAGGCGATCCCGCCGGCGTAGAGCCAGAACGCGGCGGGCGCGAAGCCTCCGGTCGCCGCCGGCCAGCCGACCAGCGCCCCCCAGGAAAACACCAGCCCGAGCCACGCCTGCGGCCACCAGGTGATGCGCTTCATGAACGGATAGCAGGCGACCGGCAGCACGCTCGCCAGCGCGATCTCCCCGGCGGTGCGGGTCAGCGCGAGCAGGACGACCAGCCCGACCAGGCACAGCGCCGCGAGCCAGAGGCATGCGTCGCGCAGCGACACCGCGCCGCTGGCGAGCGGGCGATCGCGGGTGCGCGCCACGCGGGCGTCCAAATCGCGGTCGACGATGTCGTTGTAGACGCACCCCGCACCGCGCATCGCCACCGCGCCGACCCCGAGCAGCGCGAGCAACGCGGTGCCGCGTGCGAAGGGAACGCCGGCCAGCAGCACCGCCCAGGCGCCGGGCCAGAACAGCAGCCACGCGCCGATCGGCCGATCGACCCGCGCGAGCAGCGCGAAGGGGCGCGCGCGGGCCGGCAGCAGCGCGAGCAGCCCGCGGCGTTCGGTGTCGGGGACCGTGGCGGGGGTGGCGGGGCGCATCGATCCCGCTTATCGGCGGGCGCTCCTGACCGCCACCCATTCCGACACGATCGCCCGTTCGGGCCGAGCGACGTCGAGGCCCGGAGTGGCACCGGCCCCTCGCCTTCCCCCGGGGCGAACGGAGGTGGGCTGTACGAGGTCTGAAAGACCGCTAACGGACCCGCCATGCCCGCCACCCCCACCTGGCCGCCCGAGAGCGCGCCCCGCCTGTTCATCGACACGTCGCTCGCCGAGGGCATCGAGGTCGTGCTCGACGGGAGCCAGGCCAATTACCTCGTCAACGTCATGCGGCTGAGCGCCGGCGCGGGCGTCCGCTGCTTCGACGATCGCACCGGCGAATGGACGGCCGCGCTCGTCCTTGTCGGTAAACGGGACGCACGGCTGCGGATCGTCGCGCATCTCAGGCCCCGAGAGGCGGTGCCCGATCTCTGGCTGCTCGCCGCCCCGATCAAGCGCCAGCGCATCGACTGGCTCGCCGAGAAGGCGTGCGAGCTCGGCGTCGCGCGGCTCGTCCCCGTGCTGACCCGCCGCACCATCGTCGAGCGGCTCAATCCCGAGCGGCTGCGCGCGCGCATGATCGAGGCGGCCGAGCAATGTGGCCGCACCGCGCTCCCCGAACTGGCCGAGGCGGCGAGGCTGGAGCCGCTGCTTGCCGACTGGCCGGCCGATCGCGCGCTGATCTTCGCCGACGAGACGGGCGGCGTGCCGCTCGCCGCCGCCGCCCGCCCGGGACCGGCGGCGATCCTGATCGGCCCGGAGGGCGGCTTCGCCGCAGAGGAGCGCGCCGCGATCCGCGCGCTGCCCCACGCGCTCGGCATCGGTCTCGGCCCGCGCATCCTGCGCGCCGAGACCGCGGCGCTGGCGGCGGTGTCGGTGTGGATGGCGGCGGCCGGCGACTGGCGCTGATCGCGCTTCCCAACCGCCGCGCGGGCCGCTAGGCGGCGGCGATGTCGACGCGTACGTCCAGCTCCGCCGAAGATCCCGTGGTCGAAAGCCGCGGCGATCTGCTCGGCGTGTTCGAACAGGGCGAGAAGCCGCGCGAGCGCTGGCGGATCGGCACCGAGCACGAGAAGTTCGTGTTCTGGAAGGACACCAGGCGCGCGCCCTCGTACGAGGAACGCGGCGGCATCCACGCGCTGATGATCGGCCTCACCAAGTTCGGCTGGGAGCCGATCATCGAGGGCGACAACGTGATCGGCCTGTCGGGCCGGGACGGCGGCATCAGCCTCGAGCCGGCCGGCCAGTTCGAGCTGTCGGGCGCGCCGCTCGAGACCCTGCACGAAACCTGCGCCGAGGCCGGACGCCATCTCGCCCAGTGCCGCGAGATCGGCGACCGGCTCGGCATCGGCTTCCTCGGCATGGGCTTCTGGCCCGACAAGCGCCGCGACGAGCTGCCGATCATGCCCAAGGGCCGCTACCGGATCATGCTCGATCACATGCCGCGCGTCGGCACGCTCGGGCTCGACATGATGCTGCGCACCTGCACCATCCAGACCAATCTCGACTATGCGAGCGAGGCGGACATGGTGAAGAAGTTCCGCGTCTCGCTGGCCCTGCAACCGCTCGCCACCGCGCTGTTCGCCAATTCGCCGTTCAAGGAGGGCGTGCCCAACGGCTATCTCTCCTACCGCTCGCACATCTGGACCGATACCGATCCGCATCGCACCGGCATGCTGCCCTTCGTGTTCGAGGACGGTTTCGGCTACGAGCGCTATGCCGACTATATGCTCGACGTGCCGATGTATTTCGCCTTCCGCGACGGCGGCTATGTCGATGCCGCCGGGCTGTCGTTCCGCGACTTCATGGCGGGCCGGCTGTCGGTCCTGCCCGGCGAGCGGCCGACCGTGGCCGACTGGAACGACCATCTCTCCACCGCCTTTCCCGAGGTGCGGCTGAAGAGCTTCCTCGAGATGCGCGGTGCCGATGGCGGGCCGTGGGGCCGGATCTGCGCGCTGCCGGCGTTCTGGGTCGGGCTGCTCTACGACCAGACCGCGCTGGACGCGGCGTGGGACGAGGTCAGGCACTGGACGATCGAGGATCACAACCGCATCCGCGAGCAGGTCCCGCGCCTGGGGCTGAAGACGCAGGGCGCGCGGGGACGCGACTTCCAGGCTCTCGGCAAGGTCATCCTCGACATCGCGCATGCGGGCCTGTCCGCCCGGCGGCGCCTCAACGCCGCGGGCGACGACGAGACCGGCTATCTCGGCGACCTGCGCGAGATCGTCGCGACGGGCCGGACATCGGCGGACGTGCTGCTGGAGCGCTATGCCGGCGCGTGGGGCGGCGACATCACCCGCATCTACGACGAGATGGCGTATTGAGCCTAAAGGCCCTCTCCCCATGGGGGAGAGGGTTGGGTGAGGGGTCCCGCCGGCACCGATCGGGAGACGCCGGCCCAACCGGCACGCCCCTCACCCCCGCCTTCCCCGCGGGGAGAGCGCATTCAGCGCGCGCGTCACCGGCGCATGCTCCTGCGCCCATGTCCAATACGCGACATAATCTGGATCGGCGCGCAAATGGCGCTCTTCGGTGCGGGCGCGCCAGTAATAGATCGCGTTGATCGTCGCGAGGATCGCCGCGTTGCGGAACGCGTCGATCCACGAGCCGCCGGTCGGCAGGAACGGCATCGACGCCAGCCACCAGAACAGGTTCTTGGCGATATAGGCGGGGTGTCGGCACCACGCGTACGGGCCATTGGTGATGATGCCGCGATCGGTCAGGTTCGAGAAGCGCAGACCGAACGCGATCGTCGCCCAGGCATAGATGCCGGTCAGCCCGATCAGCGCGAAGACGTCGAGCGCCAGCAGGAGCGGATGGCCGCCGAGCCAGACGCTGTAGGCCCTGAAATCGCCGTGATAGTCGAGCGGTCCGCCGGCATACATCAGGAACAGCGGCGGATAGCAGAGCAGCGCCGCGGTCCAGCCCGCGACATGGGGATTGGCCGAGCGGATATGCGAATCGAGCGGTCGCATGGTCAGCAGATAACCGGTCGTGGCGAGCGTCACGTCGACCAGGAACATCACCGCGACCAGCCCCTCGCCAAGCTGGACAACGTCGTCGAGCCACGCCTCGGGATCGATCGCCATGACCGACTGCCAGTTGCCGGGCAGAGTCGAGATCATGAAGGCGGTGAAGAAGCCCTTGACCGCCCAAGCGCGCAGATGGCCGGCGATCGCCGCGCGCGCGGCGGAGTCGTCCCAGCCATGCCCCATCAGCAGCCGCCCGAACCGCCAGCACCCGTCGCGCGGTTCGACCAGCCGGCGCTCGATCCACAGGATGTACGGCACCGATCCGACCAGCAGCAGCGGCACCATCGTCTGGAGCGTGCGCATCGCGAACAGATAGGGCGGCGCCCAGTACCAGCGGCCGATGCCGTACGCCAACGCGATCAGCCCCCACGTCGTCCACAGCCCGGCGAGCTTGACGATACCGGTGTCCAGCGCATCGCGCCACGTCCGCGGCGGCGTCGTCCAGTCGATCCCGGTCGAGGGGTTGCGGTGGACCCGATCGACGATCAGCGACCACAGCACCATCGGCACCGCGCCCGCCAGCACCGCGGCGAGCGCCGCGAACGGTCCGTCGAGCCGGACATGATGGCAATAGAGGCACCACAGCCCGAGCCCGGCGAGCCCGGACAGCCCGACACCAGGAGACACCGCCGAGCGGGGCCTGGCCGCCACCGCGCCCGCGGGTTCGATCGTCTCGTGCTTCATCGTGAGACGGTGCCTACCCCGTCAGGCGTAAGCAAGCCGTGAACGCGCCGGCCGCGCGGCCGGCGCGGGGATCAGCCGGCGGTATCGCCGACGGCGGCGGCCTGCGCGGTCGCGGCCGGGGCATCGCCCGTCCTGCGGCCATAGATGAAGCCGTACACCGGATACTGGCGCAGGCCGAGATCGTGGATGCCCTTGAACCAGACGCGCACCGAGCTCCAGTCGTTCCCGGCGGATGTGTCGACCACCTCGACGTCGCGCTCGACCCGGCCGGGGACCGACCAGTTGGCATGGGTGACCTTGACGATGCGATCCGAGATCACCTCGCTGACCGTCGCGACATGGCCGGCGCGCATCGAGCTGATCGCCTTGAACACCATCACGGCGCCGGTCCTCGGGGCATCGCCGCGATCGTAATGGCCGGTCGCCTGCGCCCACCAGGTGGCGGCGTTGCCGAACAGCTGGATGCCCGAGAACACGCGCGCGAAGGTCACGCACTGCCAGAATTGGCTGCTCGACGCATTGGCCGCGGCCGGTATCACGGAAAAGACGAGCGCGATGGAACAAACCAGTAATCTGGAACGCTTCAGCAAGTGCAACCCCTGGGTCTGCCCCGAACGGGCTCGTCTTAGCGCTCGCGACCGTTAGTGGAAGCGCCGGGCGGCCAGGCGATTGTGCGCTGCGGCAGGACGAGCCGGTTGGGGCGTCTTCTCACCAGGAATGGCGGAAATCCTTGATCGGATATTGAAATCGGTCGACAGGATCGTTGCGTCCGGCGAGCCGGACCATGCGATGGGGGACCATGAAGGGCTGGTTCAGCGACGGCGTGTTCCGCACCGTGCTGCGCAATGCGGGGTATCTCGCGACGGGGCGGCTGGTGGGCGCGGCGATGGGTGTCGTCGCCTTGTCCTGCGTCGGGCGCGGACTCGGGCCGAGCCTGTTCGGGGTGCTCACGCTGGTCCACGCCTATGCGCTCGGCGTCTCGGCACTGGTCAAGTTCCAGACCTGGCAGCTCGTCATCCGCTACGGCGCGCCGGCGCTGGCGCGGGGCGAGCGGCGGACCGTCGTCGATTCGATCCGCCTGGCCTTCGGGCTCGATGTGACCAGCGGCATCGTCGGCATGGTGGCGGCGGTGGCGCTGCTGCCCTGGCTCGCACCCCATTTCGGGATCACGCGGCAGTGGCTGCCGCTCGCGCTCGCCTATTGCACGGTGATCCCGACGATGGCGTCGGCGACCCCGGTGGGCGTGATGCGCCTGCTCGGCCGCTTCGATCTCACCGCCTGGAGCCAGCCGGTGACGCCGTTCCTGCGCGCGCTGGGTGCGGCGACATCGTTCGCGCTCGGGCTCGGCTTCCCCGCCTATGTCGTCACCTGGTATGTCGCCGATATCGTCGGCGATCTGATCGGCTGGGGGATCACGGTCCGGCTGCTGCGCCGCGCCGATCTCCTCTCGGGCCTGCGTATCGGGCTGTTCGGCACCGCGCGGCGGCTGCCCGGCGCATGGGGCTTCACCTGGACGACCAACATCGCGGTGTCGCTCGGCGCGTCGTGGAACCCGATCAGCAATCTCATCGTCGGCGGCATCCTCGGGCCGGTCGCCGCCGGGCTCTACCGCATCGCCGCGACGCTGCTGGATACCGCGGGCAAGCCCGCCGACCTGCTCACCAAGGGCTTCTATCCCGAGATCATGCGGCTCGATCCGGCGAGCCGGCAGCCGTGGAAGGTGGCGCTGCGCACGGGCCTGATCGCGGGCGGGCTCGGTCTCGTCGTGATCCTCGTGCTCCAGGTCGGCGGACAGCCGCTGATCGGCGCGATCTTCGGGCACCGATATCGTGCGGCGTACGGCCTGCTCCAGCTGATGATGCTGGCGCTCGCGATCTCGATGGCGAGCTTTCCGCTCGAGTCGCTGCTCTACATGGCCCACCGCCAGCGCGCCGCGCTGGTCGCCCAGTGCCTCGCGACGATGCTGTACCTGGCGCTGCTCGCGCTCCTCTCGCGGCGTTTCGGGCTGGCCGGATCGGGCGTCGCCTATGTCCTCGGCAACCTCGCCTTGGCGATCGCCATGATCGTTCCGGTCGTGGCCGCGTATCGCGGCCGGGCACGGCTCGCGCCGACCGCACCCGATCCCGCGCCGGCGCCGTCTCCCGCGGGCTGAGCGAGCAGGCGATGTCGCGATCGAAATAGCTTGGCGTCGCGATCCTTATCGAAGCATCTGGATGCCTGTCACGCGTCCGTAAGGGGTTACCGATTGCTCGATCGCCGCGCTTTCCTGCTCGCGTCCGCCGCGAGCGGCATCGCCACCGCCGCCGACCCGCTCCGCGCCGCCGCCACCGTCGCCGCTCGGGAGGGCCAGTCGCCGGCACTCGCCGCCCTGCTCGACCGACTGTTCCAGGAGGGCCTGCGCCAGCGGCCGGAGGGCGCGACCCAGCTCGGTCTCGACAAGGGCGCCAACGCCGACCTGCGCGCCCGGCTGACCGATCTCTCGCCGGCTGCCCGCGCCGCCGCCAGGGCGCAGACGAAAAGCGATCTCGCCGCGCTCGCCAGGATCGACCCGGCGACGCTGTCGCCCGCCGACCGGCTCGACTGGGAGACGGTCCGCTATACCCGCGAGTCCGCGCAAGCCGTGCAGGCGTTCGATTTCGGCGGCTTCGGTTACGGCCCGTCGCCCTATGTGGTCAGCCAGCAGACCGGCGCCTACCAGAGCGTGCCCGACTTCCTCGACACCAAGCACAAGATCGAGACGGCGTCCGACGCGGACGCCTATCTCGCGCGGCTGGCGGCATTCGCCGGCCAGCTCGACGACGAGACCGAGCGGATGCGCCACGACGAGGGGCTGGGCGTGATCCCGCCCGATTATATCCTCGACCTCACGCTCGCCCAGATGGCGACGCTGCGCGTCCCCGCCGACCAGGCGCTGGTCGTCGGCTCGATCACGAAGCGCGCCGCCGCCAGGGGACTCGCGGCGACCTACGGCACGCAGGCGGCGTCGATCTATACCGACAGGGTGCTGCCCGCGCTCGACCGCCAGATCGGGCAGGCGCGCCACCTGCGCACCAGGGCATGGCACGACGCCGGGCTGTGGAAGCAGCCGCAGGGCGCCGGCTTCTACGAGGTCGCGCTGCACACCACGACGACGACCCGGCTCAGCCCGGCCGAGGTCCACAGGTTCGGGCTCGATCAGGCGAAGGCGATCTCGGCGCGGCTCGATGCGCTGCTCAAGGCGCAGGGCATGACCAGGGGCACGATCGGCGAGCGGATGGCGGCGCTCTACAGGGATCCGCGCCAGCTCTATCCGAACACCGACGACGGCAAGACCCAGGCGATCGCCTATTGCAACGCGCGCCTCGCCGCGATCCGGCTCAAGCTGCCCGACTGGTTCGATCGCCTGCCGCCCTATCGGTTCGAGGTCCGCCGTGTGCCGGTGCAGACCGAGGCGGGCGCGGCCTCGGCCTTCTCGCAGGGCCCGGCGATCGACGGATCGCGCCCCGGCCTGGTCTATTTCAACCTCCACGACAGCGCCGAATGGCCCAAATTCTGCCTGGCGACGACGGTCTATCACGAGGGACTGCCGGGGCATCAGCTGGAAGGCGGGCTCGCGCTGTCCAACACGCACCTGCCGCTGATCCGCAAGACCACCAGCTTCTCGGGCTATGGCGAGGGCTGGGCGCTGTATGCCGAGCAGCTTGCCGACGAGATGGGGATGTACGACGACGATCCGCTCGGGCGGCTGGGCTATCTCAAGTTCCAGCTCTTCCGCGCCAATCGCTGCGTCGTCGATACCGGCATCCACGATCTGCGCTGGACGCGCGAGCAGGCGGTCGCCTATTTCATCGAGCAGGACGGCGAGGCGCCGGGCTTCGCCGCGCGCGAGGTCGAGCGCTATACCGCGACGCCGGGGCAGGCGTGCAGCTACAAGCTCGGCCATTCGGTGTTCACGGGTCTCCGCGACAAGGCGAAGGCGCAGATGGGCGACCGCTTCCGGATCAAGGATTTCCACGCGGCGGTGCTGTCGTGCGGGCGCGTGCCGCTCGACATCCTCCAGCAGGTCGGCGACCGTTGGATCGCGGGGACCGCGGCATGAGGAGGGTCCTCGCCGGCGCGCTGCTGTTCGCCGCGACCGCGGCGGCGGCGGCGCCCGACCAGCGCCTGCTGGCGGCGGCGGCGGCGGCGCGCGCCGGGCAGCTCGCGCTGCTCGGGCAGATCGTCGATATCGATTCGGGCACCGGGGATGCGGCCGGCGCGGCCAGGGTGATGGCGGTCCTCAAGCCCCGGCTCGCCGCGTTGGGCGCCACGGTCCAGACGGTGCCGGCCGAGAAGCCGGGGCTCGGCGACAATCTGGTCGCGACGCTCGACGGCACGGGGAGGGGCCGCATCCTGATGATCGCGCATGTCGACACCGTGTTTCCCGCCGGCACCGCCGCGGCGCGCCCGTTCCGAATCGTCGGCGACCGCGCGACCGGCCCCGGCGTCGCGGACGAGAAGGGCGGCGTGGTCGAGGCGCTGACCGCGCTGGAGCTGCTCCACCGGGTCGGCGAGACCGGCTACAAGCGCATCACGCTGCTGCTCGAGACCAGCGAGGAGACCGGCTCGCCCGGCACGCGCGCGCTGATCGCGCGGCTGGTAAAGGACGCCGATGTCGAGCTCAACATGGAGCCGGGCGACGCGCCCGATGCGATCACCGTGTGGCGCAAGGGCTCGGCGACGATCCACCTCACCGTGCACGGCCGCGCCGCGCATGCCGGCGTCGCTCCGCAGGACGGCCGCAACGCCGCGGTGGAGCTGATCCACCAGCTCGCCACCGTCGACCGCTTCCCGCATTCGGGCGACGGGCTGACCGTCAACCTGACCACGCTCAAGGCCGGCGACCGGGTCAACGTCATCCCGGACACCGCCGAGGCGGACATCAACTATCGCGTCCGCACCGTCGCCCAGTTCGCGCCCGTGCGCGCCGCGTTCGATGCGGCGGCGACGCAGGTCGCGGTCGCCGGCACGACGGTCGAGGTGAGCACCGAGCCCGCCTTCCCGCCGCTGCCCGTCAATCCCGCGACCGACGCGCTCGCCGCCCGCGCCGGCGCGATCTATGCCGAGATCGGGCGCCCGCTCGCCACCGCCGGCAATGGCGGCGCGTCCGAGAGCGCGCTTGCCTACGGCGCCGGGACGCCCACCCTCGACGGGCTCGGGCCGATCGGCGGCGGCTTCCACTCGGCGGCGGAATATCTCGACCTGACGACGGTGACGCCACGGCTGTATCTGCTCGCCCGGCTGCTGATCGAGCTCGGCAAGGACCCGCCCAAAACGAAATGAGCCGCGCCGCGTTGATGGTGACACGTCCGCCACGCTCGGTCATAGAGACGGCGAGATGCGCAGGAGGAGGATCGGCGCAGCTGGGGGAAGCCTGATGTCATGCCGCGCCGGTCGCCCGTTCGTGCTCGCCGGCGTCGCGGCATGCGCGCTCTGCGTGCCGACCCTGCTCGCTGCGCAGACCGCTCCGGCGGCCACCGACCAGGCTCGACAGCTCGGCGACATCGTCGTCACCGGAGAGAAGCGCGAGACGCGTATCCAGACCGCGCCGCTGTCGATCACCGCGATCCAGGGCGACGCGCTGCGCGAGCGCAACATCAACCAGCTCGTCGATCTCGACGGCTATGTCCCGGGGCTGACCATCGCCAAGTCCGAGGGCGCCGAGCGGATCATCACGATCCGCGGCATCGGCTACGAGACCGCGCAGAACCCCAATTCGCAGCCCGGCGTCGCCTTCCACATCGACGGCGTCTACATCGCCAACGTCATCGCGCTCAACCAGGACCTGCTCGACGTCGATCGCATCGAGGTGCTGCGCGGGCCGCAGGGCACGGTATTCGGCGAGACCTCGACCGGGGGCGCGATCGACGTCGTCACCAGAAAGCCGGTGATCGGCGAGGCGAGCGCCGTCGCGCAGGTGAGCGGCGGCACGCACAGCTACGTCAAGGCCAACGCGGCGGTGAACATACCGGTCAGCGATACGATCGCGGCGCGCGCCAGCATCCAGTATCTGCGCCACGGTCCGTATGGCGAAGCGACCGCGGTGCCCGGGCGCGGGCGATACGGGCTCGAGGACGCCAGCAACGTCGGCGTGCGCGGGTCGCTGATCTGGACGCCGACCGATCGCTTCACCGCGCTGCTCGCAGGGCAGATGTTCTTCGCGGATCACAGCGCCGCGTTGCAGAAGGAGATCGACGACCGCGATCCGCGCGCGCGCCACGTCACCCAGGACTATCCGGGCATCTTCAACGTGCAGACGAAGATGGCCTATCTGACGCTGGCGCAGCAGATCGGCGACGTCGCGACGCTGAAGTCGGTGACCGCCTACCAGACGCTGAACAAGCACCAGACCAGCGACAACGACCGCCTCGCCAGCCCATTCTTCTTCGACGACATCACGCTGTGGCAGGACAAGAGCCGCACGTTCACGCAGGAGCTGTCGCTCGCGTCGCCGGCGGGCGGACGCCTCGACTGGGATGCGGGCGCCTTCTATCTGCGCCAGCACGCGATCCAGAACATCTTCGAGACGACGATCCCGGCGGCCTCCGCGCTCGTCCTGCCCGACGGCACCGGGGTCAAGTTCCAGACCGACAGTCCGTACCAGCACACCAGCATCGCGGGATACGGCCAGGCCACCTATCGCGCGACCGACCGGCTCTCGCTGGTCGGGGGTCTGCGCTACAGCTGGGACAAGGTGACCGCGCAGCCGGTCCAGTATTTCGCGGCCCAGGCGCCGCGCGCATCGACCAGCGGTGCGCTGACCGGCAAACTGGGCGCCGAATACAGGCTCGCCCCGGACACGATGGTCTATGCGACGGCCTCGCGCGGCTACAAGCCGACAGGGGTGAGCTTCGTCTCGACGGCGCCCTTCGCGCCGGGCAGCTTCGCGTCCGGCCCCGCGTTCGTGCCGCCGACCTACCGCAAGGAAACCGTCTGGGCGGCCGAGATCGGCACCAAGAGCGACTTCTTCGATCACCTGCTGCGGCTCAACGTCGCGGGCTACTACTATTGGTACAGGGACTTCCAGTTCACCGCCGAGGACCCGGTGCCGTTCGCCGGCGGCACCGACAACATCCCGCACGCGCGGATCTACGGCGCGGAGGTCGAGGGATCGCTGCTGCCGATGCGCGGCCTCCGCTTCGACGGGACGCTGTCGCTCGGCCGCGGCAGGTTCACCAGCCACCTCCTGACCATCGATGCGCAGACCGCGGCGCAGGTCCGCGGCGCGACCTATGCCGCGATCGGATATCCCGCCGCCTTCTACTACGACGCTCGGGTCGAGCGCGCGGTCGCCGATGCCCGCCAGGATGTCGACGGCAATCGTATCCCCAAGCTCCCCGGCACCCGGGCGCAGGGCACCGCGACGTACGACTGGCACATGGCCGGCGGCACCGTCACGCTGCGCGCCGAGATCGTGTATCGCGGCGCGTTCAACTATCGCATCTTCGCGGTGAGCACGTTCGATCGCGTGCCCGCCTACACGATCTACAACGCCTTCGTCCGCTATCGGCCGGATGCCGGACCGTGGAGCGTCTCGGTCTCGGCGCAGAACCTCACCGACAGGAACGGCATCAACTCCAAGTTCGCCGATCCCTATGGGTCGGGCTCGACCAGCGTCGAATATATCGATCCGCGCGAGATCTTCGGCACGGTGAGCTTCAAGTTCTAGGAGAGGTCGCGCGGGCCCGGGCGCCGTTCGCGGCGAGCGACATCGCGGGGCCGGCCGAGTGCGGACAGGTCGATCGAAGCGGAACGGGCGTCGACCTGATTCGAGCGAAACCGGGTGTGCCGGACCGGAACAGCGCGTAGACGGGATGCGTCGTCGGTCGCGCGCGGGAGCCCATGCAGTTTTTCGATGTCCTGTTCGGTGGCGTCGACGACGGCGTCGTCGCGCTGTTCGCGATCCCCAACATCGCGCTCTGGATCGCCACCGCGCTGCTGCTCTGGTGCGCGTGGATCGTCGCGGACAATGCGCGGCGCCACTACCTGCCCTTCTCGCGCGCGCTCGCCGAGCGGCTGGATGCGCTGGCGGTGGTCGCGGATACCGACAGCGGCGCGGCGGCCCGCACCGCGTTTTCCGCGGGCTTCGCACCGATCGACGCGGCGCTCTCGGCGCGCGGACCGGGGGCGTCCGCTCTGCGCCACGCCTGGCTCCAGTATCGCGACACGCTCATCGACCTCGATGCCGATCCGATCGCCGCCACCGCGCGCCCCGAAGGCTGGTTCCTGCATCTCGGTGACGAGACCCGCGTGCTCGCCTGGTGGGCCAACATCTTCGTCGCGGTCGGGCTGACCTTCACCTTTCTCGGCATCGTCGCGGCGTTGCTCAAGGCGGTGCAGGCGATGGGGGCGAGCGCCGACCCGACGACGATGCAGGCGGCGCTGATCGCGCTGCTCCACATCACCGCCGCGAAGTTCTGGACTTCGATCGGCGGGGTGCTCTCGTCGATCATCCTGCGCGTGGTCGATCGCACCTGGCATGCCCGCACCGCGCGACGGCTCGACCAGCTGTGCGACCGGCTCGAAGCCGGCACCGTGCCGATCCTGCCGCACCGCGTCGCCGCCGAGCAGCTCGCCGAGCTGCGCCGGCAGAGCGCGCTGATCGTCGCGCAGGCGGCGGCGCGCGGCGGGAGCGGCAACGGCGACATCGGCGGCGCGCTCGCCGGGCTGGCCGACGGGCTCGCCGCCGCCAACCGCCGCATCGAGGGCGCGAGCGCGGGTGCGGGCGCGCAGATCGCGGACGCCGCGCACCAGTTCTCGCACGCCACCGAGCGGCTGACCGCGACGCTGGAGGCGCTCGACGTCCGCGTCGGCGGGATGGCCGAGGCGATCGGCACCCGCGCCGCCGGGGCGGTCGAAGCGGCGGTCCGCCGCTCGGTCGGCGCCTCGGACGATCAGGCCGCGACGCTCACCGCGGCGAGCGACGAGGTCAAGACGCTGCTCGGCGCGCTCGCCCGCGTCGTGGGCGAGATGAGCGGCGTGTTCGCGCCGGTGCGCAGCGCCACGCTGAGCATCGAGCGCGCGGTGAGCGCGACGCAGGACATCATCGATGCCGCCGCCGCGCGTGCCGAACGCAGCGACCGCGCGCTCCAGGCGACCGCGCAGGGCGTCGACCGGGCGAGCCAGGCGGCGACGCGGGCGTGGGAGACCTATCGCGACCGCTTCGACGCGGTCGACACCGCGCTTGGCGAAGCGCTCCGCCAGATCCACGCCGCCTCCACCGATCATGCCGCCGCGCTTACCGCCCAGACCGTGCGCGTCGATCAGGCGCTCGCGCAGGCGGTCGATCGGCTCGCGGTCGCGCTCGACGTGATGGGCGATCTCGTCGCGACGCTCGACGATCTGCGTGGCGACATGCGGGCGACGCGCTGATGGCGGGGCTGCGCGGAACCGCGCACGACATCGCGCGCGGCGGTACGCCGGGCGTGCTGGTCTCCGACCGTCTGCTCGCGCTCGAGCGGCTGGCGGCGCGGCTGGCGAACCGCCGCTGGCGGCGTGCCGCGCGCATGGCGCCCCGCACCGGCCGCAGCGCCGACCGCGCCGCGATCGTCGCCTATCTGCTCGGCGATCCCGGAAATGCTGTCCGGCGGGAGGCCGCCGCGCTGGCCGCCGAAGGTCACGACTGGGCGTGGCGGCAGCGCGGCCGGCAGTGGCGTCTGTGGGAGGGGCCGGATACGCTTGCCGCTGCCTTGCGCGACGCGTCCGCCGCCGGCGGGCTGCTCCGCGAAGCCGGGCTCGTCGGCAGGCTCGCCTCAGGCGGCTTCGCGACGGCCGCGCGCGCCGCCGCGAATGGCAAGGTCTCGATTTAATTCGATTTTACGGTGAGCCTATCGCGCTCGGCCTGCGTTCGGCCGAGAGACTTACCCCCGGAGACATCGATGCCCGCACTGTTCGCGCTGCTGACCATTTTCGCCGGGATGACCAGTGCGCTGCAGGCGGGCAGCAACCAGATGCTCGAGAAGACGCTGCTGACGCCGCGCTGGTCGATCGTGATCGTCGCGGCGGTGACGTTCGCCGCCGCGCTCGTCGTGGCACTGGTGTCGCGCGAGCGCCCGCCCGCCTTCGCGGTGATCGCGCAGGTGCCCTGGTGGGCGTGGATCGGCGGACTGCTCGGCCTGGGCTTCGTCGTCGGCACGGTGCTCGCCTCGGCCAAGCTCGGCGCCGGACTGTTCATCGGCCTGCTCGTGACCGCGGAGATCGTGATGTCGATGACGCTCGATCATTTCGGCTGGATGGGGTTCGAGGTCCATCGCGCCGGTGGTGCCCGCCTCGCCGGCGGCGCACTGATGATCGCGGGCGTCGCGCTGATCGCCGCCTATTGAGTAGCGAATCAGGATGGATCGTTTTCGCGCGCAGGATGTTCTAGCCGGCAGACGCGACCTTCCCCCCGGTCGCGCCCCGAACCTCGGCCCCGCCCGTGCACCGCACCGGCGGGGTCTTCTTTATCGGGGAGGATCGGGCTAGGTCCGGCCGATGAAGCCGGCCACCCCCGAAACCCTGCGGATCGCGCTGCGCTGGCTGATCGCCGCGGCATTCCTCGCGGCGGGTGTGCTGCACATCGCAGCGCCGCGCCCGTTCCTGTCGATCGTGCCCGACTGGGTGCCGTTCCCGCACGAGACCGTCTTCGCCACCGGCGCCTGCGAGGTCGCCGGCGCGGCCGCGCTTTTCGTCCCGCGCCTGCGGTGGTGGGCGGGCGTCATGCTGGCCGCCTATGCGGTGTGCGTCTACCCCGCCAACATCAAGCACGCGATGCTTCATGCCGAGACCGGCCTGCCGCCGGGCTGGTGGTATCACGCGCCGAGGCTGGCGTTCCAGCCGGTGATCGTGTGGTGGTCGCTGTTCGCGGGATGCGCGATCGACTGGCCGTTCGCGCGCCGCCGCTGAGCGGCCGGTTCAGAACAATCCCTGGACCAGACCGTCCGCATCGAAGCGGATCGCCTCGGCGGCGGGCACGCGCGGCAGGCCGGGCATGGTCATGATCTCGCCGCAGATCGCGACGACGAACCCCGCGCCCGCCGCCAGCCGGACGCCGCGTAGCGGCACGACATGGTCGACAGGCGCGCCGAGCACGGCCGGATCGGTCGAGAAGCTGTACGGGGTCTTGGCGAGACACACCGGCAGATGCCCGAACCCCGCCGCCTCGAACCGGGCGAGCTGCGCCAGCACCGCGGGCTCGGCGACGACGCGCGCGGCGCGGTAGATGCGCGTGGCGACCGTCTCGATCTTGTCGAACAGCGGCATGGCATCCGGATAGAGCGGCGCGAACCGGGCGGTGCCGCCATCGGCGAGCGCGGCGACCGCATGCGCCAGCGCCTCCGCCCCGGCACCGCCGTCCGCCCAATGCCGGCACAGGATAGCGCGGGTGCCGTGCGCGGCGGCGAGTTGCTCGATGACCGCGATCTCGGCCGCGGTATCGGTGGTGAAGTGGTTGATCGCGACCACCGCGGGCACGCCGAACCGCGCGACATTCTCGATGTGACGGGCGAGATTGACCGCGCCCCGCCGCACCGCCTCGACATCCTCGCGGCCGAGGTCGCCGCGCGCGACGCCGCCGTTCATCTTGAGCGCGCGCACCGTCGCGACGATCACCGCGGCGGCGGGAGACAGCCCCGCCTGGCGGCATTTGATGTCGAAGAACTTCTCCGCGCCGAGATCGGCCCCGAACCCGGCCTCGGTCACGACATAGTCGCCGAGCGACAATGCGGCACGCGTCGCGATCACCGAGTTGCAGCCGTGCGCGATGTTGGCGAACGGGCCGCCATGGATGAACGCCGGGGTTCCCTCGAGCGTCTGGACGAGGTTGGGCTTGATCGCCTGGCCGAGCAGCACCGCCATCGCGCCGTCCGCCTTGAGATCGCGCGCGGTGATCGCGCCGCGCGCGCGGGTGGCGCCGACGACGATGCGGCCGAGCCGTGCCTCCATGTCCGCAAGGCTGGTGGCGAGGCACAGGATCGCCATCACCTCCGATGCGACCGTGATGTCGAAGCCGCTCTCGCGCGGATAGCCGTTGACCGGCCCGCCCAGGCCCTGCGCGATATGGCGCAGCGCGCGGTCGTTCATGTCGAGCGCACGCCGCCACGTCACCCGGCGAACATCGATGTCGAGCGCGTTGCCCCAATGGATATGGTTGTCGATCATCGCCGCGAGCAGGTTGTGCGCCGCGGTGATCGCGTGGAAATCCCCGGTGAAGTGGAGGTTGATGTCCTCCATCGGCGCGACCTGGGCATGGCCGCCACCCGTCGCCCCGCCCTTCTGGCCGAAGCATGGTCCGAGCGACGGCTCGCGCAGGCAGAGCACCGTGCGGCGGCCGATCCGGCTCAGCGCGTCGGCGAGCCCGACCGAGGTCGTGGTCTTGCCCTCGCCCGCCGGCGTCGGATTGACCGCGGTGACGAGGATCAGCTTGCCGGACGAGACGGTGCGCTCGCCATGGTCGCGTAGCCAGCCGAGGTCGATCTTGGCCTTGTGGCGGCCATAGGGCTCGACCGCCTCGTCGGGGATGCCGAGCCGTGCGGCGATGGCGCCGATCGGCTGGAGCGGGGCGGCGCGGGCGATCTCGATGTCGGTCGGCATGACTGCCTGCTAACCGGTCGCGGCCGCCTTCTCAATCGCCTGTCAGGCCTCTTCCTCGCGACCGCCGCCGCCCTTGCTGTCCGGATCGGGCTCCTCGCCGGTTCCCGCGCCGCTGCCGCCCGTGCCGGCGCCCGAGCCCTGCGCCGCTCCCGTCGCGAAGGTCGCGGGATCGCCGCGATGCGCCGCGAACGGATCCTCGCTCGGGCCACCGCCCTGGCGCGCGCCGCCACGCTTGTCCGCGGTCGCGCCGACGGGCGTCGTGTCGTTGCGCTCCGGGCGCGGCGGCGCGATGCCGGCGCCGTCCTGACGCTCGCCGCGCGGCTTGTCGGGATCGTGCGGCGCCACCGGCGCCTCGGTCGGCGCGGGCGGCTCGCCGCCGGGCAGCCAGGTCGCTTTCTTCGGGACGCCGTCACCCATGCCGATCTCCTGTCGTCGTGTTCCCGCCACAACGCGGCAGCGCCCGCCTGTGTGCCCGCGAACCATCGCGCGTGCCGCACGTTGCCTCCGAACCTCATGAGGAGCGACCATCATGGCCACCATCCGCACCGCGACCGCCCGCTACGAAGGGCTCGGCAAGGCCGGCAAGGGATCGGTCTCGACCCAGTCCGGCACGCTGCGAGACACCCAGTACGGCTTCACCTCGCGTTTCGAGAGCGGCGGCGGCACCAATCCCGAGGAGCTGATCGCCGCCGCGCACGCGTCCTGCTTCACGATGGCGCTGGCCTTCGCGCTGGCGGGCGAGGGCTATGAGGACGGCACGCTCGACACCAAGGCGGCGGTGACGCTGGAGAAGGACGGCGACGGCTTCACCGTCACCGGCTCCGCGGTGACGCTGACCGCGGCGATCCCGGGGATCGCGCAGGAAGCCTTCGACCGGATCGCGGCGGGCGCCAAGGCGAACTGCCCGATCTCCAAGCTGCTCAAGGCGGAGATCACGCTCGACGCGACGCTGACCGAGGCCGTCGACGCCTGACGGAGACGGCGGGTCGGCATCGTCGTTGACCCGCCGTCGTCGGCTCGACAGAACGCGCCCATGTGGGAAGAGCTGCCGAGCGCCAACACGCTCACCATCGCGCACACGATCCAGCTCGCGGTCGCGCCGGTGTTCCTGCTGTCCGGACTCGGCGCGCTGCTCAACGTGTTCGCGATGCGGCTGGCGCGCTCGGTCGATCGGGCGCGCGCGCTGGAGCAGGCATTTCCCGATCTCGCCCCGGACGAGCGCGCGCGCGCGGTGTGGGAGCTCAAGATCCTCGATCGCCGCACCCGCCTGATCTTCGCCTCGATCGCGCTCTGCACGATCAGCGCGATGGCGATCTGCCTCGTCGTCTCGCTGATGTTCGTGTCGCGGCTGATCGGCGGCGGCTTCGGACGCACCATCGCCGGGCTGTTCATCCTGGCGATGGCCCTGCTCGTCGTCGCCCTCTTCCTCTTCCTGGTCGAGGTCCACCAGGCGAACGCATCGATCAGGCGGCGCAAGGACCTGATCGAGCGGGGTGTCGACAATGGCGGGCGTTGACGGTCCGCCGCATCGCGATTGTGTTCTGCTCCGACGCCGCTATCGCCCGCGATCATGACAGTCACCGACCTGCGCGTCGCGCTGTTCAGCGGCAATTACAATTATGTGCGTGACGGCGCCAACCAGGCGCTCAATCGGCTGGTCGACTATCTGCTGCGCCAGGGTGCCGCGGTGCGGATCTATTCGCCCAAGGTCAGGAAGCCGGCGTTCGAGCATGTCGGCGATCTTGTCGGCGTGCCCGCCATCCCGCTGCCCGGCCGCGCCGAATACCGGCTGCCGCTGGTGCTGACGCCCGGCGTCAAGAAGGACCTCCACCGCTTCGACCCGACGATGATCCACATCGCCAGCCCGGAATTGCTCGGGCATGCCGCGCTGCGCCACGCGCGCAAGAACGATCTTCCCGCCGTCGCGTCGGTGCATACGAGGTTCGAGACCTATCCGCGCTATTACGGCTTCGCCTTTCTCGAACCGGGGCTCGAGGCGGGGCTGCGGCGCTTCTACAGGCGCTGCGACGCGATCTTCGCGCCGTCCGATTCGATGGCGCAGCTGCTGCGCGACCAGCGCATGAACTTCGATGTCGGGATCTGGTCGCGCGGGATCGACCGGGCGGTGTTCAATCCCGAGCGGCGCGACATGGGCTGGCGCCGCGCGCTGGGCATCGCCGACGACGAGCTGGTGGTCGGCTTCTGCGGCCGGCTGGTGATGGAGAAGGGGCTCGACGTGTTCGCCGGCACGATCGATCAGCTCGATCGGCGCGGCACCAGGCTGCGCGTGCTGATCGTCGGCGACGGACCGGCGCGCGACTGGTTCGAGAAGCGGCTCAACGGCAATGCGGTGTTCGCCGGCTTCCAGCGCGGCACCGAACTCGGCCGCGCCACCGCCTCGATGGACGTGATGCTCAATCCGTCGGTGACCGAGACGTTCGGCAACGTCACGCTGGAAGCGATGGCGTGCGGCGTGCCGGTCGTCGCCGCCGACGCGGTCGGCAGCAGCAGCCTGGTCGTGCCCGGCGTCACCGGCGCGCTGGTCCGTCCCGGCGCGATCGCCGCCTTCGCCGATGCGGTCGAACGCTACGCGCGCGACCCCGGCGCGCGCCACGAGGCGGGCATGGCGGGACGCCGCGAGAGCCGCGCCTATGAATGGGATACGGTCAACCAGTCGATGGTCGACGGCTATCTCCGCATCGCCCGCCAGCGCGCGCTCGGCGGCCGCGGCGCGCCGGGTCTGGGCGGCGTGCCGTGGCCCGGCGCGCAGGTGCCGCCGGTGCGGTAGGACGACGCCCTCTCCCCGAGGGCAGGCGTGATTCGCGCTGGGTCGCGCGGCGGATCGCATCGCGACGGTTGACCCCCTGCCGGCACGCCCGTAGAGGCCTCGGCGGGCCACGCCGTCCCAACGCGGCGCGTGCTCTCTGTGAGGAGAGTCGACATGACCGATATCCTGCGTCCGGGCGCCACCACCGCGCCCGCCGATCGTCCGACCGCCGCCAGGCCGGCGCGTCCCCATTTCTCATCGGGCCCATGCGCCAAGCCGCCCGGCTGGGATGCGGCGCGGCTGCCCCACGCCTCGCTCGGCCGCTCGCATCGCTCCAGGCTCGCCAAGAGCCGGCTCCAGCATGCGATCGACCTGACCCGCAAGATCCTCCAGGTGCCGGACACGCACCGCATCGGCATCGTCCCCGCGTCGGACACCGGCGCGGTCGAGATGGCGATGTGGACGCTGCTCGGGCAGCGCGCCGTCACCACCGTCGCCTGGGAGAGCTTTGGCGAAGGCTGGGTGACCGATGCGGCCAAGCAGCTCAAGATCGATCCGATCGTCGTCAAGGCGCCCTATGGCGAACTGCCCGACATGACCGCGATCGACCAGGATACCGATGTCGTGTTCACCTGGAACGGGACCACCTCGGGCGTGCGCGTGCCCGATGGCGACTGGATCAGGGACGACCGCGAGGGCCTGCTGATCTGCGACGCGACGTCCGCCTGCTTCGCGCAGGACGTGCCGATCGAAA
>CAXTNX010000035.1:0-31435 GCA_964245815.1 uncultured Sphingomonadaceae bacterium | reverse complement strand
GCAAGGCGACCGCGATCGTCAACGGCTTCATCATCACCGACACCGATGTCGACCATCGCCTCGCCCTGGTGCTCGCCGCCAACGGCCAGGCGGTCGGCCCGCAGGAAAAGGATCAGCTCCGCCTCCAGGTGCTGCGCAACCTGATCGACGAGACGCTCGAGATCCAGGAGGCCAAGGCCAACGACATCACGGTCGCGCCGAGCGACATCGACCAGACCTTCACCCGGGTCAGCACCCAGTTCAAGCAGACCCCGCAGCAGTTCGGCGGCTTCCTCGCCTCCAAGGGCTCGTCGGTCGTGTCGATGAAGCGCCAGATCGAGGGCGAGCTCGCCTGGCAGCGCGTGCTCGGCCGCAAGGTCGAGCCGTTCGTCAATGTCGGCGACGACGAGGTCAAGGGCGTGATCGCCCGGCTCAACGCCTCCAAGGGCGCCAGGGAGTTCCATGTCGGCGAGATCTTCCTGTCCGCCACGCCGAGCAGCGACGCGCAGGTCCACGCCAATGCCGACCGCATCTTCGATCAGCTCAAGAAGGGCGGCAGCTTCGTCGCCTATGCCCGGCAATATTCGGAAGCGTCGACCGCGGCGGTGGGCGGCGATCTCGGCTGGGTGCGCGCCGAGCAACTGCCCCAGCCGATCGCGCAGGCGCTCGGCGAGATGCAGCCGGGGCAGATCAGTCCGCCGATCGCGGTGCCCGGCGGGTATTCGGTGATCGATCTTACCGACACGCGGCAGGTGCTGACCGCCGATCCGCGCGACGCGCTGCTCAGCCTCAAGCAGATGACGCTGACCTTCCCGGCCGGCACCACCAAGGAGACCGCCTCGGCGCGTGTCTCCGGGTTTGCCGAGGCGACCCAGAAGATGGCGGGCTGCGGCGCGGCGAAGGACATCGCGTCGCGCTTCAACGCCGACGTGGTCGAGAATGACGACATCAAGATCCGCGACCTGCCGCCGGTCCTCCAGCAGCAGATCGCCAACATGTCGATCGGCCAGTCGACGACGCCGTTCGGCTCGATCGAGGAGGGTGTGCGCGTCCTCGTGCTGTGCGGTCGCGACGATCCCGAGGAGGCGCGCGCGCCCTCCTTCGATGCGGTCTACAACCAGATGCAGCAGGAGCGCGTCGACCTACGCGCACGCCGCTATCTGCGCGATCTGCGACGCGACGCGGTGATCGAATACCGATGAGCGCAGCGCGACCGGCTCCGCTCGCCGTGTCGATGGGCGATCCGGCCGGGGTCGGCCCCGAATGCATCGCCAAGGCCTGGGAACGGCGCCACGAGGCGGCGCTAGCGCCGTTCTTCGCGGTCGGCGACTATCGCGCGATCACCGCGGTCTGGAACGGTCCGATCGCGCGCATCGGCAATCCCGACGAGACCGCCGGACGCTTCGCGGACGCGTTGCCGATCATCGAGGTCGAGGACGCCGGTGCGATCGAGCCGGGCCAGCCCAACATGCCGGGCGCGCGCTGCGCGATCGCCGCGCTGGAGATCGCGGTCGGTCTGACGCGATCCGGCGCGGCCGCCGGGCTGGTCACCGGGCCGGTCGCCAAGGCCGCACTCTACGCGATCGGCTTCACCCATTCGGGCCAGACCGAGTTCGTCGCCGAACGCTGCGGCGTTGCCTCCGAGAATGTCGCGATGATGCTCGCCGGCCCTGATCTGCGCACGGTCTGCGTCACCACCCACGTCCCCCTGTCGAGCGTCTCCGCCATGCTGACGATCGAGCTGATCGCTGCGCGCGCGCGCGTCACGGCGCGCGGGCTGCAGCGCGATTTCGGGATCGCGCGGCCACGCATCGCGCTCGCCGGTTTCAACCCCCATGCCGGCGAGGGCGGCGCGCTCGGCCGCGAGGAACTCGACATCCTGATCCCCGCGGTCGAGCTGCTCCGCGAGGAAGGCATCGACATCGTCGGGCCATTGGCGGCCGACACGATGTTCCATCCGCGTGCGCGGGCCAAATACGACGCGGCGTTGTGCACCTATCACGACCAGGCGCTGATCCCGCTCAAGACCCTGCATTTCGACGATGGCGTCAACATGACGCTCGGCCTGCCGATCGTCCGCGTCGCGCCCGATCACGGCACCGCGTTCGAGATCGCGGGTACCGGCGCCGCCAATCCCGGCGCCACCATCGCCGCGATCCGCATGGCGGCGCAGGCATCGGAGCGCCGCGCCCAGGCGGCATGACGCGCGCACACCCTTCAGTGCGCGGTTACACCGTCGGCTCGGGCTTCTTCACCCCCGCGGTCGCGGCGACCTCCGCGGCGAAGTCGCTGACCTGCTTCTCGATGCCCTCGCCGAGCTGGAAGCGGACATAGTCCTTGAGCAGGATCGGATGCCCGGCATCCTTCGCAGCCTTGGCGACGACGTCGGCGATCGGCGTCTTGTTGTCCATGACGAAGAGCTGGCTGACCAGCGCCATCTCCCTCTTGAACTTGGCGACCGCGCCCTCGATCATCTTCTCGATGACGTTGGCGGGCTTTCCGCTCTCCGCCGCCTTGTCCGTCGCGATCGCGCGCTCGCGCTCGATCGTCTCGGGGGGGAGCCCGGCGGCGTCGAGCGCCATCGGGAAGGCGGCCGCGATATGCATCGCGATCTGCTTGCCGAGGGTGGCGAGCACCGCCGCGGGCGCGCTGCTCTCCAGCGCGACGAGCACGCCGATCTTGCCCATGCCCGGCACCTGCTGGTTGTGGACATAGGGCACGACCGCGCCCTCGCCGACGCTCAGCACGCGCGCGCGACGCAGCGACTGGTTCTCGCCGATCGTCGCGATATTCGCGGTCAGCGCGTCGTCGACCGTGCCGCCACCCGGATAGGACGCCGACCGGATCGCGTCGACATCGTCGCCGGTGGTCAGCGCGATCTCGGTGACGTTCCGCACGAACGCCTGGAACTGCTCGTTCTTGGCGACGAAGTCGGTCTCGGAATTGACCTCGACCGCAGCCCCCCTGGTGGCGGAGACGGCGACGCCGACCAGACCTTCGGCCGCGGTGCGGCTCGACTTCTTGGCGGCGGCGGCGAGACCCTTGGACCGCAGCCAGTCGACCGCGGCTTCCATGTCGCCGTTGCTCTCGGCGAGCGCCTTCTTGCAGTCCATCATGCCGGCGCCCGAGCGCTCGCGTAGTTCCTTCACCGTGCTGGCAGTGACTTCCGCCATCTCTCTGTCCTTTCAGGTCTCACCGTCCCACACCGTCGTCATCCCGGCGCCGGCCGGGATCTCGTCGGATCGAGCCCACGGCCCGATCCGACCCCCGGCCTTCGCCGGGATGACGTCTTGGTCGATGGGTGACGTCTGTATGTTACGGGTTGAGCGCGCTCAAGCGAACGCGGCCTCGGCCGGCGGCTCGTCCATCGCGCCGATGTCGACGCCCGACTGCGCACGGCCCTGCTGGCCGCCGCGGGTCGCGGCCTCGGCGATCATGTCGCAATAGAGGCGGATCGCGCGCGACGCGTCGTCGTTGCCCGGGATCGGGAAGGCGATGCCATCGGGCGACACGTTCGAATCGAGCACCGCGACGACCGGGATGCCAAGCGTGTTGGCCTCCTTGATCGCAAGCTCTTCCTTGTTGGCGTCGATCACGATCATCACATCGGGGATGCCGCCCATGTCGCGGATGCCGCCGAGCGACAGCTCGAACTTGTCGCGCTCGCGGGTGAGCTGGAGCACTTCCTTCTTGGTAAGGCCGGCGGTGTCGCCCAAAAGCTGCTCTTCCAGCGCCTTGAAACGCTTGATCGATCCCGAGATGGTCTTCCAGTTGGTGAGCATGCCGCCCAGCCAGCGATGGTTGACGTAATGCTGGCCGGACATGCGCGCGGCTTCCGCGATCGGATCCTGCGCCTGGCGCTTCGTGCCGACGAACAGCACCTTGCCGCCCGCCGCCACGGTGGACGCGGTGAAGTCCAGCGCGCGCGCGAACAGCGGCACGGTCTGCGACAGATCGATGATATGGACGCCGTTGCGCTCGCCGAAGATATAGGGCTTCATCTTCGGGTTCCAGCGATGGGTCTGGTGGCCGAAATGCGCGCCGGCATCGAGCAGCTGATGCATCGAGACGGTGGGTACCGCCATGGGATAGTCTCCTTCCGGTTGAGCCGCTGCAGGGCAGTGACCGAGGACGACCGCGAGGTCGTCGCCGGCACCGGTCTATGATGCCCTGCATGTGGGATGGCGGGCGCTTAGCCGATCCCCGGCGCTCTGACAAGGCCGGAACAATCATAGAACATTATTGACATTGTGTGCATGCAGATGTAGAACGGAACACGAACAGGCAGATGGTGCCGGAACATACCCGCAGTCCGGGCGTTTGAATGTCAAGGATTACCGTGTCCTCGAGGACGCGCAGGGAGGTTGGGTCATGGTTCATGGTTTTCTCACGCTCTGCTTCGCGTTGATCGCGGCAGGCGCTGCGACGGCGATCTGGGCGATGCTGATGGAATATCGCACGCCGATCGCCGTTGCGCTCGGCGTGCGGGCACCCGATCCGGTCTCCCGAGCCATCGGCCACAGGGTTCGTGTCAGGTCGGTCCGGCCGGTGATGGTGGAGCGGGCGCCGTCGCGGCGCGCCGCTTGACGCGCCGGTAGGATCGGAAGGCGACGGGAATCATCACCAGATAAGTTATCGACAGGATCGAAAGTGTCGGCCATGGCGCCCCGATGAGCGCCCCGGCCAGGAAGAAGATGGCGACCAGCGCACTGAAGCGCACCCCGCGACGCAGCCGCAGCGACGACCAGCTGAAGGTCGGAAGATCGGAGACCATCAGCAACGCGATGATGGCGGTCCACGGGGCCACGACGAAGGGCGATCGAAAGGTATCGAGCCCCGTCGCCAGCCAGAGATAGATCGGGGTCAGCAGCGTTCCGGCGGCTGCCGGTGCGGGAATGCCGGTGAAATAGCCCGCCGCCTTGCGCGGTTGCTCGGTCGCATCGATCTGCGCGTTGAAGCGCGCCAGTCGAAGCGCGCAGCAGCCGGCATGGGTGAGCGTGATCGTCCACCCGAATTGCGGCATGTGTTGCAGCGACCAGAGATAGATCACCACCGCCGGCGAGACACCGAACGCGATCACGTCGCTCAGCGAATCCAGTTCCGCGCCGAATCGGCTCTCGCCGCGCAGCATCCGCGCGATCCGTCCGTCGAGGCCATCCAGCACGCCGGCGACGATGATGCTGAGCAGCGCCGGTTCCCACTTTTCCGCGATCCCGAAGCGCACGGCGGAAAGGCCGAAGCACAGCGCGAGCAGCGTCACCGCATTGGGCGCGACCGCGCGCAGCGGGATGCCGCGCAATGGCGGCCGCTCGCGGAGGCGGCGCGTGGGCGGCATCATGCCGCGATCCTCCCCGGCGCCCACCGGTCCGGGCTGCCGCTCACTGTGCGACGCCGCCGATCCGTTCGTCGCGCCCGGCGATCGCCAGCACCGTCTCGCCGGCAAGCGTGCGCTGGCCCAGGACGACCTGCGGGCCCGTCCCGGCCGGCAGATACACGTCGACGCGGCTGCCGAACCGGATGAGGCCGATCCGCTGGCCGCCGGCGACGATGTCGCCGGGCTTGACGAACGGCACGATCCGCCGCGCGACCAGGCCGGCGATCTGCGTGAAGCCGATCCGCAGCCCGTCATTGCCTTCGACGAGGATATGCTGGCGCTCGTTCTCCTCGCTCGCCTTGTCGAGATCGGCGTTGAGGAAGCGACCCGAGACGTAGACGACGCGTGCGATCGTGCCGCCGATCGGCGCCCGGTTGATATGGACGTCGAACACCGACATGAAGATCGACACACGCGTCACCGGCTCGGCGCCGAGCGCACCGTCCGCCACCAGTTCGCGCGGCGGCGGCAGGGAGGCGATCATCGTCACCAGGCCGTCGGCGGGTGCGACGATCGCGCCCGGCGTGCGCGGCGTCGTGCGGATCGGATCGCGAAAGAAGGCGAGCACCCACGCGGCGACCGCCAGCATGAGCCAGCCGAGCGGCTGCCACACGATGAAGAGCACCAGCGTCAGCACCAGCGCGAGGCCGGCGAACTTGTAGCCTTCGCGGTGGATGGCGGGCCAGCGCCACTTGACGGTGCTGGTCCCGAAGTCGGGTTTTTCGAGGGACGTCATCCCGCCTTTCTAGGATAGGCGGGCGGATGTGTCACGGTTGATCGCGCGCCCCGGCGCCGCTAGGCGCTGTCCCAAACCTCGCCGGCGCGTCCCGCCGCCGGACTTACCCCCGTGGAGCGTGCGCATGGCCAAGATCAAGGTGAAGACTCCCCTCGTCGAGATCGACGGCGACGAGATGACCCGCATCATCTGGGAATGGATCCGCGAACGCCTCGTCAAGCCCTATCTCGAGATCGACCTCGACTATTACGATCTCTCGATCGAGTATCGCGACCGGACGGACGACAAGGTGACCGTCGACAGCGCGCACGCGATCCAGAAATACGGGGTCGGCGTGAAGTGCGCGACGATCACGCCCGACGAGGCGCGCGTCGAGGAGTTCAAGCTCAAGAAGATGTGGAAGTCGCCCAACGGCACGATCCGCAACATCCTCGGCGGCGTCGTGTTCCGGGAGCCGATCGTGATGCGCAACGTGCCCCGCCTGGTGCCGGGGTGGACCGACCCGATCGTGGTCGGTCGCCATGCCTTTGGCGACCAGTACCGCGCCACCGACTTCCGCGTCCCCGGTCCCGGCAAGCTGCGCATGATCTGGGAAGGCGCGGACGGCCGGCGCATCGAGGAGGAGGTGTTCGACTATCCCTCCGCCGGCGTGGCGATGGGCATGTACAATCTCGACGATTCGATCCGCGACTTCGCGCGCGCGAGCATGAACTATGCGCTCGGCCGCAAGTGGCCGCTGTACCTGAGCACCAAGAACACGATCCTCAAGGCCTATGACGGCCGCTTCAAGGATCTCTTCGCCGAAGTGTTCGAAGCCGAGTTCGCCGCCGATTTCAAGGCGGCGAACATCCTCTACGAGCATCGCCTGATCGACGACATGGTGGCGAGCGCACTCAAGTGGAGCGGCAAGTTCGTCTGGGCCTGCAAGAACTACGACGGCGACGTCCAGTCGGACACCGTGGCGCAGGGCTTCGGCTCGCTTGGACTGATGACGTCGGTGCTGATGAGCCCCGACGGCAGGACGATCGAGGCCGAGGCCGCGCACGGAACCGTCACGCGCCACTACCGGATGTATCAGCAGGGCAAGGCGACCTCGACCAATCCGATCGCCTCGATCTTCGCGTGGACGCAGGGACTGATGTTCCGCGGCAAGTTCGACGACACGCCGGACGTCGTGCGCTTCGCCGAGGCGCTCGAGAAGGTCTGCATTGAGACGGTCGAGGGCGGATCGATGACCAAGGATCTGGCGATCCTGGTCGGGCCCGAGCAGAGCTGGATGACGACCGAGCAGTTCTTCGATGCGATCCGGGTCAATCTCGACAAGGCGATGGGCGCCTGGGGCTGATGCCGGCGGAGCCGGGCGGCGCCCGGCTCCGGATCCCGTCCGCTTAATGCGGCATCGCGTTGAGCGGCGCGGAGCCATTGGTCGTCGTGTGGTCCTTCGGGCTGCCGTGCGTCGTCCTGGCGTGGGTCGAGCGGCTCTTCGTCGAACGATGTGGCGGCGGCGTCTTCGTACCCGGCGTCGGGGTGGTGTTCGAGTGCGCCGCGGCGTCCGCTTCCGTACCCATGCCGTTGCCAAGCTGCTCGGGTGGCTGAGCCAGCGCCAGCGCGGGACTGAGCATCAGGCCGGCGGCGATCGCGATCTTGAGGGTCATGGTCCGGGTCTCCTGTGGCGAATGCGGATCAACCGGCGGGGCGCTCCGCTTGTTCCTAAACCGCTGATCTGTCACAGGAATGTCACATAAACGGTGCCGACAGCGCCTGGCGACGCTCGCACCGCCGGAAACGCGACATCGGATCCGTCCTCGCCGGACATCGCCTCGCGCCGCCCCGGCCCAAGACGCGGTGGCGCTCGGCGGCGGGTCCCGCCATGATGGCGCAATGGCACTGCATACGATCTCGAACGGCTTCTCCGATGCGCTGGTCATCCTCGGCGCGGCGGGTATCGTCATCCCCACGTTCGCCCGGGCGCGCGTCAATCCGGTGATCGGCTTCATCCTGGTCGGCATCGCGGTCGGCCCGCACGGCCTCGGCGCGCTGACCGGGCGTTGGCCGTTGCTCTTCCACGTCACCATCACCGAACCGGAGGCGATCGAACCGTTCGCCGAGTTCGGCATCGTGCTGCTGCTCTTCGCGATCGGGCTCGAGCTCTCGTTCGCGCGGCTGTGGGCGATGCGCAGCCGCGTGTTCGGCATCGGTGCCGCCGAGATGCTGGTCTGCGCCGCGGTGATCGGCGGCGGCATGATGCTGCTCGGGCAGGACTGGACCGCGGCACTCGGCCTCGGGCTGGCGCTGGCGCTGTCGTCGACCGCGCTGGTGCTGCCGATGGTGGGGACGACGGGCGCGGTCGGCAGCGCGGCCTTCGCGATGCTGCTGTTCGAGGATCTGGCGCTGGTGCCGATCATCTTCGTCCTGTCGGCGCTGAGCCCGGCCGGGCAGCAGGGCTGGGGCGCGCTGGCGCAGACGCTGCTGGTCAGCGGCGTGACGGTGGCGGCGCTGCTCGTCGCCGGCCGTTTCGTGCTGCCCGTGCTGTTCGCGCAGGCGGCGCGCGCCAAGAATCCCGAGTTGTTCCTCGCGGTCAGCCTGCTGACCGTGCTGCTCGCCTCGCTCGCCACCACGGCGGCGGGCCTGTCGCCGATCGTCGGCGCGCTGATCGCGGGTCTGCTGATCGCCGAGACGCCCTACCATGCCGAGGTCGAGGTCATCACCGCGCCGTTCCGCGGCCTCGCGCTCGGCGTGTTCCTCATCACGGTGGGGATGAGCCTCGATCTGGCCGAGATCGCCGGGCACTGGACCACGCTGCTCGCCGCGGTGGCCGGGATCATCCTCGCCAAGACGGTGGTCACCGCAGTACTGCTGCGGCTGGTCGGGTCACGCCGCGGGGTCGCCGCCGAGGTCGGGCTGCTGATGAGTTCGCCCTCCGAGACGACGCTGATCGTGCTCGGCACCGCGCAGGTGGCCGGCTTGGTGCTGCCCGCCACCGCCGCCTTCTGGCAGACCGTGACCGCGATCGGCATGACGATCACGCCGCTGCTCGCGCGGTTCGGCCATGCCGTCGCGCAACGCGTCGAGCGGCGCGAGACGCGCGTGCCGGATGCGGTGCCGCCGGCGGTGCCCGGCCGGGTGGTGGTGATCGGCTTCGGGCGGGTCGGGCGGCTGGTCGCCGAGATGCTGCGCGTGCACGAGCGCGCCTTTCTGGGTGTGGATGCGGACATCGACAGCGTCGCGCAGGCGCGCGCCGACGGGTTCGAGGTGCTGCTCGGCAATGCGGGGCGCGCGGGGATCGTCGAACATCTCGCGCTCGGGACCGCCGCGGCGGTGGTGCTGACGATGGACGATCCGGTGGAGCAGCTCCGCCTCACCCGCCGCATCCGCACCGAGCATCCCGACCTGCCGATCCTCGCGCGCGCCCGCGACGTCCGGCACGCCGCCGACCTCTATCGCGCGGGCGCGACCGAGGCGGTGCCCGAGCAGCTCGAAAGCTCCTTCCAGCTGTCCGAGGCGGTGCTGACCGGGATCGGCGTCGCCGCCGGCCCGGTGATCGCGAGCATCCACGACAAGCGCGCCGAGCGGCGCGCGGAAATCGTCGCGATGGGCACGATGCGGGACCGCTGACACCTCGCGCAAGCTGGACCCCCCGGGTCGATCGCATCGTCACGATCTTTCATGACGGGGCGCATCGGTCCCGGGCGGGCGCGAACCGCGGGCGCGCCGGCTCCCCCTTCCCTCGCCCGCCGCAGCTGCCTACACCGGCATGCACCATGTGGCTGCTCTATCAATTCCCGCTCTGTCCCTTCTCCCGCAAGGTCCGGCTGCTGCTCGGCGAGAAAGGCGTCGGCTACGAACTCGTGCGCGAGAGCCCGTGGCAACAGCGCGACGAGTTCCTCCAGATCAATCCCGCCGGGCAGACGCCGGTGATGGTGCAGGGCCAGCTCACGCTGTCGAACTCGTCGGCGATCTGCGACTATTTCGAGGAGACGATCGACAAGGCGCCGATGCTCGGCGGGTCGGCCGCGGCGCGCGCCGAGATTCGCCGGCTGGCGGCGTGGTTCGACGAGAAATTCTATCACGAGGTGGTCGGCCCGCTGATGACCGAGCGCATGATCAAGCGCATCGTCCATCGCGCCGCGCCCGACGCCGGGGTGCTGCGCGACGCGATGCGCGCGGCGATCGCGCACATGGATTATGTCGACTGGCTGCTCGATCATCGCCGCTGGCTGGGCGGACCGGTGCTGAGCCTCGCCGATCTCGCCGCCGCCGCGCATCTCTCGGTCGCCGATTATCTCGGCGGGATCGATTGGCGCGGGCACGACCAGACCAAGCACTGGTATGCGGGCCTCAAGAGCCGGCCCTCGTTCCGCCCGATGCTGTCCGAGCGGATGGAGGTGATCGGCCCGCCCACGCATTACGACAAGGTGGACTTCTGACCGTGGCCACCGCCGCCGCGCCCGTACCGGTCCATCAGTCCGATCGCGCCTTTCTCGGCCATCCGCGCGGGCTCGGCTATCTCGCCTTCGCGGAAGCGTGGGAGCGGTTCTCCTACTACGGCATGGCGACCCTGCTGGCGCTCTACGGATCGCAGCAGCTGTTCCGCCCCGGGCATATCGAGCGGATCTGGGGCTTTGGCGGGTTCCGCTCGCTGCTCGAGGGCTATGCCGGCGGCGCGCTGTCGCCGCTGACGATGGGCGGCGCGGTGGCGGGGCTGTATGGCGGCTTCGTCTATCTCACACCGATCGCCGGCGGGCTGATCGCGGACCGGCTGATCGGGCGGACGCGCGCGGTGATCTTCGGGGCGGTGACGATGTCGATCGGCCACTTCCTGATGGCGTTCGACCAGACCTTCGTGATCGCCATCGCCTGCCTGCTGATCGGCGTCGGCTTCTTCAAGGGCAATATCGCGGCGCAGGTCGGCGATCTCTATGCACCGGGCGACCTCAGGCGCGCCGACGCCTTCCAGATCTACATGATCGGCATCCAGATCGCGGTGGTGGTGGCGCCGCTGGTGTGCGGCGGGCTCGGCCAGAAGGTCGCGTGGCACTGGGGCTTCGGCGCGGCGGGCGTCGGCATGCTGATCGGACTCGGCGTCTATCTCTCCGGGCGGCGCTGGCTCCCCGCCGAGCCCGCGCCCGCGCCGGGCGGCATCGTCGAGCCGCGGCCCAAGCTCGCGCCGGGCGAAGGCAGGCGCATCCTCGTCCTGGCGCTGCTGGTGCCGGTGCTGGCGTTTACCGCGGTCGGCAACCAGCAGCTCTTCGCGGCCTACGAACTGTGGGGCGACGCCAACTACCAGCTGCGGTTCTTCGGCTGGGATATGCCGTCGAGCTTCCTGATCTCGTTCGATGCGATCGTCTCGTTCGTGACGATGGTGGGTTCGGTCGCGTTCTGGCGCTGGTGGAGCCGGCGGCGGCGCGAGCCCGACGAGATCACCAAGCTGACGATCGGCGCGTTCGTCGCGATGCTGGCGCCATGCGCGCTCGCGCTCGCCTCGCTGCATCAGGCGGCGACGGGCGAGAAGGTCAGCTTCGGGTGGGCGTTGGCGTTCCACACGCTCAACGACATCGGCTTCGCCAACATCTTCCCGGTCGGTCTCGCGCTCTATTCGCGCGCCAGCCCGAGGGCGTTGGGCTCGACGATGATGGCGGTCTATTACATCAACCTGTTCATCGCCGGCCTCATCGTCGCGAAGCTGGCGACGTTGCTGGGGACAATTCCCGATGCCGCGTTCTGGGGGCTGCACGCCGCGCTGATGGCGGGCGCGCTGGTCGTGCTGCTGATCGTGCGCGGCGCGGCGGGACGATTGCTGGCGCCGACCGTCGATCCGGAAACGACGCCGGCCTAGCGCAGGACGGACGATGGCGACGTAGCGCCGACCCGCCGCTTTGTCCTAAGCCGGTCGCCATGAGCGGACGCTGGCAGTTCTGGATCGATCGCGGCGGCACCTTCACCGATGTCGTCGCACGCGCGCCGGACGGTGGACTGGCCACCGCCAAGCTGCTCTCGCAGGACCCGACCCGGGGCGAGGACGCCGCGATCGCCGCGATCCGGCGGCTCACCGGCTGCGGCGACGGGCCGCTCCCCGCGGCGGACGTGCGGATCGGCACGACGATCGCCACCAACGCGCTGCTCGAGCGCACCGGCGAACCGGTGCTGCTCGCGATCACGCGCGGCTTCGGCGATGCGCTGACGATCGGCACGCAGGAACGACCCGACATCTTCGCCCGCGCCATCCGCCGCGCGCCGCCGGTCCATGCCGCCACGATCGAGATCGTCGAGCGCGTCGATGCGGACGGAACGGTCCTGATCCCGCTCGACGAGGCCCGCGCGCGCGCCGACCTCGCGGCGGCGCGCGCGCGCGGGCTGGACGCCGTCGCGATCGTGCTGATGCACGGCTATCGCTACACCGCACACGAGACGCGGCTCGCCGAACTCGCCGCGGAGGCGGGCTTCGCGCAGATCTCGGTCAGCCACGGGACCGCCGCGCTGATCAAGCTGATCGGGCGCGGCGACACGGCGGTCGTCGACGCCTATCTCTCGCCCGTGCTGCGCCGCTATGTCGAGGCGCTTTCGGCGACGCTCGGCGAGACGCCGCTGTTCATGCAGTCCAACGGCGGCCTCGCCGACGGCCACGCGTTCCGCGGCAAGGATGCGATCCTGTCGGGGCCGGCGGGCGGCATCGTCGGCATGGCTCGCACCGCGGCGCAGGCCGGGTTCGATCGGGTGATCGGCTTCGACATGGGGGGCACCTCGACCGACGTGTCGCTCTATGCCGGCGCCTATGAGCGCGACAGCGAGACGGTCGTCGCGGGCGCGCGCATCCGCGCGCCGATGCTGCGCATCCACACCGTGGCGGCGGGCGGCGGCTCGATCTGCCGGTACGATGGCGGCCGCATGACGGTCGGCCCGCAGAGCGCGGGCGCGGTGCCGGGGCCGGCCTGCTACGGCCGCGGGGGGCCGGCGACGGTGACCGACTGCAACCTCGTGCTCGGCAAGCTCCAGCCCGATTTCTTTCCGGCGCTGTTCGGCGCGAGCGGGGATGCGCCACTCGATCGCGCCGCCGCCGACACGCGGGTCGCGGCGCTCGCGGACGCCGCCGGTCTGACGCCCGAGGCTGCCGCGGAAGGGCTGATCGCGATCGCGGTCGCGGATATGGCGAACGCGATCAAGACGGTGTCGGTCGCGCGCGGTCACGACGCGACGCGGTTCGCGCTCGCCTGCTTCGGCGGCGCGGGCGGGCAGCACGCCTGCCTCGTGGCGGACGCGCTCGGCGTCGCGACCGTCATGATCCATCCGCTCGCCGGCGTGCTGTCCGCCTACGGCATCGGGCTCGCGGACCGCCGCGCGATCGCCGAGCGGACGCTGGGCATCGCGCTCGACGACCGAGGCGCGCTCGACGATGCGGTGGCGGCGCTGGGCGACGAGGCGGCGGCGACGCTGACACGCGAAGGCGTCGATCCCGCGACCATCCGCCGCGACGCGCGCGCGCATCTTCGCTTCGCCGCGACCGATCATGGAATCGAGGTCGTGGTCGAGGACCGCGAGGCGATGCGCGCGACGTTCGATGCCGCGCATCGCCGGCGCTTCGGCTTCGTCGGCGACGGCGCGCTGATCGTCGAGATGGTGCGGGTCGAGGCGATCTCGGCGACAGCGGACGCCGCCCCCCCCGCCTTGGTCGCGCGCACCACGCCACCGGTTGCGCACGCGCCGGTATGGATGGCGGGCGGGCGGGCCGGGACCCCGATCCATCGGCGCACCGGTATTGCCACCGGCGATACGATCGCCGGCCCCGCGCTGATCGTCGACGCCAACGCCACCACGGTGGTGGAGCCCGGCTGGCGCGCGACCGCCGATCCGCTCGGCAACCTGATCCTCACGCGCGCCGCGCCGCGCGCGGCGCGGCCCCGCGACGACGCCACCGCCGATCCGGTCCGGCTCGAAATCTTCTCGGGCCTGTTCATGGCGCTCGCCGAGGAGATGGGCGCCGCGCTCCAGCATGCCGCCTCGTCGGTCAACATCCGCGAGCGGCTCGATTTCTCGTGTGCGCTATTCGACGCCGAGGGCAATCTGATCGCCAACGCGCCGCACATCCCGGTGCATCTCGGCTCGATGGGCGAGAGCATCCGCACCATCCTCGCGCGGCGCGGCGCGAACGCGGACGGGCGCGGCATCCGGCCGGGCGACGTCTATGCGCTCAACGCGCCGTATGATGGCGGCACGCACCTGCCCGACATCACGGTCATCATGCCGGTGTTCGCGGACGACGCGATACCCGCCTTCTTCGTCGCCGCGCGCGGCCATCATGCCGATGTCGGCGGGATCAGCCCCGGCTCGATGCCACCCGACAGCCGGACGATCGAGGAGGAAGGAGTCGTCATCGACAATCTGCTGCTCGTCGAGGACGGGCGGCTGCGCGAGGCGGCGCTGCGCGCGCTGATGGCGTCGGGCCGCTATCCTTCGCGCGCGGTCGACATGAACGTCGCCGACCTGAAGGCGCAGATCGCGGCGTGCGCGCGCGGCGCGGACGGGCTCGCGCGGCTGTGCGCCGAACAGGGCACGGCGACGGTCGCCGCCTATATGCGCCACGTCCGCGCCTATTCGGAGGCCGCGGTGCGCCGATTGATCCGCCGGCTGGAGGACGGCGCCTTCGCCTGCGAGATGGATGTCGGCGCGACGATCCGCGTCGCCGTGACGATCGATCGCGCCACCGGCGGCGCGATCGTCGACTTCACCGGCACCAGCGCGCAGCAGCCGAGCAACTTCAACGCGCCGCGATCGGTGGTGCGCGCCGCCGTGCTCTACGTCATGCGTACCCTGCTCGACGACGCCGTGCCGATGAACGACGGCTGCCTCGCCCCGGTCGGGATCGTCGTCCCCACCGGGTCGATGCTCGATCCGCGCCATCCCGCGGCGGTGGTCGCGGGCAATGTCGAGGTCAGCCAGGCGGTGACCGACGCGCTGTTCGGCGCGCTGGGCGCGTGTGCCGCGAGCCAGGGGACGATGAACAACTTCACCTTCGGCGACGCCACGCGGCAATATTACGAGACGATCGCGGGCGGATCGGGCGCGGGCCCGGATTTCGACGGCACCGCGGCGATCCAGACCCATATGACCAACAGCCGGATGACCGATCCCGAGATCCTCGAGACCCGATTCCCGGTGCTGGTCGAGCGGTTCGCGTGCCGGCCCGGATCGGGCGGCGAAGGCGCGCATCGCGGCGGCGACGGCGCGATCCGCCGCATCCGCTTCCGCGAGCCGATGCACGCCGCGATCCTCTCCGGCCGGCGCCGCATCGCGCCGTTCGGGCTGGCGGGCGGCGCGGACGGATCGCCCGGCGCCAACCGCATCGAGCGCGCCGACGGCCGCATCGAGAGGCTGCCCGCCACCGCCGCGGTCGAGATGCAGGCCGGCGACGTGTTCGTTATCGAGACGCCGGGCGGCGGCGGATATGGCGCCTCCCTCCCGGACGGGCTGTCTGCGGGAAGGCCACCGGTGTCGGGGCCGCGAGGGTGAGTCATGAAGGGGCGAACGATCGGTCCGTCGTGCGGCGGGGATCGACGGCCGCGCCCGCGGTGCCGCGCGCCGCGGAGATGCGCGACGGTCAGGCCACCGCTTCGAGCGCCTCGGTCGCCTCGATCCAGCGTGCTTCGGCGGCGCCGAGCTTCGCCTCGATCGTCGCGTGGCGCTTCATCAGCTCGCCCATGCCGAGCGCGGCGAGGGCCGGGTCGGCGCCTGCGGGATCGAACATCGCGCGGTCGATCGCGCCTTTCTCCCGGCCCAGCGTCGCCATATCGGCTTCGGCATCCCGAGCGTCGCGGCGCAGCGCCGTCTCGCGCTCGCGCGCTTGCGCCACGGCGCGCTTGTCGAGCTTGCCCCTGCGCTTCTCGGTCGGCGGCTTGGCGAGCACCATCGCGGTGTAATCGTCGAGACTGCCGTCATACTCGCGCGCGGTGCCGCCGTCGACCAGCACCAGCCGGTCCGCGGCGAGCTCGATCATGTGGCGGTCGTGGCTGACGATCACCACCGCGCCCTGATACTCGCCCAGCGCGCGCACCAGCGCCTCGCGCGCATCGACGTCGAGATGATTGGTCGGCTCGTCGAGGATCAGCATGTGCGGCGCGTCGCGGGTGATGAGCGCAAGCGCCAGCCGCGCCTTCTCGCCGCCGGACATCTTGCCGACCTGCATGATCGCCTTGTCGCCCGAGAAGCCGAAGCGCCCGAGCTGGTTGCGCACCGCCGCCGGTGTCGCGCCCTTCATCACCCGCGCCATATGCTCGAGCGGGGTGTCGTCGGCGTCGAGCTCCTCGACCTGGTACTGCGTGAAGTAGCCGACCTTCAACTTGCCCGAGGCGGTCATCCCGCCGGCCATCGCGGGCAGCTGCGCGGCGAGCAGGCGGGCGAGCGTGGTCTTGCCGTTGCCGTTGCGGCCGAGCAGCGCGATGCGATCGTCGGGATCGAGCCGCAGGTTGAGCCGCTGGAGGATCGGCGTCTCGTCATAGCCGACCGACGCCATGTCGAGCGTGACGAGCGGCGGCTTCAGCTCGGTCGGATCGGGGAAGCCGAAGCTCAGCGACGGATCTTCATAGGCTTCCGCGATCGGCTGCATCCGCGCCAATGCCTTGGCGCGGCTCTGCGCCTGCTTGGCGGTCGATGCGCGCGCCGAATTGCGCGCGATGTAATCCTGCAGCTTGGCGCGCTGCGCATCCTGGTTGGCGCGCGCCGCGGCGAGCTGCGCCAGCCGCTCGGCACGCTGCCGCTCGAAGCTGTCGTAGCCGCCCGGATACAGCGTGATCCTGCCGCCCTGGAGATGGAGGATGTGATCGACGATGTTGTTGAGGAAATCGCGCTCGTGGCTGACCACGACGATGGTCGCGGAATAGGTCTTGAGGAACTCCTCGAGCCACATCACCGCTTCCAGATCGAGATGGTTGGAGGGCTCGTCGAGGAGCAGCACGTCGGGCCGCGAGAACAGCAGCGCGGCGAGCGCGACGCGCATCCGCCAGCCGCCCGAATAGCTGTCCATCGCGCGGTTCTGCATCGCCTCGTCGAAGCCCAGCCCGGCGAGGATTTCCGCCGCGCGTGCCGGCGCGGTGTACGCGTCGATCGCGATCAGCCGTTCGTAGAGGTCGCCGAGCCGCTCCGGATCCGCGCAGGTCTCGCTCTCGGTCATCAGCGCGGCGCGTTCGGCGTCGGCGCCGAGCACGACCTCGACCGGGGTCTGCGCGCCGGCGGGTGCCTCCTGCGCGACATAGCCGAGCCGCGCGCCCTTCGCCATCTCGACGCGGCCGTCGTCAGCCTCGAGCGCACCTGCGATCACCTTGACCAGGGTCGATTTGCCCGCGCCGTTGCGCCCGATCAGCCCGACGCGGCTGCCGCTCGGCAGCATCGCGGACGCGCGATCGAGGATGACGCGGCCGCCGAGGCGGACGGTGATGGCCTGGAGATTGAGCATGGCGCAGGCGCGTTACCCGATAATGCCGCATCTGCGAAGGGGACGATGCATCGACAGGCTCGGCGCAGGCGGCGCATCATCGCCCCGTCGTCGCCATCAGCGCCGCCGGATCGCCTCCGCCCTCGACGGGGATTCAGCCGGCTTTCGGCGCGGGAAGAAGCGGGAACCCCGCCCGCGCGGCGACGACGGTCGATGGTTGTACGCCTTACGGCGTCTGGATGATGACCTCGTCCGGACGGGCCAGACCCATGTCGCGCCGGACCAGCTCGTCCGCCATGTCCGGATCGACATGACGCGTGTCGAGCAGCGCGACCTTGTGCGCGAGCGTGTCGCGCTGCGCCTCGAGCTTCGCCAGCGCGGCCTGCTTGACGACGAACTGATGACGATAGTCGCCGAGCGCCAGCAAGCCATTGGGGCCGGCGATCGCGTAGCCGGCGAAATTGCCGATCACCAGCACGGCGACTGCCGGTACGGCCGCCGCCCTGATGATGTCGACCGTGGATCGCCCCCGCTTGCTCACGCCGCCGTTGTCCATGCTTCCGTGCCGCAAATCAACCGCTTTCGGAGCGGACCCGGTCGCGTCTGGTCGCAAACGGCGCACGGCCGGCATAGCGCGCGGCGGAGCCGAGCTCTTCCTCGATCCGGATCAGCTGGTTGTACTTGGCGAGCCGATCCGAGCGCGCGAGGCTGCCGGTCTTGATCTGCCCGCAATTGGTGGCGACCGCGAGGTCCGCGATCGTCGCGTCCTCGGTCTCGCCCGAGCGGTGCGACATCACCGCGGTGTAGCCCGCGCGCTGCGCCATCGACACCGCCTCCAGCGTCTCCGTCAGCGTGCCGATCTGGTTGACCTTGACCAGCAGCGAGTTGGCGACACCCTTCCCGATGCCTTCGGCGAGCCGCGTCGGATTGGTGACGAAGAGATCGTCGCCGACAAGCTGGACCGTCCTGCCGATCCTGTCGGTGAGCAGCGTCCAGCCCTCCCAATCATCCTCGCTCATACCGTCCTCGATCGACCAGATCGGGTAACGCGTCGCCAAGTCGGCGAGATAGTCCGCCATCGCGGCGGGCGTCAGCGACTTGCCCTCGCCGACCATCTCGTACTTGCCGCCCTTGAAGAACTCGGTCGACGCGCAGTCGAGCGCGATCGCGACGTCCTGACCCGGCGCATAGCCCGCCTTCTCGATCGACGTCATGATGAAGTCGAGCGCGTCGGTGGTCGAGCCGATGTCGGGCGCGAACCCGCCCTCGTCGCCGATCCCGGTCGACAGGCCGGCATCGTGCAGGCCCTTCCTGAGCGTGTGGAAGATCTCCGCGCCCCAGCGCACCGCGTCGGCGCAGGTCTCCGCCCCGAACGGCACGATCATGAACTCCTGGAAGTCGATCGGGTTGTCGGCATGCTCGCCGCCGTTGATGATGTTCATCATCGGCGTCGGCAGGACGTGCGCCGAGACGCCGCCGACGTAACGGTAGAGCGGCAACCCGCGGCTCTCGGCGGCCGCCTTGGCGACCGCCAGGCTGACGCCGAGGATCGCATTGGCGCCGAGCCGGGACTTGTTGGGCGTGCCGTCCAGCTCGATCATCGCCGCGTCGATCGCGGACTGATCCTCGGCCTCGAAACCGTCGACCAGCGCCTCGCGCAACGCGCCGTTGACCGCGGCGACGGCACCGAGCACGCCCTTGCCGAGGAACAGCGCCTTGTCGCCGTCGCGCTTTTCGACCGCCTCATGCGCACCGGTCGACGCGCCCGACGGGACCGCGGCGCGGCCGAAGCTGCCGTCCTCCAGCGTGACGTCGACCTCGACCGTGGGATTGCCCCGGCTGTCGAGGATCTGGCGGGCATGGACATCGAGAATGGCGGTCATGAGCAGCTCCCCCCTGAAACCGGGTTGATCTAGACGGCGCTCCTCCTGCGCGCAATCGGCGCGCTGCGGAACCGGATCGCGACAAGGCTGGTTGTGTCGGGCAGCGGGCAGGCTATCCTGCCGACCCACGATCCTGGAGCCGAGACGATGCCAGACACGCTTCCCGACGGGACCGACCACATCCTTCCGGGAAGGATGGACTCGTCGAAGGACGATGCCGCCAGCGTGTCGGATCGCGCCGCGACGGGCGACGCCGGTGAGCAGCTGAAGGCGGGCGCCGCCGATTTCCGCGAGAAGGCGCAGGCCAAGGCCGAGGAGTTTCGTGCGCAGGCCGGAGACAAGGCGCGGGATTATGCCCAGCAGGGCAAGGCGCGAGCGAGTGACGCGCTCGGCGAGGTCGCGCGGTTGCTCGGCGAGAACGCGACGCAGATCGACGAGAAGATCGGCGCGCAGTACGGCGATTATGCGCGCCGCGCCGCCGATTACGTCGGCGGCACCGCCGATACGCTACGCCAGAAGGATGTCGACGAGCTGATCGAGGATGCGCGCGCGCTCGTCCGCAAGTCGCCCGCGCTGGCGATCGGCGCGGCCGCGACCGTGGGCTTCCTGCTGGCGCGGATCGTCAAATCGGGCAGCGAGACGCTCGAAGCGGCCGCGAAAGCCGCCGAACCCGCGCCCCCTGAACCCGACGTCGGCAACGTGGGACGCAAGGCCTCGGGCGGCAAGCGCAAGTCGTCCAGCGACGACAACGCGTGAGACGGAGCGCAAGGGGGTGAACAGGATCGCATTGCCCGGGCTGGTCGCCCAGCTCCTGCAGGACGGCGCGGCGGTGGCGCGTGCCGAGGTGGCGCTGGTCAAGGCGCGGATCACGACGCGGGTGGCCGCAGCCAGAACGGGGCTGATCCTGTTTGCCGCCGCCGGCCTGGTCGCCTTGCTGTCCCTGATCGGACTGGTGACCGGGTTGGTCATGGCGCTCGCCACACTGGTCGGGCCGGGCTTTGCGGGTTTGATCGTGCTCGTTGTCGGGTTGCTGATCGCGGGTCTGCTCGGCTGGATCGGCGCGGGGCAGCTGTCCGCCAAGCCTGAACCGGTCGTCGAGTCACGTCCGATGCTGGAGCGCAGGCGATGAGCGACAGCCTCGATCTCGAAACCGCGGCCATGCAGGCGCGCGAAGCGCGGGCGCGGCTGGCCGGTACGGCACAGCAGCTTCAGTCGCGGCTCGCACCGTCACGTCTCCTCGACGACGCGGTCGAGAATGTGCGTAGCGGCGCGACGGAACTCGCCCAGACCACCGCCGACGCGGCACGGCGACGCCCCCACGTGGCGGTCGTCGCCGGTGCGGTCGGCCTGGCCCTCGTTGCGCACCGCCCGCTTTGGCGACTGGCGCGACGGCTCACCGGCCGCCGCCGGAAACCGACAGACGATTGACGGGTTACATGGTTCACGACGCCGCCGGTGCGGCCTGACTGACTGGAAGGAACGACGATGAGCGCGAGCGACGAGGCCTCGGGGATCAAGCGTCCCCTGCGCGACGGCATCGATACCGTGAAGACGCAGGTCAACGAGGTGGCGCACACCGCGCTCGACAGCCTCGGCCATGCGCGCGGGAGCGTCGCCGATGCCTATGACAGCGGCCGGGAACGCGCCGGGGAGACGATCTCTACCGCCGGCGAGCGGTTTCGGGAGGCGACGGCGGACGCGGCTCAGGCGCTCGAGGCCAGTCCGCTGATCGCGCTCGCCGGCGGCATTGCGATCGGCGTGCTGATTGGCGCGTTGCTGCCCCGCTCCGCGCGCGAGACCGACCTGTACGGCGCGGTCGGCGATCGTCTCAACGCGGCCGCCCGCGAGGCCGCCGGCGCCGCCAAGGACGCCGGGCGCGAGAAGCTCGCCGATATGGGCATCAGCCGCAGCCATGCCCGCGACACGGTGCGTACGATCCTCGATGCCGCGCTCGCCGCGGCGACCAGCGCGGGCGGTGCCGCGATCGAGACCGCGCGCAACAGGGGCGGCAGCCCCTCCTGACCCCGGACAGTGATCGTTCATCCGGGCGCGTTAAAGCGCGGATCGAGCGATCACCGCGGCACGGCAGCGACCGGAGAGACCGATACGATGAAGATGTTCCGTACCTTGGCCATGGCCGGTCTGCTCGTCGCCGCCAGTGCGACGATGCCGATCGTGACCGCCCCCGCGGCAGCCGCGGCCGTCGACAACACTGATCCCTCGCGCTTCATCGAGACGCTTTCGGCAGAAGCGTTCCGTGTCCTCAAGACCGGCAGCAAGACGTCCTCGCGCGGCCAGTTTCGGCAGTTGCTCGGTCAATATTTCGCGATCAACGAGATCGGCGACAAGCTGATCGCGCGCGAGCGTTCGCAGATCACGCCGGCGCAGTACCAGGCCTATCAGGCGGCGTTGCCGGGCTTCCTGATCGGCACCTATGCCGATCGGCTCTACGACTATTCGGATGCCAAGGTGACGGTGACGCGGTCGGTGCCGCGGGGCAGCGGCGCCGCGGTCGTCAGCCAGGTCGTCCGTCCGGGGCAGAGCCCCGCGAACGCGATCTGGTCGGTCGAAAACCAGGGCGGCTACAAGATCACCAATCTGACGGTCGCCGGCATCAACCTGGTGCTGACCCAGACCGCGGACTTCAACGCCTATGTCCAGAAGAACGGTTTCGACAAGCTGATCGCTTTCATGCGCTCGCGTTCGAGTTGATGCATCGATCGCGGCGCCGCTTGATCGCTGCGGCGATCGCGCCTGGCCGCCGGTGCGCCCCACGAGTGAAGAACGGACAGCCCGCATGAGCAAGCTGCATCTCGTCTTTGGCGGTCGTGTCGCCGATCCGCGCGGTCTGGATTTCGAGGATCTCACGACGATCGACTTCGTCGGCGTGTTCGGCGACTACAAGAGCGCGGAGACGGCGTGGCGAAGCGCGTCGCAGAAGTCGATCGACGACGCCGAGATGAAATATGTCGTCGTCCACCTGCACCGCTTCCTCGAACCGGACTTGTGAACCGGGTTCAGGCCTTTCGATAGCGGAACAGGAGGAGCGGACGCGCCAGCGCCAGCCCGGCCAGGAAGCCGCCGACATGCGCGGCAACCGCGACGCCCGCGCCCCTGGGAACACCCGGCATGCCACCCGATGCGAGCCCGACCATCGCCTGCAGCACGATCCATGCGGCGGCCAGCCACAACACGTGCAGCGCGAGACCCGATCGCGGTCCCCAGGCCTTTACCCGCCGCCTCCCATAGAGCAGTGCATAGGCCCCGACGAGCGCCGACGCCGCACCGCTCGCGCCGATCATCGGCGCCACCGACACGGGATCGAACAGATACTGGGCGCCGGCCGCGGCATAGGCGCCGACCCCATAGAGCAGCGCCGTCGCGGCGCTGCCGATCGACGCTTCCACGAAGCGCCCGCAGAAACCGAGCATCAGCAGATTGAAGCCGAGATGCGTGATATTGGCGTGGACCAGCGTCGCGGTCAGCGGCGTCAGCCATGCCGGCGCGGCGCCGGGCAGAACCAGCGCCGTCGACAGCCTGGCCGGGATGAACCCGGCGACGACCGCGACATGGGGACCAAGCCCCCCCGTGGCGGCGATGCCCCAGGCCAGCGCGGTCACCACGCAGATCGAGATTGTCGCCCGGGCGGGCGGAAGACGCACGATGCGGCCTAGATGAACTCGATGCGGTCGACCGCATAGTAACGATCTCCCGACGGCACCGTCACCTCGACATCCTCGCCGGCCTTGCGGCCAATCAGCGCACGGCCCAGCGGCGAGTTGTACGAGATCTTGCCGTGCTTGGCATCCGCCTCCATCTGGCCGACGATCTGGTAGGTGACGGGCTTCTCGTCCTCGTCGAGAAGGCGGACGGTCGCGCCGAACACGACCTTGTCGCCCGACAGGTCGCGCGGATCGATCACGACGGCGCGACTCATGCGGTCCTCGAGATCCGCGATCGTCGCCTCGATCTGGCCCTGCCGCTCCTTGGCGGCATGATATTCGGCGTTCTCGGACAGGTCGCCATGGGCGCGCGCCTCCTCGATGGCGTCGATCACCTCGGGGCGCTCGATCATCTTGAGGCGATGCAATTCGTCGGTGATGAGCTGGTAGCCCTCACGGAGCATCGGCATCTTCTCGACCGTCGCCATGTCCTTATCCGCCTTTCGTCACACCGTCTCCGCCGTCCCTCCCCGGGCCGGTCACTATCATCGACGATCATGGGGAGTTCAACGCGTGAGCGCGGAATAATAGGATTGCAGCGGCCGGACTTCAAGCGGACGCGTACGCGTCTCGACGATCGCACGCGCGGCGGCGACGGACGCGGCGGCGGTGGTGAAATAGGGGATGCGCTGGGCCACCGCCGAGGTGCGGATCTCACGCGAATCCTTGAGCGACTGCCAACCCTCGGTGGTGTTGAAGATCAGGTCGATCCCGCCATCCTTGATCCGGTCGACGATGTGCGGTCGGCCCTGCGCGACCTTGTTGACGCGTTCCACCGCGATGCCTTCGCCGGCGAGGAAATCGGCGGTGCCGCTCGTCGCGACGATCGTGAAGCCGATATCGACGAGCAGCCGCACGCCCGGCAGGACATGCGCCTTGTCGCCGGGCTTGACCGAGACGAAGACGGTGCCGCGCTGGGGCAGCACCACGCCCGAGCCGAGTTGCGCCTTGGCGAAGGCAGTGGCGAAATCGCGATCGATCCCCATCACTTCGCCGGTGGACTTCATCTCCGGGCTGAGCACGGGATCGACCCCGGGGAATCGCGCCCAGGGGAACACCGCCTCCTTGATCGCGATATAGTCGGGCGTCGTGTCGAGCGATGGCAGGTCGGCGAGCATCTCGCCCGCCATCACCCGCGCCGCGATCCTGGCGATCGGCAACCCGATCGCCTTGGCGACGAACGGCACGGTGCGGCTGGCGCGCGGATTGACCTCGATGAGGTAGACCGTGTCGTCCTTCACCGCGAACTGGATGTTCATCAACCCCCGCACGCCCAGCGCGCGCGCCAGCATCTCGGCCTGGCGGCGAAGCTCCGCGATCGTCGCGGGCGCGAGACTGTAGGGCGGGATGGTGCAGGCGCTGTCGCCCGAATGGACGCCCGCTTCCTCGATATGCTGCATCACGCCGGCGATCGCGACATCCTTGCCGTCGGCGATGGCATCGACATCGACCTCGATCGCGTCGCGCAGATACTGGTCGATCAGCACCGGCGAATCGCCCGAGACCTGCACCGCGGTCTGAATGTAATGATCGAGCTGGTCCGGCCCGTCGACGATCTCCATGGCGCGGCCACCGAGCACGTAGGACGGCCGGATCAGCACCGGATAGCCGACGCGATCGGCGATGCTCAGCGCCTCCTCGCGGCTGCGCGCCATGCCGTTGCGCGGCTGGGCGAGGCCGAGCCGCTCGACCAGCGCGGCGAAACGCTCGCGATCCTCGGCGAGGTCGATCGCATCGGGCGACGTGCCGAGGATCGGGATGCCCGCCGCCTCCAGCCCGGCGGCGAGCTTGAGCGGGGTCTGCCCGCCGAACTGGACGATCACGCCGACCAGCGTGCCCCGGGATTGCTCGACGTGCAGCACCTCAAGCACGTCCTCGGCGGTCAGCGGCTCGAAATACAGCCGGTCCGAGGTATCGTAGTCGGTACTCACCGTCTCCGGATTGCAGTTGATCATGATCGTCTCGAAACCGGCGTCCGCCAGCGCGAAGCAGGCGTGGCAGCAGCAATAGTCGAACTCGATCCCCTGCCCGATCCGGTTGGGGCCGCCGCCGAGGATCACGATCTTGCGCGCGTCGCTGGGGTGCGCCTCGTTCTCGGGCGCGCCGAACGCGGGCGCCTCGTAGGTCGAATACATGTAGGGCGTCCTGGCCTCGAACTCGGCGGCGCAGGTGTCGATGCGCTTGAAGACCGGCCGCACGCCGAGCCGGTGACGCGCCGCGCGCACCTCGTCCTCGGTGACGCCGCCGGTCATCGCCTTCAACGTGTCGTGGATGAGACCGGTGCCGCGCGCCTGCGCGCGCGCCATGCCCGAGGGCAGCGAGACGCCGTCCAGCGCCAGCCAGGCCAGCCGCCGGTCGGAGAAACCCATCGCCTTCAGCCGCCGCATGCCCTTGGCGTCGCGCGGCAGGCCGTTCTCGCGGACCTCCTGCTCGATTACAACGATCTCGCGCAACCGCTCGAGAAACCAGGGATCGTACCTGGCGATCGCGTGGATCTCGTCGACGGTGAAGCCCTCGCGCAACGCCTGCGCGGCGATCAGCAGCCGGTCGGGGGTGGCGCGCGACAGCGCGGTCTCGATCTCGGCGCGCGGCCGCCCGACGAGGCGCTGCACCGGGTCGAGCCCGGAAAGGCCGGTCTCCAGGCCACGCAACGCCTTTTGCAGACTCTCGTGGAAATTGCGCCCGATCGCCATCACTTCGCCGACGCTCTTCATCGCGGTGGTGAGCGTGTCGTCCGATCCCTTGAACTTCTCGAAGGCGAAGCGCGGGATCTTGGTCACCACATAATCGATGGTCGGCTCGAACGACGCCGGCGTCGCGCCGGTGATGTCGTTCATGATCTCGTCGAGCGTGTAGCCGACCGCCAGCTTGGCGGCGACCTTGGCGATCGGGAAGCCGGTCGCCTTCGATGCCAGCGCCGAGGAGCGGCTGACGCGCGGGTTCATCTCGATCACGATCAGCCGGCCGGTCTTCGGATCGACCGCAAACTGCACGTTGGAACCGCCTGTTTCCACGCCGATCTCGCGCAGCACCGCGATGCTGGCGTTGCGCATGATCTGGTATTCCTTGTCGGTCAGCGTCAGCGCCGGCGCGACGGTGATCGAGTCGCCGGTATGCACCCCCATCGGGTCGACATTCTCGATCGAACAGATGATGATGCAATTGTCGTTGCGGTCGCGCACGACCTCCATCTCATACTCTTTCCAGCCGAGGAGAGACTCCTCGATCAGCACCTCGGTGGTCGGCGAGGCGTCGAGCCCCCCCGTCACGATACGCACGAACTCCTCGCGATTGTACGCGACTCCGCCGCCGGTGCCGCCCATCGTGAAGCTCGGCCGGATGATCGAGGGCAGACCGGTGCGCTCGAGCACCGCGAACGCCTCGTCGAGCGTATGCGCGACGCCCGAACGCGCGGATTCGAGCCCGATCCGGTCCATCGCGTCGCGGAACTTGAGCCGGTCCTCGGCCTTGTCGATCGCCTCGGCATCCGCGCCGATCATGGTGACGCCGTATTGCGCCAGCGTGCCGTCGTGGAACAGCGCGAGCGCGGTGTTGAGCGCGGTCTGCCCGCCCATGGTCGGCAGGATCGCGTCCGGCCGCTCCTTGGCGATGATCTTGGCGACGATCTCGGGGGTGATCGGCTCGACATAAGTGGCGTCGGCCATGTCGGGATCGGTCATGATCGTCGCCGGGTTCGAATTGACCAGGACGATGCGATAGCCCTCCTCGCGCAACGCCTTGATCGCCTGCGTCCCCGAATAATCGAACTCGCACGCCTGCCCGATCACGATCGGCCCCGCGCCGATCACGAGGATGGAGGAGATGTCGGTGCGTTTGGGCATTTCTAGGCGCTACCTATGCGCCCTCTCCCGTGAGGGAGAGGGTTGGGCGGAGAGGAGGGTGCCCGACGATGGCGACGGAGCGAGACATCGCGATCGCACGCAGCTTGCGCCAGCGGTCGACCGATGCCGAAGCGAGATTGTGGTCGCGACGGCGCGCGCGTCAGGTAGAGAACGCCAAGTTCGTCCGCCAACACCCGATCGATCGGTTCGTCGTCGACTTCTGCTGCCGCTCGGCATGGCTGGTCGTCGAGGTCGATGGCGGCCAGCACGCCGACGATCCGCGCGATGCCGCACGTACTGCCGTGATCGAAGCCGCGGGCTACATCGTGCTGCGCTTCTGGAACAACGACGTGCTCGCCAATACCGAAGGTGTTCTGGAAAAGATCAGGCGCACACTGCTGATAACGCGCAACTAAGCCCTCTCCCTCGAGGGAGAGGGTGGGGTGAGCGTGACCCATGCCAGCCCGTCTCACCACCCGCCAACACGCGCTGACGCGCGCTCCCCCTCACCCCAGCCCTCTCGCCGCCGGGGAGAGGGAGCATGTCCTGCGCCGATGGCGAGGATTGCGGCGTCACTGATTGACGACACGGTCTTCGAGACTGGCGACTGGGCGCACAGAGACGACGAAGCAATGGCCAGCAGAACGAAGCCGTATTTCACCAGCTACTCCTCAATTGGCTCACGAACCGTTCGAACAGATAGTGGCTGTCCTGCGGCCCCGGGCTCGCCTCCGGGTGGTACTGGACCGAAAACGCCGGCTTGTCGGTCAGCCGCAGGCCCGCGAGGCTGCCGTCGAACAGCGAGAAGTGCGTCGCCTCGACGTTCGCGGGCAGGCTGTCGGTCTCGACCGCGAAGCCGTGGTTCATGGATGTGATCTCGACGCGGCCGTCGGCGGTGCGGCGGACCGGGTGGTTGGCGCCGCGATGGCCCTGGTGCATCTTCGACGTCCTGCCGCCGACCGCCAGGCCGAGCAGCTGGTGGCCGAGGCAGATGCCGAAGATCGGCTTGGATATCTTCAACAAGTCCTGGATCACCGGCACCGCATAGACGCCGGTCGCGGCCGGATCGCCGGGGCCGTTGGAGAGGAACACGCCGTCGGGCTCGTGGCGCATCACCTCCTCGAAGGTCGCGGTCGCGGGCACCACCGTCACGCGCGCGCCGGCGGCGACGAGATTGCGCAGGATGTTGCGCTTGAGGCCGTAGTCGATCGCGACGACGTGGGGCCCCTCGACTGCGCTCGGGGTGAGCGGATTCAGGGAAGCGCTACCCTCTCCGTTCGTGCCGAGCGAAGTCGAGGCACCGCTAGCCGCGTAGCCGTGCCCGAGCCGCCACAGCCCCTCGTGCCACTGGTAGCTCTGGAGCGCGGAGACCTCCTTGGCGAGGTCCATTCCCTCCAGCCCCGGCCAGGCCCGCGCCTGCGCGAGCAGCGCCGCGATGTCGAACCGGCCGTCCGCGGCGTGCGCGATCACCGCGCTGGGCGCGCCCGCGATGCGGATCGCGCGGGTCAGCGCGCGCGTATCGACGCCGGCCAGTCCGATGCGGCCGTTCGCGCGCAGCCAGTCGTCGAAGCGACCCGTCGCGCGGAAGTTGGACGGCGCGGTCACCTCCTCGCGGACGATGCAGCCCAGCGCAAACGGGTTCTGCGCCTCCAAGTCCTCCAGATTGGCGCCGACATTGCCGATGTGGGGGAAGGTGAAGGTGACGATCTGCCCGGCATAGGAGGGATCGGTCATCACCTCCTGATAGCCGGTCATCGCGGTGTTGAAGCAGACCTCGCCGACCGCCGCGCCCTCCGCGCCGAAACCGCGCCCGAAGATCGCCTGTCCGCTCGCCAGCACCAGCACACCGGTCGCTCCCTCGGGGACATGCGGGATCGTGGCGTCGGCCATGCTGGCGGGCACTCCTGGAGGGTCTTCGGCGATGTCGCTAAGCGGCGGCGGTTAGACCTCGCGCGCCGCATGGTCAACTCTACCGCGGCATGCCGATCCGCGCTACGGCGGCGCCATGATCCGGGACGACATCAAGACCGCGCTGGTAAGCGCGATGAAGGCGCGCGACAGCGCCACCACCGGCGCGATGCGCCTCATCCAGGCGGCGATCAAGAACCGCGACATCGAGGCGCGCACCGGCAAGCCGGTCGTCGACGACGACGCGCTGATCGTCGAGGTGCTCGACAAGATGGCCAAGCAGCGGCGCGAGTCGATCGACATGTACGAGAAGGGCAACCGCCCCGAGCTTGCCGCCGCCGAGGCCGGCGAGCTGACCGTGATCGAGAGCTTCCTTCCCCGCCGCATGTCGGACGAGGAGACGGTGGCGGCGATCGACACGATCAAGACCGAGCTCGACGCGACGGGGCCAAAGGATATGGGCCGGGTGATGGCGGCGCTGAAGGCGCGCCACGCCACCAGCCTCGACATGAGCAAGGCGAGCGTGCTGGTGAAGGCGGCGCTGGCCTGATCCCGCGACGGTTGGCGAGGCGACGACCTGCCGGTTCCGGGCGGCGGCGGCGCGGGCACAGGTGCTGGAGCGAATGGCTGGAGCGAGGGCCCGGGGGCAGGCATGTCTGGTGAGCGCCGCTGTTGACGAACACCGACCCCACCCCTGCCGCGTGACCAGCGTCCCGCGCTGTTCGCGTCGTGCCGGGAGCATCACCGCCGCTGCGCGCTTTCGGGGAGGCGCTACCCGCTTGCCCCGCGTGGCGGACCACGCTATACGCGTCCTGCCTTTCTCGACATCGGAAACCTTGCCGAGGCTGGTCCCACCCGGGACCGGCTCGAAGGCGCTCAACCGTGTCACGGAAGCCGATGGTCGATATCGCCGCCCTCACCCGCCTGATCGAGCCCGAAGCGCAGACGCTCGGGCTGGCGCTGGTGCGCGTGCAGATGTTCGGCGGCCGCTCCGATCCGACGCTCCAGGTCATGGCCGAGCGGCCCGATACGCGCCAGCTGGCGCTCAGCGACTGCGAGGCGCTGAGCCGGCGCATCTCCGAGGTGCTCGACGCCGCCGACCCGATCGAGGCGGCGTACCGGCTCGAAGTCTCCTCGCCCGGCATCGACCGGCCGCTGACCCGCGCGCAGGACTTCGCCGACTGGACCGGGTTCGACGCACGCATCCGCCTCGTCGAACCGGTCGACGGGCGCAAGCAGCTCGACGGCCGCATCGTCGGCATCGTCGACGACACGATCACGATGGAGCTCGCCAAGGGCGGCGCGTTCATCCTGCCCTATTCCACCATCGCCTCGGCCAAGCTGCTGCTCACCGACGCGCTCATCAGGGCCACCGCGCCGCTCTCGTCTGCGGAAGCAGACGAGGTCGTCTACGAAACGCCGACAGAGGGTGCGGACCATATCATCGAGAAGGAAATCTGACCGTGGCCACCGCCATTTCCGCCAACCGCGCCGAGCTGCTCGCGATCGCCGACTCGGTCGCCAAGGAGAAACTGATCGATCGCGAGATCGTGATCGAGGCGATGGAGGACGCGATCCAGCGCGCCGCCAAGACGCGCTACGGCGCCGAGAACGACATCCGCGCCAAGATCGACACCAAGACCGGCGACCTCAGGCTGTGGCGCGTCGTCGAGGTTGTGGAGGAGGTCGAAAACTATTTCACCCAGATCTCGCCCGCCGATGCCGAGAAGCTCCAGAAGGGCGCGGCGGTCGGCGACTACATCGTGGATCCGCTGCCGCCGATCGAGTTCGGCCGCATCCAGGCGCAGGCGTCGAAGCAGATCATCTTCCAGAAGGTCCGCGACGCCGAGCGCGAGCGCCAGTATGGCGAGTTCAAGGATCGCGCCGGCGAGATCATCACCGGCGTGGTCAAGCGCGTCGAGTTCGGCCATGTCGTGGTCGATCTCGGCCGCGCCGAGGGTGTCATCCGCCGCGATGCGCAGATCCCGCGCGAGGTGGTGCGCGTCGGCGATCGCATCCGCAGCCTGATCCTGCGCGTCAGCCGCGAGGTGCGCGGTCCGCAGATCTTCCTCAGCCGCGCGCATCCGGACTTCATGAAGAAGCTGTTCGCGCAGGAAGTCCCCGAAATCTACGACGGCGTGATCACGATCATGGCCGCCGCCCGCGATCCCGGCAGCCGCGCCAAGATCGGCGTGATCTCGCGCGACAGCAGCATCGATCCGGTCGGCGCGTGCGTCGGCATGAAGGGCAGCCGCGTGCAGGCGGTGGTGCAGGAGATGCAGGGCGAGAAGATCGACATCATCCCCTGGTCGCCCGACACCGCGACCTTCGTCGTCAACGCGCTCCAGCCCGCCAGCGTCAGCCGCGTCGTGATCGACGAGGAGGAGGAGCGGATCGAGGTGGTCGTCCCCGACGATCAGCTCAGCCTCGCGATCGGCCGGCGCGGCCAGAACGTCCGCCTCGCCAGCCAGCTCACCGGCCGCGCGATCGACATCCTGACCGAGGCCGACGCCTCCGAGAAGCGCCAGAAGGAATTCGTCGAGCGCTCGACCCTGTTCGAGACCGAGCT
>CAXTNX010000034.1:0-32202 GCA_964245815.1 uncultured Sphingomonadaceae bacterium | reverse complement strand
AGGCCAAGGAGGGCGTGACGATCGAGCCCGAGAACCAGACGCTCGCCTCGATCACTTTCCAGAACTATTTCCGCATGTACCCAAAGCTCGGCGGGATGACCGGCACCGCGGCGACCGAAGCCTCCGAGTTCCACGACATCTACAAGATGAACGTGGTGTCGATCCCGACCAACGTGCCCGTCCGCCGCCAGGACGACGACGACGAGTTCTACAAGAACATCACCGACAAGTACGGCGCCATCGCCAGGGCGATCCGCGACAAGCAGGAGAGCGGCGGCCAGCCCGTGCTGGTCGGCACCGTCTCGATCGAGAAGTCCGAACTGTTGAGCGAGTTCCTCAACCGCGAGAACGTGACGCACAAGGTGCTCAACGCGCGCTATCACGAGATGGAGGCGCACATCGTCTCGCAGGCCGGCCGCATCGGCGCGGTGACGATCGCGACCAACATGGCGGGACGCGGCACCGACATCCAGCTGGGCGGCAATCTCGAGTTCCGGATGCTGGACGAGCATCCCGATCTGGTCGAGGGCACGCCCGACTACGACGCCCGGGCCGCCACGATCCGCGAGGAGATCGTCGCCGAGAAGGCCGCGGTGCTCGCCGCCGGCGGGCTGTTCGTGCTCGGCACCGAGCGCCACGAGAGCCGCCGCATCGACAACCAGCTGCGCGGCCGCTCGGGACGCCAGGGCGATCCGGGCCTGAGCCGCTTCTATCTCAGCCTCGACGACGACCTGTTGCGCATCTTCGGCCCCGAGACGCTGTTCGCGCGGATGATGAACAAGAATCTCGAGGATGGCGAGGCGATCGTCTCGCCGATGATTACGAAAGCCATCGAGGTCGCGCAGAAGAAGGTCGAGGCGCGCAACTACGACATCCGCAAGCAGGTCGTCGAATATGACGACGTGATGAACGACCAGCGCAAGATCATCTACGAGCAGCGCTCGGACATCATGGACCAGGCGACCGTCGACGACGTCACCGACGAGATGCGCGGCGAGACGGTGTCCGCGCTGGTCGGCGATGCGTGCCCGGTCGGCGCCTATCCCGAGCAGTGGGACGGCGAGACGCTGGCCCGCCGCGTCGCCGATGTGTTCGGCATCGAGCTGCCGGTCGCCGAATGGATCGCGGAGGAAGGCATCGAGCCCGCCACGCTCGCCGAGCGGATCAAGCAACAGGTCGATGCCCAGATGGCGACGCGCATGGACGAGGTCGGCGTCGATACCTGGCGCGGGGTCGAGAAGAGCGTGCTGCTCCAGACGCTCGACGAGCATTGGAAGGACCATCTCTCGATGCTCGATGCGCTCAAGCAGGTGATCCACCTGCGGGCCTATGCGCAGAAGACCCCGATCAACGAATACAAGCAGGAAGCCTTCGCGATGTTCGAGCGGATGCTCGACGCGATCCGCGAGGACGTCACCGGCACGCTCGCCAAGGTCCGCTTCCAGGTGCCGCCGCCGCTGCCCGAGCTGCCCGATTTCCTGACCATGCACCAGGACCCGCTGCTCGCCGTCGACGATACCCGCGACATCGACGCCGCCACGATGGGGCTGGTGACGACGCGCATCGCGCCGATGCAGATCCCGCAGCCCGCCATGCCCGAGGAGTTGGGGAGCGATCCGGCGCACTGGCAGACGGTGGTGAGCCGCAACGCGCCATGCCCGTGCGGATCGGGCAGGAAGTTCAAGCACTGCCACGGGGCGCTGTAGGATCGGTACCCTGCTCCCGAGGTCGAGCTGTACGCATCCTCGACCGTCACGACGTCGTAGCTGTATTCCCAGGCCGAACGCGCGGTCGATTCGACACCGAAATTGGTTGCCACGCCGCCCAGCACGATCGTCCTGATCCCGCGCCGGCGCAGCTGGAGATCGAGATCAGTCCCGGTGAAGGCGCCCCAGTGATGCTTGGTGACGACGATGTCGCCGTCGTGCCGGACGCCATCGACGAAATCCGACCAGTCGTCGTCGTCGGGCTGGACGGTGCTCGGCGCATCGACGGCCTGCGATGGCGAGAGCCGGTTGGCGAAATAGACATGGACCAGCACGACCGGCGCGCGTGCCGCGCGGAAGCGGGCGGCGAGGTCGGTCGCGGTGGCGACCAGCCGGGCGCCGCTATGGGGCGCGAGGTCGCGACTGACGATACCCTTGTGCAGATCGATCAGGACAAGCGCGGTGGTGGTGGGATCGTCGCTCGGCATCGGGGTTCTCGTAAAGACGGGCGGACGACGCATGCCGGCTGGCAGGGCTGCGCATGCCGTTTCGTGGCGGGACCGATCCGCCGGTTGACACCATGGCGATCAAGAGAACAAACAAGGAACATGTTGTCTCCTGTTCCCTTTTCGAGTCGCGGTGATGCGCGTGTCGCGCAACTGGCGGCGCTGCGCGACGAGATCGCGACGATCGAGGCCGGCGGGCGCTGTGCGCACGCCCTGCTGCCGTTCGGCATCGCCGCGATCGATGCGGCGCTGCCCGGCCGGGGGCTCGTCACCGGTGCGCTGCACGAGGCGCGCGGCGTCGCGCCGACGCTCGCCGACGAGGCGTGCGCGACCGTCTTCCTCGCCGGCATCGCGGCGCGGCTGTCCGGCCCCGTGCTGTGGTGCCGCCGCGCCGCCGATCTGTTCGCACCAGGGCTCGCGCAGGCCGGGCTGCATCCCGATCGCGTCCTTCATGCCGAGCTCGGCTCGGATGCGGACGTGCTGGCGGCGATGGAGGAGGGGCTGCGCGTACCCGGCCTCGCCGCGGTGGTCGGCGAGGTGCGCCGGCTCGGGCGTGCCGGCTCGCGGCGATTGCAGCTCGCCGCCGAGGCCAGCGGGGTGACCGCGCTCGTCCAGCGCCGGATGCGCCAGGGGGAAACGGCGGGCGAGCCGCCGGGCGAGCCGGGCGCGGCGATGACGCGGTGGCGGGTCGGCGCCGCGCCGAGCACGCCGATCCCGCTGCCGATCGGCCTTGGCCGCCCACGCTGGCGGCTGCGGCTGGAGCGGGTGCGCGGCGGGGAGGGCAGGGACTGGCTGGTGGAGGCGTGTGATGCCGAGGGTTGCCTCGCTGTGGTTCCCGACATTGCCGACGGATCGGCTGCGCCATGGGCAGACGGATCGGTTGCGCGTGACGTCGCCGCCACCGGCGGGTGACGCGCCGCCGCTCGTCATCGCGGTCGCCGAGCATGGCCGGCGGATCGTCGCGGCCTGCTCGGCCGAGGCGCGCGCGGCGGGGCTGCGTGTGGGGATGCCGCTCGCGCAGGCGCGGATCCTGGTCGCGGGGCTCGCCGTCGCGGAGGCCGACCGGCAGGGCGACGCCGCGCTGCTGCACCGTGTCGCGCTGTTCGCCGCGCGCCGCTGGACGCCGCTGGTCGCGACCGATGGTGCCGACGGGCTGATGCTCGACATCGGCGCATCGGCGCATCTGTCCGGCGGCGAGGCGGGGCTGGTGCGCCGCATGCGCCGGCTCGCGCGACGGGCGGGGCTGGCGCTGCGTATCGCGGTGGCGGGATCGGTGGGGGCGGCGCACGCGCTCGCCCGCCATGCGCACGATGGGGTGACGATCGTGCCGCCGGGCGAGGATGCGCAGGCGGTCGCCGCACTTCCGCCTGACGCGCTGCGGCTCGACACGACGACGCTCGATGCGCTGGCGCGGCTCGGCTTCGATCGTATCGACCGGCTGGGTGCCGCGCCGCGCGCGACGCTGACCCGCCGCTTCGGCCCGCTGCTCGATCGCCGGCTCGAACAGATCGCGGGCCGCCGTGCCGAGCCGATCGCGCCGCTGCTGCCGCCGCGGCCACCGCGTGCGCGCCGCAGCCTGATCGAGCCGATCCATACCGCGGAGGCGATTTCGACGGTGATCCAGGATCTTGCCGTCGATCTTTGCGATCAGCTCCGTACCCGCATGCTCGGTGCGCAACGGCTCGCTCTGGTCTGCGGACGCGTCGACGATGCCGAGCAGGTGGTGACGGTCGGGCTGGCGCGGCCGGGGCGCGCGCCGGCGCATCTCGCCGATCTCCTCGCCCGGCGGATCGAGACGATCGATCCGGGCTTCGGCATCGAGACGATGACGCTCACCGCGCTCTGCGTGCAGGCGCTGGTGCCAGAGCAGGCGACGGCCCCGGTCGGCGATCATGATGGGCGCCGCGACCCCGATCTGGCGATCCTGGTCGATCGCCTCGCCAATCGCTTCGGCGTCTGCGTCCTCCACCGCGCCGCGCCCGCCGAGAGCGATGCGCCGGGCCGGATGGTCGCGCGCCTCCCTCCGCTCGCGGCACCGTGCGGGACGACGTGGCCCCCCGACTGGCCGCGTCCGGTCCGGCTGCTGCGCCGTCCGCAGCGGCTCGAGCGCTATGTCGCCGAACTGCCCGACTCCGCCCCGCGCGCCTTCACCTGGCGGGGCACGCGCTACAGGGTCACCGGCGCGGATGGTCCCGAGCGGATCCATGGCGAGTGGTGGCGCGGCGGCGCGCCCTATCGAAGCCGCGACTATTTCCAGGTCGAGGTGGTGGCGGTCGAGGGCGGCGGCGGCCGCTACTGGCTGTTCCGGCTGGGCGACGGTCACGACCCCGAGACTGGCCCGGGCGACTGGTTCGTCCATGGCGCGTTCTCGTGACAACAACTGGTGGTGCAGCGGAACGCGCCCTTTTGCGCGTTCTCGAACTGACGCCATGACGCGCTATGCCGAGCTCCAGGCGACCTCGCACTTTTCCTTCCTGCGCGGCGCGTCGGCGCCCGAGGACCTGCATGCCGCCGCCGCCATGCTCGGCGTCGAGGCGGTCGCGACGGTGGATCGCGACAGCCTCGCCGGCATCGTGCGCGCGCGGCGCGGCGAGAAGGGTACGGGCGTGCGCGCGATCGTCGGCTGCCGGCTCGATCTCGCCTGCGGCACCGCACTGCTGGTCTATCCGGAGGACCGCGCCGCCTATGCGCGGCTGACGCGGCTGCTCAGCCTGGGCAAGACCCGCGGCGGCAAGGGTCGCTGCATCCTCGGCTGGGACGATGTCGAGGTCTGGGGTGCGGGGCTGGTCGCGATGCTCGTCCCCGATCTGCCCGACGCCGCCACCGCGCACGCGCTCGATCGGCTGAATACGGTGTTCGGCGACCGCGGCTATTGCGCGCTGTCGCTGCGCCGCCGCCCGCGCGACGGGCTGCGGCTGCTGGCCTTGAGCGAGCAGGCCGCCGCCGCGCGCGTGGCGACGGTCGCCACCGGCGACGTGCTCTACGCCACCCCCGATCGACGGCTGTTGCAGGACGTCGTCACCTGCATCCGCGAGCACTGCACGATCGATACGCTCGGCCACCGCCGCGAGCGCTTCGCCGATCGTCACATGAAGTCGGGCGCCGAGATGGCGCGGCTGTTCGCGCGCCACCTTGGCGACACCCGGCCGGTGGCGCGCAGCCTCGAGGTCGCGGCGCGCTGCACCTTCTCGCTCGACGACCTCGCCTATCAGTATCCCGAGGAGGCGCGGCCGGGCGAGACGCCGCAGCGGACGCTCGAGACGATGACCCGCGCGGCGCTGCCGGAGCGCTACCCCGGCGGCGTGCCCGAGGCGGTGCGCGCACAGGTCGAGACCGAGCTCGCGATCATCGGCATGCTGAACTATGCCAGCTATTTCATCACCGTGGCGCGCATCGTTGCCGCCGCGCGCACGATGGGAATCCTCTGCCAGGGACGTGGCTCGGCAGCCAATTCGTCGGTCTGTTTCGCGCTCGGCGTCACCTCGATCGATCCGGTCGACGGCGATCTGCTGTTCGAGCGCTTCATCTCGGCCGAGCGCAACGAGCCGCCCGATATCGACATCGACTTCGAGCATGAGCGCCGCGAGGAGGTGATCCAGTGGATCTACCGTTTCTACGGCCGCGAGCGCGCCGCGTTGACCGCCACCGTGATCCGCTACCGCGCGCGTGGCGCGGTGCGCGAGGTCGGCAAGGCGATGGGGCTGAGCGAGGACGTCACCGCCGGCCTATCGAGCCTGGTCTGGGGCTGGAGCCGCGAGGGCGTCGGCGAGAAGGAGGCCGCGGCGATGCGGCTCGACGTCACCGATCATCGCCTGGCGATGACGCTCGATCTCGCCCGCCAGCTCATCGATACGCCGCGCCACCTCTCGCAGCATCCCGGCGGTTTCGTCCTTACCCGCGACCGGCTCGACGAGCTGGTGCCGATCGAACCCGCCGCGATGGACGACCGGCAGGTGATCGAATGGGACAAGGACGATATCGACGAGCTCGGTTTCATGAAGGTCGACATCCTCGGCCTGGGCATGCTCGGCTGCCTGCGTCGTGGCTTCGAACTGTTAAGCGAATACAAGGGATTGTCGATTGGTCTTGAGAGCGTCGGCGATGGCGACACCGCGACCTACGACATGATCTGCCGCGCCGATACGCTGGGCGTCTTCCAGATCGAGAGCCGCGCGCAGATGACGATGCTGCCGCGCCTCAGGCCGCGCTGCCTCTACGATCTGACCATCGAGGTCGCGATCGTCCGGCCGGGACCGATCCAGGGCGACATGGTCCATCCCTATCTGCGCCGCCGCGACGGGATCGAGCCCGAAGTCTATCCCGATGCGCGGCTGAAGGACGTGCTCGGCAAGACGCTGGGCGTCCCGCTGTTCCAGGAACAGGCGATGAAGGTGGCGATGGTGTGCGCCGGCTTCACCGGCGGCGAGGCGGACGAACTCAGGCGATCGATGGCGACCTTCAAGGTGACCGGCGGCGTCCACAAGTTCCACGACCGGATGATCGGTGGGATGGTGGAACGCGGCTATTCGCAGGAGTTTGCGGAAAGGACCTTCAAGCAGATCGAAGGATTTGGCTCCTATGGCTTTCCCGAAAGCCATGCCGCCAGCTTCGCGCGGCTCGCCTATCTGTCGTCGTGGATGAAGTGCCACCATCCCGACATCTTCTGCGCCGCGCTGCTCAACGCGCAGCCGATGGGCTTCTATGCGCCCGCGCAGATCGTCCGCGACGCGTGCCGGCACGGCATCGCGGTGCGGCCGGTGTGCGTGCAGGCGAGCCGCTGGGACTGCACGCTGGAGCCGGCCGGCGGCCGCTTTTTCGCGGTGCGGCTGGGGCTGCGCACGGCCAGGGGCCTCGCCAACGCCGATGGCGCGAAGCTGGTCGCGGCGCGCGGCGATGCGCCGTTCGAGAGCGTCGAGGCGCTGTGGCGGCGCGCCGGCGTGCCGATCGCCGCGCTCGAACGCATCGCCGAGGCGGACGGCTTCGGCGCGCTGGGGCTCGATCGGCGCGCGGCCTTGTGGGCGATCCGGGGCCTGGGCGCGGCACCGCTGCCGCTGTTCGCCGCGGCCGACGCGCGCGCGGCGCGGCTCGTGCCCGAGATCGACGAGGCGGCGGTCGCGCTCGCGCCGCTCACCGCGGGCGCGCAGGTGGTCGAGGATTATCGCGCGCTGGGCCTGAGCCTGCGCGCGCACCCGCTCGCCTTCCTGCGCGCCGACCTGGCGCGCGACGGCGTGCGGCCGTGCGCCGATCTCGACTACTGGCGCGAGGGGCGAGGGATCGCGGTGGCGGGGCTGATCCTGGTCCGCCAGAAACCGGGATCGGCCAAGGGGGTGATGTTCATCACGCTCGAGGACGAGGGCGGCATCGCCAACATCGTGGTGTGGCCGGATCTGTTCGAACGCTGTCGCCGCATCATCCTCACCGCCTCGACGCTGCTGGTTCGCGGACGCGTCCAGCGCGAGGGACAGGTGGTGCATGTCGTCGCGCATCAGATCGTCGATCGCTCCGCATTGCTCGCCGCGGTCGCGTCGCGCGATGTCGGCGACACCTTCCATCGCACCGGGCGGGGCGATGGCGCGCGTCATGGCGGCGGCCCGGATCCGCGCGATGCGGGCGAGGCGCCGGTCCACCGCCCCCGCGACCTCTACGCGCCCGATCAGCGCAACCATGTCGGCACTCGGCCGATCAGGGTGCAGACGCGCGATTTCCGGTGACCCGCGTCATCCGGGATGATCCCTCACCCGGCGATCGCCCCCCATCGACCAGATGGTCAGCTCCTCAGATGCTGCTGGCCGCGCGCGATCAGCTGGCGCGCGTCGATCGGCTTGTCGAACGATACGCCGAAGCGGTTCTGGTCGATCCAGGCGACGCTGCCCGACACGCGCAGCCCACCGCAGATCAGCGTCACGCGCTCGTCATGGGTGGGGACCTGCTCGCAGTCGAGCTTGGCGCCGAGCGCCGAGATATTGAGCAGGTGGACGTCGCGCACGCCATCCACGAACTCCATCTGCGCGGTCAGCAGCAGGCGCGCGCGATCGCCGTCGCGCTTGTCCTCCGGCATCTCGAACGCTGACGCCATCATCCGTCTCCGCTGTTGTTCGTACCGCCGGTCTGACACGACAAGTCCTAAGACAGGATTAACGGGCGAGGATCAGATCAGCTCGCCGAGATCGAGCGCCTCGAGCAGGCGCGCGCGCGCCGCGACCGCCGCGGGCCAGGCGCCGAGCGTGTCGAACTCGGCGGGCGAGACCCGTTCCGGCCAATGCGCGTCGATCACCGCAGCGAGACGATCGAGCCCGTCCCCGTCGATGAGGAAGCGCGGATCGACCGTGGCGGGATCGCACACCACGCGCAGCCTCAGGCACGCGGGGCCGCCCCCATTGGCCATCGATTCGCGCACGTCGACCGGGATCACCCGCCGGATCGGGCCGTTGCCCGCGACCAGCGCGTCGAGCCAGGCGGCGACCGACCGGATGCGCAGCGCTTCTTCCGGCAGGATCAGCGCCATGCCGCCGCCGCCCGCAAGCGTGACGAGCTGCGCGTTGAACAGATAGCTGGCGATCGCATCGGCCAGGCCGACCGCACGCGCCGGCACCTCGACGATCTCGACCGGGGGCAGGCCGTCACGGAGCCGGGCGTAGAACGCGTCCTTGTCGGCAAAGGCCTGTTCATGCGCGAGCAGGACATGCTCGTTGGCAACCGCGACGACGTCGTTGTGGAACGCGCCCGCCGCGATCGCGTCCGCCGACTGGCGGACATGCACCGTCCGTCCGGGGTCCAGCGCGTGGCGGCGCGCGACCGCGTGACCGGCCTCCGCGTGCTGGCGCGCCGGAAACGGCCCGCCGCTCTCGCCATGGACGAACACCTCGATGCCCGGCGCATCGTGGCGCTCGCACAGCCGCATGTGGTTGGCGGCGCCCTCGTCGCCGAACGGCGGCGGCACCGGTCCGTGCACCGCGAACGCCGCCGGGTCGGCGAAGGCGATGCGGAGCTGGGCGAGCGTACCCGGCCATTCGTGGCTGCGATGCGGCATCGTGACGAGATTGGCCACGGTCAGGTGGCAGCGCGCGTCCGCGGTGTCGGGCGCGGGCGAGACGGTGGCGGCATTGGCGGCCCACATCGCCGACGCGGAGCTCGCCGCGGGCCATAGCCGGCCGGCATGCGCGGGATCGGTGCTCAGCGCTGCCAGCCATTCGGCATCCGGACGGCGATGCGGCAGCAGGATGCCCTGCGTCAGCCCGAGCGCGACGTTGGCGCGCATCTTGGCGATGCCCTGCAACGCCGCGGCGCGCGGGCGCGAGACGGTGCCGGCATTGGCAGTGGCGGCGAGATTGCCGAGGCTCAGCCCCGCATAATTGTGCGTCGGGCCGACGATGCCGTCGAAGTTGATCTCGACCAGCGGCCGCTCACCGCCCGACATGCAGCACCTCGTCGCCCGCCGCGACGCCGAGCATCGATGCCGCCTCGCCATCGATCGCGATGCCGCCCTCGCGGTGCTCGACGCGGCCGCGCGCGCAGCGGAAGCTCTCCAGCCGGCCGGTGGCGATCAGGCCGGGTTCGCCCCCGTCCGCGTCGGTGTCGACGATCGTCGCGGTCGCGGAGCCGCGCACGGTGCGGACCGCGTCGGTCGCCGCCGCCATCGTCGGGCCGCCGTCGAAGATGTCGATATAGCCCTCGTGCGCGAAGCCCTCGGCCTCGAGCATCCGCATCGCGGCGCGCCCGGTCGGGTGGGGGAGGCCCATCACCGCGCGCGCCGCCTCGGGCAGCATCGCGATGTAGATCGGGTGCTTGGGCATCATGTCGGCGATGAACTGGTTGCCGTGGATGGCATTGAACTGGTCCGCCTCCTGGAAGCTCATGCCGAAGAACCGGCCGGCGAGCCCATCCCAGAAATGCGAGCCGCCCGCCTCGTCGATCACGCCGCGCAGCTCGGCGATGGTGCGCGCCGCGAAGCGTGCGCGATGCCGCGCGATGAACAGGTAGCGCGAGCGGGCGAGCAGCTGGCCGAGGCCTCCGGCGCGCTCGCGCGGGTGCAGGAACAGCCCGCCGACCTCCGACGATCCCTCGAGATCCGTGGTCAGCGACAGCATCTCGGCGCGGAAGGTGCGGCCGAGCTCGCGGCTCGACTGGCTGAGCACACCCTGGCGATAGCTGTAGAACGGCCAGCGCTGGCCGATCCGCGAGAAGATCTGCGCGGTGCCGCGCACCTGTCCGGTCTCGGTATCCTCGAGCATCAGCACGTAGAGATCGTCGCCCGGCGTGTCCGATGCCTTGGTAAACGCGTCCGCGGAGAGGGCGAGCCGCGCGGCCAGCGCGTCGCGATCGGGCGGCAGGTTGGTGAAGCCGCCGCCGGTCAGCTTCGCCATCTCGTACAGCGAATCGATATCCTCGGCGCGCGAGGCGCGGATCACCATCGTCATGGCGCGCCGTGCTCGGCGAGGCGGAGCAGCACCAGCGTGACGAGGCGTGCGCGTTCGGGCAGGCTTTCTGGGATCAGATATTCATCCGGGGAATGGATCGCGCCGCCGCGCGCGCCAAGCGTGTCGACCACCGGCACGCCGCACGCTGCGATGTTGTTGCCGTCGCACACCCCGCCGCTCGGCGCCCAGGCGATCGTCTGGCCGAGCGCGGCGCCGCAGTCGCGGACCAGCGCGAACAGCCGCTCGGCGGCCGGATCGAGCGGCTTGGGCGGCCGCGCGAAGCCGCCATGGACATGGACGCGCACGCGATGCTCGGCGGCGACCATCGCGACGGCGGCATCGATCAGGCTGTGCGCGCGCGCCTGGTCCTCGGGCGTCGCGGGACGCAGGTTGACGCGCAGCACGGCACGGTCGGGGACGACGTTGTTGGGGCCGCCGCCGTCGATCCGCGCCGGGTTGACGCTGAGCCGGGGGCCGGCGGCGCGTGCCAGGCGGAGCGCGAGATCGGCGGCGGCGACCACCGCGTTGCGGCCGTCCTCGGGATTGCGGCCGGCATGCGCGCTGGCGCCGGTGACGACGATCGCGAAATTGCCGCTGCCCGGCCGCGCCCCGGCGAGCAGCCCGTCGGGCGTGGTCGCGGGCTCGAAGGTCAGCGCCGCGGCCTTGCCGCGCGCGGCGTGCGCGATCAGCGCGGCGGAACCGTGCGAGCCGGTCTCCTCGTCCGAGTTGACGATCACCTCGTAGCCGATCCGGCGGCCGAGCGGGCTCGTCTCCACCGCCCGGAGCGCGGCGAGCATGATCGCCAGGCCGCCCTTCATGTCCGCGGTGCCGGGGCCGTTGATCCGCCCGTCGGCACGCGTGCGGCAGGCCTGGAACGGGTGATCGACCGGATAGACCGTGTCCATGTGCCCGGTCAGCAACACCTGGACGGGCGCCTGCGGGCGGACCGCCAGATGCAGGTTGCGGCCATGCTCCAGGACATCGACACGACCGTCCGCGGCGATGGTCTCGGCCGGCTCCGCCGCCTCCAGCCCAATCGCGCCGGGCAGCGCGGCAAAGGCGTCGGCGAGCAGCGCGGCGGTCGTCGCCAGCCCCGCGAGATTGCGGGTGCCGCTGTTCACCGATGCCCAGTCGATCGTCCATTCCAGCAAGGGTGCGGTCGCGGCGGCGTCGAGGATGGGCGCATGATCGTTCGAAGGGACTGGCATGACGCAGCCTCGTAAGGCGCCCGGGCACCGCCGGCAATCGCCCCCGGCGCCGCGCTCCCGTGGCGGTTCAGGCCCGGAGGAAAAAGGCCGCGGCCCTCCGCAGCAGCGCGATGTAATCGACGCGTTCGACGATGAAGTCCATGAACGCCGCGTCCGCTTCCGGGAAGGCTCTGAAGTGGCGGTCGCCGACCTTCCGCTCGCAGGCCTGCATCAGGAACTCGACCGCCGTCGGGCCGCCACCGGGGGTGGCGTACCGGGCCACGTAGCTGGTCTGCAGGTCCTCGACGACATACACGCCGCCCGGCGCGACGTATCTCATCAGGGTCTTCATGCCGATGATCTGATGGGACCAGATATGCGAGCCGTCCTCGATGACGATGTCGAAGGGTCCGGCCTCCTCGGCGAAGGCTTCCAGGGCGGGAACGTCGGACTGATCCATGATGCGGACATCGACGCGGCCCGCGCTGTGCTTCACCGATGCCGGCTTGATATCAAGCCCGTAGATCGTCGCATTCGGGAAATACTCCTCCCATGTTCTCAAGGACGATCCTCCGAGGACACCGACTTCCAGAACCCGCACGGCGGTGTCGCGATACGGCTCGAAGAACTTCTCGTAGATCCGGAGGTAGTCGTGCCCCGAGCTCTCGCCGGATTTACTGGCCGTCGACTTGTCGGTCCCGTGTTTCAGGCCGAGCTCGTTTAGCGATGACATCATTGATCCCCGGTTTGCTGAATTGGAACGGTGTGGCCGAACGGACGTGTCATCGAGGCAGGCCTAACCGCGCCGGCAACTTTCCTAGCCGGGCGCCTGTGACCGGGCAAGGGCCGGACCGGCTCCCGCGGCGTCCGCCTCGGTCAGAACGTGAACACGATCGACGCCGTCGTGATCGTGTCGAAGCTGCGTGCCACCGTGGGCGTGTCCTGCTCGTAGGTCAGGTTGTAGGACAGCCGCAGCTTGAGCGGGCCGAACAGCCTGGTGTCCAGCGACGTCGTCGACGTGATGTTCGAATTGTCGGGCAGGAAGAACACCGCGGCGACCTCCGTGAACTGGAGCGCGGTGCTGGGCTTCCACAGGAAGTTGACCGATCCGCGTGCGCCGATCCGCGTATCGTCGCGGTCGCGCAGATCGCTCAGGTCGTGGATGTAGCGGGTCTCGCGCACCGCCGGGCCGGCATCGACATCGAGGCGCAGGGCGGGCGCGGGGAGCACCGTGTAGCCGATGCCGACCCCTTCGGTGAAGCGGCGGCTGAACCCGAGGATCGCGTCGCGGTCGAACTGGCCGAGGCCATAGGCGTAGAACCGGTCGCTGAACTTGTATTGCGGCTGATAGGCGGCGGTGTCCTTGTCGGTCGAGAGCGTGCCCGCGCTCTTGGCGTAATCGGCGCGCGCGGTGATCGCGTGGCGCCAGTGCAGCCCTTCCTTGTTGAGCTTGAGCGCGCCGTAGAGCGCCAGCGCATCGCTGTTGCCGCGCGTGTACGAGCCGCCGACCGCGACCTCGCCCTTCCAGTTGTCGAGAAAGCTCTGCGCGGCGAGCGCATCGGCCTTGGCGCGCGCCTCGTCGGCCTTCTTCTGCGCGATCTTGGCGTCGTTCTCGGCCGAGAGCGCGTCGATCTGGCTCGCGCCGTCGGGATATTGCGTGCGCGCCAGCCGGGCGATCGCCGCGAAGCTCCCGGGCGTGGCATTGCCGATCGCCTGCTCGAGCAGCGCGCGCGCGGCGGGCGGCAGCGCCACCGCATTGGGGTTGGGCGGGGGCGGGATGAGCAGGGTGAGCATCGGCATCTGCCGATCCTCGGGCAGCGGCTCGGCCTCGGGCGGGGGGGCGAGCCAGAGGATCGGCACGACCGGCTCGGGCCGGGCGAGCGCGCTGGTCTCCTGCGCCGCCGCCGCGCTGCCCGCCGAGAGAAGCGTGAGGCCGAGCGCGCGCCGCAAGCCCTCAGGCCCTGGGAATGAGCGGCGCCAGCGCCGCGACGACGGCGGCATAGAGGGCGCGCTTGAACGGCACGATCATGCCGGCGAGCGCCTCGGGCGCGACCCAGCGGAAGCTGCGGAACTCGGGATGCGCGGTCTCCAGCCTCACGTCCGCGTCGGTGCCGGTGAAGCGCATCAGGAACCAAGTCTGGCGCTGGCCGCGATAGCGGCCCTTCCACACCTTGCCGACCATGTCGGGCGGCAGATCATAGTCGAACGTGCCCGGCGCCTGCGCGATCGTCTCGACGAGATGGGGCGCGATGCCGGTCTCCTCCTCGAGCTCGCGCAGCGCCGCGGCGTGCGCATCCTCGCCCCTGTCGATGCCGCCCTGCGGCATCTGCCACGCCTCGAGCACGGTATCGATGCGCTGCCCGACGAACACGCGGCCCTGGCTGTCGACCAGCATGATGCCCGCCGCGGGCCGATAGGGCAGCGGCCCGCTCATTCGAGCAGTGCCTTCAGCGCGGCGAGCGCGCGGTTCAGATCGGCGTCGGCGGAAGGCAGCGCGCGGCGCAGGTTGAGGAAACCGTGGATCGTGCCCCTGGCCTCGAGGAAACTGACCGGCACGCCGGCGGATGCCAGCGCGGCCGCATAGGCGCGGCCCTGATCGCGGATCGGATCGAGGCTGGCGGTCGTCACCAGCGCGGGCGGGAGCCCGGCGAGATCGGCGACGATCGGCGAGGCGCGCCAGCTCAGCGGATCGGGCCGGTAGGCCTCGTTGAACCAGCCGATGCCTTCGCGCGTGAGGAAATGCCCGTCGCCGAACTCATGCGCGGACCGATAGCCCTTGGTGAAGTCGGTCGCGGGATAGAGCGCCCACTGCGCCGTGACGGGCACCGCCGCCGCCTCGTCGCGCAACGCCAGCGCGGTGACGATCGCCAGGTTGCCGCCCGCGCTGTCGCCGGCCAGCACCAGCGCGGTGGGCGCGAGGCCGAGTGCCTCCGGCGCGGTCGCGATCCAGCGCGCCGCCGCCTCGCAATCGTCGGGCGCGGCGGGCCATGGCGCTTCGGGCGCCAGCCGATAGTCGACCGAGACCACCGGCAGATCGAGCCCGCGCGCGATCGCCGCGCAGGCCGGATCGTAGCTGTCGAGCGAGCCCAGCACCCAGCCGCCGCCGTGGAAGAACACCATCACCGGGCCGGGCGCGCGCCCGGCGCGCGCATCGTAGAGGCGCAGCGCGATGCGGCCGCCGTCGAACCCCGGCATGTCGAGATCGCGGCGGATGGCGAGCGCGCCGACCGGCAGGTCCGCGACATCGCGCATCGCCGCCGACATCGCGCGCGCCTGCGGGGCGGAGATTTCCCAGATGCGCGGCCCGGGCAGCGCGTTGAGATACCCCAGGAAGGTCGCCACATCAGGGCGGACGAACGGCGTGGACATCGCGACTCCCGGGTAAGCAGGGCGCCCTTTAGGCCGCACCGCACCGCGGTGTCGAGGCCGGGAACGGACGGCGCGCCCGTGCGCTCACCCTGACGGTGCTGCACATCGTCCACCATCCCGACTATGTCGCGCCGCCGCCCGCCGGCAGCAGCTTCAGCTTCGACAAGTACAGCCGCATCATGGCGGTGGTCGACGAGGCGGGCGTGCCGTACGAGACGCATGTCCCCGACGTCATGCCGCGCGCGTGGATCGAGGCGGTGCACGATCCCGATTATGTCGATGAGGTGCTCGCCGCCGCGGTGCCGCGCGAGAAGGAGCGGCGGATCGGATTTGCGGTGACGCCGCATATCGCGCTGCGGGCGCAGCTTGCCCCCGGCGGCACCTGGCTCGCCGCGACGCTCGCGCTGCGCCACGGCTATTGCGCCAACGCCGCGGGGGGATCGCATCATGCGCTTCGCGACACCGGCGCCGGCTATTGCGTGTTCAACGATCTCGCCATCGCCGCCGCCCGGCTGACCGCGGACCGCAGCGCCGCCCGCGTGCTGATCGTCGATCTCGACGTCCACCAGGGCGACGGCACCGCGACGCTGGCCGCGGGGCGCGACGACATCGTCACTTTCTCGATGCATGCCGAGAAGAACTTCCCGGTGCGCAAGGCGCGCTCCGATCTCGACGTGGCGCTCGGCGACGGGATCGGCGACGCCGACTATCTCGCCGCGCTCGCGGCGCACCTGCCGCCGCTGCTCGATCGCGTCGCGCCCGATCTGGTGCTCTACCAGGCGGGCGTCGATCCGCACGAGGACGACCGGCTCGGGCGTCTCGCGCTCAGCGACTCGGGGCTCGCGGCGCGCGACCGCTTCGTGGTGCGCGAGACCCGGCGACGCGGCATTCCCGTCGCCAGCGCGCTGGGCGGCGGCTACGCGTCGGACGGCTGGACGGTGGCCCGCCGCCATGCCGCCTCGATCCTCGCCTGCGCCGACGAGAACGATCTGGTCGAGAAGAGCCGCGCTCCATCGCGCGTTCTCGAACGAAGAGGCGCATAGGAGCATCATGGCCGAGACCACCATCCTCTGGTTCCGCCGGGACCTCCGCCTCGCCGATCAGCCCGCGCTCGCCGCCGCGGCGGACGAGGGCGCGGTGATCCCGGTCTATGTCCTCGACGACGAAGGGCCTGGCGACCATGCGATCGGCGGCGCCGCACGCTGGTGGCTGCACCACGGCCTCGCGAGCCTCGCCGCCGATCTCCAGGCAAAGGGCTCGCGGTTGATCCTGCGGCGGGGCCGCGCCGAGGATGTGATCGCCAGGCTCGCCGGGGAGACCGGCGCCACGCGCGTCCATGCGATCCGCCACTACGAGCCATGGTGGGCGAAGGCCGAGCGGGCGCTGGCCGCGCGGCTCGATCTCGTGTTGCACGACGGCAACCAGCTGGCCCCGCCCGGTACGATCACGACCGGATCGGGGCAGCCGTTCAAGATCTACACTCCGTTCTGGAACGCGCTGCTGCGCCACATGCCGCCCGATCGTCCGCTCGCGTCTCCGCGCGACATCCCCGCGCCCGCGCGCTGGCCGAAGAGCGAGACGCTGGAGAGCTGGGCGCTGCCGCCGAGCACGCCCGACTGGTCGGCCGGGTTCTCGGTCTGGCAGCCGGGCGAGACCGCCGCGCATAAGCAGCTCGACCGTTTCGCGAGCAAGGCCGCGGCCTATGGCGACACGCGCAACCTGCCGTCGGTGGACGGCACGTCGCGCCTCTCGCCGCATCTCCACCATGGCGCGCTGTCGCCGCGGCAGGTCTGGCATCGCGTCGCCGATGCGGGCGGATCGGTGCGCACCTATCTCGGCGAGATCGGCTGGCGCGACTTCGCGCAGACCATCCTGACCCAGTATCCGGAGGTCGGCCGGACCAGCACGCGTACCCAGTTCGACCGGATGCCGTGGCGCACCGGCAGCGACGCCGACGCCGATCTGCGCGCCTGGCAGCGCGGCCGCACCGGCTACCCGATCGTCGACGCCGGGATGCGCCAGCTCTGGACGATGGGCTGGATGCACAATCGGGTGCGGATGATCACCGCGTCGTTCCTCATCAAGCATCTGCTGATCGACTGGCGCGCGGGCGAGCGCTGGTTCTGGGACTGCCTCGTCGATGCGGACTATGGCAACAATTCGGTCAACTGGCAGTGGACCGCGGGCACCGGGGTCGATTCCAACATGTTCCCGCGCATCATGGCGCCGCTCGGCCAGTCGGCGAAGTTCGACGCGGCGGGCTATATCCGCGAATGGGTCCCCGAACTTGCCGATCTTCCCGACGCGGCGATCCACGATCCCGACGAGGCGGGGCGCCGGCCCGAAGCCTATCCCGCCAAGCGGATCGGCCACCGCGAGGCGCGCGAACGCGCGCTGGCGGCGTATGCCAGGACCAAGGGATGAACGCGGATTCCGATTGGGGTCATGCTCAATATCGGTTCGGGCTGGGCGACGTCGAAGCCCCGCTCTCGACCTAGACCCGACTTCGCCTTCGCTCAGTGCGAACGGAGGCCCGGATCGGGCGCTATTGACCGATCCGCACGCGATGCCCGGTCGCGAAATCGTCGACCACCAGCCGCGCGATCGCCTCGCCGGCCATCGCCGGCTGCCGGATCGAGGCGGCATCCTCTCCGGGGAAGGCGCTGGCGCGCATCCGGGTGGCGGTGGCACCGGGATCGACGATCGCGACGCGGATCGACGAGAGCTGCTCGACCTCGTCGGCATAGGCCAGCACCAGCGCCTCGAGCGCCGCCTTCGAGGCGCCGTACGCCCCCCAATAGGCGCGTGGCGTCACAGCGACGCTCGAGCTCAGCGCGAGCACGCGTGCGCGCCGCGAGCGGCGCAGCGGGGCGTCGAAATTGGCGATCAGCGCCTGCGCCGCGAGCAGGTTGAGCGTCAGCAGCCGGTTGAACTCGGCGCCGTCGATCATCGGCACGGGCGTCAGCGATCCCAGCATGGCGGCGTTGAGCACGAGGATGTCGAGCGCCGGCCACCGCCCGCCGATCGCGTGGGCCAGCCGCGCGATCGAGTCGCTCTCGGTCAGGTCCAGCGGCGCGATCGTCGCACTGCCGCCAGCGGCGTGGATGCGCGCCTCGACCTCCTCGAGCCCGCCGGCGGTGCGCGCGGTCAGGATGACGTGCGCGCCGTGTGCCGCCAGGGCTTCCGCGGTGGCGGCACCGATCCCGCGCGACGCGCCGGTGACGAGCGCGAGCTGGTCTGCGAGGGGTTTGGTCATATCGAAGGTCCGCTAGAACGGGTCCGTTCGCCCTGAGCGAAGTCGAAGGGCCTGCGCAGGGCTTCGACTTCGCTCAGCCCGAACGGCAAGGGTCGGGCTAATCGGGAGGACGGCCTCAGGCCGCGCGTTCGCCCAGCAATGACAGCTGGTCGCCGGGGGCGACATCCTCCTGGTCGGTGAGGTGGGTCGGATAGTCGCCGGTGAAGCAGGCGTCGCAATGCTGGGGGTGCTCCATGTCGCGTCCTTCCTCGCCGCGTGCCCGGTAGAGCCCGTCGATCGACAGGAAGGCGAGACTGTCGACCTTGATGTAGTCCGCCATCTCGGCGACCGACATCTGCGCGGCGAGCAGCTTGGCGCGCTCGGGCGTGTCGACGCCGTAGAAGCACGAATGCCGCGTCGGCGGCGAGGCGATGCGCATGTGGACCTCGCGCGCGCCCGCCTCCTTGAGCATCGCGACGATCTTGAGGCTGGTCGTGCCGCGCACGATCGAATCGTCGATCAGCACGATGCGCTTGCCCGCGATCACGCCGCGATTGGCGTTGTGCTTGAGCTTGACGCCGAGGTGGCGGATGCCCTCGCCCGGCTGGATGAAGGTGCGACCGACATAGTGCGAGCGGATGATGCCGAGCTCGAACGGGATGCCGCTCTCCTGCGCGTAACCGATCGCCGCCGGCGTGCCGCTGTCGGGCACCGGCACGACGATGTCGGCCGCGATCGGATCCTCGCGCGCGAGCTCGACGCCGATCCGCTTGCGCACCGAATAGATGCTGGTGCCGTCGACGATCGAATCGGGACGCGAGAAATAGACATGCTCGAAGATGCACGGGCGCGCCCGCACCGGTGCGAACGGGCGGTGCGAGCGCACGCCCTTGTCGGACACGATGACGATCTCGCCGGGCTCGACCGAGCGGATGAAGCGCGCGCCGACCATGTCGAGCGCCACCGTCTCCGACGCGAAGATATAGGCGTCGCCCGCACGCCCCATCACCAGCGGCCGTATGCCGAGCGGATCGCGACACGCGATCATGCCCTCGGACGTCAGGCAGACCAGCGAATAGGCGCCTTCGATCTGTTTCAGCGCATCGATGAAGCGATCGAGCAGCGTGCGGTAGCTCGACAGCGCGACGAGGTGGATGATGACCTCGGTATCCGACGTCGACTGGAAGATCGCGCCGCGCCGGACCAGCTGGCGACGCAGATGCATCGCGTTGGAGATGTTGCCGTTGTGCCCCACCGCGAACCCACCCGAGACGAGCTCCGCATAGAGCGGCTGGACGTTCCTGAGCGCGGTGTCGCCGGTCGTCGCATAGCGGACATGGCCGCACGCGACGCGGCCCGGCAGCCGGCGGATCACCTCGTCGCGATCGAAATTGCCCGCGACATGGCCCATCGCATGATGCGTGTGGAACTGTGCGCCGTCCCACGAGGTGATCCCCGCCGCCTCCTGCCCGCGATGCTGGAGCGCGTGCAGCCCGAGCGCGACCACCGCGGCGGCGGTGTCCGCGCCGTAGATGCCGAACACGCCGCACTCCTCGCGCAGGTGATCGCCGTCGTCGGTGGGCATTTCGAACGGGTGCGTGGTGAGCATCACGACTCCGAAAGGGGTCTGGTGGGACGCCGGGCATATAGGCGGGACGCGCGGTCTTGTCGCCCCCTGCGGCGCGGCTTACCGACACGGCATGGACGACGACCGCGAGACGGGCAGCAGGCTCGAGCCCCGATACGACGCCGCCGGGCTGGTCACCGCGGTGGCGACCGACGCCGCGACCGGCGAACTGCTGATGCTCGCGCACATGAACGCCGATGCGCTGGCCGCGACGCTGGCGAGCGGCGAGGCGTGGTTCTGGTCGCGATCCCGGCAACGGCTGTGGAGGAAGGGCGAAAGCTCGGGCCATGTGCTCCGCGTCCGCGAGGTGCGCATCGACTGCGATCAGGACGCGCTATGGCTGATCGTCGACCCCGCCGGGCCGGCCTGCCACACCGGCGAACGCACCTGCTTCTACCGGCGGATCCAGGACGGGCGGCTGGTGCGGGTGTAGCGCGGCTGGCGATCGGCTCCGGAACGGAGGCCGCCAACCCGTTCTGTCGATTGCCGAAAGACGCGGCCGTGCGCTCGCCTGCCGGGCCTTCGATCCGCTTTGGACGCATCTCGCCTTTCATGATCGCCCGGTCCATCGGATAGCGCGCGTGCCCATCGCGGGCGTGTCCGTCGCTTGCCGTTCCGCCGAACCGGAGAGGGGCATGGAATTCGAGACAGGCGACGCACTGGCGCTGAGCCAGGCCGGTATCGACGCGGCGCTGGCGACGATCGGCGCGAGCGCGCCGGCGCTGTGGGCGGTGCTGTCCGCCGAGACATCGGGATGCGGCTTCCAGCCGAACCGCAAGCCCAAGATCCTGTTCGAGCGGCACGTCTTCCATCGCCTGACCGATGGCGCGTTCGACAGCCAGGATCCCGATGTCAGCGCGTCGACGCCGGGCGGCTACGGCGCGGGCGGCGACCATCAATATGTCCGCCTCCACGCCGCGATGCTGCTCGACGAGACGGCGGCGCTGAAGAGCGCCTCGTGGGGCCTCGGCCAGATCATGGGCTTCAACTTCAAGACGGCGGGCTTCGCCGACGTCCGCCAGATGGTCGCGGCGTTCGACGAGGGCGAGAATGCGCAGCTGGGCGGCATGGCGGCGTTCCTGGCGGAAAGCGGCATGGCCGCGGCACTCGTCGCCAAGGACTGGGCGCGTTTTGCGCGGCTCTACAACGGCCCGAACTATGCGCAGAACGATTATGACGGGAAGCTGCGTCATTTCTGCGGGATCTACGAGGCGCGCGGCGTCCCCGACCTGCTGCTGCGCGCCGCGCAGCTGTATCTCACCTTCCTCGGCTATACCGTCGGCGGGGTCGACGGGATCGAGGGCGCGATGACCGCTGCGGCGATCCGTCGCTTCTGCGCGGACACCACGCCGCATCCGAAGCCGGTCGTCGACGCGGCGCTGATCGCGGCATTGCAGGCCGCGATCAAGGCCCGCGGCTGACGCGACCGGAGCGCCCGCCCGGCCTCGGCAGACAGGCGTCGCCGTAGAGGAAGGCAGTGTCCTGACCCGAGCCCGGCCACATCCCGGACCGGATCACGCGCCGGTCGGGATATGATCGCGAAAGCGAACCGCGCGTTAAGCATTTCAGCCTAGCATCCGGCGAAACGGCACGAGGCGAGCGGGTGATGGCTGAGCAGAGCGGTCTGGTTTCGATTTTGGGCGATTTCGCGATCGAGCAGCGCCTCGCCGATTTTGGCGGGAACGGCACGTTGGAACGCGGGCTCGCGGCGATGTGGGCGCGCTGCGGCGAAGCGCTGCTCGACGTCATCATGCAGCACCGTCGCGACGATCCCGCGATGCTGTCGTTTGATGCAGGGGCGGAGAGCGATGCGGACTATCGCGCCTTCCAGCGGCTCAAGTTCACCACGCCGGTGGATGCCGCGTGGATGCGGCGCGAGGCCGCGATCGGCGGCGAGGTGTTCCAGCGCGAGATACCGACGCCAAAGCTGATCCGGTGGCTGTGGAGCTACGGGAGAGCGATCGAAGCCTGGATCACCGAGCGGTTCGCCGACGATCCGGCATTCGTTGCGCGGGCGGCGTTGACGCTGGAGTGGCTGGTGCTCATCCAGACCGAGCTGATGTTCGCCGAGCTGACCAAGCGCAACAAGCAGCTCGCCGCGACGGAGCGCACCGACCAGGGAATCGCGTTCCGCAGCCATGTCACCGGCGTGCTGTCCGCCGCGCAGGACGGCGCGACGCAGCTGCGCGCACAGACCGGCCGCACCTCGGCATCGGCGCGCGGCATGCTCGGCAAGGCGAGCGAGGTCGCGGCGGCGGCGGAGCAGTCCGCGGTCGCGATGCGTGAGGCGGCGCAGACCGCGGCCGGGCTGATTCGCGCGATCGACGAGGCGCGCAGCGAGGTCGAGGTCTCGGCGGCGGTGGCGACGCGCGCGGCCGATCAGTCGGCGCTCGCGGTCGAGGTGGCGGATGCGCTGTCGGGTCACGCGCAGGCGATCGAGTCGATCCTCGGCCTGATCCGCGACATCGCGGGCCAGACCAACCTGCTGGCGCTCAACGCGACGATCGAGGCGGCACGCGCCGGGGACGCCGGGCGCGGCTTCGCGGTGGTCGCGCAGGAGGTCAAGTCGCTCGCGAGCCAGACCGCGCGCGCGACCGACGACATCGCCGCCAAGATCGCGGCGATCCAGTCGGCGAGCCGTCAGACGCTCGACGTCAACGGCGCGATCCGCGACATCGTCGGCGAGGTGCAATCGTCCGCGCAGCGTATCCGCGAGGCGATGGAGGATCAGGCGCAGACCGTGACGATGATCACCGCGGCGGTCGACGAGACCGCGCTCGCCGCCGATTCGATGTCGGGCACGATCGCCGCGATCCGCGCCGACACCGAGATGGTCGCCTCCGACATCGACCGGCTCGAGATCGGCTTCGCGCAGGTCGACGCGCAGCTTGCGGGCCTGGAGAGCACGACCGGCGATTTCGTGGCGCGGCTCGTGGGATGACGTCTTGTCAGCCTCTCCCCGTCGGGGAGAGGGCAGGGTGAGGGGCGTCTTCTTCCATAACCGCTTTTTTCGTAATCACCGCGTGCCCTCACCCTCCCCACCGCTGCGCGGCGGTCCCTTCGCTCTCTCCCGCGGATAGAGGCGCTATGTCGTCGCGAACAGTTTCCCCGGATCGCGAAAGGCCTTGAACTCGAGCGCGTTGCCCGAGGGATCGCGAAAGAACATCGTCGCCTGCTCGCCGGGCTGGCCGACGAAGCGGATGTGCGGCGCGATACCGAACGGGACGCCCGCCGCGCCCAGCCGGTCGGCAAGCGCGTGCCACGCCGCCCAGTCCAGCACGACGCCGAAATGGGGCACGGGTACGTCGTGCCCGTCGACCGGATTGCGCAGCGTATCGCCCGCACCCGGTGCCAGATGCGCGACGATCTGGTGCCCGTAGAGATCGAAGTCGATCCAGTGCGGGTCGCTGCGCCCTTCCGCACAACCGAGCACGCCGCCGTAGAAGGCGCGTGCCACGGCGAGATCGTGCACCGGGAACGCGAGATGGAAGGGCGGCAGATCGGCCATGCGCCCTTCCTAATCCCCCGCCCGGGCGGGGGGAAGCCGTCCCGTCCGATCGCCGCCGACGCGTGCAAATCGTTGAACGATGTCGAAAGAGTGTTGGGTGAACCCGATCCTAACGCTGCCCTTCAAAGTTTCGCCAACCCGCTTCGCAGGATGATGGTGGCGGATGGGCGCGGGCTTGCCGCTCCGATCCCGGGGATTTGGCGACATGGCTCATTTTATCGGAAAGGCTGGCGCGCTCGCGCTCGGATTGACACTCGTCGTCACCACCACCGCCGCACAGGCGACGCCGTCCTGCTGGCAGGCGCGCGAGGTCTCGGCCGCGCGCGTGCGGCAGATGCAGACCATGCTGATGGTCGCGACGCTGCGCTGCCGCGCCGCGCATCTCGACATCTCGACCGACTACAACGCGTTCATGACCGCGCAGGGGCAGGCGGTCTCGGCGGCGAACCTCGTGATCAAGCAGCATTTCGCGCAGTCCGGCATGACCCAGGTCGATTACGACCATTTCGCCACCACGCTCGCCAACGGCTATGGCGACGACGAGACCAATGCCGGCGCATGCACGGATGCCGCCGCCCTCGCGCACGAGGCGATGGCGGCGACCGAGACGGGCGGTCTCGATCGCGTCGCCGCGGCGCGGCTGTTCCCGGCGGCGGTGCCGGGCGGCGCCTGCGACGGGCCGGGCGCGCCGGTGGTCGCCATGGCCGATCCCGTCCCTGCCGCGACGATCGCGCTCAAGGTCGCGAAGGCCGAGCCGCTGCCCCCGGTGCTGGCGCTCGCCGCGCCGTCGCCGCTGCCCGTCGCGTCCGCACCGGTGACGCTGCCCGCCGATGTCGTCGCCGCGCTGACCGTGATGGCGCGCTTCCACGACGCGCAGCTCGTCGCCCCGGCGGCGGCGTCCGGGCCGACGCGGATGGCCGCGGCGGGGAAGTAACCGCCACGTCACGGTCATCTCGGCTGTCGCGGGATGTTACACGAAGACACGCCTCGCCTCCGTGCCGGCCTCCGCGCCGCTTCGACAGGCCAGGAAACCGCGACCGGATCGTGGCGGCGATGGCGGCGGTCGGCGCTGTCGCCGGCCCGGACGGCCTGATCCGGCGCGGCCCTCAGTCCGCCGCCGGATCCTGATGCGCACACCGGACGTCGCCCGATCCGGTGCGGCTGACCGTGCAGCGCGCCGGGCCGACGATCGAGACGTCGCCCGAACCGGCGAGCTTGACCGTCGCGGTGCCGCTCGCGCCGAGCTCGAGATCGCCCGATCCGACGAGCGTGACCGTCGCGTCGCCCGCGGCCAGCCCGCCGCCGTGCAGATCGCCCGATCCGGTGACCAGCGCGGTCGCCGAGCGTGTCCGGCCCGCGACCGTCAGATCGCCCGATCCGGTGAGCGAGATCCGGGTCTGCGCCGCAGCCATGTCGGCGACGTCGAGATCGCCCGATCCGGACAGCGCAAGATCGACCGCGTCGCCGCGCATCCGGTCGATCGCCAGCGCGCCCGAGCCGCCGAGCGTCGCGCCGTCGAGCGCGCGCGTGCCGACATCGACGACCATCTTCCCGGTCGAGACGTGGATGTCCCAGCCCGCGCTGCGATCGGGGTGGATGACCAGCGTATCGCCGCGCTGCTCGACGACCAGCCGATCGAGCGAGGCTTGCGGGCCGATGGCGCGGACGCCCGAGGGCTGGCCGGCATGGACACGCACGTCGAACGGGCCTTCGACGCGGATCTTGCGGAAGTCGGTCACCTGCCAGCTATGCGTGGCGGCGCCTGCCATGCCCGGGCCGGCGAGGAGCAGCAGCGCGGCGAGCGTGGCGGCAAGGTGTGGACGCAGGATCATCGCGGTCTTCCGGATCGAGGATGGCGGGGTCAGGCGCCGCAGCCGACATGGCCGAGGCGGATCGAGAAGCGGTCGCCGGTCGAGATCATCACGTCCGCAGCGGCGTCGAGCTGGACCTTCTCGAAGCCGGCGAGCGCGAAAGTGCGCGTCGCGGCAGCGGCGGGCGCCGCCGCCAGAACGCCGAACACCGCCGACAGACCCATCGCAACGCGCCGCATCACGGTCTCCCTACCGTGTTACCAGTATAAGACGGTGACGCGGCGGCAGGCAAGCCCATAGCGTCCACCGGACCCCGCTTGACACGCCGCGTGCCCCGAGCGGACCGGGAGGCGGGACGGGCCAACAAAAAAGGGCGGCCGCAACCGCCCTTTCCGTGCGCCTCGCGGCCGGATCACTTGACGTGGAGCGACGCCGATTCGCGAAGGATGTCGAGGATCTTCTCCTGCGCGGCGGGTTCGTCGGTCTCCTCCATCGCGGCGAGCTCGCGCGCCAGCCGGCTGGTCGCGCCCTCGAAGATCTGGCGCTCCGAATAGCTCTGCTCGGGCTGATCGTCCGCGCGGAACAGGTCGCGCACGACCTCGGCGATCGAGACGAGATCGCCTGAATTGATCTTGGCCTCGTATTCCTGCGCGCGGCGCGACCACATGGTACGCTTGACCCGCGGCTTGCCGCGCAGCGTCGTCAGCGCGTCCTGAAGGGTCTGCGAGGAGGACAGCTTGCGCATCCCCACGCTCTCCGCCTTGTTGGTCGGCACGCGCAGCGTCATCCGCTCCTTCTCGAAGCGCAGCACGTAGAGTTCGAGTTTGGCCCCCGCAATCTCCTGGCTCTGCAATTCGATCACGCGGCCCACCCCATGCTTGGGATAGACGACATAGTCGCCGACATCGAAGCTCAGCGCCTTGGCAGCCATAACGTACCTTTCCGGAAAAACGGTCACCCGGTCGCCGCGCAGTCCGCATCGCTCACCCCGGCCGATGCGGCCGCGGGCGATCCGAATATCACCCACATCGAAGACGGGGAGCGATGAACCGATCGCGCACGCGCGATCCGTCGCTCCCGACAGCAAGCGCTATAACAGGTTTTCCACGATTATGGTAGCATTCCGAGACGGATCGCGGCGTGTCGTCAGGCGGTGCCAGACAGGGGCACCCGACGCTCAGTCGCCCTGGCCGGGATCGGGCGAGAAATACTTGTCGTATTTGTCGTCCTCCCCCTTGTGCGCATCGGCATCCGTCGGTGCGTCGCGCTTGCGCGTGATGTTGGGCCATTGCGCGGAGAAGGTCGCGTTGACCTCGAGCCACTTCTCGAGCCCGTTCTCGGTATCCGGCAGGATCGCCTCGGCCGGGCATTCGGGCTCGCATACCCCGCAGTCGATGCATTCGTTGGGATTGATGACGAGCATGTTCTCGCCCTCGTAGAAGCAGTCGACCGGACACACCTCGACACAGTCCATATACTTGCAGCGGATGCAGGCATCGTTGACGACGTAGGTCATGGCATCGGACTCTCGGGAACGGGGTCGGGCGGAGCCGCGTCTGCTAGGCGCGCCACCGGCAGGGGTCAACCGGGTCGGGCGGTGCGTGTTCCGCCGAGTTCGGTGTAACAGGCCCGCGCCTCGGTCGCGGGGCCGCGGCGGACCGGGATCGCTTCCACCCGCACGATCCGCACCGCATCGCCGAGCGGCAGACCGAGGATCGAGCCGACCTTCACCTCGGCCGCGCATTTCTGGACGGCGCGGCCGTCGATCCGGACATGGCCCTGATGGACGATCGCCTGCGCGAGACTTCTCGTCCTGGCGAAGCGGGCGAAGCAGAGAAACCGGTCGAGCCGGATCGATGTGTCAGCCATGCGTTCCTTCGGCGTGCGAGGGCAGGAGATCGGCGAGCGAGCCGAAGGCGTTGCCCGGGCGCGGGCGCACGACGCCGCGTGGCGTCGTCGCCCGATCCGGCCCCCGGCCACGCCACAGCCACAGGATAGCGGCGCGCGCATCGCTCCCCGCGGCACGGTGTTGCGCGAAGCCGAGCGTGCGCATCAGCCGCGCCACCGCCGCCGGCTTGAGCCCCAGCGCGGTCGACAGCGACGGATCGGGGACGAACGGCCGGCGGCCCTGGCGCGCATCATGGGCCTGGCGCGCGAGCCGCTCGACGAGGTCGACGCGCAGCATCTGCTCGCCGAGATCGCGGAACCCTCCGCGCAACGCGGCGACGCGGAGCACCGCATCGGGGCGGTCGATCACCGCGGCGCCCGCGCGTGGCAGCGGCGGCATGGTGGCATCGCCCCGCGCGGCGACGAGCGCGACCCGCCAGCGCATCGCCTCGGGCTTAAGCAGCGCGGGGACGAACAGGTCGAGCGTGCCGATACGCAGCCCGACCAGCGCCGCGGCCCGCCGCTGGTCGCGATCGAGCGCGGGCAGCGCCGCCGCCACCGCCTCGCGCGGCACGATGCCGCCGGCCTCGGCGATCGGCGCGAGCACGCCGCGCAGCGTCGCCGGCGTCGCCTTGTCGCGTGCCGCCGTCGCGATCGCGGCCAGCGGTCGCAGATGGATCGTGATCTGCCCGGCCAGCCACGCGCCCAGCCGCTCGGCGACGCGCGCGCGATCGTCGGCCCCCAGCGGATCGAGGGTGCGGTGGAGCTGGAGGCGCGGCTCGGTCAGCGCCCGGCCGCGGCCGAGCCGCGCGACGACGTCACCGCGCCAGAAGATCGCGACCGGCCGCCCGGTGTCGGTCGCCAGCGTGAACGCCGCGTCCGCGTCGGCGGCGAGCAGGGCGGCGCGGCGCGCGAGCTCGTGCCCGAGCCGGCGCTCGGCGGCGGCGAGCAGGCGCTTCATGTCGGCGTGGCGCGCATTGACGTCGGCGACGAAACGGAAGCCGGTGAGGTGGCCGATCGGCTCGTCGGCGACGCGCACCTCGCCCAGGTCGTCGATCGCGACCGGCAGCACGTCCGCGCCCCTGGCGACGAGATCGCGCAACAGCACCGATGTGCGCCGGTCGACGAAACGCTGGGTCAGCCGCTCGTGGAGCGCGTCGGACAGCTTCTCCTCCAACGCTCGCGTGCGCTCCGCCCAATGCGCGGGATCGGCGAGCCAGTCGGCGCGATGCGCGATATAGGCCCAGGTCCGCGCCGCGGCGATGCGGTCCGCGATCGTCTCGACATCACCCTGCACGGTGTCGAGCCGCGCGATCTCGTCGGCGAACCAGCGCGCGGGCAGGCGGCGATCGCCTTCGGAGAGATGCTGGAAGATGCGGCCGACCAGGCGCGCGTGATGCTCGGCACCGGTCTTGCGGAAGTCGGGCAGACCGCACGCGTCCCACAGCCGGGCGGTCATGTCGACGCCGCGCGCGCGATGGGCGACCTCGTGCTCGGCGGACAGACGCTTGAGCACTGCGAGATCGACCGTCTGCGGTGCGGCGCGCAGCTCGACCCCGCCGGGCCGCGCTTCGAGGCTGGCGATCAGCGCGTCGACGCCGCGGAAATCGAGGTCGCTGCTGCGCCAGTAGAGATGGTCGAGCGGCTTGAAGTGATGGCCCTCGATCGCCGTCACCTCCTCGGGATCGAACGCCGCGCCGCCGCCGCCCTCGGCGCCGAGCGTGCCGAAGGTGCCGTCGCGCTGGTGGCGGCCGGCGCGCCCGGCGATCTGCGCCATCTCGGGCACGGTCAGCCGGCGCGGGCGGCGTCCGTCGAACTTGCGCAGCGAGGCGAAGGCGACATGGGCGACGTCCATGTTGAGCCCCATGCCGACCGCGTCGGTGGCGACGAGGTAATCGACCTCGCCGGCCTGGTACATCTGGACCTGCGCGTTGCGGGTGCGTGGCGAGAGCGCCCCCATTACCACCGCCGCGCCGCCGCGCTGGCGGCGCAGCATCTCGGCGACGGCGTAGACTTCCTCGGCCGAGAAGGCGACGACGACCGATCGCCTGGGCAGCCGCGAGAGCTTCTTGGCCCCGGCGTAGGAGAGCGTCGAAAAGCGCGGCCGTCCGGTGATCTCGATCTCCGGGAGCAGCGCGCGCAGCAGCGGGCGCAGCGTCTCGGCGCCGAGGATCATCGTCTCCTCGCGGCCGCGGGCATGGAGCAGCCGGTCGGTGAAGACATGGCCGCGCTCGGGATCGGCGCCGATCTGCGCCTCGTCGAGCGCGACGAAGGCATGATCCCGATCGGTCGGCATCGATTCCGCCGTGCAGAGGAAATAGCGCGCCGTCTCGGGGACGATCTTCTCCTCGCCCGTGACCAGCGCGACCTGCCTGGCGCCCTTGATGGCGACGACGCGATCGTAGACCTCGCGGGCGAGCAGGCGGAGCGGAAACCCCATCAGCCCGGACGAGTGAGCGCACATCCGCTCGATCGCGAGATGCGTCTTGCCCGTGTTCGTCGGGCCCAGCACGGCGACCAGCCGGCCATCGGAAGCATTGCCCATCCTGACGACAAGGTGGCGGCGCGCGGCGCGCTTGGCAAGCCTCGTCGGGACATCGCTGGCTCAGCTCGTCGCGGACGGCGAACCGCGCGATTAGGCGGCGCTTAACCCCGATCCGTCACAATGGCGCCGATCGTCGCGGACGCGGCCAGACGGGTGAGAGGCGACCGCGCATGTACCGGGCCGACGACGAGGACTGGAGCGCGCCTGCCGGCGGCGCCGTGACGCTGCGCACGCTGTCGCTCGGCCGGCTCGACGGTGCCCCCGAACGACGGCGCTTCCCGCTGGTGGTCGATCTCGGCGCCGACATCGGTTCGGCACGCTGGCTGCGCGGCATGGCGACGCTGTGCGCGATGATCGCCGCGCTGCTCCGGATCGCGTCGCCGCCAACCCGGCCGATGGTCGCGCCCGCCGCGCCGCCGCACCGCGCGGTCGAAGCCCGTCCGCGTCTTGTCGTGCCGCTGCCGCCGCCCGCCACGCCGTCGATCGACATCGCGCTGACGCTGCGCAGCGGCGAGCGGTTGCGCGCGCTGCTCGTGCGCGCCGGCGCGACGCGCGTCGATGCGCAGGCCGCGGCGACACTGCTGCGAGGCGATCTGCCGCGGCCCGCGGCGGGCCTGCCGGTCGCCGTCACGCTCGGCGCGGCATCGGCCGGCGGCGTTCGTCCGCTCGATCGCATCGCGCTGCACGCGCGGCTCGACCTCGCGCTGGTCGTGCGACGCGGCGGGGACGGGCTGGTGCTCGATCGCCAGGCGATCGCGATCGATCATGCGCCGCGGCGCTTCGCGGCGGCGATCGGCACCAGCCTCTATCGCGCGGCGCGCGATGCCGGCGTGCCGCTGCCGGTGCTCGCCGAATATCTGAGGACGATCGCACGGCGCATCGACATCGGCGCGGTCGCGCGCGGCGATCGGATCGAGCTGGCGATGGCGAACGCGCGCGCCGCCACCGGCGAAAGCCAGCCGGGCCGCCTGCTGTATGCCGGGCTGACGCATGACGGTCGTCCGCTCCAGATGATGCGCTGGACGTTCGCCGGTCACGAGGGATGGTTCGACGGCGACGGCGCGGGCGACCGCCACGACGGTTTCGCGCTCCCCGTCGCTGGGCGACTGACCTCGGGCTTCGGGATGCGCTTCCATCCGATCCTCGGCTATAGCCGGCTGCACCAGGGCGTCGATCTCGCCGCGGCCGACGGCACGCCGATCGTCGCCGCGTCGGCGGGCGTGGTGCGCTTCGCGGGCTGGCACGGCGGCCACGGCAACTACGTCCTGATCGCGCATGCCGGCGGCATGGCGACCGGCTATGGCCATATGAGCGGCTTCGTCGTCGCGCCCGGCCAGAGCGTGCGGCAGGGCGAGCTGATCGGCTATGTCGGGTCGACCGGGCTGTCGACCGGCCCGCACTGCCATTTCGAGACGTTCCGCGATGGCGTGGCGATCGATCCGGCCACGGCGACCTTCTCCAGCGTGGATCAGCTCGCGGGAGATGAACTCCTGCGGTTTCGCGTGGCGCTGGCGAGGCTGATCGCGCTGCCGACGCGCTGATCCGGCCGCCATCCGTTCGCTGGCGCGAACGGCCTTTCCGGCGGGTTCTCCCCCTTACACCCGCATCGGCATCAGCACGTACAGTGCCGATGCCTTTTCGCTTTCGCGGATCAGGGTCGGCGCGGCGGCGTCGGCGAGGTGGACCTCGACGCTGTCGCCTTCGATCTGGCCGAGGATATCCATCAGGTAGCGTGCGTTGAAGCCGATGTCGAAGCCGAGAGCGGTATAGTCGCCGGGCACCTCCTCGGCGGCGGTGCCGTTCTCGGGCGAGGTGACCGAGAGGACGATCTTGTCCCGATCGAGCGTCATCTTGACCGCGCGGGTCTTCTCGCTGGCGATGGTGGCGACGCGGTCGACGCCCTGCGCGAAGCTGCGCGGATCGATCTTGAGCAGCTTGTCGTTGCCGGTCGGGATGACGCGCGAATAATCGGGGAAGGTGCCGTCGATCAGCTTCGAGGTCAGCACCGCCTGGCCGAGATCGAAGCGGATCTTGCTTCCCGACAGCGACACGCCGACCGAGCCGTCGATCTCGTCGAGCAGCTTGCGCAGCTCCGCGACGCATTTCCGCGGCACGATGACGTCGGGCATCCCGGCCGCGCCATCGGGTAGCGCGACCGTTACGCGCGCGAGGCGATGGCCGTCGGTCGCCGCCGCGCGCAACACCGCCTTGCCGCCGTCCTCGCTCGCGTGAAGGAAGATGCCGTTGAGATAATAGCGCGTCTCCTCGGTCGAGATCGCGAACCGCGCCTTGTCGATGATCTGCTTGAGCGTTTCCGCCGGCAGCTCGAATTTCGTCGGCAGCTCGCCCTCGGCGATCACCGGGAAATCGTCGCGCGGCAGCGTCGGCAGCGACGAATTGTAGC
>CAXTNX010000033.1:0-32823 GCA_964245815.1 uncultured Sphingomonadaceae bacterium | reverse complement strand
GAACTGCTGGTCGAGAAGACCAAGCTCTCCAAGATGTGGGTGCTGCGCCGCATCCTCATGCAGATGGGCACCACCGACGCGATGGAGTTCCTGCTCGACAAGATGAAGGATTCCAAGACCAACGAGGACTTCTTCGATTCGATGAACAGCTAGGCCGTTGCCGGCGCTGCCCGCCTTCGATCTCGGCGACGTGTTCACCGAAGCGGGGATCGCGGCGCTGGCGCAGGTGCTGGCGATCGATCTGGCGCTCGCCGGCGACAATGCGATCGTCGTCGGGGCGATGGCGGCGGGGCTCGAGGCGAACGACCGCCGTCGGGTCATCCTGGTCGGCATCGTCGCGGCGCTGGTGCTGCGGATCGTGTTCGCGCTGGCGGCGACCGTGCTGGTCGAGCTGCCCGGCCTGCTCCTGGCGGGCGGCGTGCTGTTGATCTGGGTATCGTGGCGGTTCTGGCGCGAGCTGCGGAGCGATGCGGACGGCCGCGACGACGCCCGCGCCGCGGTGGATCGCGCGCCGCGCGGTTTCGCGAGCGCGGTGTGGGGCGTCGCGCTCGCCGACGTATCGATGAGCCTCGACAATGTGCTCGGCGTGGTCGGCGCGGCGCGCGAGCATCCGGTGGTACTGGTGCTCGGCCTGATCGTTTCCGTCGCGCTGATGGGGCTGGCCGCCAACATGATCGCACGCATCATCCAGCGCCGGCGCTGGATCGCCTATCTCGGTCTCGCGGTGATCGTCTATGTCGCGGGCAAGATGAGCTGGGACGGCTGGAACGAGGTCGCGCCGCGCCTGGGCCTCGCCTAGTCGTTCGCGCCGCGCTCCCAGCCATAGCCGCGCTCGACCTCGGCGACGATCACGCGATACCAGTCGTACCAGACTGCCCGGCCCCGGGCGCGGATGCGGGCATGCTCGGGATCGTCGCGCCATGCCGCCGCGGCGTCGCGGTCCGCCCACCAGCTCACCGTGATGCCGGCGCCATCCTCGCCGCGCGTCGAATCGATGCCGAGATAGCCGGGCATCGACGCCGCGCGCCGCATCATCGCCTCGGCCGCGGCGCGATAGCCCGCGTCGTCGGCGGATGTGCGGCCCGCGAGGAAGATGACGGCGATGCTGCCGGCCGGGTACGTGTCCATGCAAGGCGGATAGCCCGCCCGGATGGGGTCGCGAAAGCATGATCGCCCGATCGCGGGTCGTCGGCACGACATCGCTTTGCGGCGGATTTGTCTCGCCCGGCGTTGTCCCGGCTTGCGTTCGCTCGCCACCCGCGCCAACGCTGGGGCGTGGGCGCTGTCCTACGGAGAGAGCATGACTGGTTTTCCCGCCGACAACACCGCCGACCGGACCCGCCACCCGCGCCGCGCGACGCATCCGATGACGCTCTTCTTCAAGGGTTTCCTGAAGAATCCCGTGATGGTCGGATCGATCATCCCATCGTCGCGGACGCTGATCGACCGGATGCTCCGGCCCGTCGACTGGGCGCGCGCCAGGGTGTTCGTGGAATATGGCCCCGGCGTCGGCACCTTCACGCGGCCGATCCTCGATCGCCTCGCTGCGGATGCGACCCTGGTGGTGATCGATACCAATCCGGACTTCTGCGACTATCTCAAGCGCTCTATCGCCGACGGCCGGCTGCACATCGTCAACGGTTCGGCCGCCGATATCGGCGACGTGCTGGCGACGCTCGGGCTCGGCGCGGCCGACTACGTGATCTCGGGTCTGCCATTCTCGACGCTTCCCGACGGCGTCGGTTCGGCGATCGCGCGGGCGACCGCGGACGCGTTGCGGCCGGGGGGCGCCTTCCTGGTCTATCAGTTCCGTCCCAGCGTCCGCGACATCATCGAACCGCATTTCGATCGCGTCGATCATGCGTTCGAGCTCATCAACGTGCCGCCCGCGCAACTCTGGTGGTTCCACCGCGATTAGCGCGCGATCGCGTCGGTCCCGGAGCCGAAATTGAGACGACGCGTGACGGTGTAGTCGACCATCGCGACGAGGAAATAGGCCACGCGCCACTTCAGACGGGTGAACGGGCCGGCTCGCGTGCGGAGCAGGTCGGGCAGCACCTCGTTGCACGCCCCGACCTCGCCGTCGACCAGCGTACGCGCCATCGCCGCGAAGTCCGCATCCTCGATCCGCAGCATCACCTCGAGATTGATGAACAGGCTGCGCATGTCGCAATTGGCCGAACCGATGAACACCGCATCGCCGCTGACGTAGAGCTTGGTATGCAGTCGGGTCGGCTGATACTCGAATATCCGCGCGCCGCTGCGCAGCAGGCGCGCATAGGTGTGACGCGCCGCCGCGATCGTCATCGCATTGTCCGACTTGGCGGCGGTGACGATCCGCACCGCGCCGCCGCGCCGCGCCAGCCGGCGCAGACGCCGCAGGATGCCGGGGTTGGGCGCGAAATAGGCGGCGATCAGATCGAGCCGGTCGCCCTGTTCGATATCGCGCTTGAGCGCGTGCGCCCACGGGCTCATCCGCCGGGTCGGACCGCCGAACAGCCAGCGCAGCCGGCCCTCGGGCTGGCTCGATGTCCTGATGAGCCGGGCGATGTCGCCCATCTTCGCGCGCGGCCGCTTCGCCCAGGCCATCAGCGCGTCGAAATAGGCCGGCAGGTCCGCGGCCGCGGGCCCCTCGACGTGCAGCGCGAGGTCGCGCCAGCCCTGTGAGTCGACGTCGGCGAAATAGGCGTCCTCGACATTGAATCCGCCGATCAGCACGCGGGCATCGTCGGCGATCGCCATCTTCTGATGGTTGCGCAACAGGTAGCGCCGGCCGACGCGCGGCAGGAACCGGCAGAAGCGCACGCCGGCATCGATCAGCGGCTGGAAAAAGGCATCGCCGCTGTCCTCGCAGCCGAAGCCGTCGACCAGCATCGACACCGCGACGCCGCGACGGCAGGCCTCGAGCGCGGCATCGCGAACCCGGGTGCCGCTCGCGTCGGCGGCGAAGATATAGTAGAACAGACGCAGTTCGCGGCACGCCGAGCCGATCAGGTCGATCAACGCATCGAGCCGGGCCGGGCCGTCGACGGTCAGCGTCAGCCGGTTGCCGTCGACCTGGAAGTCCTGCCGCCGGTCTGTCGCCACCGATACGCCGTGCGTCGCCATGTCGTCCTTGTCGGGGGGCGGCGCGGCGGTTGCAAGCCGTTGCACGAGAATTGACTTGGATGTCGTCTCCCGCTACCCCGCCGCGCTTATTCCGACAGCTTTGCTGCTATTGAACGGAGCCACCATGGCGCGCGTCACCGTCGAGGATTGCGTCGACAAGATTCCCAACCGTTTCGATCTGGTGCTGCTCGCCGCGCACCGGGCTCGCCAGATTTCGGGCGGCGCGGAGCTGACCATCGATCGCGATCGCGACAAGAACCCGGTCGTCGCGCTGCGCGAGATCGCGGAGGAGACGGTGGTGCCGGACGTGCTCAACGAGAGCGCGGTGTCGGGGCTGCAGAAGGTCCGCATCGACGAGGACGACGCGATCGACGAGATGGGCTCGCTCGCCCAATCCGCCGAAGCGCTGCGCCTCACCGCCGCGGCACCCGCGCGCAACCAGAATGTCGGCCCGGATTACGAGTGACGCGACCGGTCCGTCTCGTGCGAGGCGGACCGTCGGCGGATCAGTCCTCGATCGACCAGTGCAGCTCGCCCGCATGCAGCGTGCGGCCGTCGTGCGCGTGGACCACGACCTCGCAGATCGGCCGCTCGTCGCGATTGTCGACGAGTTGGGAGCGGCACGGCCTGCCGTCCGCCCAGCGCTCGCCCCATTGGCGAAGCGCGATCACCGTCGGCATCAGCGCCTCGCCCTTCTCGGTGAGCCGGTATTCGACCTTGCGGCGATCGTCGGCGCAGGGCGTGCGGGCGAGGATGCCGTGCGCGACCAGCCGCGTCAGCCGGTTGGCGAGCACGTTGCGCGCGATCCCCAGCGCCGCCTGGAACTGCTCGAAATGACGCAGCCCGTTGAAGGCGCCGCGCAGGATCAGGAACGACCAGCGTTCGCCGATCGCCTCCAGCGCCGCGTCCAGGCTGCAGCCGGTCACGATCCGGCGGATGCGTTCGATCTCGTCCACGCCGCCGATGATAGTCGCTTGTCGCCCAAAACCAAACGCTCGCGCGCCCTGTCGGTGAGACGTCTGCGGTCGCCGGTCGTTTGCGGTTGCCTTCACGGGCACGCGGATCACATCATGACATCGTGCTGAGGCAATACGAGCTCGTCGAGCGGGTCCGCCGCTACGACCCCGATGTGGACGAGGAACTGCTCGACCGCGCCTATGTGTTCTCGCTCCAGGCGCATGGGAGCCAGAAGCGTGCCAGCGGCGATCCCTATTTCAGCCATCCGATCGAGGTCGCGGGCATCCTCACCGATCTCCATCTCGATGCCGAGACGATCGCGACCGCGATCCTGCACGACACGATCGAGGACACCGTCGCCACCTACGAGGAGATCGAGCGGTTGTTCGGGCCGCAGGTGGCGCGGATGGTCGACGGCGTCACCAAGCTTTCCAAGATCGAGGCGCAGAGCGAGAACGAACGCGCCGCGGAGAACCTGCGCAAGTTTCTGCTCGCCATGTCGGACGACATCCGCGTGCTGCTCGTCAAGCTCGCCGACCGGCTGCACAACATGCGGACGCTCCACCACATCCCCAATGCCGACAAGCGCCGCCGCATCGCGCGCGAGACGATGGAGATCTACGCGCCGCTCGCCGAACGCGTGGGCATGTACGAGTTCATGAAGGAGATGCAGACGCTGGCGTTCCGCGAGCTCGAGCCCGAGGCGTTCGAATCGATCACCAGGCGGCTCGAGCAGCTGCGCGAAGGGTCCGGCGGCGATCGCATCGCGCGGATCAGCGCGGGGCTGGTGCTGCTGCTCGGCCGCCACGGCATCCAGGCCGAGGTGACGGGGCGCGAGAAGCATCCCTATTCGATCTGGCGCAAGATGACCGAGCGCCACATCAGCTTCGAGCAGCTGTCCGACGTGATGGCGTTCCGCGTCGTCGTCGCCGACACCGAGCAATGCTATCGCGCGCTCGGCCTGATCCACCAGAAATGGCCGATGGTGCCGGGGCGTTTCAAGGATTACGTCTCGACCCCCAAGCGCAACGGCTACCGCTCGCTGCACAGCTCGGTGATCCATTCGGAGAAGGCGCGGATCGAGATCCAGATCCGCTCCGAGGCGATGCACGCGCAGGCCGAGTACGGCTATGCCGCGCACTGGGCCTACAAGCAGGGCACGCCCGCCGACACCGGCGGCACCAAGGAAAGCTGGATCCGCGATCTCGTCGAGATCCTCGATCATGCCGAGAGCGCCGAGGAGCTGCTCGAGCATACCCGCATGGCGATGTACCAGGATCGCATCTTCGCCTTCACCCCCAATGGCGAGCTGATCCAGCTTCCCAGGGGGGCGACGCCGATCGACTTCGCCTATGCGGTGCATACCGCGCTCGGCGATCAGGCGGTGGGCGCCAAGGTCAACGGGCGGCTGGTGCCGCTGCGCACGGCGATCGCCAATGGCGACCAGGTCCAGATCCTCAAGTCGGCGGGTCAGCACCCCCAGCCCGAATGGCTCGGCTTCGTCGTCACCGCCAAGGCGCGCGCCTCGCTGCGCCGCTTCGTGCGCAACAAGGAGCGCGAGGAGACGATCGCGCTCGGCCGCAAATTCTACGACGAGATCGTCGCGGGGTTGCCGACCGCACCGCGCGCCGATGCGCTCGCCGCCGCGATCAAGCGGCTCCACATGACGGGCGAGGATGCGCTGATGGAGGCGATCGCGCGCCGCACCATCGACGATGCGGCGGTCGCGGACGCGCTGATGCCGGGCGCCGCGCGCGGCGCGGCGCGCGTCGTGGCGAGGCCGCTGCCGGCGCGCGACAAGGTCTCGATCAAGGGGCTGACCGCCGGCGTCGCGTTCCGGCTCGCCGATTGCTGCCACCCGGTGCCGGGCGATCGCATCGTCGGCCTGCGCCGGCCCGACGCCGCGGTCGAGGTCCATGCGATCGACTGCCCGACCCTGGCGCTGCCCGCGCCCGATGCCGACTGGGTCGATCTCGCCTGGGACGACGCGAGCGACGGCGGTACCGCGCGGCTGGCGGTGATCCTGCGCAACGAACCCGGCGCGCTCGGCGCGATGGCGAGCATCTTCGGCACCCACGCCGCCAACATCCTCAACCTGAGGCTCGTCCATCGCGACGCCGGCTTCCACACCTTCCAGGTCGATCTCGAGGTCCAGGACGTCGCGCACGTGATGCGCATCCTCGCCGCCCTGCGCGCGGCGGATGCGGTGTCGTCGGCGGAACGCCTGCGGGTCGGCGGCGAGGAGCGCTGGGAGGCCGCGTGAACGCCGCGGATCCTCCCCGCGCCTGCTCGGGGAGGGGGACCGCTCGCGCAGCGAGTGGTGGAGGGCCGGCGCGGCCGGCTCGCGATGCTCGCCGCCCCTCCACCATGCCGCGCATGGTCCCCCTACCCGGAAAAAGCCGGGGAGGGTCACGGATTATTCGTCGATCGGCCTCGCGTCGCGGACCGCGTCGAGCGGGATCGTGCCGTAGACGTGCGGGAAGAGCTGGCCGCCGCGCGACGGTTCCCAGATCACCGCGTCGCCGAGCGCGTCGAGATCGACTTCGACCAGCCAGAGGTCGTGCAGGCCCTCGAAATGCCTGGCATGGGTCCCGGCGACCTGCTCGGCGGCAGAGAGATGGATATAGCCGTCCTCGACGTCGACCGGCGCACCCGCGAACGCGCCCGCCGCCTGCCAGCCGCGCCATTGGCCGGCGGTCAGGATCTTGTAGGCGCGCGAGGCGGGTGCTTCGGTCACGCCTTGCGCCTCACGCTTTCCGCCAGTGGATGTCGATCGGCTGCTCGGCATCCGCCAGCACGCGGCCGATCGGCCAGTCCGACGTGTCGCCCTGCTCGATCGCTTCCTCGAGCACGCGCTTCTTCTCGTCGCCGTCGATGGTAATGAGGATCGAGCGTGCCGAGAGGATCGCCGACCGCGTCATCGTCACGCGCGCGACCGGGGCTTCCGGGGGGAGCGGATCGGGGGTGAGGCCGATCGCGTGCTTCTTGCTCGACAGCGCCTCGTCATAGTCGGGACCGTGGAAGATCGAGGCGGTATGCCCGTTGCTGCCCATGCCGAGCCACACCAGATCGGGTGGCCAGTGCAGGTCCGCCATCCGCACGTTCGCCGCATCGCCGGCCTGGCGCACGCCGAGGCTGGCGGTTCCGATCGGCACGACGCGCGCGCCCAACGGCACGAAATGCTTGGCCAGCAGGGTGGCGTTCGACAGCGGATCGCCGATCTCGACGAGCCGGTCGTCGCCCGGCACGATCGTCACCCGCTTCCACTGGAACTTCTGCCTGGCGAGCCGCTCGAATATGGGGATCGGCGACTTGCCGCCGGGCAGCGCCAGCAGGCAGTCGCCGCGTGCATCGAGCGCGCTCTCGATGATGAAGCCGACATCGCCGGCCACCGCCTCGGCAAGCTCCTCGGCATTCCCGTAATCCCACCATTCGGCTTCGATCATCTGTCGGTCCTCAATTATCAGTCATGCCACGTCACGCCGTCGCGCTCGGTGAGCGCGATCGCCGCGGACGGGCCCCAGGTTCCCGCGGCATAGGGCCGCGGCATGACGCCGGACGCAGTCCAGCCGTCGCGGATCGCGTCGATCCAGTCCCATTGCGCCTCGACCTCGTCACGGCGCACGAACAGCGTGGGATCGCCCTCGATCAGATCGAGGATCAGCCGCTCGTAGGCGATGCGGCGGCGGAAACCGGCGAAGGCGGTGGTGAGCGAGAGATCGAGCGGCACCTCGCGCAGGCGGATGCCGTCGCGATCGAGCCCCGGCTCCTTGGCCATCGTATAGAGGCTGATGCTCTCCTCGGGCTGGAGGCGGATCAGCAGCTTGTTCGATTGCAGCACCGAATTGCGGCTGTCGAAGATCGAGTGCGGCACCTCGCGGAACTGGATGTAGATCTCGGAATGCCGGTTGGGCAGGCGCTTGCCGGTGCGCAGGTAGAAGGGCACGCCGTGCCAGCGCCAGTTGTCGACATGCGCCTTGACCGCGACGAAGGTCTCGGTCGTCGAGGCGCGGCCGAGCTCGTCGGCATAGCCCGGCACGCCCTTGCCGGCGACCGCGCCCTCGGCATATTGGCCGGTGACCGAGTGCGTCGCTGCGGTGGCGCGGTCGATCGGGCGCAGCGACCGCAGCACCTTGACCTTCTCGTCGCGCACCGCGCGCGCGCCAAAGCGGTAGGGCGGTTCCATCGCGACCAGCGCGAGCAGCTGGAGCATGTGGTTCTGGAGCATGTCGCGCAGCGCGCCGACGCCGTCATAATAGGAAACGCGGCCTTCGAGACCGACCGTTTCGGAGACGGTGATCTGGATGTGATCGATGCCTTCGGCGTTCCACAGCGGTTCGAACAGACGGTTGGCGAAGCGCAGCGCGATCAGGTTCTGCACCGTCTCCTTGCCGAGATAATGGTCGATCCGGAACGTCTGCGCCTCGGAGTACGCCGCCGCCACCGCATCGTTGATGACGGTCGACGAGGCGAAATCGTGGCCGAGCGGCTTTTCCAGCCCGATCCGCACATTGGGTCCGGCGAGACCCGCGCCCTTCAGCCCCGCGATCGTCGATCCGAACAGCGACGGCGCGGTCGACAGATAGATCGCGCTCGGCGCGTCCTGATCCGAGCCGACCGCATCGCCGAGCGCCGCGAAGCCCGAGGGATCGGAGGCATCGAGCGGGACGTAGCGCAGGCGATCGAGAAACGCGGGGACGGCCTCCGGCTTGCGCGCGTCCGCGGCGAGATGCGTGTCGAGCGCCCTGGCGGCGAACGCCCGGAACGCCGCATCGTCGAGCACCGACCGCGCGGTGCCGAAGATCTTGAGTTCCGGCGCGATCAGCCCGTCGGTGTGGAGCGCGAACAGCGAGGGCAGCAGCATGCGCTGCGACAGATCGCCGGTCGCCCCGAACAGCAGCAGCCGCGTGGCCGGCTGGAAGCGAACCGTGCGGGCCTGGCTCTCGATCATGAACGCTCCCGGATTGCGGCGCGCCGTCCTTGCCGCAAAGCGCCATCGATGGCCAGCGCAAGACGCCGCGCCTCGGTCACGCCGATCCTCTCCGGTCATGCCGGCCGGGGCCGGCATCTCCCGGCTCGGCGCGCGCGCTCCCGCCCGGGAGATCCCCGCCTTCGCCGGGATGACGGATCACTGCGATGACCCGCCGCGGGCCGCGGCGCTGGTCTCGCGGATCGCGCGGAACTCGCTCGACGCGTTCCATGTCGGCCAGAGGCGCGAATTGGCGAGCCTCTCGCCGACGATGCCGAACAGGTCGATGTCCGCCGCCGCGCCGCGCAGGTCCCAGTCGGCCGACCACGAGTCGCAGGTCTGGTGATAGCAATGCGCGGTATAGTCGCTGACCCACTGGTCGCCGGCCGCCCGCCCGCCCCTGACGAGATCGACGCCCCCGCCCGCGCCCATCAGCAGCAGCGTCGGCACGCCGCGCTTGGCGAGCGAGAAATGGTCGGCGCGGTAGACCAGCCCGCGCTCGGGCTTGGCGTCGGGGGTGACGGTGCGGCCCTGCGTCGCGGCGGCGGCGGCGAGATCGCGGTCGAGGCTGTCCTGCCCCGCGCCGATCAGCACCACGTCGCGCGCCGGCCCGGCGGTCTGGAGGATGTCGATGGTCAGGTCGGCGACGGTCGTCGCGATCCCGAAGGCGGGATGACGCGCATACCATTCCGAGCCGAGCAGCCCGCGTTCCTCCGCGGTCCAGAAACCGAAGCCGATCGTGCGCTGCGGCGCCGGCATCGCCTTGAAGCGCCCGGCGAGCGCGAGGAGACCCGCGACACCCAGCCCGTCGTCGTTGGCGCCGCGGCGGATCGTGCGGCCCCGCGGATCGGGCGCGCCGATGCCATAGCCGTCCCAGTGCGCGCCGAACATCACGGTCTCGTCGGCGTGCGTCGTGCCGGGGATCTTGGCGAGCACGTTGTGGCTCTCGATCCGCTCGGTCCTGACCGGCAGATCGATCGTGAAGGCGGCATCCCTGAGCACCACCGGTCTGAACGCCTTCGACCGCGCCGCGACGTCGAGCTTGTCGAGATCGAGCCCGGCGGCGGCGAACAGCGCGTGCGCGAAGCCGTCCGAGATCCAGCTCTGCACCGCGACCGGCTGTGGCTCGCCGGGTTCGACCGGCAACGCATAGATGCCGCCGACGGTGTTGCCCGCGACGTTCCAGCCATAGCCCGCCGCACCCGTCTCGTGGACAATCAGCGCGCCGATCGCGCCGCGCCGCGCCGCCTCCTCGTACTTGTAGGTCCAGCGACCGTAATAGGTCATCGCCGCACCGCCGAACCGGCCATAGGCGTCGTCGCCGGGCCTGGCGGCATAGTCCGGATCATTGACCAGGAAGATCGCGATCCTGCCGTGCAGGTCGACGCCCTTGAAGTCGTCCCAGCCGCGTTCGGGGGCATGGACGCCATAGCCGACGAACACCATCGGTGCATGGTCGATCGCGACCCGCGTCGTATCGCGCGCGGTGCCGGGCGCGATGTCGGTGCCGGGTGCGACCGGCACGTCGCGGTCGCCGACCCGGACGTTCAGCGCGGTGGGCGACCCGGCGATGCTGTGGATCAACGGCACCGCCTGCGTCCAGCGTCCGTCGGGTCCCGCCGGCCGGAGGCCGAGCGCCGTGAGCCGATCGACCAGATAGGCGACCGTCCTCGCCTCGCCCGCCGTCCCCGGTGCGCGGCCGCCGAACGGGTCGGAGGCGAGCACCTTGACCGTCGCGGAGAGCTCGGCGGGCGTCACCGGCGCGGGCGCCGCCGCGACCAGCAACGGGGCGAGCGCGAGGAGGGCGGCGTGCATCACGACGCCCCGTAGGCACGCATGACGTCGCGCCGGAATGCCAGCGCGCTGTCGGGTCGGGCGTAGAACATGTGACCTCCGGGATACATGTGGAGCTGGATACGGTCGGCGGCGGCCCCGTAGCGCGGCATCTGCGCGACCAGCAGGCGCGACGCGTAATAGGGGCAGGACAGGTCGTTCCAGCCGTGGACGATCGTCACCGCCATCCGCGGATCGACCGCGATCGCCTTGCGCAGATCGCTGACCGGGGTGTCCTTGTGGAGCGAATTGCGGTCCCAGTCGGTGCCGACCTGATCGGACAGCGCCTCGTAATGGCCCTCGACCTTCCAGCCGATCTGGCGGGTGACGAGATCGACCATCGCCTCGGTGGTCGGCGCCATGATCGTGTCGAGCAGCGGATCGTTGTAATCTCCGTCGGTCTTGGCGGGGAAGGGATCGTAGGTGGTGACGTTCGAGTCGTAGATCGAGCCGATCAGGCCCCTCGCGCGGTGGATCTCGCGCAGATAGGTCTCGACCTCGACCCGCCCGTCGAGCCGCCGGACCAGAGCCGGATCGAGCCCGGTCAGGTCCGCGACATGCGCCGACAGCCGGTCGGTCGCCGCCGTGTCGCGCGGGCCGGCGAGGAAGTCGGTGACGAACTCGGTGCGATCGTAGAGCTCGACCGGACCGAGCGTGGCGTCGTCGAGCGGCCTGCCCAGCCGCTCGAAATGACCCGCCGCCATCGACGGCAGGTAGATCATCCACGGCAGCGGCGAGAGCTGGTCCTGCCCGCCGATCGCGGGCGGATCGAGATAGGGCGAGACCATCGTGATCCCGGCGAGCCCGACACCCAGCTTGCTCTGCAGCTCGTAGGCCAGGCGCGGCACGCGGTAGCCGCCATAGCTTTCGCCGACGAGGAACTTGCGGCTGGTCATGCGGCCGTTGATCGTCAGCCAGTCGTACACGATGCGGCCGAGATAATGGATGTCGGCGTCCGCGTTGAAGAACGCCTTCTTGGCCTCGTCCTTGTCGATGCGCGCGCGCGAGAAGCCGGTGCCGATCGGATCGATGAACACGAGGTCGGTGAAGTCCAGCCAGCTCGCCGGGTTGTCGTGGACGACCGGCGCGTCGGACGGCGCGTCTCCCGCCTTGCCGAACGCGACCTGCTTGGGTCCGATCGCGCCGAGGTTGAGATAGACCGACGCCGCCCCCGGCCCGCCGTTGAGCGCGAAGGTGACGGGACGCGTCCCCGCGCCGCGGCCGGGCACGGTATAGGCGGTGTAGACGACCTCTCCGGTCACTTTGCCGTGCTCGTCCTTGACCGGCAGCGAACCGACGGTGACGACATAGTCGAGCCGATGCCCGGCGATCGTCGCCGACTGCCTGAGCGACGCGGGCGCCGGCAGGGGCGCGGGCTCGGGTTCCGCCTTGGCGACCTCCTTCGCGGCTTTGGCGGGCGCGGCATCGTCGGCGAAGGCGGGGACGGCGAGGCCGGTCAGCGACAGCGCGAAGGCGAGCATCAGGTTGAGGCGCATGGATTTCCTTCGCGTGCGGACGCGTTTCCGGCTGGAGTCCTGTAGACACGACCGCGCCGGTCCGGCAAGTCGCGAGCATTGCTGACAGGCATGCGGGTATCCGCTAGGCGGGCTCTCGCGATCGCGGCACACCCCGAATTGTGCTGCGAGCTTGCGTGACGGGCGTGGAGTGAAAAGGACGCATGGCGAGCGAGGACACGGGCGACAGGCCCGCCGGGGATGCGACCGAACGCGACTCCTATCGTCAGGGCTTCCGCGACGGCTTCCAACAGCGGTCCGAGCAGGACGAGGTCGGCGACGACGAGCAGTCGGACGACGATGGCGACGATCAGGACGACAAGGAAAAGGGCGAGCACAAGCCACCGCCCTACAAGCGGCCGGTGTTCTGGATCGTGATCGCGATCATCGTGGTGGTGCTGATCGTCGGTGGCACGCTCTACTGGCTGAACAAGCGCCAGTATGTCTCGACCGACGATGCCTTTGTCGACACGCACATCGTGCGGATCGCGGCCGAGGTGCAGGGCAAGCTGACCCATGTCGCGGCGATCGACAACCGCCATGTCGCCGCCGGCGCGCTGCTCGCCACGATCGAGCCGCAGGGACCGCAGGCCAGCCTCGCCCAGGCGCGCGCGCAAGCCCTCCAGGCGGACGCGCAGATCCAGCAATCCGAGGCGCAGGTGGTGTCGGCCCGCGCCCAGCGCGCACAGGCGGTCGACCAGGCGCGCGATCCCGCGGCGCAGGCGGAGAAGGCGCAGGCCGATCTCGCGCGCTATCTCGCGTTGCAGAGGCTCGATCCCGCCGCGGTCGCCGCCACCCAGCTCGACCAGGCCCGGCAGCAGGCGCGCAGTGCCGCGGCGCAGGCGGCCGCCGCGCGCCGGCAGATCGACAATGCCGACGCCCAGATCGCGGTGGCGCGCAAGCAGGTCAAGGCGGCGGTCGCGCAGCGCGGGGGCGCGCAGGCGCAGATCGCGCAGGCCAACGTGACGTTCGGCTATCTGGCGATCCGTGCGCCGGTCTCGGGGCAGGTGGTCAACCGCTCGGTCAACACCGGTTCGTACGTCAGCCAGGGCACGCAGCTGATGGCGATCGTCCCCGACCAGATCTGGGTGACCGCCAACTTCAAGGAGACCCAGCTCACCAACATGCGGCTCGGCCAGCATGTCGACATGAGTATCGACGCCTATCCCGGCGTCGATTTCGAGGGGCATGTCGACTCGATCCAGCGTGGCGCCGGCCAGGCGTTCGCGCTGCTGCCGCCGCAGAACGCGACCGGCAACTACGTCAAGGTCGTGCAGCGCGTACCGGTGCGTATCCTGTTCGACCGGCCTGACCCGCACGCCTATGCGATCGGGCCGGGCATGTCGGTGGTGCCCACCGTCAAGGTGCGCTGAGCGTGGCGAGCGCCGCCTCGGGCGCGGGCGGACGGCACGGGTCCAGGCGCGCCAAGCCGTCATCGGACGGTGGCGGCGGCTGGACGCCGGCGCGCTCGGCGGCGGGGCGGCACAATCCGTGGCTGATCGTCGGCGTCATCAGCCTCGCCACCTTCATGGAGATCCTGGACACCGCGATCGCCAACGTCGCGCTCGATCACATCGCGGGCAGCCTCGCGGTGTCGACCGACGAGGCGACCTGGGTGCTGACCAGCTATCTGGTCGCCAATGCGGTGGTCGTGCCGATCTCGGCCTGGCTGTCGCAGGTGATCGGCCGCAAGCGCTTCTACATGATCTCGGTGGCGCTGTTCACCGTCTCCTCCTTCTTCTGCGGGATCGCGCCCAATATCGGCTTCCTGGTGGTCGCGCGGGTGGTTCAGGGGATCGGCGGCGGCGGCCTCGCGCCATCCGAGCAGAGCTTCATCGCCGACACCTTCGCGCCCGCCAAGCGCGGCATGGCGTTCGCCGCCTACGGCGTCGTCATCATCGTCGCGCCGACGATCGGCCCGACGATCGGCGGCTGGATCACCGACAACATCAGCTGGCACTGGATCTTCCTCATCAACGTGCCGGTCGGCGCACTGTCGCTGATCCTCGTCCAGATCTTCGTGGACGAGCCCAAGGTGCTCGAGCAGGAGCGCCAGAAGCGGCTCAAGGGCGGGCTGCGCGTCGACTATATCGGCTTCGCGCTGGTCGCGCTCGGGCTCGGCTGTCTCGAGGTGTGCCTCGACCGCGGCCAGCGCGACGACTGGTTCAGCTCGGGCTTCATCCTGACGATGGCGGTCGTCGCGGTCGTGTCGTTGATCCTGCTGGTGGTGTGGGAGCTCCTCCACGACGAGCCGATCGTCAACATCCGGCTGTTCGCCAACCGGAACTTCTCGCTGACGGTGTTCATGATGCTGACCGTCGGCATCGTGCTGCTCGGCACGACCCAGATCCTCCCGCAGATGCTGCAATCGCTGTTCGGCTATACCGCGACGCTGTCCGGTCTCGCACTGACCTTCGGCGGGCTGGCGGCCTTGTCGATGATGCCTGTGGTGGGGTTCGTGATCGGGATCGTCCAGGCGCGCTGGCTGCTCGCCTTCGGCTTCACGATCCAGGCGATCGCGCTCTACCACCTCAGCGGCTTCGATCTCTCGGCCTCGTTCGCGCAACTGTCGACGAGCCGCCTCATCCAGGCGATCGGACTGCCGTTCCTGTTCATCCCGATCACCAACCAGGCCTATGCCGATCTCAAGCCCAACGAGACCGGCGACGCCTCCGCGCTGCTCAATGTCGCGCGCAACCTGGGCGGATCGATCGGCATCGACTTCGCGCAGGCGATGATCCTGCAACGCCAGCAATTCCACCAGTCGCGCATGGTCGAGGGGCTCAACCCACTGAACCCGAACTACGTCATCGGTCTCGACCAGGCCAACACATCCGTCCAGGGCGCGGGCGCGTCGCCGGATGCGGGGCTTGGCATCATCTTCCAGCAGGTCCAGCAGCAGGCGGGCATGCTCTCGTTCATCGATGTCTACTGGACGCTGATGCTGTTCGTGATCGTGGTGATCGGGATGACCTTCCTGCTCAAGCCGGCCGCCGGCGGCGAAGGGGGACATTGATGCGCCGCCGGTTGTCGTCCTCGCTTGCCGCGCTCGCACTGGCGGGCTGCACCGTCGGTCCGAACTATCGGCCGCCCGTGGTCGAGAGCGAGCTGCCGCAGGGTTTCGCCGGGCCGCAATGGGTGGGGCCGCCTCCCTACGTGGATCTCGCGCACTGGTGGACCGCATTCCGCGATCCCGAGCTCGAGCGGCTGATCGAGATCGGCCTGAGACAGGCGCCCGATCTCCAGACCGCGGCGAGCAAGGTGCGCCAGGCGCGCTACCAGATCGTCGTCGCGCGGGCGGCCGGGCTCCCGCAGCTCAGCGCGACCAGCGCACCCGAGTTCATCGGCATCAAGCCCCTCGGCGGATCGGACGTCGGCAAGCTGATCGATCGCATCAACCAGAACTCGGGTCAGGCCGGCGGCACCGGCGCGACGGGCCCCACGACCGGCTCCACAAGCGCCACCGGCGGCGCCCAGGACACCATACCCGGCGACCTGACGCTCGCCAATGCCGGGTTCGACGCGAGCTGGGCGGTCGATCTGTTCGGCGGCGTGCGACGCTCGGTCGAGGAGGCGCGCGCGTCCGAACAGGCGGCGGTGTGGCAGCAGCGCGAGGCGCGGATCATGCTCGCCGCCGAGATCGCGAGCGATTACCTGCAGCTGCGCGGTTATCAGGAGCAGGCCCGCATCGCCGCCGCCGAGGCGGATCGCCAGCAGCGTTCGCTCGACATCCTCGCGCACACCGCGCAGGTCGGGCTGGTGCCGCAGGGCAATGCGATCCGCCAGCAGACCCAGCTCGCCGCCGCGCGCGCGCAGATCGCACCGCTCGAGGCCCAGGCGCTGACCCAGATCGATGCGATCGCGGTGCTGATCGGCACGGCGCCCGAGACGCTGATCGACGAGCTCAAGCCGCCGCGCGCGCTGCTGCCGGTGCCACCGGTCGTACCGCCCGGCCTCCCCGTCGATCTCGTCCGCCGTCGCCCCGACGTCCAGGCTGCCGAGCGCCGGCTCGCGGCGGCGACCGCGGATATCGGGGTGCAGGTGGCGCAGCTCTATCCCCAGCTCTCGCTCACCGCGATGCCGCAGTTCGGGGCGGCGTGGCTCGGCAGCTTCTTCCTCGGCAAGACGCTCCAGCTCACCGCGCAAGGCATGGCGAGTTTCCCGATCGTCGATTTCGGGCGGCGGCGCGCGCAGGTCGACGCCAGCCGGGAGCAGCGCGAGCAGGCCTATATCGCGTGGCGGCAGGCGGTGATCGGCGCGTTGCGCGATGTCGAGGATGCGCTCGTCCGCTATGAGGGCGAGCGGCGCTCCAATCTCGAACTGCTCGGCGGGGTCGAGAGCGCGAAGCGGTCGCTGGCGACGGTCCAGGCGCAGTTCCAGGTCGGGTTGCAGGACCTCCAGCCGGTGCTCGACGGCCAGAACCAGCTTCTCCAGACCCAGAACAGCCTCGCGCAGAGCGACGTGCGGTTGCGCCAGGATGTCGCCTCGCTCTATCTGGCGCTGGGCGGCGGCTGGTCGCAGGCCGATCCCGATCCGGTGCGGCCGACCATTTCCGATGCGCCGAAGAAGCCCGGGAGCTAGGCGCGGACGCGTCCGTTGATGCGCGATGGTCGACGACGGACACGATCTTGAGCGGTTCGTCGCGGCACAATCGGGGTGCTACGAACAGGTCCGGTCCGAGCTCCGCCGCGGCCGCAAGACCAGCCACTGGATGTGGTTCGTCTTTCCGCAGATCGCCGGGCTGGGCCATTCGGCGATGGCGCGGCATTATGCCATCGGCTCGCTGGACGAGGCGCGCGCCTATCTCGCCCATCCGCTGCTCGGGCCGCGGCTCCGATCATGCCTCGACGATCTCGAGGCGTTGCCGGCGGCAGCGACCGCGGACCAGGTGATGGGCGGGATCGACGCGATCAAGCTGCGCTCGTCGCTGACGCTGTTCGAGGCGGCAGGCGGGGGCGCGGCCTTCACGCGCGCGATCGGGCGCTGGTTCGGCGGCGAACGCGACGCCGCGACGCTCGCGCGGTCGGCGACGGACGATGGCCCCGGCCGATAGGCGGCGCGGCGGTCAGGACCGTGGACGGCCGATGGCGGCGCGCACGGCACCGGCCAGGCCCAGCGGATCGAACGGCTTGACGATCACACCCGCCGCGCCGAGCTGGTGGTAGCGCGCGATATCGGCCGGCCGTGCCCGCGCGGTCATGAACAGGATCGGCGTACGCGCGTGATCGGGCAACCCCCGCACCCGGGCGGCCAATGTCGGTCCATCCATCCCGGGCATCATCACGTCGAGCATGATCGCGTCGGCGCCGGCGCCCGCCGCGATCAGTGCCAGGGCCTCGGCCGCGGTCCCGGCGACCTCGACCGCGATCTCCGGATCCAGCCCCAGCGACAGCCGCGCGATCGTCCGGATGTCCCGATCATCGTCCACCACGAGGATATGCAGACGCTCGCCCACCTGTTTTCGTCCCCAGCTAAGCCTGCCGCGTCAATATCGCACCGATCGCCTCGGAGAGCATCAGCGGCGACCGCGCCGACTTGACCAGCACCGCCTCGATCGGGCCGGCGATCGCGGGCAGGTCGGTGGCCGCCGAATAGACCACCGTCGGCACGGCGCCCCCGGGGCCGTCCGACAGCAGCGGGAGGAGGTCCAGCCCCGATCCGTCTGGCAGGTCGAGGTCGAGGATCACCGCCGCCGGCACGCAGGCGGCGAGCGCCGCGCGCGCCGACGCGAGCGTGCCGGCCTGGAGGATCCGGCCCCGGTCGGCGAGCGCGAGCGCCACGATCTCGCGGACATCGGCATCGTCCTCGATATGCAGCAACACCGGCCGATTGTCGTCCGCCCGCGCGATCGCGGCGTCGAGGGCGCGGAGCAGGCGGCCGTGGTTCACCGGCTTGCTGATCCAGTCGATCACGCCAAGGCCGTCCGCGGCCGGATCGGCGCGATGGATGCCGGCCGATCCGGAAATCACGATCAGCGGCAGGCCGCTGGTCTCGGGCTGAGCCCGGATCGCGGATACCGCCTCCAATCCCGTGGCGTCGGGGAGCGACAGGTCGAGCAGCAGCACGTCGTAGCGCCCGGTCCGCGCCATCGTGCGCGCCTCCCCGATCGAGCCGCAGCGATCGACGATATAGCCCTCGTCCTCGATCAGTTCGCGCATCAGCGCGGCGATCTGCGCGTCGTCCTCGCACAGCAGAAGGCGGCGAGGGCTGTCCGCGTCCGCGAAATCCTCGATCGGCAGCGAGAAGCAGAAACGCGCGCCGCCGCTCCGTTCGCCGTACCAGATCTCACCACCATGGGCGCGGACGATCTCGCGCGAGATCGCGAGCCCGAGCCCGGTGCCGCCGGGTATCGCGGCGCCGGCGGTCGACTGGTTGAAGCGGCCGAAGAGCTGGTCGCGGAACTCCGCGGGAACGCCGGGTCCGTCGTCGTCGACGCGGACCAGCGCCTCGCGTCCGCGAACCTCGATGACCAGCGCCACGGTGCCGCCACGCGGCGAGAAGCGCACCGCATTGGACAGCAGGTTGCCGATCACCTGGAGCAGTCGCTCGGAGTCGCCCAGCACGATGATCGGGGTCTCGGGAGGCTGGAGGGAGATCGTGACCGCGTGCGGCGTCGCGATCCCCTCGGCTCCGTCGCGCGCCCGCGCCGCGACGATGCGGAGGTCGACCGGCTCGATGTCGAGCCGCATCCGACCCGAGCCGAGCCGGTCGATATCGAGGATGTCGTTGACCAGCCGGATGAGGCGACGCGAATTGTTGTCGGCGATATCGATCAGCCGCGCCGCGGCATCGGGGAGCGCGCCGGCCGCGCCCTCGCTGAGCAGCCCGATCGCGCCGACCACGGAGGTCAGCGGCGTGCGCAGCTCGTGGCTGATCGTCGAGATGAAATCGTCCTTCATGCGCTCGGTGGCGCGGCGTTCGGAGAAATCGCGCAGCGAGGCGACCATCCGCATGCCGTTGGCGAACGGCACCCGCCCGATCGCGACATCGACGGGGATGGCATTGCCGTCATGGTCGCGCGCGACACGTTCGAAACGCGCCGGTATCGGCGCGTCGCCGTTGGCCATCGCCTCGCGCTGCTCGTCCGGGATATCGTCGATGTCGATGATAGCGGCGATGTTCATCCCGACCAGCGCGCCGATATCGTAGCCGAGCAGGCTCGCCGCGGCGCTGTTGGCCTGCTCGATCCGGCCGTCCGGCCCGAAGATGACGATCGCATCGCTCGTCCCGACAAACACCGCGCGCATCCGGATCAACGCATCATAGGCCCGGATCTCGAGCCGGTAGTGCTTCGAACTGGCATACCACCAGAGCCAGATGCCGGCGATCGTCGCGAGGATCGAAATCACCGATACGATCCAGAACAGCCAGCCGATCTCGCCGAACTTGGCTTCGGCCTGCTGGTGATCGCGCGCCAGCCGCCAGCCCGCGATGCCACAGAGTTGCTGACCCTGCGCATCGATCTTCCGCGACAGGACGGCCTGGGCCGGCGACATCACGGCTTCGGCGCGGGCGATCGGGCGATCGGCCAGGAGCAGACTGTCGATCCGCGCGAAGCGGGCCTCGACCAGCTCGCGCATCCGCAGCACGCCCGGGAGCAGATCGCCGTTCGATGGCATCGCGGCCAGCAGCTCCGAGAGGTCCCGCGACACCTCGCGACGCGCGGCGGCATATCGATCGAGCGCGACGGCGTCATGAATCTCGCGAACGCCGCGTTCGGCGGTTTCGGTCAGGGCGATCGCCGCGCGCGTATCCGAAAGCAGCAGCCTGCACGCCTCGGTGCGCATCGCGTCGTCATGGAGCAGCTGCGCTTCGTGGCGCTTGAGGACGATGGTCGATACCACGCAGACCATGACGACGACGATGAGCGCGGTCAACGTCAGGAAGAGCGTGGCGGAAGGACGGCTGGGGCGCCGGGGGATCGCGTCCTGGTCGAATCCGTCGCTCATCCGGCATCCTCGCTTGACCCCTCCCCAAGCAGCGGCTGGAGAGAGAGCAGGGCCTGGGTGCGATTGTTGACGCCGAGCTTGCGGAAGATCGCGGTGAGGTGCGCCTTGACCGTCGCCTCGGTGACGCCGAGCTCGCCGGCGACCTGCTTGTTGAGCTTGCCGTCGGCGAGGGCCAGCAGGACGCGCAACTGGGCGCCCGACAGGGTCGCGATGCGGTCGCGCGCCGAGCCCGCGCCGGCGTCGTGCGTCGTCGCCGGCGGATAGGCGGTGCGCCCGGCCATCACCTCGCGCATCGCGCGCGCCATCTCGTCGAGCGGCAGGGACTTGGCGAGGAAACCCGCCGCGCCCAGCGCGCGCGCCGCCTCGATCAGCTCCGGCCGGCGTTGCGCGGTGACGAGCATGATCGGCACCGCGCCGAGACAGTGCTGAAGCCGGAGGAAACCGGAAAAGCCGCGCGCATCGGGCAGCATGAAATCGAGCAGGACGAGCTTGTAGCCACGCCGGTCGCGGGCAAGCGCCTCCGCCTCCGCGATCGATGCGGCCTTGTCGACCGTCAGCTCGGGCATTGTCGATCGCACGGCGATCGACAATGCTTCGACGATCAGCGGATGATCGTCCGCAATGAGTACCCGCGCGCTCCCCACAGCCGCTGCTCCTACCGGGTGTTCGCCGCGCTCAACAACCACCCGAAGTCGTCTATCCGTTCGACCTTTGGATGAAACACCAACACGCGGTAATATTCAAACGGCGATTTGATCGGATGTGGAGGATTGATCGGATGTGGAGGAAATGTCGCGTCCGCCCCGCCTGCTGATCGTCGACGACGAACCGGTGCACCGCGCCTCCGTCACGCGCGTGCTCGGGTCCGCGGGCTGGGCGGTCGACGAAGCGGCCGATGGCGCCGCGGCGCTGCGCGCGATCGAGGCGACGCGCTATGCGGTCGTGCTGCTCGGGATGCCGGGTGCGGACGGTTTCGAGGTCGCACGCGTGATCCGCGCGGGCCATGGCGCGGATCCGGCGGTCCCGATCCTCGCCGTCACCGCGCTGTCGGGGCCGGACGTCATGCGCCGGGTCGAGGACGCGGGCATGGATGGCCACATCGCCAGGCCGATCCCGCCGGCGGCGCTGATCGAGCGGCTGGCGCGCTGGTGGCCGGTGTCGACGAGCCCGGCGCGCGCGCGGCTGGCGGCGGCCTTCGGCGCGGCCGAGATCGGTGCGCTCGACGAGAGTTTCCGCGCGCAGCTCGTCGACGCGCTCGCACGAATCGACCAGCCCGGCGTCGCCGCGCTCGCGCACCGGATCGCGGGCGTGGCGGGGACGCTCGGCTTCACGGATGTCCACGACGCCTGGCTCGCCTTGTCCGAGGGCGCGCCTGGCGCGCGCCGCCGCGCCGCCAACGCGGCGCACCGCACGCTCCGCGCGCTGACGCCGGGCGAGGATCGCGCCGCGCCGGGCTAGAACCGGAGGATGCCGGGTTGGGCGCCGGTCGCCAGACGGTAGGTGACGGGGCCGGGGCCGGGCAGCGTCTGCGTCCATCGCGCGCCGGCGTAGAGCCGCCGGGGCGGGAGCGGCGTGCAGCCCTTGGCGGTGTCCGACGCGGGGCACTGGTTGCCGTCGAAGAGCTCGGCATTGGTGTTGCCGCGATTGGTCAGCGTCAGCGCCGTCCCCGACCGCGTCGCGACGATGTCGGGTCGTGGCGCCTGCGGCCGGTAGATCACCAGCGCGTCGTAGCCGACCAGCAGCTTGAGCGCGGTCGTCGCCGCCGAGACCGAGCCGGCGACGGGCTTGATCGTGACGCGGTAGATGCGGTCCCGCGCCGGGCGATCGGCAACCGCCGCGATGCGGACCAGCTTGCGTTCGCCGGGCTGGAGGATGAGCTTCTGCGGCGAGACCAGCAATCCGCCGGCGGCCGGATCGGTGATCCGCACGCGCGTCTCGGCCGGCGTGCCCGGCGCCACGATCTCGGATGGCTCGGCGATGACATAGGCGGTGTCGCCGCCGTCGTTCCACACCTCGATGTCCTGCGCGGTCGCCGCGGCCGGCCCGATATCGACCACCGCCTGGCTGAGCACGATGGCCGCAGGCGCCGCCGTCGCGGAAAGCCCGAGCAGGGGGGAAAGCGCCAGCGCGGCGCGGACCGAACGCATCACCTGTATCGTCCTCCTCATGGCCGGCACGGCACGGCGCCGAGCGCGGTATAGTCCTTGTCGGTCGCGCGTGCCGAGAGCGTCGCGCGGCAGGTCGTGCCGTCGCCGGTCCGCGCGCTGAGCACCGCGTCGCCGGCCGCCTGGATCTGGAACCAGCCCTGGCCGTCGGTCGCGGCGATCGCGCCGCCGGTCGCGGCGACGTCGGCGTCCGCGACCGGCCGCCCGTCGGGCCGCACCAGCCGCCCGAACAGCGCGAGCACCGGCGATGCCGTCCAGCGCAGCGCCGCGACGCTGCCGGGAAAGACGTCGACGACGCGCGGCTGCGCATCGAACGCGACCAGCGCGCCGCCGATCGGGCGCACGCGGACGGTGTAGCGACGATAAGGCGCGAGCGAGATCGCGAGCCGGCCGCCGGGCCGGATCACGCCGACCGGCGCATCGTCGAGCAGCACCTGGAAGCGCGTGCCGCGCGCCGGGCCGCCTATCCGGACGACGATCGCGGCATCGTTCTGGTCGCGGGCGCCGATCGCGAGCGCGCCGCGCGTCGCCACTGCGACCGTCTGCACGGTGAGGCCGTATTGCGTGCCGCTCTCGGCACGATCGGCGCGATGCGTCACGTTGGCGGCGAGATAGCCGGTCGGCCCGCGCTGATCGATCCCGCCCTGCACCAGCGTCCCGTCGCTGCCCTGCTGGACGAGACCCGCCGCGTCCAGCCGTCCGCCGAGCACATCGCGCTGGAGCGCGCCGCCGATCTCGGCGAGCCCGGCGAGATGCCGGCCGCTGCCCGACTCCCCGGTCTGCGCACCGGCGGATGCGGTCAGCGACGAGCGCTCGCCGAGCAGCTGGAAGCGCAATCCCACCGTCACCGAGCGGCCGCGATCGGTCTCGGCGAAGCTGCCGTCGACGGTGAGCTGCGCGCGGCGGCGCTGGAGCAGCGGGACATGCAGCGTCGGGCCGATCGCATAGCTGGTCGAGCGGCCGGCATCGCGCCGCCAATAGCCCGACAGGCCGAGCTGCGCGCGCGCGATCCGCGCCGACAGCGTCGCCGAGAGCTGAGTGTAGCTGGTCGCATCGAACTGCCGCGCTTCCGTCTGGACGGTCTCCAGCGAGAAGGCGTCGCCGATCACGGTGTCGAGCGGGATCAGCGGGCGACGGCCATGGGTTCCGACATGACGCAGATCGATCGCATAGCCGATCCGTCCGCCCGAGGCCGAGTTGGCGGCGAGCAGCGCGCCGGTGTCGCCGTCGCTCGAGCCGAGCAGCGCGGCGCGTGCCTGGAAGGCGTCGGTGAACCAGCTTGCGCCGATCTCGGCGAGCAGCTTGCGGTCGGTCGCCATGACCGCCGCGTCCCATGCGAGGCGCGTGCCGAGCCGCCGCGCCGCGCCGATCGTGGCCAGCGGGATCCGGCCGACGGCGAGCAGCGCGCCCGGCCGGTCGACCGCGATCAGCCCGGCATCGGCGAAGAACAGCGTGCGCCCGGGCGGCGGCAGCCCGGCGCTCTTGGTGAAGAAACGCTGTTCGGTGCGCGCGGCACCGCCGATCTCCTGGATGCGGATCTCGACCGGATACGAGCCGTCGGGCAGTCCCGAGGTGTCGAGCGTCTGGTTGCCCGCCTCGTAATCGTGGCTGCTCACCAGCCGGCCGCCGGCCGAGAGATCGACGCGGGCACGCTGGGAGAGGAACACGACCAGCGGCGTCCCGGTCATCACGGTGCGATCGGTACGCGTGTCGAACTGCGAGGCGACGCCGACGCCGACGATCCGCCGCCGCCCGACGAGATCGGCGCCGGGTGCATAGGTCACGCCCGCGGTGTAGCGGACGTCGCCTCGATCGAGTTGCGCGACGAGCGTGTCGAGGCTCGCGCCCTGACCCGAGGAATAGGAGGCCTCGGACGCCAGCCGCGCCGGCCCGAACGCGACGATCGCGCGGTTGCGGATGGCGTAGAGCGCGCGTTGTCCGTCGCCGCCGGCGAGCGCGCCGCCGATCGAATCGACGAGGCTGGGTGCGTCGCGCCCGGGCACGAGATAACGGTCGGCGACGACCTCGCGGACGACGAGCAGCCTCGGATTGATGACGATGGTGGCGACGAAGCGGCGCGCATCGAAGACGATCGCGGCGACGTCCGGATGCGGCCGTTCGCAGCCTGCCGCGCGCGGATCGCACAGATAGCGCGCGTTGGTATCCAGCGAACCGCTCAACGCCACGGTCAGCGCGGCGGCGTCGGTGACGCCGGAAATGGCGGCGACGACCGCGTCGGGGTGCAGGATGCGCAGATGTCCGGGGGACGCCTCGATCTCGAACTGGCCGATCCGGCGGCCGCCGAACATCATGTCGGCGACGACATGCTGGGTCTCGGCGAGCCCCGCGAAACCGGCCGGCATGTCGACCGCGACCAGCGCTGATGCGACGGGGCGCACGTCGCCCGCCGCCAGCAGCGGCTGTCCGCCGATCAGCAGCAGGGCGAGCGCGGCGAGCGCGCGCAGCGGGATCGCAAGGGCCTTCACATCGCGTCTAGTTCGGCGACAGCAGGATCTGCAGCGTGCCGACATAGGTGCCCGCGACCGCACCCTGGAGCGCCGCGGCGCGCAGGATCACGATCAGGCTGGCATTGTTCTGCGCGCCGAGCGAACAATCGAGCAGCGCCGCGGGCTGGCCGGTCAAGGCACTCCCCGCGGTCAGCTGCGTGCCCGATGTCTGGGCGGTGGTCGACGCCCATTGCACCTGGTAGGCGATCGCCTGGCCCGCCGCCGCCATGGTGAACGCGCCGCCGCTGCCGCTGCCGATCGCGGTGACGCTGTAATGACCGCCGAGCAGCCCGGTATCGACACAGACCGATTCGGATTGCATGGCGTCGCTGACCAGGTTGCCGATCGTGCCGAACGGCAGGTCGACGAGATGGTCGATCGCCACCGCCCCGGCCGGCGTCGTGCCGGCGAGCGCGAGCGCCGCCATCGCCACGGTCCGGCCGTGACGCCGGCGCGTCCGGCCCGGCATGGTCCTCATCGCATGGCTGGCCATCCTGCCGCTCCCCAGCGCAAGTGCCGACCGCGCCCTGTCGCGTCAGCTCATTGCGGCTGGACGAGAAGCGTCAGCGCGCCCGTGTAGCTCGTCGCGGCGGTCATGGTCTGGACGTCGCTCGAGGCGATCGATACGATCAGGGTCGAGTTGGCCGAGCCGCCGGCGCAGGCGGGCAGCACCGCGGTGCTGACGAGCGTGCCGGACGCGACGCCGTTGGTCAGCGTGGTGCCCGAGGTCTGCGAGGCGGTTGCCGCCCACTGCACGCTGTACGGTACCGTCTTGGCGCTGGCGGCGAGCGTGAACGCGCCGCTGGTGCCGCTGCCGCTCGCGGTGATGGTGTAGCCCTTGCCCAGGGTGTTGCTCCACACGCAGTCGTTCTGCGCCGCGCTCGCGCTCGTGGTCGCGGCGGGATCGAGGCCGGTGAAGGTGACGTCGGTCAGCCCGGAGATCTGCGCGCGCGCCAGCACGCTGGCGCTGATCGCGACGGTGCCGGTCGACATCGCCGAGATCGCGCCCTGGGTCGTGGTGAAGGCGCCGGCGGGTGCCGCGAGCCCGCCCGAGACGAGCGCGGCGCCCACCGCCCAGGCGGCGATGGCGCGGCCCGAACGGGCGATGGTGCCGGCAGTGGGCGCGGCGGCGAAGATCGGCTTCCGGTGACGCATGGCTTGGGTCCTCGTGGCTTCAGGTGGGCAGGATCGATGCGCCCGGCTTCAGATCGAGCTAGAGCGGCGCGCGGTTAACGAATTCTCGCGCGGTTCCCGGCGGGAACGCATGTTTCGACCAAGGTCTAGCGCGACGATGTCGACGCCTCGCGGGACGCGGCCCGGCGGCGAACCCGGAGCCGTCGACGGGCTCGTCGCAGGACCGGTCGTATCCGACGCAAGGAGCATTGCGACGGGGTCAGAAACGGCGCATCACGCGTGCCTCCGGCGATCGCCTCCGCAGTCCCTGCGGACGCGCGGTGCCCCTGTTCATGTTTGCGTTCGTGTTCCGGGGGAGCGATGCGGCGGCCTCTTCGCCGCCCCGCCGCCCCATGGCAGCTTGGGGGACGAGGCGGCGTGACGAAGCGAACCGGTGTTGCCGCGTGGATCGCGGGCACGATCCTGGCGGCGTCGATCGGCCCGGTGGCCCCGGCCGGTCCGGCCCGCGCCGAGCTGCCGCCCAGCGTCCAGGACAGCTTCCAGCTCGGATCGGGCAAGGGCGTGCTGTGCCGTGCGACCAGCACCGCGTCCGGGGTGGCGACGGGTATGTTCGATCGCGGCTATTCAGTGCTGTGCCGCGATGCCGCGGCGCCGGTCGGCAAGCTCTATGCGCTGCGCACCGACGGTGCGACCGCGACCCGGCGACTCGACACGTTGCGGGGCGACGACGTGCCGTGCACGCCCGCGATTCCCGCGAAGATCGCCGATATCCCGGGCACGACCGAGCGCGACTGCACGGTCACCAAGGAAGGCGTCGGCTACCGCGTCTACACCGTCACGCGCGGCAGGACGACCTATGTCGCCGAGGGACTGCAAGGCTATGACGGCGCGTTGAAGCTCGGCTTCCGCACGATCGTCGCCGACAAGGCGCAGCCCGGCGAGATCGAGGCGGCGACCACGCAGGTCGCCAACCCCGCGGCGTTCGCGCGCGTCCAGGCCGGCACGCTCGATCCGGCGCAACTGCTCGCCGAGGGCTATCGCCGCAACAACAGCGGCAGCTACGCCGACGCCGCCGAGTTCTTCGATGCGCTCAACGACCGCCAGCGCTCGAGCGCGATGAAGGGCCTGCTCGGCGAATATGTCGCCAACCAGGCGTTGCAGCGCTCGAACCTCGGCGAGTTCGACCAGGCCGACGCCCTGTTCGGCAACCTGATGACGATCCCGACCGGCGATCCCGTCCAGCTCCGCCTGCGCCGCAACTTCCTGGCGCTGCACCTGCTCAACGAGGGCCATTACGACGAGGCCGGAACCGAGCTCGCCAAGCCGATCGTCCCGGTCGCCGCGAACATCACCATGCCGGGCGGCGCGCCGATCATCGATTCGTCGGTGGCGGCGCAGCTCAACGCCGACGCGGCCAACGGGCTCGGCGGTTCGGACAGTTCGAGCCTGACGCCGGCCGAGCGCGGCGAGATCCTCGACGCGCAGGCCGAGCAGATCCGCGGCACGATCGCGCGCATCCAGGGCGACGTACCGCGTGCCGAGGCCCTGCTCAACAAGTCGCTGATCGATCTTAACAAGGTCCGCGAAGGCCGCGTCACCGCGCTCGCGCGGCTGCGCGCGCAGACCTATGGCGAGCTCTCCGCCTGCGCCGAGTCGCGCGGCGACACCGCGTCCGCCGAGCGGCTGCTGCGCGAGGCGCTGGCGATGATCGTCGTCGAATATCCCAACACCGCCGCCGAATGGGCGGCCAAGGCGCGGCTGGCCGGCTATCTCTCGCGCCGTGGCCAGTCCGCCGTCGCGCTTGGCCTCTATCGCGAGGTGGTGCAGAGCGTCGTCCAGAACGGCGGCTCGGCGATCGGGCTGCAGCGCCTGCTCTCCCCCTATTTCGCGCTGCTCACCGATCAGATGCCAAAGAACCCCGCGCTCGCCGCCGATTTCTTCGCGGTCAGCCAGACGCTGGTGCGGCCGGGCGTCGCGGACACGCAGGCAGTGCTGGCGCGCGAGCTGTCGGGGGGGAGCGACGAGGCGTCGCGGCTGTTCCGCCAGTCGGTGACGCTGACCCGCGACGTCGAGCGGACGCGGATCGAGGTCGGGCGGCTCCAGGCGATCGCGCAGACGTCGGCGGCGAGCGACGCCGCGCTCGCCGCCGCCAAGGCGTCGCTCGCCAAGCTCGAGGCGGATCAGGTCGCCACCCAGGCGTCGCTATCCGCCTTCCCGCGCTATCGCGCGGTCTCGTCGAGCGCGATGACGCTCTCCGATCTCGAGACGACGCTCGGGCCGGACGAGGCCTATCTCAAGCTCGCCGTGGTCGGCCCCGATCTCTATGCGCTGTTCGCCCGCCACGATGGCGCGATCGCCTATCGCCTGCCGATGGATACCGCGACCCTCGACGATACGGTGACCGCGTTGCGCGACACGATCTCCAAGGATGTCGGCGGCACGATCCAGACCGCGCCGTTCGACGTCGCCAAGGCGCACGAGCTGTTCGTCGCGCTGATGGGGCCGGCGGCGCCGCGGCTCGCCGGCGTCCGCCAGCTGGTGTTCGAGCCCGATGGCCCGTTGCTGCGGCTGCCGATCGGCCTGCTCGTCACCGACGATGCCAGCGTCGCGACCTACACCGCGCGCGCTGCCGATCCCAAGGGCGATCCGTTCGACTTCCGCGGCGTCGCCTGGCTTGGGCGCGCCATCGACGTCTCGACCGCGGTCTCGCCCCAGGCGTTCCGCGATATCCGCGGCGTGCGGCCGTCGGGCGCCAGGTTCGGCTATCTCGGGCTCGGCGACAACGCGCCGGTCGCGGGCACCGCGGAGGCGACGACCGTCGCGCGCACGCGCTCGATCTCGGCCCGCGGTGCGATCGATTGCAGCTGGCCGCTGGCGGCATGGAGCGATCCGATCCAGCCGACCGAGCTCTATGCCGCGCAGAAGGTGGTCGGCGGCGCGGGCGACGACGTCGTCACCGGCGCGGCGTTCAACGACACCGCGCTGATCGAGCGCAAGGATCTGTCCGACTATCGCATCCTGCACTTCGCGACGCACGGCCTGGTCACCGCGCCACGCCCCGAATGCCCCGCGCGGCCGGCATTGCTGACCTCGTTCGGGCCGCCGCTGGCGGACGGCAAGGCGTCCGACGGGCTGCTCACCTTCCGCGAGGTCTTCGACCTCCATCTCGACGCCGATCTGGTGATCCTTTCGGCCTGCGACACCGCGGGCCAGGCGAGCGTCGCGGCGACCCGCGAGGCGGGCGAGGTATCGGGCGGCGGCTCCTCGCTCGACGGGCTGGTACGCGCCTTCGTCGGCGCCGGCGGGCGCGCGGTGCTGGCCAGCCACTGGCCGGTGCCCAACGAATACAAGGCCACCGAGCGGCTGATCACCGGGCTGTTCCGGGCGCCGCGGGGAACCTCGATCGGCGAGGCGATGCGCGCCTCGCAGCTCAGGCTGATGGACGACAAGGACACCTCGCACCCGTATTATTGGGCGGCGTTCGCGCTGGTCGGCGACGGCGCGCGGCCGTTGCTGCGGGTGTCGGCTCCCGCCACGGCGTCCGTGGCGCCGGCGGTGGCGACTCCGGCGGTGGCGGCGCATCCGGGCGGGGCCGCGACGCCGGGGAGCTGACGCGCCGATGCTGATGCAGACCCAGCCCGCGGGGCCGAAGCGCGGCGGTATCGCCCGGTTCGTGCAGAAGGTTGGTCTGTGGCGGCTGCTGGCGTCCGCGCTGATCCTCGCGCTCGCGGTGCTGTTCGCGCGCGAGAGCTGGAACCTGGCGGTGGCGCGGGACTGGGAGCGGGCGCTGTACAATGTTCGCGTGTATCTCACTGCTCCCGCGACCGATCAGGACCCGCGGATCATCGAGATCACCTATGACGACGATACGCTCGCCAACCTCGGCAAGCGCTCGCCGCTCGATCGCAGGATGCTCGCAGAGGCGCTCACGAACATCGACAGGCTTGGCGCCAAGGCGATCTCGATCGATATCCTGTTCGATCAACCCCAGGCCGAGGACCCCCCGCTGATCGCCGCGTTCCGGAAGATGAGGACGCCGACCTATGTCGGCTATACGACGGCCGTCGAAAACCCCGATCAGGTAAAGAGCTGGCAACAGGAGTTCATGGACAAGCTCCTGGCGCAGGTCGGCGCGGGTAACGTCCACAAGGCCTCGGTGCGGATACGGCCCGATCCCGACGGTGCCGTACGCAGCTGGCCCGACCAGCCGCGCTCGCTGCCACCGGTGTTCGCGCCGGCGATGCTGGGGATCGACGCGCGGCGCGCGGGCTATTCCGGAGCGTTGCGGTTCCGCGTCCCGACGTCGTCCGATCGCCCCGAGTTCCAGGTGCTGCCCATCGATCTGTTCGCCGATCCAGCAAGTGCGCCCCGGATGCGAAGCCAGGTAGCGGGGCGCTATGTCCTTATCGGCGGGACCATCTCCGAAACCGATCTCTACGACACGCCGATCACGCGGATCGACGGCAAGCAGATTTTCGGTCTCGACGTCCATGCCGTCATGCTGGCGCAGATGCTCGATCATGACGTGCTCTTGCCGACGCCGAGCTGGAAGCTGTGGCTCACCGCGCTCGTCGCGGTCGGGCTCGGCGCGGTGACCGCGGCGCTCGATCTGGCGGCGTGGAAGATGGCGCTGGCGATCGTCGTCGAGCTCGCGCTGATCGTCGCCTTCCCGTTCATGCTCCAGCGCGGCGGCTACGACACGCTCCAGGTCTCCGCGGCGGGGTGGGCGATCGGCTGGGTGCTCGCCTATGCCGCGGTCAGCACCGCGGCGCGCGGTTTCGGCTCGGACCAGCGCCGCTTCGCCAGCCAGGCGCTCGGCCGCTATCTGCCCAAGGACGTCGCGCAGGAGATCATGCGCGATCCGGATCGGCTCAGTCTCTCGGGCGAGAAGCGGGCGATCGTCGCGCTGTTCACCGATCTCGAGGGCTTCACCAAGCTCAGCCACGCGATCTCGCCGGAGATGGTCGCCTTCCTGCTCAACCGCTATCTCGATCTGATGACCGATGTCGTGCTCAAGCATGGCGGCACGCTCGACAAGTTCGTCGGCGATGCGGTGGTGGCGTTCTGGGGGGCGCCGATCGCGCGGCCCAACGACGACGAGCGCGCGCTCGCCGCCGCCGCCGCGATGTTCGAGGCGGGCGAGCGGTTCCGCGCCGAGGCGCCCGACGGCGTGCCGCCGATCGGCCGCACCCGGGTCGGGCTGCATCGCGGCGAGGCGGTGGTCGGCAATTTCGGCGGCGAGGGACGCATCCAGTACACCGCGCTCGGCGACGCGATGAACACCGCGGCACGGCTGGAGGGCGCCAACAAATATCTCAAGACCCGCGCGCTGGTCAGCGGCACCGTCGCCGAGCGGCTCGGCGACACGATCCTGCGGCCGATGGGGCGGATCCTGGTCAGCGGCCGCTCGACCCCGATCGAGGTGTTCGAGCCCGCGCCCGACATGCATCCGGCGGATCGCCGCACCGTCACCGAACTCCATGCGCGGTTCGATCGTGGCGAGACGGCAGCGGTCGATGAACTTGCGGCATTCGTCGCGGCGCGCTCGCCCGACCCCGCGCTCGCCCTACTCGTCGACCGTATGAAAATCGCCGGACCTGGAGGGACCTTTGCCTTGGATTCGAAATAGCGTCGCCGCCGCAGTGCTTGCGGCCGGTGCGACAACCGCCATCGCCGACACGCTCGTGCTGCGCTCGAGCGGGCCGTCCACCAAGCTCTTCCCGGCGGGCAAGTCGATCGCGGACAGCGTCTCGATCACGCTCCAGGCGGGCGATCAGCTCACCCTGCTCGACGGACGCGGCACCCGCGTCCTGCGCGGCCCGGGCAGCTTCTCGCCGGGCGCGAGCGTGCCGAGCACCGCGGCCAACTCGCGGTTCGCGGCGCTGGTCGGCGCGGGCGGGAGCGATCGCCGCGTCCGCATCGGGGCGGTGCGCAGCGTCGGCGCGACCGCGCACGCCCCCAATCTCTGGTATGTCGATACCGCGCTGGCCGGGCCGGTGTGCATCGCCGATCCGAGCGTGGTGACGCTGTGGCGCCAGCGGGCCGACGTCGATCAGACGCTGGTCATCACCGGCGCCCATGGTCGGTCGACCAGGGTGGCGTGGCCGCAGGGCAGCGCGACCGTGGCGTGGCCGGCGACGCTGCCGGTCGCATCCGGCGAGAGCTATACGATGGCGCTGGACGGCGGCGCGGCCGCGGCGATCCGCTTCGTGACGCTGGGCATGAAGCCGAGCCGGCTTGAGGATACCAGTGCGGCGCTGATCCGCAGCGGCTGCCAGCACCAGCTCGACACGCTGGTGGACACGCTCGCCGTACCGGCGGCGGGTGGCTGATGCCCGCATCCGGATGCTTGACCGACGATCGGTAACTGATAGCGTCTCGCGTCGCCGGACGTCTCCGCGCGACGACCTGTAGCACCGCGTAACGCCCCCGCGAGGGGTGCCCGTATTGCGTAGCGCCCGAACCCCAGCCCGACCCCCGCACACCATGACGGTGGGCGACACGGTGGGCAGGTCGTGCGTCGGTGCACAGGGAGGCGTGGATGGGGGTCCGCCATTATCGGCGAGTTGCGCTGCTGGGTGCCGTGGCGGTTGTGGTGTCATGGGGGGGTGCGGCGTCTGGTCAGGCGGTGCCGGTGTCGGCGGCGGTTGCGGCCGGGGCGGCGCCGACCCGCGAGGAGGTCACGCG
>CAXTNX010000032.1:0-34729 GCA_964245815.1 uncultured Sphingomonadaceae bacterium | reverse complement strand
GCGACGATGGCGCTGCTGGTCTGCGTCGAGGCCGGCGCGCAGGGCGCGCTTCTCGCCCCGACCGAGCTCCTCGCGCGCCAGCACGTCGACACGCTGACCCGCCAGCTCGCGCCGCTGGGGCTGACCGTCGCCATTCTCACCGGGCGCGACAAGGGGCGGGTGCGCGAATCGACGCTGATGGGGCTTGCCGACGGCTCGGTCGACATCCTGGTCGGCACGCATGCGATCTTCCAGGAGACGGTGCGCTACAGGGCGCTCGGGCTGGTCGTGGTCGACGAGCAGCACCGCTTCGGGGTCGCGCAGCGGATGATGCTGGCGGCCAAAAGCGTGCGGCCGCCGCACATGCTGGTGATGACCGCGACGCCGATTCCCCGTACGCTGACGCTCGCCAATTACGGCGAGATGGACGTCAGCCGGCTGGACGAGATGCCGCCGGGACGCTTGGCCATAGAGACTCTGGTGACCTCGCTGGAGCGGATCGACGAGGTCGTCGCCGGGCTCGGCCGCCATGTCGCCGCCGGCGAGCAGGCCTATTGGGTGTGCCCGCTGGTCGAGGAGACCGCGGACGGCGACGATGCCGCCGCCGAGGCGCGTGCCGCGGTGCTCCGCCTCGCGCTCGGCGATCGGGTCGGGCTGGTCCATGGCCGGATGAAGGGAGCGGACAAGGATGCGGTGATGGCGGCGTTCCAGTCGGGCGCGCTCTCCGTGCTGGTCGCGACGACGGTGATCGAGGTCGGCGTCGACGTGCCCAACGCGACGCTGATCGTGATCGAGGGCGCCGAGCGATTCGGGCTGGCGCAGCTCCACCAGTTGCGTGGACGAGTCGGGCGCGGCGCGAAGCGTTCTCGCTGCGTGCTGCTGCGCGGCAACATGCTCTCCGAAACGATGAAACAGCGCCTGTCCGTGATCAAGAACACGCGCGACGGCTTTGAGATCGCGGAGAAAGACCTCGAACTGAGAAAGGGTGGCGATCTCCTGGGCGTCCGCCAGTCGGGCGACTTGGGCGATCGCCTGGCCGATGCTGCGCAGACGTCCGCACTCATCGGCGTTGCGCACGACGATGCAAGGATGCTGACCGGGCATGACGACGCCCTCGACGCGCCACGCGGACAGGCGGCGCGGGATCTGCTCTACCTCCTCGAGCGCGACGCCGCCGTGGTCCTGCTCAGGGCGGGGTGAGACGACGCCGATCCACCCCGCGTCATTCTTGTGCCGGGATCCCCCATCGTTCGGTCCGTCACGCCGCCGATTTCGCGCGACGGTGGATGCCGGAACAGGTCCGGCATGACGGCATGATGAAGCGCTCGGCTGGCTTACGCAAAGGTCCCGCCGTCGCCGGGATGACGGAGACGGGAGACAGGCTTGACCTCCGCCTACGCCGCTTCGATCGAGCGGATCAGTGCTTCGGTGAAGGCCGGGATGTCGCCGGGCTTGCGGCTGGTGATGAGGCGGCCGTCGACCTGGACCTCGGCATCCACCACCTCGCCGCCGGCGTTGCGCAGATCGGTGCGGATCGATTCGTAGCTGGTCAGCGTGCGTCCCTCGATCAGCCCGGCCTCGGCGAGCAGCCAGGGACCGTGGCAGATCGCGGCGACCGGCTTGTCGGCCGAGAAGAAGGCCCTGGCGATGCGCTGCGCATCCTTCTCGCCGCGCATCTTGTCCGCGTTGATCGTGCCGCCAGGGATCAGCAGCGCATCGTAATCGTCGGGATCGACCTGGGCGAGCGTCAGGTCCGGGGTGATCGTCCCCGCCTTGTCGATGTCGCCTTCCATGCCCTGGATCGGATCGGCCCTGGGCGAGGCGAGCGTCACCGTCGCGCCGGCGTCGATCAGCGTCTCGCGCGGCTTGAACAACTCCGACTGTTCGAAGCCGTCGGTGGCGATGATGAGGACCCGGGATGTGTCGATCGACGGCATGGCGTCACTCCTAAGTTGCGAGCTTCGCCCGATAAACGGCGGCGCTGCGGATTGCGTTCCGGAACGCGGCGGCGGCGGGCCGCGTTCTTGGCCCACACGCATCGGATCGCGCCATGACCAACACGATCACGCCCGAGACCGCCGCGCGCAAGGCCGCTGTCCGGCTCTGCTACGTCGACGACAAGGCGCCCGGCATCACCCGCCGCAAGACGCGCGGCCGCGGCTGGGCCTATGTCGACGCGGACGGCACGCGAATCACCGATCGCGACGAGATCGATCGCCTGAACCGGATCGCGCTGCCGCCGGCGTACGAACGCTGCTGGTTCTGCCCCAATCCGGACGGGCACCTGCTGGCGATCGGCTATGACGCCAGGGGCCGCAAGCAGTATCGCTATCACGACCAGTTCCGCGCCGCGCAGGATGCCGAGAAATACGAGCATTGCGCGGCGTTCGGCCAGGCGCTGCCGGCGATCCGCAAGGCGGTGGATGCCGATCTCGGCGGCCGCACGCCGTCGCGGCGCGTCGCGGTCGCCGCCGTGGTGCGCCTGCTCGACCAGGGCCATGTCCGCGTCGGCAACATGAGCTACGCGCGCGAGAACAAGAGCTTCGGCGCGACCACGCTGCGCAGCCGCCACGCCAGCCTGCATGGCGCGACCGTGGCGTTCGACTATCGCGGCAAGCACGGCAAGCCGCAGCATGTCGAGATCGAGGACCGCCGGCTGGCGCGCGTGGTCAAGCGCTGCCAGGATCTGCCAGGCCAGCACCTGTTCCAGTATGTCGATGCCGACGGCGCGCGCCATCCGGTCACCTCGTCCGACGTCAACGACTATATCCGCGAGAGCACCGGCGGCGACTTCACCGCCAAGGCGTTCCGCACCTTCGCCGCATCCGTGATCGCCTATCGCGCGATCGTCGAGGCGGGGCCGGCGGGGATCGGGCTCAAGGCGATGCTCGCGCCGGTGGCGGCGGCGCTGGGCAACACCCCGGCGATCAGCCGCAAATCCTATGTCCATCCCGCGCTGATCGCGCTTGCCAGATCGGGCGGGCTGAAGGGCGAGCCGCCGGTCAGGCTGCCGCGCGCGACACGCTGGCTGGATCCCGCCGAACGCGGGCTGATCGCGTTTCTCGAAGCGCTCGATCGGACCGCGCACGCGCAGGCGGCGTAATCCGATCGTCGTTGCTGGTGCCACGCTCTCCAAGTGTCCGTTCGGGCTGAGCCCTCGACTGCAGGACAAGGCGGGCGCTCGCGATGAACTCCGGCGTCCCAGGCACCCAAGCCCAGCCAGGGGCCTTCGACTTCGCTCAGGGTGAACGGACATGGGCGCGCCCGGGGGGGTCAGATACCTGTCGCCCCCACATCGTCGAGCGACAGCAGCGTCGCGTTGCCGCCCGCCGACGTCGTGTCCGTCGACACCGTGCGCTCGACGCAGAAGCGCGGCAGGTAATGCGGGCCGCCCGCCTTGGGCCCGGTGCCCGACAGGCCCTCGCCGCCGAACGGCTGCGCGCCGACCACCGCGCCGATCATCGACCGGTTGACGTAGAGATTGCCGACCCGCGCCGTCGCCTCGACCTCGTCGGCGGCGCGCGCGATGCGGCTGTGCAGCCCCATCGTCAGCCCGAAGCCGCTGGCGTTGACCCGCGCCACCGTCTCGGCGAGCGCGCCCGCGGGCCAGGTCGCGACATGGAGCAGCGGGCCGAACCATTCGGCCTTGAGATCCTCGATCCGGTCCAGCCGGATCACCGTCGGCGGCACGAACAGGCCGTCGGCGGGCACCGCGACCGTCTTGGCCCAGCGCGCGCGGACCGTCTCGCGATAGTCCATCAGCTTGTCGTACGCGGCGCGATCGATCACCGGGCCGACATCGGTCGCCGGATCGGCGGGGTCGCCGACACGCAGCGTGTCCATCGCGCCGGCGAGCATCGCGAGCGTGCGGTCCGCGACGTCCTCCTGGACGAGCAGCAGCCTGAGCGCCGAGCAGCGCTGCCCGGCCGAGCGGAACGCCGAGGTGACGATGTCGGCGACGACCTGCTCGGGCAGCGCGGTCGAATCGACGATCATCGCGTTCAGGCCGCCGGTCTCGGCGATCAGCGGGACGAGCGGGCGCCACGATCCTTTGGCGTCGTCCTCCAGCAGCGTGTGCGCGATGCGCCGCGCGGTCGCGGTCGAGCCGGTGAAGGCGACGCCGGCGACGCCGTGGTCGGCGACCAGCGCCTGGCCCTCGTCCGGGCCGCCGACGAGCAGCACCAGCGCATCCGCGGGCACGCCGGCGGCATGCGCGAGCGCCACCGCCCGGCCGGCGATCCCCGGCGTCTGCGGCGCGGGCTTGGCGACGACGGTGTTGCCGGTAGCGAGCGCGGCGGCGACCTGGCCGAGGAAGATCGCCAGCGGGAAGTTCCATGGCGCGATGCACGCCCACACGCCGCGCCCGGCGAGCCGCAGCACGTTGCGCTCCCCGGTCGGGCCGGGAAGCGCGTGCGGCGCCATCACGCCGCGCGCCTGGTTGGCGTAGTAGCGGCAGAAGTCCGCCGCCTCGCGGACCTCGCCGAGCGCATCGGAGATCGTCTTGCGACCTTCCTCGACGCAGACCCTCATCAGGTCGAGGCGTTGGTCCTCAAGCAGGTCGGCGAGCCTTTCCAATATCCTCGCACGGGTTTCTACAGGCGTGGATGACCAGGCCGGGAAGGCGGCGGCGGCGCGGGCCACCGCGCCCGCCGCATCTGCCGCGACGTCGCTCGGGGCGAACGGAGAAGGTTTGCGCGGCACGGCGATCATCGCCGCCGCCACCTCCGCCAGCGTCTCGCGGTCCTGGAGGTCGAGGCCCATCGAGTTGCGCCGGTCCGCGCCGAACAGGTCGACCGGCAGCGGGATCAAGGGATGACGCCGGCTGCCGACCGCGCGAGTCTTGTCGGCGGGATCGGCGAGCAGCGCGGCGTCCGACAGGGTCGCGTCGGCGAGCTGGTGGACGAAGCTCGAATTGGCGCCGTTCTCGAGCAGGCGGCGCACCAGATAGGCGAGCAGATCGCGATGACCGCCGACCGGCGCATACACCCGGCAGCGATAGCCCTCGTCACGGACCAGCCGCTCGTACAGCCCTTCGCCCATGCCGTGGAGCCGCTGGAACTCGAAGTCGCGCGACGCGCCCGCCCATTCGAGTATGGTCGCAACAGTGAGCGCGTTGTGGCTGGCGAAGGCGGGAAAGATGTTGCGCGCGCCCAGCATGTCGCGCGCGCAGGCGAGATAGGAGACGTCGGTTGACGCCTTGCGGGTGAACAGCGGATAATGCGGCAGGCCGGATTCCTGCGTGCGCTTGATCTCGCTGTCCCAATAGGCGCCCTTGACCAGCCGCACCGCGATCCGCCGCCCGGTCGCGCGGCCGAGATCGTCCGCCCAGGCGACCGCGGGCCGCGCGCGCTTGGAATAGGCCTGCACCGCCATGCCATAACCGTCCCAACCCTTGAGCGCGGGCAGGCGCGCCACCGCGCCGATGATGTGGAAACTCATCTCGAGCCGCTCGCTCTCCTCGGCATCGACGGTGAGGCCGATGCCGGCGCCGGCGGCGACACCGGCCAGCGCTGCGAGCCGCTCGGTGAGCGCGGGCACGCACTCGTCCCAGCGCGCGACCTCGTAGCGCGGATGCAGCGCCGACAGTTTGACCGAGATCGCGTGGCCCCCGCTGCGGGAGGCGTCGCGCGCGCGGCCGACCGCGGCGATCGCGTCGAGATAGCTCGCCTGGTAGCGATCGGCATCGTCATGGGTGCGCGCCGCCTCGCCCAGCATGTCGAAGCTGGCGGTGAAGCCGCGGTTGTCGCGCGTGTCCATCCGGCCGATCGCGTCGTCGATGGTGCGGCCCATGACGAACACCTCGCCCATCATCCGCATCGCCGCACCCACCGCCTGGCGCACGAACGGCTCGCCCGCGCGCGACACCAGCCGCCGCAGCGCGCCGCCGCGGCCCCCGTCCGAGACCAGCGCGCGGCCGATCACCAGCCCCCAGGTCGCCGAATTGACCAGGCCGGAGGCGGACTTGCCGGCATGGCTGCGCCAGTCGGCATCGCCGAGCTTGTCCGCGATCAGCGCGTCGGCGGTCTCGGGATCGGGGACGCGCAGAAACGCTTCGGCAAGGCTGAGCAGCGTCACGCCCTCGGATGAATTGAGCCGGTATTGCTGGAGGAACTGGTTGACCCAGCCCGCCGCCTGCGCGCCGCGCAGATCGGCGAGCAGGCCGAGCGCGCGGTTGACGACGCCCTCGCGCGCGTCCGGCGACAGCGTGGCGGCGGGCAGCAGCGCGGGCAGCACCTGCGCCTCGGGCGCGCGATGCAGGCGGCGGAGGTTGGCGGCGATGGCGGGCGGGATGATCGACATGGTCCGCGCTATAGGCACGCGCGGCGCGTGTCGCTACCGGGCGGCGCCGCGATCTTCGGGGGAGCGTCGTCGGCCGGTGCGGCCGTGCCGGGCGTCCGCGACGCCGCGCAACGGCCTTTTGCATCAGCTAAGCCGCGGATCTGGCAGCGGGCGGTTTGTGGTGCGGAAGGGAACCATTTCGCAACAAAAGCGCGGCGGCAAGAAGTGTCTAGATAACGACGTTCGGCAGGGCTCCCCCTCTACCGAAAGCGGACATAGTGACGCTGCGTGACGCTGCGGGTATGTGGTCGGGAGCGGACTATTTAGACCGCTCGGATTGGGGGTAGCGGCTATGACTTATAGGGCGAGGATCTTCAGTCTGATCGCAATTGGGGTAGCGCTCTCTGCAGCAGCTTTCGATAACCGAATCCTGATGCGAAATAGAGCAAGCCCCGAAGACACTCGGGCTATATATGCTGCCCTTAACGGTGCCAGCGAGGGCGTCACCTATGCGCAGACAGCCATTGGCTCGCCCAGACGCGTGGTAACATATTCCGATTTCAAGAAGTTCGTATCCAACTGCACTCCGATCGAGCCATTCATTGCGGTGCCGAGCTTTAGGATAGCTGGCCAAGAGCCTACGAAGCCTTACGATCTTGTGCGTTGGGATTGCCCAAAGGACGATGGATCAAGGCTTCGTACATCAGCATTTGAACTTCTCGACGGTGTCGTTTCATCCGTGAGTTTTGAATCGGAGCGTAGGATTAGCATTGTCGCCTCGCATCCGTTGCAAAAGGCAAATTAACTTGCTGGTGGCTTTACGCCTATGTGTTGCGAAAGGGACCCTTTTCGACGCTGGCTTTGTCGCTTCAAGGCACAGCGAAACCAACCCGAATCACCGGAGTCCGGTCGCCATCCGTCGCTCGCCGGATGTGCCGCCGGCGGATCTCGGCCGGCGGCACGGCCGGTCAGGCGGTCAGCGACGCGGGGACCTTGCCGCCGTTCTCGGCGAGCTTCTGCATCACCGCCTTGTGGAGCGCGATATTCTCCTCCGCGCTGCCGTTGGCGCCGGCGTGGACGTCGAGCTCGTCGGCGAGGCCGGCGCGCGCGGTAAGGCTCGAATCGAGGTCGAGCAGCTTGAGCAGGTCGACGATCGAGCTCTGCCAATGGCCGCCGCCGCCCTTCTGTCCCGCCATCTGCGTCAGCACCGCCTCGACATCGACCGGCTGCGCGGGCGCCGCCGCTGGGGCCGCCGGGGTTGGAGCGGGTGCCGCCGCCGTGGGAGCGGGGTGCGGTGCCGCGGCCGGCGCGGCGGCGGCCGGCGCGGGCTGGGCGGCGGCGCCGTGATGGAAGATCTTCTGCATGATCGATCCGAACAGGCTCATCGGGCATCTCCTTGATGGGAGCCCGCTGAACGGACGGGAAGGCGCGTCGGCTCCATGCGGAGCGCCCGTTCAGTCGCCGGCGAGGTAGCGCACCAGATCGATCAGCGCATCCGCCGAGATCGGGAGGAGCAGCAGCAAAAATGCGCCCGCCGCGACGAAGATGACGAGCAGCCGCTCGGCACGCGACGAGCGGGGCGGGGGGCTCGGCGGCGGCGGTGGGGAATGCGGAAAACCACGGCCATCGAACGGCATAGCCCGGCTCCAGAAGCGGCGACTCGCACGGTATCCTCTACCCGCGCGGCGGCGACTGCAAGCCGGTTACGCCAAGCCCCCGGTAGACGACAGGTGACCTTTGGGGCAGCCGGTCGCCGCCCCGTTCAGCCGCCGCCCCGTTCAGCCGCCGCCCCACAAGGCCGGCGGCGACGGGTGCATTGTCGCGCCGTCATAGCCGAATCCGTCGGGCCGATCGCGCGCGAGCAGCAGCGCGCCGTCGAGATCGACCCAGTCCGCGCGCTGCGCCGCGACGAAGGCGGGGGCGAGGCCGAGCGAGGTCGACAGCATGCACCCGACCATCACCTTGAATCCCATGCCCCGCGCCTCGGCGATCAGCGCCAGCGCCTCGGTCAGCCCGCCGGTCTTGTCGAGCTTGACGTTGACCGCGGCGTAGCGGCCCCGGCAGGCGGCAAGATCGGCGCGGTCGTGGCAGCTCTCGTCCGCGCACAGCGGGATCGGGCTGACGATGCCGTCGAGCTCGGCGTCGGCCCCGGCGCGGACCGGCTGCTCGATCAGCGCGACGCCGAACGGGACGAGCGTGGCAGCGAGCGCGGCCACGTCGCGGCCGGTCCAGGCCTCGTTGGCGTCGACGATCAGCCGCGCGCCGGGCGCGCCGCGCCGTACCGCCGCGACGCGCGCGGCATCGCCGTCCCCGGCGAGCTTGAGCTTGAGCAGCGGATAGCGCGGCGCGGCGGCGCGCGCGTCCGCCTCCATCCGCGCGGGATCGGCGAGCGAGAGGGTGAAGGCAGTGACGAGCGGGCGCGGATCGGGCTCGCCCGCCAGCCGCCACGCCGGGACGCCGCGGCGCCGTGCCTCGAGATCCCACAACGCCGCGTCGAGCGCGTTGCGTGCCGCCCCCGCGGGCAGCGCGCCGATCAGATCGTCGCGCGACACGCCGCCGGCGATCAGCGGCGCGGCGTCGAGGATCTGGCGGCGCACGCTCTCGGCGGTCTCGCCACGGTAATAGATCGCGGTCGCCTCGCCATGGCCATGTCGGCCGGCCTCGCTGATCGTGGCGACCACCACGTCGACATGGGTCTTGGCGCCGCGCGCGATGACGAAGGCGCCGGCCACCGGCCAGCGCTCGATCCGCGCGGCGACGCGTCTCTCGTCCGCCATCTCCGCCCGCGCCCGGTCAGCCGCCGTGCGCCGTGATCCACCGCTCGACCACCGGCGCGATGATCTCGCGCCAGCGCCGGCCGTTGAAGATGCCGTAATGGCCGACGCCGCGCGCGATATAATGCTGCTTGAGATCGTCGGGCAGCGCGGTGGCGATGGTCAGCGCCGCTTCGGTCTGGCCGAGCCCCGATATATCGTCGCGCTCGCCCTCGATGGCGAGCAGCGCGGTGTCGCGCAACGCGGCCGGATCGACGCGACGGCCGCGATGGAGGAGCGCGCCGCGGGGGAGCTTGTGCTCCTGGAACACGTCCTCGATGGTCTGGAGATAGAACTCGGCGGTCATGTCGCAGACCGAGCGATATTCCTCGTAGAACGCCTTGGTCGCATCCGCATTCTCCCCGTCGCCCGCGACGAGCTGCTGGAACATCCGGTAGTGGCTCATCAGGTGGTTGCCGAGGTTCATCGACATGAAGCCGGCGAGCTGGAGGAAGCCCGGATACACCTTCCGCCCGCCGCCGGGATGGAAGAAGGGCACGGTGGCGATGACGTTCTGCTCGAACCACGCGAGCGGGCGCTGCGTCGCGGTGGTGTTGACCACGGTCGGCGCCTTGCGCGTGTCGATCGGCCCGCCCATCATCGTCAGCGTGCGTGGGCGGCACGGATGCGCGTCGGCGTTCATCAGGCAGGCGGCGGCATAGGCCGGCACCGCGGGCTGGCAGACCGCGAGCATGTGCGCGCCGGGGCCCATGACGCCGAGGAACTCGATCAGATAATCGACATAGTCGTCGAGCGTGAAGTCGCCGTCGCCCACGGGCACCAGCTTGGCGTCGTGCCAGTCGGTGACGTAGACGTCGGCGAACGGCAGCATCCGCTCGACCGTGCCGCGCAGCAGCGTGGCGAAATGGCCCGACATCGGCGCGACGATCATCAGCCGCGGGCCGCCGCTCACGCCCGCGCGCACGAAGCGCTTGAGCTGGCCGAACGGCTTGCGCAGCACGATCTCCTCGGTCACGGCGACGGTGCTGCCGTCCGCCATGACGGTCTCGTGCAGTCCGAAAGCGGGCTTGCCGCGCGGCTGCGAGGCGTGCGCGAACACGTCGAGACCGGATGCGATCATCGGCCCGAACTGGGTATGCGCCCAGGGGTTGGCGGGGCTCTGCATCCATCCCGAGCCGAGATTGGCCATCAGGCTGGCCCCCGACAGGAAGGAGCGCTGCATCTCATAGGCGTCGTAAAGCAAGGCGCGTCTCCGTGTCGGCGCACGGCATGCGCCGCGCCGTCCCGCATTGCAACGGGATGTCGGACCAGCCCGGCCTCGTGGCAAGCGCCGCGATGGATGCGATGCAGCATGGCCGGCCGAATGCGGGACGATCGCGACGCCCGCGCCACATCCGCGTTACGCCGGCGGCACGCGATTGAGCCCCGCCGGTCCCGGTGCTAGGCGTGGCGCCATCATGGCGCGCCGCCCCCGCAAGGACATCCCCGCCGGCGAACGGCCCAGCCTCGGCAGCCTGAGGCTGATCTGGGGCCGGGCGTTGCGCTATCCGGCGCAGATCGCGGCCGCGTTCGTGGCGCTGTGCGTCTCGTCTGCGGCGACGCTCGGCATCCCCTACGGATTCAAGCGGGTGATCGATCGCGGCTTCTCCGCCGGCGTCGATCCGCACGCGGTGTCGACCTCCTTCCATTACCTGCTGATGCTGGTCGTGGTGCTCGCGCTGGCGACGGCGACGCGATTCTGGTTCGTGTCGTGGCTCGGCGAGCGCGTCATCGCCGATCTGCGCTGCGAGGTGCAGGACAATCTGCTGACGCTGGCGCCCGGTTTCTTCGAGGAGAACCGCCCGTCCGAGATCGCCTCGCGGCTGACCGCGGACACCGCGCTGATCGAGCAGATCGTCGGATCGACGGTGTCGGTCGCGCTGCGCAACCTGTTCACGCTGATCGGCGGCATCGTCTTCATGTTCGTGTGGAGTCCCAAGCTCGCCGCGCTGCTGATGATCGGCATTCCGATCGTGCTGGTGCCGCTGCTGCTGCTCGGCCGGCGGGTGCGGACCTTCTCGCGATCGAGCCAGGACAGTATCGCCGGCGTCGGCGTGATCGCCACCGAAGTGCTCGGCGCGATGAAGATCGTCCAGGCGTTCGGCCAGCAGGGGCGGGAGGCGGGGCGGATGCGCGCCGCGGTCGATGCGGTGTTCGCCACCGCCAAGCGGCGAATCTGGGTGCGCGCGGTGATGACCGCGGCGGTGATGGGGCTGATGTTCGGCGCGATCACCATCATCCTGTGGCAGGGCGCCATCGACGTCGCGCACGGCCGCATGTCGGGGGGCGCGATCGCCGCGTTCGTGCTGACCGCGGGGCTGGTCGCGGGCGCGTTCGGCTCGCTCGCCGAGGTGTATGGCGATCTGCTGCGCGGCGCCGGCGCGGCCGGCCGGCTCGCCGAGCTGATCGCCGAGCGACCGGGGATCAGGGCGCCGGCGGAGCCGCGGGCGCTGCCGGTGCCCGCCGCCGGCCGGCTGGCGTTCGATCACGTCACCTTCCGCTATCCGACCCGGCCCGAGATCGCCGCGGTCGACGATCTCACGCTCGCGCTGGCGCCGGGCGAGACGCTGGCGGTGGTCGGGCCGTCGGGCGCGGGCAAGTCGACGCTGTTCCAGCTCGCCGAGCGGTTCTACGATCCGCAAGCGGGCACCGTCTCGCTCGACGGCGTGCCGCTCGCCGACGCCGATCCCGCCGCGATCCGCGCGCGCATCGCGATCGTGCCGCAGGAGACAGTGATCTTCGCGGCGTCGGCGCGCGACAATCTGCGCTACGGCCGCTGGGATGCCGACGACGCCGCGATCTGGGCGGCCGCCGAAGCCGCCAACGCCGCCGAGTTCCTCCACGCGTTGCCACAGGGGCTCGACACCTATCTCGGCGAGAGCGGCGCGCGGCTGTCGGGTGGGCAGCGGCAGCGGGTGGCGATCGCGCGCGCGCTGCTCCGCGACGCGCCGCTGCTGCTCCTCGACGAGGCGACCTCCGCGCTCGACGCCGAGAGCGAGCGGCTGGTCCAGGACGCGCTGGAGCGGCTGATGGCGGGACGCACGACGATGGTGATCGCGCACCGCCTCGCCACGGTGCGCGCCGCCGATCGCATCGTCGTGATGGAGCGCGGCCGGATCGTCGAGGAGGGGCGGCACGATCAGCTCGCCGCGGCAGGTGGGCTGTACGCACGGCTCGCGCGGCTGCAGTTCGAGGCGGCCTGAACCGACCGCCTATTCCGCCGCGGCGATATCCGACCGGGTCGCCTGAACGATCTTGTACGCGGCGCGGCGCGGGCGCAGAAAGCCCGCATGTCAGACATCGTCTCGCCCGCGCCCAAGCTCCCCGTCCCCGACGACGTGCTCGCCGCGATCGCCACGCTGATCCGCTGGACCGGCGAGGATGTCGATCGCGAAGGCCTGCGCGACACGCCCGCGCGCGTCGCGCGCGCGTGGCGGGAATATTGCTCGGGCTATACCGAGGATCCGTCGCTCCACCTCAGCCGCACCTTCGAGGAGGTCGGCGGCTATGACGAACTGGTGCTGCTCAAGGACATCCCGTTCCAGTCGCATTGCGAGCACCACATGGCGCCGATCATCGGCAAGGCGGCGATCGCCTACCTGCCGCGCGACCGGGTGGTCGGCATCTCCAAGCTGGCGCGCGTGCTGCATGGTTTCGCGCGGCGGTTGCAGGTCCAGGAACGGCTGACCGCGGAGGTCGCCGACTGCATCTGGGACCATCTCCATCCCCAGGGCGTCGCGGTGGTGATCGAGGCGACGCACGCCTGCATGACCGCACGCGGCGTGCGCACGCCGGGCGTCGGCATGACCACCAGCCGCATGATGGGCGTGTTTCGCGACGACGAGCGCAGCCGCAAGGAAGTGCTGAGCCTGATGGGGTATTGATCGCATCGACCGTCATGCTGAACGCGTTTCGGCATCCACGGTCGTGCTGGCACCGCGGAAGGCCAGCTCGCGATGCGTGCGGATCGCGTTATCCCGATCCTCGGGACCTGATCTGCGGTGGATGCTGAAACAAGCGCGGCATGACGGCGGCGACCGGCGTCACCCCCGCCCGAAGTGCGCCCGCAGCCTCGCCGCCAGCGTCGCAAGCTCGGCCGCGTCTCCCGGCGTCGTCGCGTGCAGGCCGAGGTCCTCGGCCGACCAGCGCGGGATGAGGTGGACGTGGATGTGGAACACGGTCTGCCCGGCCGGCGCGCCGTTGAACTGCATCACCTGCACGCCGTCGGGGCGCAGCACCTCGACCAGCCCGCGCGCGACGGTCTGCGCGCCGCGATGGAGCGCGCCGAGCATATCGGGCTCGATCTCGAACAGCGTGCGCGCGGCGGCGTGCTTCGGGACAACCAGCGTGTGACCCCGGGATTGCGGAAACACGTCGAGAAAGGCGAGCAGCGCATCGTCCTCCCAGACGCGATGGCATGGCGCCTCGCCGCGGACGATCCTGGCGAAGATATTGTCGCCGTCGTAGCGGCCGGACAGGCTCATCGGCGTCTCCTTCCAGGGCCTGCTGCGGCGGCGGCGCGATCCTGTCGGGGAAAGCGGCCCGTCTGTCGAGTCCCCGCCGACGAAACGCGGGGCCGACGCGGGGTCTCGCTTTCCCGGCCTCCGATCGCCATCTGGGTTGCCGACACGAACCGGTGGAGGCCTGTGATGGCGCTGATCTCGATCCTCGATCTCGTCCGCGTGCGGCAGGGCAGCGGCATCCGCGAGGCGCTGGACGCGGCGCGCGATCTCGCCGCGCAGGCCGAGCGATGGGGCTATACGCGCTACTGGGTGGCCGAGCATCACAACATGCCGGGCATCGCATCCGCGGCGACCGCGCTCGTCGTCCAGCATATCGCCGCGGGCACGCGGACGATCCGGGTCGGGGCGGGCGGCGTCATGCTGCCCAACCATTCGCCGCTGGTCATCGCCGAGCAGTTCGGCACGCTCGCCACGCTGTTTCCAGGCCGCATCGATCTCGGCCTCGGCCGTGCGCCGGGCACCGATCAGGCGACATGGCGCGCGATGCGCCGCGACGCCATGGCGTCGGATGCGTTCCCGCAGGACGTGATGGAGTTGCAGGCGCTGCTCGGCCCGGTCGATCCCAGCCGGCGCGTGCAGGCGGTGCCCGGCGCGGGCACGCAGGTGCCGTTGTGGATCCTGGGATCGAGCCTGTTCGGCGCGCAGCTCGCCGCGCATCTCGGGTTGCCGTATGCCTTCGCCTCGCACTTCGCGCCGGCCGCGCTGATCCCGGCGCTCGACGTGTATCGCGCGCGCTTCGCGCCGTCCGCGGCGCTGGCGCGGCCCCATGCGATGATCGGCGTGAACATCGTGGCGGCGCACAGCGATACCGAGGCGCAGCGGCTGTCGACGACGCAGAAGATGTCGATCGCCGACCTGTTCCGCGGCACGCGCGGGTTCAGCCGGCCGCCGATCGACGATATCGACGGCTACTGGACGCCCGCCGAGAAAGCGCAGGCGCAGGGCTTTCTCGCGCGCTCGATCGTCGGCGGTCCCGCGACGGTCGCCGCCGGCATCGCGGCGTTGCTGGCGGAAACGGGGGCGGACGAGCTGATGATCGTCTCCGACGTGTTCGATCCCGCCGCGCGGCTGCGCTCGTACGAGATCATCGCCGAGGCGGCGCGGGTGGGTGAGCTGGCGGTGGCGGCGGAATGACCGGCAGGGATCGGTCCTAACGGTCCGAGAAGCCGAACGGGGCCGATGCGCGGCGATGGTCGTCGGGAAGCACCTGGCGGCCGATCGGCGGGGCGGAGCGCGCGGTGCACTGGGTGCGCTGGCACAAGGTGCAGGTCAGCCCGATCGGCGTCGCCGTCTCGGGACCGGGGTGGCCGCGCGCATAGACCAGCCGGTGCGCGTCCTCGCCGGCGCAGGCCAGCGCGATCGCGCGCTCGACGCGCGGCGTGCCATGGCCGCCGCCACCCGCGGTGACGGTCCGCGCGATCGAGAAGAAGCGCTGGCCGTCGGGCAGCTCGAGCCACTGCGTCACCACCTCGCGCGGATGCTTGAACACGGTGTGGACCGTCCACAACGGACAGCCGCCGCCATGGCGCGCGAACGGGAAGCCCGCGCCGTCCAGCCGCTTGGACACGTTGCCCGCCGGATCGACGCGGATGAAGAAGAACGGCACGCGCGCGTCGCCCGGCTTCTGGAGCGTGGTCAGCCGGTGCGCGGTCTGCTCGAAGCTGGTGCCGAACTGGCGGCCGATCGCCTCGACGTCATAGGCGCGTGCCTCCACCGCGCGGGCGAAGGCGGCATACGGCATGAGCAGCGCGGCGGCGGCATAGCCAGCGAGCGCGCGGTGCGTCAGCCGCTCGCCATTCTCGCTCGCGAAGCTGCCGTCCGCGATCACCGCGTCGAGCGTGGGGCGCAGCTCGAGATAGACGAGCTGGAGCGCGAGCTGGAACCGGCGGCTGGCGCCGTCGAGCGTATCGTCGAGCAGGACCTCGCGATTGTGCCGGTCGAGCCGGCGCAGCGAGCCGCTCATCACATGCGGCGGCAGACGGCGGACGCCGAGCCGGTGGGTGTCGCGGAACCGTGCGGTCATGCCGTCGCGGCCGCCGATCTCGTACGCGAGCGCCTCGGCGGCATCGTCGAGCGCCGGGAAGCAATTCCGGCGCGCGGCGAGGAAGCGCCGCGCCTCGGCGACCGGATCGGGTGCCGCGGGGCGCGCGCCGCCACCGTCGGCGTCCGTCGCGGGCCGGGCCTCGGCGCCCTGGTCGGCGAGCGCGAGCTGCTCCTCGCGATAGGCGGTATGGAGCCTGAGGAACGCTTCGGCGATGCCGGGATAGTTGGTCGCGACATCCGCGTTCTGGAGCGGCGGCAGGTCGAGGTCGGCGAACATCGGGTCCTTGAGCACGCCCTGCAGCCGGGCGACCTGCTCCTCGCCGCCATCGCCCGCGAACTCGGCCATGTCGATGCGATAGGTGCGCGCGAGACGGAGCAGCATGTCGGCGGTGAGCGGCCGCTGGTTGCGCTCGAGCAGCGCCACATAGGAGGCCGAGATCGCGAGGTCGGCCGCCATGTCGGACTGGGTGAGCCCGAGGTCGCGGCGCAGCCGGCGCAGCCGGGGGCCCATATACACCGCACGCTCGCCTGCCACACCGACCTCCGCGTCTGTAAGGAGGTTACACCATGACAAGCAACCTCTGTAAACTTCGACAAGATGACGCCGCGGGGGATCGCCTTGCGGTCTCGGACCCTGTTACGACGCTCCGGAACAGCAGAACCGATGAGGAAGACCATGTCCTACCAGTCGCACGTCGCCGAGACCGATACGCTGATCCGCCGCAAGAGCGGCACCTGGAACGGGATCGAGGCCGAGTCGGTGGCGCGCATGCGGACGCAGAACCGGTTCCGGACCGGCCTTGACATCGCGCGCCATACCGCCAGGATCATGCGCGAGGACATGGCCGCCTATGACGTCGATCCCGCCAACTATACCCAGTCGCTCGGCTGCTGGCACGGCTTTATCGGGCAGCAGAAGCTGATCTCGATCAAGAAGCATTTCGGCACCACCAAGGGGCGGTATCTCTATCTGTCGGGCTGGATGGTCGCCGCGCTGCGCTCCGAGTTCGGCCCGTTGCCCGATCAGTCGATGCACGAGAAGACCAGCGTGCCCGCGCTGATCGAGGAGCTCTACACCTTCCTCAAGCAGGCCGACGCGCGCGAGCTCGGCGGTCTGTTCCGCGCGATCGACGCGGCGCGCACCGCCGGCGACGGCGCCGCCGAGGCCGCGTTGATGGACAAGGTCGACACGTTCCAGACGCATGTCGTGCCGATCATCGCCGATATCGACGCCGGCTTCGGCAATGCGGAAGCGACCTACCTGCTCGCCAAGAAGATGATCGAGGCGGGCGCCTGCGCACTCCAGATCGAGAACCAGGTCTCGGACGAGAAGCAGTGCGGCCACCAGGACGGCAAGGTCACCGTCCCCCACGAGGACTTCCTCGCCAAGATCCGCGCCTGCCGCTACGCCTTCCTCGAACTCGGCGTCGACGACGGCATCATCGTCGCGCGCACCGATTCGCTGGGTGCGGGGCTCACCAAGCAGATCGCCTATTCCAGGGAAGCGGGCGACCTCGCCGACCAGTATAACGCCTTCCTCGATTGCGACGAGGTCACCGACATCGCGACGCTGCGCGGCGACGTCGTGATCGAGCGCGACGGCAAGCTGATGCGGCCCAAGCGGCTGCCGAGCAACCTGTTCCAGTTCAAGGCGGGCAGCGGCGCCGACCGGTGCGTGCTCGACTGCATCGTGTCGCTCCAGCACGGCGCCGACCTGCTGTGGATCGAGACCGAGAAGCCGCATATCGAGCAGATCGCGAGCATGGTCGATCGCATCCGCGCGGTCGTGCCCGACGCCAAGCTGGTCTACAACAACTCGCCCAGCTTCAACTGGACGCTCAACTTCCGCCAGCAAGTCTATGATACGTGGGCGGAAGCCGGCAAGGACGTCTCGTCCTACGAGCGGCCTGCGCTGATGAGCGTGATCTACGACCAGACCGCGCTGGCGGCGGAGGCCGACGAGCGGATCCGGACGTTCCAGCGCGATGCGGCGAAGCGCGCGGGCATCTTCCACCACCTCATCACGCTGCCGACCTACCACACCGCCGCGCTGTCGACCGACAGCCTCGCCAAGGAGTATTTCGGCGATGCGGGCATGCTCGGCTATGTCCAGGGCGTCCAGCGCAAGGAGATCCGCGAGGGCATCGCCTGCGTCCGCCACCAGAACATGTCCGGTTCGGACATCGGCGACGACCACAAGGAGTATTTCGCGCGCGAGGCGGCGCTCAAGGCGGGCGGCGCGCACAACACGATGAACCAGTTCGTCTGACTCTCGGGAGCGGATGCGGGACCGGCCCGGCGCGGACCACGCGCCGGGCCGTCGTTGGTTCGGGCCGGCCGCCCGCTCAGGCCGGCGCCAGCCGGGGCCCGCCGATCGGCGCGGGGATCGCCTTCGGCCGCGTGCGGCGGACCCAGCCGTCGAGCCCGATCTCGGCGGCGATCAACATGTAGATGAACGGCTGGAAGGCGATGCCGACGAACAGCGCGCCGACCAGGTAGATCAGATGGCCATGCTGGAGCGCGGTCGCCAGCGGCGCGATGAACGCGTCGGCGTCCCGCGCGGAGCGGCGGAAGCGGCGGCGGAGCAGCTCCATGCGGAACAGCCCGGCGATCTGCAACGCGATCCACAGCCCGAAGCCGAAAAAGCCCTGCTCGCCGAGCATCTCGAAATAGGCGGAGTGGTAGGCGCGCGCCTGGTCGTGCGTCGCCTCGGCGGCGGGGGCGCCGGCGTGCCCTCCGGCCTTGAGGTTGATCGTCAGCCGGTTCTGCAGATAGGCGTCGAAACCGCCGCCGCCGGGATGATCCTGGACATAGTCCCAGGTCCATTTCCACACCGCGAGCCGCGTCGAGGCGCTCTCGTCGCCCTGATAGCCCTGGATGGTGTTCATCCGCTGGGTGTAGCTCGCCGGCAGCAGCGGTACCGCCGCCATCGCGGCGAGCGCCATCAGCCCGGCCCACAGGACCCGCCGCTTGCTGTCGCGCAACGACATGAGCGCGAGCAGCGCGATGCAGATCAGCCCGGTGCGCGCCTGCGTGCCGATCGGGATCAGCAGGCAGGCGAACACCAGCGCGCCCGCGAACAGCCGTACCCGCCAGTCGGGCGGGAACACCGTGCCGAACCGCGCGAGCACGACGATCACCGGGATGATCGCGATCGACACCGCCGAGATGATCGAGCCTTCGTAGAGCCCGGCATTGCTGTCGACCATCAGGTTGAGCGAGCCGTAGCCGCCGCCCGTCGCCAGCGTCTTGAGTCCGCCGACGATGATGATCGACGCCGCGCACAGCACCATGAACAGCAGCAGCGCCTCGATCCGCAGCCGCGTGCGCAGGGTGAAGGGCAGGAAGATCGCGAAGGTCAGCGCCTTCCACACCCAGTCCCATTTCTCGGCGGCGGCAGCGGGGAAGTCGGCGGTCTGCGTGGTGTAGCCGCACCAGGCGAGCAGCGCGATCAGCAGCACTTGGCGCAGCGACAGCCGCGTGCCCTGCTTGTCGTCGAACAGCAGCCAGCCGAGCACCGCGAGCACGAAGAAGATCAGCGAGAGGGGGATCGCGTTGAGCAGATAGTAGGACAGCCGCTGCGGCGAGACGATGTCGACATAGGCATAGCCGAGCACGAACAGGAACGGCCGGCGGAAGCCGAACGCGATCAGCGCCGCGATGAAGCCGACGAACGCGAGGTCACGCATGCGGCGGGGTTCCCGGCGCGCTCTCGCCGAGCTCGCGATCGAGATCGGGGCGGCGCACCAGTCGCCACGCCGCGATCATCAGCAGCGCGTGGGTGAGCCCGAGCGAAAGCAGGTCGATCACGGACAGCCTCCTCCCGGCCTCGATACCACGATGCGGGGCATAGCCGGGCACGGTTGATGCGGTGTTAATCCCGCCCGTCGCCCCGCACGTGTCGGGGGGTCCACCGCGCGACGAGCGGAAGGGGGCAAGTCAGCCCGAAGCGATCGTTTCTGGACGATCTGTGTCCAGGCCGGTACGAAGGCGGATCCTGGAACAGGTCCGGGACGACGGACGCTTGTCGCTGATCCCCTTGACGCCGCGTTAACGCCGGCGTGCCATGCAGGCTGGCCACGACCGGGACAGACGGCGCCGATGCGTATCCTCCATGTGCTCGACCATTCGCTGCCGCTGCACAGCGGTTACACCTTCCGCACCCGCGCGATCCTCAAGTCGCTCGCGGCGATGGGGGTCGAGGTGGCGGGCGTCACCGGGGCGCGGCATGCCGCCGAGGCGCCGCTGCCCGATACCGGGTGGGAGACCGTCGAGGGGCTGCGCTTCTATCGCGGCGGCGGCCTGGCGCCGCGCCCGCCGGTGATCGCCGAGATCGCCGAGGTCCGCGCCTTCGGCCACGCGATCGCCGCGGCGGCGCGGGAGTTCCGGCCCGACATCATCCACGCGCACTCCCCGGTGCTGACCGCGCTCGCCGCGCATCGCGTCGCGCGCCGGCTGAAGATCCCGATGGTCTACGAGATCCGCGCCTTCTGGGAGGATGCCGCGGTCGGCAACGGCACCGGCCGCGAGGGCTCGCTGCGTTACCGCGCGACCCGCGCGCTGGAGACCTGGGCGGTGCGCCGCGCGGACGCCGTCGCGGTGATCTGCGACGGCCTGCGCGGCGATCTCGTCGCGCGCGGCATTCCGGCCGCCAAGATCATGGTCTCGCCCAACGGCGTCGATCTCGCGCTGTTCGGCGATCCGCCCGCGGCCGACGAGGCGCTGCGCGGCGCGCTCGGGCTGGACGGCGCCGAGACGATCGGCTTCATCGGCTCGTTCTACGATTACGAGGGCATCGACGATCTGATCGCGGCGATGCCCGCGCTGGTCGCTGCACGGCCCCGGGCGCACCTGCTGCTGGTCGGCGGCGGCCCGCGCGGCGATGCGCTCAAGGCCCAGGCGGCGGCGTCGCCGGCACGCGAGCGTATCCGCTTCGTCGGCCGCGTGCCGCACGACCAGGTCGAGCGCTATTACGGGCTGATCGACATCCTGTGCTATCCGCGCAAGGCGATGCGCCTCACCGAACTCGTCACGCCGCTGAAACCGCTGGAGGCGATGGCGCAGCGCCGCCTGGTCGCCGCGTCCGACATCGGCGGCCACCGCGAGCTGATCGCCGACGGCGTGACCGGCACGCTGTTCGCGCCCGACGATCCGGATGCGATCGCCGTCGCGCTGGCCGGCCTGCTGGCGGACCGCGCAAGCTGGGACGCGCGCCGCCGGGCGGGGGTCGCCTTCGTGCGGCGCGAGCGCGACTGGGCGCGCAACGCCGGTCGTTATCTTCCCGTTTACCAAGCTCTGGCACAAGGACGGTCCATCCCGCGGCCATTCCTGGCCGCCAAGGCCTGAGCGAGAGAATAGAGGGCGCGATGCAGAAGTCCTTCATCACCATCGTCGATACCTGGCGGTTCGAGCGTCCGCTCGCGGTCGTCCTGGCGGCGGCCACCCTGTTCATGGTGATGGCGGTGCCGCCCGAGCATCTTTCCGCCTTCCCCTCGCTCGCCGCCTTCCCGGCCTTCCAGCCGATCCTCGCCGTGCTCGCGGGCCTGGCGTGCGGCGCGCTCGGCTATCTCGCGATGGCCTATCCCTGGCCGCGGGTCAGCGTCACGCGGCCGGCGCCTGAGGCGGATCTCGTTCCCGACGACGAGCAGGGCCAGTTCGCCGCATCCGAGGTCTCGCTGCGCCTGCGCCGCGCCGATCGCCACCCCGACGCGCCGGTGCGCAAGCCGATCTTCGCCAGCCGCGATCTCGGCTCTCCGTTCATGGAGATCGGCGCGTTCGCGCCGCCACCCGCCGACGAGCCGGCCGAACCCGCGATCCTGGACGGCGACTTCGCCGAGATCGGCGCCGCTGCGGTCGATCCGCTTGCGCATGATCCCGCGCCCGTCGCGGAAGCCGAGCCGGAACCAGTCCTGGATGCCGAGCCGGAGCCGGTTACCGACGGCGATCACGCGCCGGCCGAGCCGGTCGTGGTCGCGCAGGCGGCCGAGCAGGCGGCGGAGCCGGACGCAGCCGCCGAGCCCGCATGGCCGATCCCGGACATGCCCGCGCCGATCGCCGCCTTCGCGCCCGAGGACGAGCCTGCGCCGGCGACCGCACGCGCGCCGCGCCAGAGCATCTCGGCGATGATGGACCGGCTGTCGGCGGGGCTCGAGCGCCGCGCCGCGCACGGTGACACCGGTGCACCGCCCGCCGACCGCCAGCCCGCGTTGCGCGACGCGCTCGAGGAGCTCAACCGGCTCGCCGCACGGCGCGGCTGAGGATTGGGGGCGTATCCGCGTCCTCGATCGTCAGCGCCTCGATCCCCAGGATCGGCGAGCCGTCCTCCAGCCGTACGGTCACCACGATGTCCGCGACGAACGCGCCGCGCATGACGAGCTCGGCTTCGGCCAGCGTCGCCCCCAGCGACCCGGCACGCGCCGACCCGTCCCTGCCCTCCAGCCGCAGCGCGAGCCGATGCCGCGCACCCTCGAAGGTGGCGCTCGACCACGGTACGCTGCGCACCGCGATCACCGCGAACGGCCCGGCGACGGGCTCCAACGCGCGCAGCAGCATGGACTGCGCGCGATCCGACGGCATCCGGCTCATCGCGCGCCGTCCTGGCCGTCGAGCCATGCGTGGACGCGGCGCGCGGTGGTGACGCGGGGTTCGCGGCCGCGCCGCAGATCCTCGACGAAGCGCGGATCGTTGACCACCAGCCGGCCGAAGCGCGTCGTCGCCATGCCGGTCCGGCGCAGATAGGGGAGGATGCGGGCGAGCAGGTCCATCGGGCGGCGACTCCAGCTTGAATGGTGATGATGTTCCTACAATGTTCTTTAATTCCAACTTGTCTAGGATATTTCCCGTCGTTAGGACGAGACCCATGGATGACGCCGATCCTCGCGCCGCGCTGGCGGCGCTGATCCACGAGCGCGGGCAGGACTGTGCGTCGCTGTCCCGGCTGATCGGGCGCAATCCGACCTATGTGCAGCAGTTCATCCGGCGCGGCAGCCCGCGCCGGCTCGCCGAGCGCGATCGCGCGATCCTGGCGCGGTTCTTCGACGTGCCCGAGGCGCGGCTCGGCGGTCCGGCGGCGTCGCCTGCCGAAACGCTGCGCCGCGTCGCGCGGCTCGACGTCGCGGCATCGGCCGGCGCGGGGGCGGACGCGCTCGACGGGCGCCCGCTTGCCGAACTCGGCTTCGCGGACGCCTGGCTGCGTCGGCTCAAGCCGGTCGGCCGGCTGGACCGGCTGTCGCTGATCGAGGTCGCCGGCACCTCGATGCAGCCGACGCTGGCGCCCGGCGACGAGATCCTCGTCGATCTCGACGACACGATGCGGCGCGACGGCGTGTTCGTGCTGCGGATCGACGGCACGCTGATCGTCAAGCGCCTCGTCCGCGACGGTGGCCGGCTACGCGTGGTGAGCGACAATCCGGACGCCGGTTCGCCGCCGCAGCAGGGCTATCTGGTGATCGGGCGGGTGTTGTGGGCGGGGCGGCGGCTGGGGTAGGGCAACCCGCCAACTTCCGTCGGGGCCGAGCGAAATCGAAGCCCCGTCCGCCCGACAACCGCACGTCGACTGCGCTCAATGCGACCGCGCCTCGATACCGAGAATTACCGTGCCCGATCCCGCCACCACAGCAGCAGCGCCGCGGCGACCCCCACCGCGGTGCCCGCGAGGACGCCGATCGTCGCCTGCCGCACGATGATGCCGATCACCGCGCCGGCCAGGATGCTGCTCGCCAGCAGCGCGCCGCCGGCCTTTGGTTCTTGTCCCGTCGCCATGCCGCGCGCTCTGCCACGCCCGCGCGCGCCGCGCCAGCGCCCGCGGTGCCAGCGGCAGCGCGGATGGTGAGGATCGCGTTCACCCTTGGCGTGCGGCCCGCCTTAACCGGGCGGGGTACATGGCCAGGCCGGGGCGCGACGACGGGGGTGTTGCTTCGATGATGTTCGTCGTGGATCGCGAGACCTATGAGGGCGCCGCGTCGCTGATGGCGGAATACGGTCTTGCCGCGCTCGCCGAGGCGACCGCGCGGGCCGAGCGCAGCCGCGATCTTGGCAACCATATCCATTACACGCGCTGGTGCCGGGTCGGCCGCGCCATCCTGCTGCTCGCGGACCCCGATCCGATCGGCACCATCCACTGACCGGGAACGCGCGAAAGAGCGTCGCCTTGACAAACACATGCTGGCGGAGCCCAAGGCCGGGCGCTAGGGTCCGGCGATGTCGTTCGCCCCTTCGCGGCGCCGCGCCTGGTGCGCCCGCGTCGCGATCGTCCTCGCCGCGTGTCCGGCCACGGCCCGCGGACAGGAGGCGCCGGCCACAGCGGCGTCGGTGGTGCCGGTGCCGCGCCAACTCGATCCCGATTCGCCGCTGGCGCCGATGCCGGGGCTGGGTGTCGACTGGCCCGACCTCGCCAGGCCGGATGCGCCGCCACCCGCGACGCCCGACGCGCCGGCGGCGGTGACGAAGGACGCCAGGGACAAGCGCGACGACAAGGCCGACGCGAAGGCGGCCGACACCGGCGACCAGCGTTACACGATCCGCCTCGAAGGCGTCGACGCGCTCGCGGGTTCGACGCTGCGCAGCCGCTTCGACGATCTTTCCGCGCTCGGGGCGGGCGAGAGCAAGCCCGCCAACACCGCCCAGATCGATCGCCGCGCCCGGCAGGATGCCGATCTGCTCCGCGATCTGTTCCGCGCCGGCGGCTATTACGACGCCGAGGTCGATATCCGCGTCACCCAGGCCGCGGGGCCGGGGCTCGACCCCGCGCAGCACCGCCTCACCGTGACCCTCGCCGCGACGTCCGGCCCGCGCTATGTCTTCGATGCGGTGACCCTGACCGGCCTTGCCGCGGCGGGGCAGGACGGTACCACTCTCACCAGGACCTTCGGCGTGCACGTCGGTGACGCGATCGAGACCGATCGCGTGATCGGCGCGGTGACCAACCTCAGGCGCGCGCTCGGCGTGCGCGGCTATCCCTTCGCCACCGTCGCCGATCCCGACATCGAGATCGATCACGACCGCCAGCGCGCGCGCTTCGCGCTCCGCGTCGATCCCGGCCGCCAGATGCGGATCGGCGCGCTCCGGCTGTCGGGCAGGAAGGTGTTCGGGCCGAACCATCTCGCGCTCATCTCGCGGCTCAAGCCCGGCGACCGCTACAACGCCGCCAGGCTCGACGATCTGCGCCGCGCGCTCGTCCAGACCGGGCTGGTATCGGTCGTGCAGGTCACGCCGGTGCGCACCGCCGATCCGCAGGTGGTCGATCTCGACGTCCATCTCGAGCCCGCGCCGCCGCGCACCGTCTCCGCCTCGTTCGGTTACACCAGCGGCGCGCGCCTCACCCCCGGCACGCTCGGCTACAGCGCGCTCCTCACCACCGGTGCGCTCGGCTTCGGCACCGGCGAGGGCGCCACCGCCGAGGTCGACTGGACGCACCGCAACCTGTTTCCGCCCGAGGGCAGCCTGACCCTGCGCGGCGTGCTCGGCACGCAGGAGCAGCTCGCCTCGGCGATCTTCCGCCGCAACGATTTCCGCGCCCGCGACCAGGTGCTGACCGCGCAGCTCACCGTCGACCATATCGACGTCGCCGCCTATGCGGCACGCACCGTCGACGTCACCGCCGGCGTCGAACGCCAGACCAACATCATCTGGCAGAAGAAGTGGACCTACTCCTACGGCGTCGAGCTGTTCGGGTCGGACGAGCGCGACGAGATCGAGGAGACCGGCCAACCGCGGCGCCGTACCTACGTCGTCGCCGCGGTCCCGCTCAGCCTGTCCTACGACGGCTCGGACGACCTGCTCAATCCGACCAGGGGCTGGCGGCTCTCGGCGCGCGTGTCGCCCGAAGAGTCGCTGCACAACGCCACCTTCACATACGCCCGCATCCAGCTCGACGGTTCGGCCTACCAGCCGATCGGCCGCCATGTCGTGCTGGCCGGACGCGTCCGCCTGGGCTCGATCCAGGGCGGTACGCGCGACGAGATCGCACCGACGCGGCGCTTCTACGCGGGCGGCGGCGGGTCGGTGCGCGGTTTCGGCTACCAGCGCATCGGCCCGCGCGACGTCGACAACGATCCGATCGGCGGCACGAGCCTCGCCGAGCTCGGGCTGGAGGCGCGGGTGCGGTTCGGCGATTTCGGCGTGGTGCCGTTCCTCGACGGCGGCAATCTCTACGTCCGGTCGCTTCCGAAGTTCACCCGCTTCCGCTACGGCACCGGACTCGGCATCCGCTACTATACGAGCTTCGGCCCGATCCGCCTCGACGTCGGCACCCCGATCAATCCGCAATCGGGCGACAGCCGCGTCGCGGTCTATGTCTCGCTCGGCCAGGCGTTCTGATGACGGACGAGACACCCGCGGCACCGGTCCGTCGCCGCCGCGTGCTGCGTCCGCTCGGCGGATTGCTGGTGCTGCTGCTCGTCGTGCTCGGACTGGTCGGCGTCACGATCGACAGCGATGCCGGCCACCGCTTCATCGCCGATCGTATCGGCGCGCTCCGACCGGCGAGCGGACTGCGCATCCATGTCGGGCGGATCGACGGATCGATCTGGCGGCACGCGCGCATCCATGACCTGCGGCTCTCCGATCCGCAGGGGCTGTTCCTGGAGGCACCGTCGGTGACGCTCGACTGGCGGCCGGGCCGCTGGTTCGCCAACCGCCTCCATGTCGATCGGCTCGCCTCCGATCTCGTCGTGCTGATGCGGCTACCCAGGCTGCGGCCGGGGACGCGCGGGGGGCCGATCCTGCCCGGCTATGCGATCCATCTCGGTCGCGTCGATCTGCGTTTCCGGCTCGACCCCGGGGTCGCCGGGCCGCGCCGGGTCGTGCGGATCGTCGGTCGTGCCGATACCGCGCGCGGCCGTGCGCTGGTCGCGCTCGTCGCGCGGACCAGCGCGGGCGACCGGCTGGGGATGCGGCTCGATACCGAGCCCGATCGCGACGTGTTCGATCTCGATGCGCAGCTGACATCGCCGGCCGGCGGCGTCGTGCCCGGCCTGTTCGGCAGCACCCGGTCCGCGACGATGCTGGTGAGCGGGGAGGGCCGGTGGAGCGGCTGGCATGGCCGCGGCGCCCTGCGGGTCGGCGGCACGCGCATCGCCGACCTCGCGCTGTCGGAATCGAAGGGCCGCTATGCGCTGTCCGGACGCATCGCCCCGGGCTCGATCACGCAGGGCAAGGTGCAGCGGCTCACCGCGCCGTCGATTTTGGTGGCGGGCGATGCGACCTATGCCGATCGCCGCGTCGCCGGCGCGCTGCATCTGCGCTCGCCATCGCTCACCGCCACGGCAAAGGGGGTGATCGATCTCGCGCGCGGTGCCTTCGATCCGCTGCGGATCGATCTTGCGCTGCTCCGCCCCGAGGCGCTGTTCCCCAACATGGCCGGCCGCGACATCCGGCTGGCGGCGCGGCTCGACGGCGCGTTCCGCGGCGCTGCGTTCCGCTATGCGCTGACCGCACCGCACGTCGCGTTCGACCAGACCGGCTTCGAGACCGTGCGTGCCGCTGGCGCCGGGCATATCGGCGGCGCGGCGCTGACGCTGCCGATCCGGCTGACCGCGGCGCATGTCAGCGGGATCGGCCCGGAGGCGGGCGGCATCCTCGCCGACCTCAGCGTCGACGGCGTGCTCAAGGTGACCTCCCGGCTGCTCACCGGGGACGGGCTGACGCTGCGGTCGGACAAGCTTAACGGCAAGCTCGCGCTGCTCGTCGATCTCGTCACCGGCCGGTTCGCGGTGAACGTCTCGGGGGGTCTGACGCGCTACCTGATCCCCGGTCTCGGCATCGTCGACGTCCTCACCGAACTCAAGGTGACCCCCGCGGCCGACGCCCGCGCCGCGACCGTCGAGGGGCGCGCACGGGCCTGGGTGCGCCGCTTCGACAATGCCTTCCTGCGCGCGCTGGCCGGCGGGCTGCCCAGCCTCGAGACGCATCTCGTGCGCGCGCCCGACGGCACGCTGCAATTCTCGCGGCTGACGCTGACCGCGCCGGCGCTGCGCATCGCCGGCGCCGGTTCGCGCCGGCGGGACGGCAGCTTCCAGTTCGCGGGTGCCGGTACGCAGACCGCCTATGGGCCGTTCAGGCTGGCGCTCGACGGGATGATCGACCATCCCCAGATCCGCCTCGCGTTCGATCGTCCGGTCGCGGCACTCGGCCTGTCGGGCGTCGCGCTTGCGCTCGATCCGATCGATGGCGGCTTCGCGATGAGGGCCGCCGGCGGCTCGACGCTGGGGCCGTTCAGCGCATCGGGCGCGATCCTGACGCCGCCCGCCGCGCCGGCGACGATCCGCATCGATGCGCTGGACGTCACCGGTACCAGAGCGTCGGGGACGTTGATCGCGGACGGCGCCGGCGTGCGTGGCCGGCTGGGCGTCGCGGGCGGCGGGCTGACCGGCGCGATCGACCTCGCGATGGCGCGCCAGCGCCAGCGCATCCTGCTTCACCTCGCCGCCGCCGATGCGACGATCGCGGGCGATGCCGGGCTGACGGTACGCAAGGGCAGCGCGGAGGCCGATATCCTGCTCGATCCCGCCGGCATCCGGATCGACGCGACGGCGACCGCGCAGGGGCTGCGGCGCGGCTCGATCTCCCTCGCGCGCGCCGCGATCGCCGCCAGGCTGGCGGGCGGGCGCGGGACGGTGCGCGCTTCGGTGGCGGGCTCGCGCGGCAAGGCGTTCGCCTTCCAGACCCAGGTCGCGGTCGCTCCCGACGCCTACGAACTGCGCGGCACCGGGCAGATCGACGGGCGCCCGGTGACGCTGACCACGCCCGCGCGACTGACCCGCGAAGGGGACGGCTGGCGGCTCGCCGCGACCGCGCTCGGCTATGGCGGGGGCACCGCCACCGTCGCCGGCCGGTTCGGCGGCGGCGCCGACGCGCTCGACGCCAGCCTGTCCGCGATCCCGCTGACCGCGCTCGATATCCTCAAGCCCGGACTGGGGTTGAGCGGCGCCGCGACCGGGCGGCTGAGCTATGCGCGGACCGGCGCCGCGGCACTGCCCGATGGCCGCGCCACCTTGCGGATCCGCGGCCTGAGCCGCGCCGGCCTCGTCCTGTCCTCCGCCCCGGTCGACATGGGGATCGATGCGCTGCTCACCGGGGATCGCGCCGCGCTGCGTGCGGTCGCATCGAGCGGCGGCCAGATCATCGGTCGCGCCCAGGCCGCGCTCGGTCCGCTTTCCGGCACGGGCACGCTCGGCGAGCGGATCGCGCATGCCGCACTGTTCGGCCAGCTGCGCTATACCGGCCCGGCGGACACGCTGTGGCGGCTGATCGGGGTCGAGACGATCGATCTCTCCGGCCCGATCGCGGTCGGCGCGGATGTCGGCGGCACGGTCGACCGGCCGACGATCCGCGGCTCGCTCGCCACCGCCGCGCTCCGGCTGGAGAGCGCGACGCTCGGCACCGTGATCGAGGGCATCCATGCCACCGGGCGGTTCGACGGATCGCGGCTGGTCGTCGACCGGTTCTCGGGCACGACCCGCAAGGGCGGCACGCTGACCGGCCGCGCCGCGTTCGACTTCGCCGCCGCGCACGGCCTCGGCATCGATATCGCGCTCGACGCCAGGCAGGCGATCCTGCTCGCGCGCGACGATATCGGCGCGACCGTCACCGGGCCGTTGACGCTCAGGTCGGATGGGCTGGGCGGCACCATCGCCGGATCGGTGGCGCTTGATCGTTCCAGCTACCGCTTCGGCCAGGCCGCGGCGGCGGGTGTGCCGCGTCTCGCGGTCAGCGAGATCAACCGGCCCGCCGACATCGAGGTCGCGGCACCCTCCCGGCCGTGGACGCTCGACCTCAAGGTGGACGCTCCCAACGAACTGTTCGTGCGCGGCCTCGGGCTCGACAGCGAATGGCGGACCAGGCTCGTCATCAAGGGCCCTGTCGACGATCCCGCGATCACCGGTCGCGCGGATCTGATCCGCGGCAATTACCAGTTCGCCGGCCGGCGATTCGATCTCAGCCGCGGCATCATCCGCTTCACCGGCAGCCAGCCGGTCGATCCGGCGCTCGATCTCGTCGCCGACGCCAACATCCAGGGCCTGTCCGCCGCCATCCGCGTCACCGGCACCGGCAGCAAGCCCGAGCTCGATTTCACCAGCGTTCCCGCATTGCCCGAGGACGAGCTGCTCTCGCGGCTGCTGTTCGGCACCACGATCGCCAACCTGTCCGCGCCCGAGGCGCTCCAGCTCGCCGCCGCGGTCAACTCGCTGCGCACCGGCGGCCCCAGGGGCAGCCTCGATCCGATCAACGCGATCCGCCGCGTCGCCGGGCTCGACCGGCTGCGCATCGAGAGCGCCGACGTCACCACGGGCCAGAAAACCTCGATCGCGGCGGGCAAATATATCGGCCGCAAGATCTATGTGGAGCTGGTCACCGACGGGCAGGGCTATTCCGCGACCCGCATCGAGTTCCAGGTCACGCGCTGGCTGTCGCTGCTCTCGACGATCTCGACGATCGGCCGGCAGAGCGTTAACGTGCGGATCTCGAAGGATTATTGAGGGGCCAGGCGGTCATCGCGGCGAACGCCGGTATCTCCCTTGTGGAGCGCGCGCGTCGTCCCGAGAGATCCCAGCGCTCGCCGTCGCCCGGATGACGGACGAGAGGGTCACGGGAGAGGAGACGCGCCTATCGCCGCAGCAGCAGCATCTGGTCGGTCGTCGGCGCACGCGCGAGCAGGGTCGCGGCATCGATCGGCCGCCATGCGCCCGACAGTTCGATCACCGCCAGCGAGAAGCCCTGCGCGGCGATCGCGGCGAGGAAGCCCGCGGGGTGGGCGTAGCGGATCGGCGCGAACTCGAGGAAGATCGTCATCGGGCGGCCGCGCGCGAAGATTCCCGCCATGCCGCGCCATACCGCCTCCTCGGCGCCCTCGACGTCGATCTTGACGACGTCGACCGCGCCCAGCGTGTCGAGCGCGTCCATCCGCATCGTCTCGATCGGCACGCCGCCGGGCCAGTGGCCGGAGGCGACGAGCGTGCCGTTCTTGGGCTCACCGCGCGGGATGACGATGTCGGCGCCGTCGTCGCTGTCGCTGAGCGCGGTCTCGTGCACCGTCGTGCGGCCGACCGCGACATTGATGCTGACGCTGTCGCGCAGCCGCGCGGCGAGCGCGGGATTGGGCTCGAAGGCGTGGACATGGCCGTGCTCGCCGACCAGATCCGCCATCAGCAGCGTGAAGTAGCCGAGATTGGCGCCGACGTCGGCGACCGTCATGCCGCGCTTGACGATGCGCGCCATCGCCTCGGTCAGCCACATCTCCCAGAAGCCGTCGAGCAGTAGGTTGCCGCTCATGCCGATGTCTCGGCTGTCGAGATACATCTTGTAGCGCCCGAGCACGCGCGCCAGCGCGGTATCCGCGCCGAGATAGGCGGCGCGGCACGAGGCGCGGATCATCGCCTCGTTGACGCGGCGCGGACGGGTCAGGAGATAGTCGAGCTTGAACTGCGTGCCGGCGGCCGCTCGGCTGCGCTCGCCGGTGAACGGGGCGGCGAGCCGGTGGCGCAGCTGACGCATGAAACCGCCCGTTCGATCCGTACCCGCCACGCCGTCGTCCCGACTGCCCAAAAGGCGACCGCACTAGGCCGCGACATGTATCGCCGCAATGGCCCGGATGCGATGACCGGACGCGATGGCCCGGACGCGACGACGCCCGGAGGTTTCCCCCCGGGCGCCGCCGTTCCGCCGGGTCGTGCCGGTCAGGCGGAATAGTACATGTCGAACTCGGCCGGCGTGGGCGTCATCTCCCAGCGCGACACCTCGGCCCATTTGATCTCGGCATAGGCCTCGATCTGGTCCTCGGTGAACACGCCGCCCTTGATGAGGAACGCGTGGTCCGCGCTCAGGCTGTCGAGCGCCTCGCGCAGCGATGCGCAGACGGTCGGTACCTGACTCAGCTCCTCGGGCGGCAGATCGTACAGGTTCTTGTCCATCGCCGGGCCGGGATGGATCTTGTTCTCGATCCCGTCGAGGCCGGCCATCAGGATCGCCGCGTAGCAGAGATACGGATTGGCCATCGCGTCGGGGAAGCGGATCTCGACGCGCTTGGCCTTGGCGCCCGCGCCGTAGGGGATACGGCACGAGGCCGAGCGGTTGCGCGCCGAATAGGCGAGCAGCACCGGCGCCTCGTAGCCCGGCACCAGCCGCTTGTAGCTGTTGGTCGACGGATTGGTGAACGCGTTCAGCGACTTGGCGTGCTTGATGACGCCGCCGATGAAGTAGAGGCACATGTCGGACAGGCCGGCATAGCCCTCGCCCGCGAACAGCGGCGTGGCGCCGTTCCAGATCGAGAAATGGGTGTGCATGCCGGAACCGTTATCTTCCTTGATCGGCTTGGGCATGAACGTCGCGGTCTTGCCATAGGCATGCGCGACCTGGTGGACGACGTACTTGTAGATCTGCATGCGATCCGCGGTGGTGACCAGCGTGCCGAAGGTCAGCCCGAGCTCGTGCTGCGAGGCGGCGACCTCGTGATGGTGCTTGTCGCAGGGCAGGCCCATCTCGAGCATGGTCGAGACCATCTCGCCGCGGATGTCGACCGCGCTGTCGACCGGCGCAACCGGGAAATAGCCTCCCTTGGCGCGGGGGCGATGCCCCATGTTGCCGCCCTCATATTCGCGGCCGGTGTTGGTCGGCAGCTCGATATCGTCGATCTTGAAGTACGACCCGGCATAGTTGGTGTCGAACTGGACGTTGTCGAACATGAAGAACTCGGCCTCGGGACCGACATAGACGGTGTCGCCGATGCCGGTCGACTGGAGGAACGCCTCGGCGCGCTTGGCGGTCGAGCGCGGGTCGCGGCTGTAGGGCTCGCCGGTCGAGGGCTCGACGATATCGCACACCAGGATCAGCATCGGCGTCGCCGAGAACGGATCGACCCACACCGCGTCGAGATCGGGCTTGAGGATCATGTCGGACTCGTTGATCGCCTTCCACCCGTCGATCGACGAACCGTCGAACATGAAGCCGTCGTTGAGCTCGTCCTCGCCGACGACGTTCTCGCACATCGTCAGATGCTGCCACTTGCCGCGCGGATCGGTGAAGCGGAGATCGACCCACTGGATCTCCTTGTCCTTGATGATCTTCAGGACGTCGGACGCCTTGTTGGCCATGGAATTGCCCTTTCCCGCTGATTGGAACGTCGATTAAGCCTGGTCTCGGTCAGATCGCATTGCCGTCGCGCTCGCCGGTGCGGATGCGCACCGCGGTGTCGACGGGGAGCACGAAGATCTTGCCGTCGCCGATGCGGCCGGTCTGCGCGGCCTGCTGGATCGCCTCGACGACGCGCTCGGCCTGATCGTCCTCGACGACCACCTCGAGCTTCACCTTGGGCAGGAAATCGACGACATATTCGGCGCCGCGATAGAGCTCGGTATGGCCCTTCTGGCGGCCGAAGCCCTTGGCCTCGATCACGGTGATGCCGGACACGCCGACCTCGTGCAGCGCCTCCTTCACCTCGTCGAGCTTGAACGGTTTGATGATCGCTTCGATCTTCTTCATTGGCTGCCTGACGGACCCGGACGATAGGAGTACACGTTTCATACGCGCCGTCTCGTCCGCATCGCAAGCGGCCGCGCCGCGCTGCGGTGACGGCGCGTCCGGTTTGCCCGTCCAATGAGCAGAAACTTTCCGTCTGCCTGCGAAACGGGCAGGTCCGCAGCGTCCGTCGACCGATCAGGAGGTGAGCAGCCGTGATGACCCGCACGCCAGACCTGTGTCCGAGACTCGGCCCGCGATCGCTGTGAGGAATGCGTGGCTGCATCCGGGGACTCTCGCGGCAGCGACGCATGTCCAGCGGGAGATCGCCGCAGCCTGCATCACCGAGGATCGCTTCGCCGCGATCGAGCGGGTCGCCGGTGCGGACACCTCGATGAAATGGCGCGACAGCCGCGGCCCGATCCATGCCGCGATCGCGCCGGTCGGGGCGCCGGCGGCGACCGCTACCGCGATCCCGCCCTTCGCCTATGTGCCGGGCTATCTCGGCTTCCGCGAGGTACCCGCGCTGATTGCGGCATGGGACGGGTTGGCGGACAAGCCCGATCTCCTGTTCGTCGACGGCCATGGCCGCGCGCATCCGCGCCGCTGCGGCATCGCGACGCACCTCGGAGTCTTGCTCGACATCCCCGCGATCGGCGTCGCCAAGTCGCTGCTCTGCGGCCGGATCGAGGGCGACCTCGCCGACGAACCGGGAGCGACCGCGTCGCTGGTCGATCGCGGCGAGATCGTCGGCATCGCGCTGCGCACCCGCGCCCGCGCGCTGCCGGTCTATGTCGGCATCGGCCACCGCGTCGCGCTCGAGACCGCGGTGGCGTGCGTCCTGCGCTGGTCTCGGGGCCGCCGCCTGCCGCTGCCGATCCGGCTCGCGCACGATGCGGCGAACGCGGCGCGCATCGCCCATGCGGCGCTCAGCCCTTCCGGTGGCGCGCCTTCCACGCCTTGACAGCGGCCAGCGTCCTGTCGACATGGCCGGCCGGGTCCATCGCCGAATAGGCGAAGATCACCTTGCCGTCGGGCGCGATGACGTAGCTGGTGCGGTTCGCCAGCGCGGTGGTGGCGAGCTTGACGTCGTAGTCCGCGATGATCTGCGGCGTCGCGCTCGCGACCGCGAACTTGTTGCGGCATTCGCTGACGGAGAACCGGTTGAGCTTGTCGATCGGATCGGCGGAGATGCCGACGACGGTCGCACCGGCCTTCCTGAAGGATGCGGTCGCCTCGGCGAAGTCGTGCGCCTCGACCGTGCAGCCCGAGGTGAAGGCCGCGGGATAGAAATACAGCACCACCGGCCCTTTCTTCAGCGCGTTCTGGAGATCGAACGGCATCGCCTTGCCGGCGAGGCTGGCCTGGGTGGAGAAGGTGGGGGCGGGGGCGCCCACCGGCAGCGCGGCAAGTCCAGGCGCGGCGGCGAGCGCGAGGGCGAACAAGGGCACGAAGCGCGTCATGGCAATTCCTCTCGGATCGATCGGACGTAGGGCGGCCCGGTGAAGCCCGCCGGGCTGGCGGTGAAGATATCGCAACCGCTCTCGGTGATGCCGATCGAATGCTCGAACTGCGCGGAGAGCGAGCGGTCGCGCGTCACCGCGGTCCAGCCGTCCTCGAGCACCTTCACGTCGGGGCGGC
>CAXTNX010000031.1:13382-36520 GCA_964245815.1 uncultured Sphingomonadaceae bacterium | reverse complement strand
GAATAGGTTACCCGGTTGAACGTGGCCCGCGACATCGGGGCGTCCGCGTCGTAACGCGAGGGCAGCAGATAGCGTGAATTGCCGGCGCAGGTCTTCAACGCGATCATGATGTCGAGACATTGCCGCGACAGATAGACGTTATGCGCCTTGGACCGCTTCATTCGCTCCTTGGAGATCGTCCAGACCGCGTTCTCGAAATCCACTTCGTCCCAGACCGCATCCTGCAGCTCACTTTTGCGGACCATCGTCAGAAGAAACAGGCGCATTCCGAGCCGGATCGTCGGGAGCGTCGCCACGTGCTCCAGCTGCTTCAGCATGATTCGAATCTCGGTCGGAGACAGCGATCGATCCTTTGGGACGAAGGTCGCGATCGATGCAGGACCCACGTCGTCAGCCGGATTGGCGATCCTTTCGCCGTGCAGAATCGCAAAGCCGTAGATCTGCTTCATGATATCCCGGACGTGGATCGCCGTCGCCGGCGCGCCCCGGTCGACGATCTTGCCGCAATGCGCGCGCAGGTCATCCGGCGTGATCTCTTTGAGCAGGCGGTTTTTCCAGATCGGCAGCAGTTCGCGCTCGAAGATCGAACGGCGCATCGCGCGGGTGCTGTCCGCCATCGGTGCCTTCGTCAGCCACCGCTCGCCAAACTCGCCGAAGCTCTTCGCTTCCTTGATGCGGCGCTTGTCGCGCTGCTTGTCTTGGGCTGGGGACCGACCTTCCGACACGGCACGTTTCGCGTCGATCGTCGCCTCGCGAGCGCGCGCGAGCGAGAGCCCCGACGGGCCATATTTGCCCAGCGACAGCGTCTCGCGCCGACCGTGCAGACGGTAGTCCAACCGGAACGTCAAAGTACCCGAAGTCGAGACGTGAACGTACATGCCGTCGCGATCAGTGACCTTGTATGGTTTATCACGTGGTTTCAGGCACTTAAGTGCAACGTCGGTGAGCATACCGATCTCCTCGATCCGCAAATACCGTCGGCCTGTCTGGAGCGGTTTTCTGGGCGAAGCCATTGTTTTTCAATGGCTTGGCTTTACAGAAATACCGTCATGGCCTTCAATGATCGTGACGGTATCGCCGTGATGGGGCGAGCGCAAGTTTGCAGCGTACTGTCACCGTTACCGTCAGCGCCATTCGCTTGACCGCGAATGACCCCGATAGATCGCGACAGATTATCTTTTTATTTCAATCACTTGATTGGCGGGGACGATTGATCGCGATAGCCATAAATGGCCCCAAATCATTCCCACTCGATCGTCCCCGGCGGCTTGGAGGTGATGTCGTAGACCACCCGGTTGATCCCCGCGACCTCGTTGACGATCCGGGTCGCCACGCGCGAGAGGAAGGCCGGATCGAACGGATAGACGTCCGCGGTCATCCCGTCGGTCGAGGTGACGGCGCGCAGGCCGCACACGCTCTCATAAGTGCGTCCGTCGCCCATCACGCCGACGGTGCGCACCGGCAGCAGCACCGCGAAGGCCTGCCAGATCGCATCGTAGAGACCCGCGTTCCTGATCTCTTCCAGATAGATGGCGTCGGCCCTGCGGAGGATGTCGCAACGCTCCCTGGTGACCTCGCCGGGGATCCGGATCGCGAGCCCAGGCCCGGGGAACGGATGCCGACCGACGAACGCATCCGGCAGGCCGAGCTCGCGGCCCAGCGCGCGGACCTCGTCCTTGAACAGCTCGCGCAACGGCTCGACCAGCTTCAAGCCCATCTTCTCGGGCAGGCCGCCGACATTGTGATGGCTCTTGATCGTCACCGAGGGGCCGCCGGTGAACGACACGCTCTCGATCACGTCGGGATAGAGCGTGCCCTGCGCGAGGAACGCGGCGCCGCCGATCTTGCGCGCCTCGGCCTCGAACACGTCGATGAAGGTCTTGCCGATGAACTTGCGCTTGGCCTCGGGATCGGTGACGCCGGCGAGCCCGTCCAGGAACAGCGCCTCGACGTTCACGTGCACCAGCGGGATGTTGTAGGCGCCGCGGAACATCGCGACGACCTGCTCGCTTTCGCCAGCGCGCATCAGGCCGTGGTCGACATAGACGCAGGTCAGCTGCGCGCCGATCGCCTCGTGGATCAGCACCGCCGCGACCGCGCTGTCGACGCCGCCCGACAGCCCGCAGATCACCTTCGCCTTGCCGACCTGCGCGCGGATCTCGGCGATCCTGGCGTCGCGGAACTCGGCCATCGTCCAGTCGCCCGCCAGCCCGCAGACATGACGCGCGAAATTGGCGATCAGCTTGCCGCCGTCGGGCGTATGCACGACCTCGGGGTGGAACTGGACGCCGTAGAAGCGCCGCGCCTCGTCGGCGACGATCGCATAGGGCGCGCCGTCTGACACCGCGACCGGCGCGAACCCCGGCGCCAGCGCATCGACCTTGTCGCCGTGGCTCATCCACACCTGATGGCGCTCGCCCTCCTCCCACAAACCGTCGAACAGCGCGCAGCGGCGCTTGACCTCGACATAGGCGCGCCCGAACTCGCCGCCGTCGCCCGCGACGATCACGGTGCCGCCCAGTTGCGCGGACATGAGCTGCTGGCCGTAGCAGATGCCGAGCACCGGTACGCCGGCCTCGAAGAAGTGCTGCGGGGCGCGCGGGCTGTTCTCGGCGGTCACCGACGCCGGGCCGCCCGACAGGATGATGCCCCTGGGCCGCATCCGCGCGAACGCGTCGGCGGCGGACTGGAAGGGCGCGATCTCGGAGTAGACGCCGGCCTCGCGTACGCGCCGCGCGATGAGTTGCGTCACCTGGCTGCCGAAGTCGACGATCAGGATGCTGTCGGTGGGAGTGGCCGTCATGACGGGCTCGTAGGCGCGCACGGGCGCTCTGTCCATCGGCGGAACGCCGCAAGACGTTATCCCCCCGACCGTTCGGTTCGAGCAGCATCGAGCGACGTCGCGCGCTTCTCCACCGAAAACGGTGGATCGCATCATGAATGCCGAACGCCGAACGGATCTGGTCAACGCTTCGTTTACCCCTCGACCGCTACACCCGCCGGTAGTCTATTACCGGGGTCGTACCGTCCATGCCACGCCGCATCCGATCGCTGCTGTCGACGCTTCGCGAGGACGTGCAGCATTATGCCGCCGAGACGCAGTCGATCGCCGGGCGCACCAATCTGCTCGCGCTCAACGCGACGATCGAGGCGGCGCGATCGGGCGAGGCGGGGCGCGGCTTCTCGGTGGTGGCGCAGGAGGTCAAGGCGCTCGCCAGCCAGGCGCGCACGTCCGCCGCGACGTTCCGCGCCGAGGTGCTCGACCGGCTGGCCCAGGGTGCGACGATCGCCGACGAGCTGGTCGCCGAGGTCGAGGGCGCGCGGCTCGCCGAGCTCGCCCAGTCGATCGTCCAGACGATCGCGCGCTCGCTTTACGATCGCACCATCGATCTCAGGATGCTGGCGACGGATCCGGCCGTGGTCGCGGGCGCGCGGTTCGCCGGCGACGATCCCGCCGCCGAGACGCGCACGCTCGAGCGGTTGCGCGCGCTGCTCCATTTCTCGCCCTATTTCGTCAATGCCTTCGTCTGCGACGACAAGGGCAACGTCGTCGTGTCCGCGCACGAGAGCGCGGCGGTGCGCGGTCACAATCTGCGTAACGAGCCGCAGTACAACCGGGCGCTCGCCAGCCTCTCGCCCGACGACTGGTTCACCGACGAGCCGTGGGAGAACCCCTATTCGAACAACCGCAAGGTGCTGATCTTCGTGGCACCGGTACGCGACGCGGGCCGCATCGTCGGCGTCTGCTACATCGAATATGACTGGGAGACCCAGGCCGCCGCGATCATCCGCGCCGATCAGCCGAGCGGCGGCGCCGCCACGGTGAGCATCATCGATCCCGCCAGCCTCGTCTTCGCCACCACCGGCCGCCACGCCTTCAACGAGACGCTGCGCGTCGCGGCGCTGCCGCCGGGCGCCACGCGCCATATCGAGACGCGCGAGGATTCGATCGTCGCGCAGGCGCAGGCGATCCCGTTCAACGGCTTCGACGGGCTCAGGCTGCGCTGCGTGATCGAGCAGCGCGTCCCCGGCGAACGCGAGATCAGCGCGGCGCTGTCGAGCCGCAAGCGGATGGCGGCGTAACGGGCCACGGATTGCCATCGATCGTGCGTCCGCGCACGATCGCTCCCCGTCGATCGGGAGAGGCGAGTGGCGAAGGATGTCCGCGCGATCCGTGCAAACGAGCGCTATCGCTCGATATCCCGGACGCTGTTCCAGCTTGGCGGCGCGCTGATCGCGGCGGCGGCGGTGAAGTCTTACAACGACGCGCGCTTCTCCGCGGAGGAGATCGGCTGGCTTTCACCGCATCGAGCCTTATGTGGGTCGCCTGGATGACTTTCGGGTTGCTCGAGTCGGAGGATGACTGAGATGACGTTGTCACCCGAAGTCGCCGAGCTCTTCCCAGCAATCATGGGTATATGCGTCGCCGCTGCCGGCTACGGCCTGGCGCTCTACACCCGCCATGTCTCGCGCCGCGATCCGTAGCCGGGCGTCTCCTATCTCAGCAGCACCAGCTCCTCCGCCATCGAGGGGTGGAGCGCCACCGTATCGTCGAACTGCGCCTTGGTCAGCCCGGCTTTCACCGCCACCGCGGCGGCCTGAAGGATCTCGGGCGCGTCGGGGCCGATCATGTGGAGGCCGAGCACGCGATCGGTCGTCTCGTCGACCACCATCTTGTAGAGCGCGCGCTCGTCGCGGCCGGCGAGCACGTTCTTCATCGGCCGGAAATCGGAGGTGAACACCCTGACCGTGCCGTAGCGCTGGCGTGCCTGCGCCTCGGTCAGCCCGACGCCGGCGAGCGGCGGATGGCTGAACACCGCGCTCGGGATGCACGCATAGTCGACGCGGTGCGCCCGCCCGCCATAGACGGTGTCCGCGAACGCCTGGCCCTCGCGGATCGCCACGGGCGTGAGCTGCACGCGGTTGGTGACGTCGCCGACCGCGAACACCGACGGCAGCGACGAGCGGTTGTCCTCGTCGACGACGACCGCGCCGAGCGGATCGAGCGCGACGCCGACGCCCTCGCAGCCGAGATCGTCGGTGTTGGGCCGCCGGCCGGTCGCGAACATCAGCAGATCGGTATGGATCGGATCCTGCCCGGCGACATGGACGGTAAGCGTGCCGTCCGCGCGCTTCTCGACCTTCTCGAAGGCGGCATGGAAGCGGAAATCGATGCCCTTCCTGACCGAGATCTGGAGCAGCCGGTCGACGATCGACTGATCGTAGCCGCGCAGGATGTCGCCGGTCCGGTTGACGATCGTGACGCGGCTGCCGAGCTCGTTGAAGATGCCGGCGAACTCGTTGGCGATATAGCCGCCGCCCGCGATCACCACGCGCCCCGGCAGCGCGTCGAGATGGAACGCCTCGTTCGAGGTGATGCCGAACGCGTGGCCCGGGCAGGCGGGTACTGCCGGGCGCGCGCCGACGGCGATCAGGATGCGCTCGGCGGTGATCGTCCGCCCGCTCGCCAGGGTCACCGCCTGGGGTCCGGCGAGCGTCGCACGCTCGGCGATCAGCGTCACCGCATGCGTCGCCAGCGTGGCCGCGTAGACCGTCTCGATCCGGTCGACCTCCGCGAGCACATGGTCGCGCAGCACCGTCCAGTCGAACGTGCAGTCGGGCACCTGCCAGCCGAACCGGCGCGCATCCTTGAGGTCCTCGGCGAAATGCGCGCCATAGACGAGCAGCTTCTTGGGCACGCAACCGCGGATGACGCAGGTGCCGCCGATGCGATACTCCTCGGCCAGCGCGACGCGCGCGCCGTGCGCGGCGGCGACGCGTGCGGCCCGCACGCCGCCCGATCCGCCGCCGATGACGAACAGGTCATAATCGAAATCCGCCACCCGCATGCTCCTCGCGACACCGCGCGGCATCTAGGGCGCGCGGCGCGATCCGCCAAACATCTTGTCCCGATCACGGTGATCGCGCCTGCCGCGACGCTTGACCGGGCACCGCCACCCGCCGCAAGGCCGACCGGTGCCAAGCCTGTCCGTCGTCCCGTCCCGCCACCGCGCCGGCCCCCGCTCGGGCTGGCGGGACAGCATCGTGTTCCTCGCCCTCACCGCATCGCTCGCGCTCGGGCTGCGCTCGGTCGTGGTGATGCCGCGCTCGATCCCGTCCGAATCGATGATGCCGGGGCTGGTCGTCGGCGATTATCTGCTCGTCGCCAAATGGCCCTACGGCGTCTCGCGCTTCAGCCTGCCATTCGCCCTCCCCGTCCCGCGCGGCCGCCTGTTCGGCCATGCGCCGGCGCGCGGCGACGTCGTCGTGTTCCGCGCGCCGCCCGACGATCGCGAGGATTACATCAAGCGGGTGATCGGCGTGCCCGGCGACAGGGTCGCGCTCCACGACGGCCGGCTGTGGCTGAACGGCCGGATCGTGCCGCGCGTCCGCATCGCCGATTTCGTGATCCCGCTCGCCGCCAACACGCAATGCCTGACGATCCCCGATGCGCGCTCCGGCCGCGCCACCGATGCGCGAGGCCAGGGGATCTGCCGCCTGCCGCGCTATCGCGAGACGCTCCCGGGCGGGGTGCGCGTCGACGTGATCGACCAGGGCGATACGCCGCAGGACGAGATCGCGGAACTGACGGTGCCGGCCCGCCATTACTTCATGCTCGGCGACAATCGCGACATGTCCGAGGACAGCCGCTTTCCCGCCACGCCCGGCGGCGGCATCGGGCTGGTTCCCGCCGAGAATCTGGAGGGCCGCGCGCTGATGACCTTCTTCTCGACCGGTAGCGGCGCCCCGTGGTGGACGCTTGGCGTGCCGGCAATCCGCTGGTCGCGGATCGGGCACCGCATCTCGTGAGCGACGGTCTCGATGCCTGGCTTGCGCACATCCTCGGCGCGGCGCCGCGCGACCCTGCGCCGTTCGTGGTCGCGCTCACCCATCCGAGCCACGCAGGCGAGAGCTATCAGCGGCTCGAGTTCCTCGGCGACCGCGTTCTCGGGCTGGTGATGGCCGAATGGCTGTTCGAGCGTTTCCCGGGCGAGCCCGAAGGCAAGCTCGCCCGCCGATCCGCCGCGCTGGTCGCGGGCGAGACCTGCGCCGAGATCGCGATCGCGCTCGGCGTCGGCCCGCATCTGCGGCTCGGCAAGCAGGCGCGCGACGATGGCGCGCAGCTTTCGGTCTATGTGCTCGGCGACGTCGTCGAGGCGCTGATCGGCGCGCTGTATCTGGAGGCCGGTCTCGACCGCGCGCGCGCCTTCATCCGCGCCGCGTGGGGCGACCGCATCGCGCTCGACCGCGCGCCCAAGCATCCCAAGGCCGAGCTCCAGGAACTCGCCGCCGCGCGCCAGTGGCGGCCGCCGGTGTACGAGACCGCCCACCGCGCCGGGCCGCACCATTCGCCGACCTTCACCGTCACCGTCGGCATCCCGTCGCGCGCGACCGCCGAAGGCACCGGTTCGTCCAAGCAGGAGGCCGAGACCCACGCCGCGCGCGCCCTGCTCGAGCAGCTGCGGTGACGCAGCGCTGCGGTCTCGTCGCGGTGGTCGGCGCGCCCAATGCGGGCAAGTCGACGCTGGTCAATGCGCTGGTCGGCCAGAAGGTGGCGATCGTCAGCCCCAAGGCGCAGACCACGCGCGTCCGGCTGATGGGCATCGCCCTCCATGACGACAGCCAGATCCTGCTGGTCGACACGCCCGGCATCTTCACGCCCCGGCGCCGGCTCGATCGCGCGATGGTCGCCGCCGCCTGGGAGGGCGCGGTCGATGCCGACCTCGTCGCGCTGGTCGTCGACGCGCAGACCGGCCTCACCAGGCGCGTCGCGCCGCTGGTCGACGCGCTCGCCGCGCGGCGCGAGCGCAGGATCGTCGTGCTCAACAAGGTCGACGCGACCCCCAAGGAGAAACTGCTGGCGCTCGCCCAGGCGCTGCACGAGCGGCTCGCGCCGGAGGACATCCTGTTCGTCTCGGCGACCACCGGCGACGGCGTGGCGGCGCTCAAGGCGCTGCTCGCCGCGCGGGTGCCCGAGGGGCCGTGGCACTTCCCCGCGGACCAGGTCTCGGACGCCACCGACCGCATGCTGGCGGCCGAAGTGACGCGCGAGCAGCTCTATCTCCAGCTCCATGCCGAGCTGCCTTACGCGTGCGCGGTCGAGACCGAGAAGTACGAGGAGCGGGGCGAGACATCGGTGATGATCCACCAGCAGATCCTCGTCGCGCGCGACAGCCAGAAGGCGATCATCCTCGGCGCCCGGGGCGCGCGCCTGAAGGAGATCGGCAGCCGGGCGCGCGCCGAACTTGCCCCGCTGCTCGGCCGCACCGTGCACCTCTTCCTCCACGTCAAGGTCAAGCCTGACTGGGAGGAGGACCGCGCGCTCTACCGCGAGATCGGACTCGACTGGGTGGAGTGAGCGCGGGCGCTCACCGCCGGACCGGCCGGCGCGGCGCTATCCCGGCTTGCACGCGAGCCAGATGACGTGCTCGACATCGTCGTCCCTGCTCTGCGCGTCCAGCGTGATCTCCTCGACCGCGAAGCCCGCATTCTCGAGGCGACCGATGAAATCCTCGTCCGGATAGGCCGACCATACCGCCAGCATCCCGCCGGGCCGCAGCGCCGCATAGGTCGCGCGCAGGCCCCAGTTGCAATACAGACGCTCGTTGGCGAGCGACACGAGACCGTCGGGGCCGTTGTCGACATCGAGCAGGATCGCGTCGAAACGGTCCGTCCGCTCGACGATCAGATCGTGGACGTCGCGGATCTTGAGCGAGACGCGGGGATCGCACAGCGAATCCCCGAAGATATGCGCGAGCGGGCCGAGCGCCCAGCTTACCACCTTGGGCACGAGCTCGGCGACGACGATCTCGGACCGGGCCGGCAGCACCGCCAGCGCGGCGGCGAGCGTGAAGCCCATGCCGAGCCCGCCGATCAGCCAGCGCCCGTCGCGCGCGCCGAGCCGCTGGCACACCAGGGTCGCGAGCGCCTCTTCCGAGCCCCCCGCCCAGCTTCCCATCAGCTGCTCGGTGCCGAGCAGGATCTCGAAATCACGGCCGTAGCTGACCAGTTGCAGGCACCCGCCACCGGGGATCTCGGCCATGTCGACGAGCTTGCCGGACGACGCCTCGTCCGCGTCGGACGCCGCGACGCTCGGGGACAGCGCCGGAATCAGGAAACCGCCTCGACCCGCTCCGGGCTCGGCGGAAGCGCCGCGTCCAAGGCGTCCCTGCGCGCGGCGACGGCCGCGGAAACGGCGCGATTGTGCCGCTTGTTGGCGGTGCGCAGCTGACCCATGGAATTGTCCCGTCCGAAAAATCGTCGCGGCTTGGCCAGGTCGGCGTCGGTTCGGCGAGGATTGCGATCCGCATGGTCACGTTTGGTCGCCGATGACAAGGTTTATCGGCGCGGCGACCGCGCCGCGACCCGGTCTACCAGGCGTCGCAATAGGGATCGGAGGGATCGCACTCGCCGGCATAGGGATCACCGGTATAGCCGTCCTCGTAACCGTCGCCGCCGTCATAGCCGTTCGCGTATAAACCGTCTCCGTAGAAACCGTTCCCGTAGAACCCATTGCCGTAGAAGCCGCTATAGAAGCCGCCGAACCCGATCGGGAAACCGAAGCCATAGCCGTAGTAACCGCGCCCTCCGCCGTAATAACCGCGCCCGCCATGGCCGCCGCCGCGATATCCACCGCCGGCGTGCCCGCCGCGGTAGCCGCCACCGCCGCGATACCGGGCGCCCACGCCGGCATGGGCGCCGACGCTGCCGCCGCCACGGAACCCGGCGCCACCGCCCATATGCCCGCCGCCGCCGCCGCCATGGCCGCCGCCATGCTGCGCGAGGGCGGGGGCGCCGGCGACCAGGGCGAACGCGGCTGCGATCGAAAGGACTTTGCTCATGATACTGTCTCCCCGACGCAATGTAGGTTGGGCGTGGCGCGCCGCAACGGATCCGGCAGCGATTTGAGGGCACCGATCGGCGCGTGCGGAGGCGTCGTCACGCCGCCGATTCGCGCAACAGTCCGCTCAGGACGGCGAGCGCCTCGCCCTCCGCGCCCGCGAGCGCCTGCCGCTCGAGCGTGCGGTAGGCGGCGAGCACCGCCCGGCCGGTCTGGGTGAGCACCGCGCCGCCGCCGCGCCGGCCGCCCGGCGCAGCATCGACCAGCTTGTCGCGGAAACAGCGGTTCATGCTGTCGACAAGCAGCCAGATATAGCGATAGCTCATGCCGAGGTCTCGGCCCGCGGCGCTGATCGAACCCTCCCGCTCGATCGCGGCGAGGACATCGGCGCGGCCGGGACCGAACGCGCGGTCGTCCCCCGCGAAGAGCTGCACCTTGATGGCGAGCGGACCCATTCGCGGCATGTCCGCAGCTCTCCGGATGTGCCGCGCGATCTAGCGCCGCGCCGGCGCCGCGCGCAAGCCTGGGCGGCGCTACGGCGCGGGGCGCTCTGCGAACACCTTGCGGACGATCGGGTGCATGATCTCGTCATATTTGACGATCAGCGGCGCCGGCTCGACGCGGCTGTAATGGGTGACAATCCGCGCGCCGTCCCACAGGTGCAGCGTGCAGGCGGGCGCCGCCTCGATCACCATCGGGCGATCGTCGGGCACCGCGGGGTCCATCGGCTGGAGCTCGAGCGCGACCGCGGGCGCGGTCGACGGGCACACCGCGACGACGGTCTCCTCGAGCCGGCCGAAGATCGCGCGATGGATGTGCCCGCACACCATCGCGACGATCTGGCGATGACCGCGGATCGCGTCCGCCAGGCGATGCACCCAGGGCTCGCGCGGATCGGTGGTCATCCACGGGATGCCGGTCGGGAACGGCGGATGGTGTAGGACGATCAGCGTCGGCCGCTCCGGCGCCTCGGCGAGCCGCGCCGAGAGCCATGCCGCGCGCGCCGCGCAGAACGCGCCGCCATGCCGCCCCTCCTCCAGCGTATCGAGCACGACGATGCGCAGTTCGTCGGTGTCGACGACATATTGGACGAAGCCTTCGTTGACCGGCACGGTGTCGAACACCGCACGGAAATTGGCGCGCAGATCGTGATTGCCCACCGTGCAGAGCACCGGCACCGGGACGGTGTCGAGCATCGCGCGCAGCCGCCGGTAGGACGCCCGATCGCCGCGCTCGGTCAGGTCGCCCGTCGCGAGCAGCAGATCGGGACGCCGGGGCAGCGCGACGAACAGATGATCGAGCACCGCCCGCAGGCGGCGCGCGTTCATCTCGTCCGGATCATCGGGTACGAAGCCGAGATGCGTGTCCGAAATCTGCGCGATCAGCATCGCCCCTCCACTGCAAGTCCGACCTGATCGGATCCGGGCCACGATCGGCCGGTCTGGTATCGCGCCCGTCCGCGATGGTCGTGGCGACGTTGCCGCTCCCGGCCGGGACGCTGCTGCCGCCGCGGATCCGCAGCGACTGGGGCGCGCCGTCGCCACGATGATAATCGTGGCACATCTCGCATCCCGATTTGACCAGCGGCGCGCGCGCGTCCGGCCCGCCATGGCAGGTGCGACACGTCTTGATGCCGGGCACCATCACCTTGTGGACGTCGTTGGAGGTCAGCGCCTCGCCATGACAGCTCTGGCAGGTCGAGCTGGTGTGCGCGCTGTGGTCGAACCAGCCGTGCCGGAGGTAGCGCATCGTCTGCGTCACCGGCACCACGCCGTAATCGAGCCTGCCGCTGGTCGGCTGGATCACGACGTGGCAGTCGTAGCAGGCACCGCCCTTCGAGAAGGCCGCGCGGATCGCCGCATTGGCGCCGCCACCGCCGCCGGTCGCGCCGAGATAGCCCGGCACCCCCGCCGCGCCCGGCCGCATCCGGCTGGTCGCGGAGTAGGAGCTCCCGCCCGGATGCGCCGCGTAGAAGTCGCGGATGTCGGCGATGACCTGATCGGGTTCGCCATGGCGCAGCCGGCGGATCGTGCCGCCGACATTGTCGAAGGCGAGGCTGTGGCACTCCTGACAGTTCTTCTCCATCGACACCGGCTGGAAGCGCGCGCCGCTGTCGTCCGCGACATGACAGCTTGCGCACTGCATCGGCGCATGGCCGAGCGACTGCTGCATCCGCGCGACGCCGTTGGTGCGCGACATGTGCTGCGCATGGGTGAACTTGAGCCCGTCGTCCTGCATCGCGTCGGTATCGAGCGACACGCGCGTGAAGTCGGGACGGTCGCCGGGCCTGGTCATCACGGTCGGCATGAACTGCGGATGGGCGGTCGCGAAGTCGCCGGCGTTGGCGAGACGGGTGTCGGTCAGCCGCGACTTGAGGTCGGCATGGCAATCGGTGCACGATGCGCCGCTGAGCTTGGGCACCGGCACCGCGCCCTGATGCTCGAGATGGCAGTCGACGCAGCGGCCGGGATCGCGGCCGAACGTCATCGCGATCTTCTGCTTCAGTCCGGCGATCCCGGTCGGCCGCGGCGTGGCCATCGCCAGCCGCTTGAGATCGGCATGGTCGTGGACCGCGTGGCAGCTCTTGCACGCGCTGTCCGGCACCGCGACGAACGCACCGACGTGGCACGCCTTGCAGTCGTGCTGGAGCGGCGCGTGCGCGAGGCTGAGCGGCCCGGCCGACCAGCTCCCGTCGATATGCCGGTACGAGCCTGCCGCCATCTGCCGGTCGGTGAGCCGGGGCGGCTGGTGCGTGAACGACCAGACCGGCCAGACCAGGAACACGCCGAGGATGACGATCGCCAGGATCCACGCCATCGGCCGCTTGCCGGGCGCGGTGCCGACCAGGCTGAACCGCTTGGCGGCCTCGGCCTCGCTCGGCGGCGGCGCGTCGGTGCTGGTCACCGCGAGCGCGATGACGTCGACGCCCTCGCCGACCGCGATGTCGATCCGCGTGCCGCCGATCCGGATCTCGCCGCCGCGCGCGGCGTCGAGCTCGGCACGCTTCGTCGAGCGGCCGTCGACGAGCAGCGGCAGGTTGGCGGTCGCCTCGACGACGATCAGCCGGCCGGCGGTCTGGCGGATCCGCGCGTGATGATGGGTGACCTCGAGATCGGTGAGATGGATGTCGCTCCCGGGATCGCGGCCGATCGTCACCGTGTCGCCCGCGACCGTGCGGGTGCGGACGATCTCGCGGCCGGTGGCGCTGGTCGAGGTGAGGCGGAGGAGGAAGCTCATGCGCGTCTCACCAGTAGAAGAAGACGGCGACGATATGCGCCGTCAGCGCCGCGAGCAGCGCGATGGTGGCGGGGACATGGACGTAAAGCCAGACTTCGAGCAGCGCGCGCAGCCACATGTGCCGCCGCATCCGCGACAGCATCGAGCGGCGCTTCTCGAGCAGTCCCTCGACCCGCTCGACCGGATCGCCGGGTCGCGTCAGGCCGGCCGCGCGCAGCACGTCGAGCCCGGCCTCGGTCGCGCCGGGCCTGAAGCGACCGGTCACCCGGCGGAACAGCCCGACATCGAAGGGGTCCTCCTCGAGCGCGGCATCGACCAGCGCCGCCGAGGCCTGGTCGAGCGGCTGCGCGGCGTCGTGGAGCTGGCGGTCGAGCGCGCGCAGCGCCTCGATCATCTGCGCCTCGGTGAGCTCGCCGCGATTGTCCGACAGCGCGCGCGGCAGCGCCGCGTAGAGCGAGATGCCGAGGATGCCGGAGGCGATCACCAGCACCATCAGCGCATAGGCGAGCGTGTGGATGTTCCAGCCGAACTGGAAGCCCGTATGCAGCGTGCCGACGATCAGCAGCGCCAGGCCGACATACACGTGCGCCGAGGTCCATGCCTTCAGCGACCAGCGGTTGCGGGTCATGATCCGCTTGCGCAGGCCCAGCGCGGTCAGCCACAGGATCAGCAGCGCGCCGATCGTGCCGAGGATATAGCCATAGGCGGTCCCGCCGCCGGGCCGCGGATCCGGATCGTCGAACGCGTAGATCAGGATCGTGACGAACGCGACGATCGCCGCGATCTTCGCCCAGCGGAAGCGCTTGTGGCGCAGGAAGCCCTCGTGGCGGATCGCGCCCGATCGGCGGGGCCCCTCGAGCAGTTTCTGGGCGCCTCGCGTCGCCATGTCAGTTCATCTCGCGCTCGAGGCGCACGACCGTGAGGAACTCCTCCGGCGCGACGCGGATCGCGGCGCCCGTCGGACACGCGCGGACACAGGCGGGACCGCCCGAGATGCCCGAGCACATGTCGCACTTGATCGCCTTCTTGCGCTTCTCGACGCCCTTCGGCGTGTGCTTCACCGCCCAGTCGTGATCGGGCTGCCCGGGCCCGGGACCGCGGCCGAGCAGCAGCCATTGCAGCAGGCCCGGTTTCTTGGGCGGCACCGAGTCGAGCCGGATCACGCCATAGGGGCAGTTGCGCACGCAATTGCCGCAGCCGATGCAGCTGTCGTCGATGAACACCTCTCCGTCCGGCCCGCGCTTGATCGCGTTGGGCGGGCAATCCGCCATGCAGTTGGGATGCTCGCAATGGCGGCACGAGGTCGGCACGTGGAGATGCGCGTAGGTCTTGCCCGCCTCGCGATCGAGCCGCGACAGGCCGTCGTGACTGTCGGCGCACGCCTTCTCGCAATTGTCGCAGCCGACGCATAGCTTCTCGTCGATCAGCAGCACGTCGGTCGCCTCGCCGACGCCGTTGTTGACGAGGAATCCGGCGATCGACGAGTACATGTCGACCGCCGCCGAGAAGCTCGCCTTCGACGCCTCGACGAACGAGTTGACGTCCTGACGCGCCGCCATCTCGGCGCGCGCGCGCGCGGCGAGCGCGGGCTTGCGCTCGAGCAGGCGGGTGAAGGCGGCGCCGTCGATGCGGATCAGCTCGGAGCGGATCGCGGCGCGTACCGTCGCGGTCCGGGGCTGGTCGTCGATCACCGCCATCTCGCCGAAATAGGAGCCGGCGGGCAGATAGGAGAGGAACACCGGGCGGCCGCCGATCTTCTTCTCGACGGTCATCGAGCCCGAGCGGATGACGTAGATGTCCTTGCCGGCCTCGCCCTCGTTGAGCACCGCCTCGCCGGCCTTGGCCCGGACCACCTCGGCGCTCGCCAGCACCTCGGTCAGGTCGTCGGCGACGAGCCCCGCGCCGAACATCTGGAGAAGCTGGCGCTCGACCGAGATGCGCGAGATCGCGCGGCCCGCGGCGGGCACCTGCGCGATCAGCTTGAGCGCCGCCATGCGCGGCACCTCGAGCAGGATCGCGGTCTCGGCCGCCAGGATGGTCGAGCCGCGCGGGCGGCCCGAGATCAGCCCGACCTCGCCGAAGATCGAGCCCTTGGGGATCCCGGCGGTCCGCCCCTCGCCGAGCTGAACCGCGACCGATCCGTCGACGATCGCGAACAGCGAGGCGCCGGGATCGTTGCGCTCGAACACGGTCTCCCCGCGCTTGTAGGGGCGCACCGTCGAATCGAGCATGAACTCGCGCATCTGCAGACCCGACAGGTCGTTGAGGATGGTGACGTTGTCGCGCAGATAGTCGAGCCAGTAGGCGACCTCGCGATTGCCCGGCAGCGCCCTGAACTTGTCTTCGAGGATCGGCTCGTCGGCGTTCTTGAGCCCGGTGTTGCCGTTGATGAACTCGACCACGTCGTGGCCCTGGTTCATGCAGTGCTTGATGAGCGGATAGCCCGCCAGCGCGCCGATCACGTAGATGCCGGGCACGGTCGATTCGAACAGCGGCGACAGCTGCGGGTAGGACACCCGGTCGGCGGAGGTGAACTGGATGCCGGTGCCCTTGAGGATCGCCTTCTTGCCGTCCTTGTCCTCGAACTGCGCGCAGATCGCCTCCACGAAGCCGCGCGGGGGGGCCGAGCCCATCCGCGCGATGACGCGGCTGGCCTTGCCCTTGATCTCGCCGTCGCGCGCATCGTAGACGATCTCGCCGCCGCCGATGCGCTGGACGTTGCATTCGCGCTGGATGGTGATCCGCCCCTCCGCTTCGGCACCGAGCAGCGCCTGGACGTTGGCGTCCTTGGCGGTCGGGAAATCGGCGCCGCGATTGACCAGGGTGACGACGTTGCGCTGCGCGGGATCGGCGATCAGCCCGAGCGCGTTCTCGATGCCGGCATCGCCGCCGCCGATCACGGTGATGTGCTCGTCGATATATTCTTCCGGATCGTCGAGCGTGTACTGGACGATCGTCCCCTCGGTGGTCGGGCAGCGCACGAGATTGGGGTTGCCCTGCGTGCCGATCGCCAGGATGACCGTCTCGGCCTCGATCGCCTGGCCGTTCGCGCAGCTGATCGTGAAAGCGCCCTTCTCGCCGACGACACCCTTCACCTCGGCCTGGTAGATCACGTTGACCCCCTTGGCGGCGACGCCGTCGGTCCAGGTGCCGAGGATCTTCTCGCGCTTGCCCGCCTCGAAGCCGAGGTCGGAGCGCAGCAGCAACGCCGACGGCGTCGCCATCACGTGCTTGCCCTTCTGGTATTTGTAGATCGTGTCCGAGAGGTGATCGGTCTTTTCGATCAGGACATGGCTGAGCTTGAGCTCGGCCGCGTGCGCCGCGGCGCTCAATCCCGCGGGGCCGGAGCCGATGATGGCGACACGGACCTTTTCCATCAGGCGCACTCCCGAAGCTGGCATCCCGATCGGCGGCTGCTATGACGAGCCGACATCCGGGGGGATCGAACATGACAAGCACACCACAGGCCGACACGCCGCGACCCCGTGACGGCGGGTCCGGCAGCCGGCAGAAGATCGCGCTGATCGCGCTGGCGGGCGCGGCGATCGTCGCGACCGGTTCCATTGCGCTTCAAGCGACGCGCGGCAATGGCGACGCGATGAAGCCGCAGGCGGCCGCGACCGGCACGCCCGCCGCCGACCTGCCGACGATGATCCGCAACCTGGAGGAGCGGATGCGCCAGAACCCCGGCGACACCGAGGGCTGGGGCTCGCTCGGCTGGAGCTATTTCCAGGCCAGGCGCTTCGTCGACGCCGCCGGCGCCTACGCCAAGCTGGCGCGGCTCGCGCCCAAGAATCCCGGCGCCTGGTCCGCGCTCGGCGAGGCGCAGACGCTCGCGGTCAACGCGGTGGATCGCACCGCGCACGCCGCCTTCGCGAAGGCCGTGGCGCTCGACCCCAGGGATGCGCGCGCGCGCTATTTCCTTGCCGTCGAGAAGGACGTCGCGGGCGATCACAAGGGCGCGGTCAACGACTGGATCGCGCTGCTCAAGGACAGCCCCGCCAATGCGCCCTACGCGCAGTCGATCCATGCGCTGGTCGTCCAGGTCGCGGCGCGCGACGGGATCGACATCGCCGGGCGCCTCCCCGACGCCGCGCCGCCCGTCGCGCCCGGCGGCGACGTCGCCAGCGCGGGCATCCCCGGCCCGACTCCGGACCAGATCGCCGCCGCCGCCGCGATGACGCCCCGCCAGCAGGACGCGATGGCGCACGGCATGGTCGACAGTCTGGCGGCGCGACTGAAGGCGCACCCCCAGGACGCCGATGGCTGGATCAGGCTGATGCGCGCGCGCAGCGTGCTGGGCGATACCGCCGGCGCGCGCGCCGCGCTCGCCGACGGCCGGCACGCCTTCGCCGGCGACGCCGCGACGCTGACCCGGCTGGACGACGCCGCGCGCACGCTGGCGCTGCCCGCGGGCTGAACCCGGCGTCCATGTCGTGCTGGAACGGTCTGGATGCGCCACGCCTGCCGCCTGCTCCCCAAAGCGCGGCGCCCCCGCCACGTCACGCTCGATACAGGCCCGACATAAATCCGGCAACGAAACCTAGCGCACGCGGCGCCCCGGGCGGAAGCCCTAATCGCACCCCGCCGGTGAATTCAGCAAGGCCGGGCGCGCCGATCTTCCCCCCTGCCGGAAGGCGGGGTCATGCTCAGATCCCCGCATACCATTGGTAGCCGGCAAGGTCCTCCCAGGTCCCGCCCTTGCCGCCATGGATACCGGCGAGGCTCGCCACCGCCTCGACACGCTGGACGTACTTGGCGTGCTTGTAGCCGAGCTGGCGCTCGACCCGCAGCCTGAGCGGCGCGCCGTGCCCGACGGCGAGCGCGTGGCCGTTCAGTCCCCAGGCGAGGATCGACTGCGGGTGGAGCGCATCGATCAGGTCGACCGACTCGTAATAGGGGTTGGCGCCGAAGCTGTCGGCGCAATGGAACACGACATAGCGCGCGCTGTTCCGCATCCCGGCCTGGCGCAGCAGCAGCCCGAGCGGCGTGCCGGTCCATCGGCCGATCGCGCTCCAGCCCTCGACGCAATCGTGGCGGGTGATCTGGGTGCGGCGGGGCAACGCGCGCAACCCGTCCATCGACAGCGATAGCGGCGTCGCCACCAGCCCGTCGACGACCAGCCGCCAGTCGGCGAAGCCGGTCGCGAGATGCCCGGCGTATTCGAGCGAATGCGGCATGGCGTTGCCGTTGGTGCGGAACACCGGCGAAATGTCCGACGCCGCGAACTCGGGCGCGAGCGCCGAGCGGTCGACGACGATGCGCTGCGCCGCGAACGTCGCGGTGCCGCCGAGATCGAGCACGCGCTGGACGGTCGGCGACGAGTTGATCCGGTCGCACCCCGCCACGAGCAGCCCGCCCGCGCCCGCCGACAGCGAGCCGATCAGCGCGCGCCGCGAGAGCCGCGCGGTCATTCCCCCCGCTCCCGGGGCAGGCGATAGCGGCCGGTGAGCATCGAGCGGACCTCGTTGAACGGCCCCGCCAGCACGACCATCACGAGATGGACGAGGATGAAGAGCGCCAGCCCGCTCGCGCACAGGAAGTGGATCGAGCGTGCCGACTGGCGGCCGCCGAACGCGACGAGCAGCCACGGCCAGCCGGCATTCATCCCCGGCGACAGCGTGAGGCCGGTCAGGATCGCGCCCGGCAGCATCACGAAGATCACCGACAGATAGGCGAGCTTCTGGAGGATGTTGTAGTGCCGCGCCGCGGCGCCGGTGGGGAAGCGCAGCCGCGCATGGCGCTTGATGTCGTGCCACACATGCGACGGCGCGAGTTCGTGCGTCGTCGGCGCGAGATCGCGGCGGAAATGACGGCGGGTGAAGCCCCACAGCCAGAACAGCAGCCCCGGCACCACCAGCAGCCAGGCGAACGCGAAATGCCAGCGCCGCGCGCCCGACAGATCGTAATGCGAGGGGATGGTGACGAGCGGCGGGAAGGCGACGTAGCGCCCCCCGGGCGGGGTCACGCCGAGCCACGGCACCGGCAGCGTCACCGGGCCGATGCGCAGATGGTGGGGCAGCACCTCCAGCCAGGCATGATCCGCGTTCGCCCCATAGGCGCCCCAATAAAGCCGCGGATGCGCGTTGAGGATCATCAGCCCGCTCATCAGCATGACGATCACCGCGAGCGCATTGGCCCAGTGCCACAGCCGCGCCGGCAGACGGTGGCGATAGACGAGGTCGCCGCCGCGCGGCGGGACGGTGGGATCATCGGACATCGGTCGCATCCTTCGAGATACGGTCGCGGGCGTCTTTCGGATCAACGCCGCAGCGTTGCCGGCCGCTGCGGCCGGCCGCTCCGCGCCTCATCGGGCAGATCGCCCGCGCGGGCAAGGAACATGCATCCGGCGGATCGCGGCGCCGCCGAACGGCTCCGACAGGCCGGTCTCGCGGCGTCGATGACGCGGCGGTCGCCCGATCCGGGGCCAACTGCCCCGACGCGGGATAGCGCGACCAAAGCCGACTGGACAGCCGCCGGCGCTTGCGCAAGCATGGCTGCGGAATGAAACCGTCCACCCTCCTGTTGATCGCGGCGATCGCGTTGGCGTTCGCGGGGATCGCCTATCGTCTCGTCACCGGCGAATCGATGCGCGAGGCGCTGCGGCAGGCGGCGGGGAAGCTGGCCTGTCGCATCCTCGGTCATCGCCGCGCGCGCGAGACCGTCCGCAAGATCGAGACGACCTATCGCGGCCGCTGCCGGGTGTGCGGGATCAAGCTGATCCGCGAGGGTCGCGACGGCCCATGGCAGGTGGCGCGTCTCGCGATGCCGCCACCCACGATGGCGGCCTCGGCCCCCGAGACGGAATGAGGGAAGCGTCACGTCGAACGAGAGGCGACACCATGCCGGCGTCGCTGCGACGGACGTCATCCGGACGGGGCGTCGCCGCGTAACTGCCGAGACAAGGCTGATCGGAAGCGAGGATGTTCGGGCCAGAGCGATTGGACAGGGTCGCGCGCGGTCTTGCGCGGAACCGGGGCTGGCGGCCGGTCGGCGACCATGGCGCCGCCAGGGGATGCCGAGCGCGGGCCCGCAATTCACCCTTTACTATGATCTGCGTGGCATAGCAGGGCGATGTGGCTTTCGGCACATGAACGGCGCGAGGCGCGCTCGCGGGCACCCGAATATGCTCGCTACTACGTGCAGCGGTTCGGCACCGATGCGGCGAACGAGCTCGCGCGCCGCATCGCCAGCGCCTCGACCTCGCGCTACTATCGCCACCTCTATCGGCTCGCGCTCGCGATGGTCCGCAAGGAGCGCTGAGGACGCGCGCGGAACGCGGTCACCTAGTTCGCCGCGGCGCCGTTGCCCGGCTCCGGAGGCAGATGCGGCACGACCGGCGGCGGCGCCAGCGCGGCGCTGAGATCGGCGCGCGTATCGACCTGCGCCTTGAGCGTGTCCATCTCGTTCTCGAGCGTCGCGACACGCGTCTCGAGCGCATCCTGGCGGGTCGCCGCCATCATCGCGTTGGCCTCCCGCGCGCCGGCCGCGGCGGCCGCGTTGTCCGCCTCGTCGACCGGACGGGCGGTGGGCGGCGGCGCACGGTCGCAACCGGCGAGCGCCATCGCGAGCATGGCCGTCACGACGGTTGCTTTCATGCCTGCCTCCGATTCGATGCGGCTCACGCCTAGTTGCCTCTCCCGGCGAAGTCGATCCGCGCCGTCCCGATGTCCTGCCATGGTGCGATGCGGTACAGAACCGCCGCGCGGCCTCTGGAAAGTCCCGGCCCGCGCGTGTAGCGCGGCGATGTCGTTCCAGATGAGGGGTTCTCGATGCGCATCACGATGATCGGAACGGGGTATGTCGGTCTGGTGTCGGGCGCCTGCTTCTCCGACTTCGGACATGACGTGGTCTGCGTCGATAAGGACGCCGACAAGATCGCGCGGCTGATCGACGGCGTGATGCCGATCTACGAGCCGGGTCTCGCCGCGCTCGTCGCGACCAACGTCCGCGCCGGGCGGCTGAGCTTCACCACCGATGCCGGGCGCGCGGTGGCGGATGCGGACGCGGTGTTCATCGGTGTCGGCACGCCGTCGCGCCGCGGCGACGGCCATGCCGATCTGAGCTATGTGTTCGCCGCGGTCGAGGAGGTCGCCGCCTCGCTGCGTCACGACGCGGTGCTCGTCACCAAGTCGACCGTGCCGGTCGGCACCGGCGACAAGGTCGAGCGCATCGTCGCCCGCGTCGCCCCCGATCGCCGCATCCATGTCGCCTCCAATCCCGAGTTCCTCCGCGAAGGCGCCGCGATCGAGGACTTCAAACGCCCCGACCGCGTCGTCTGCGGCGTCGAGGACGACGCCGCGCGCGAGGTGCTCGCCAACATCTACCGGCCGCTGTCGCTCAACCAGGCGGCGCCGGTGCTGTTCACGAGCCGGCGCACCGCCGAGCTCATCAAATACGCCGCCAACGCCTTCCTCGCGACCAAGATCACCTTCATCAACGAGATCGCCGACCTGTGCGAGGCGACCGGCGCCGACGTCCAGGAGGTCGCGCGCGGCATGGGGATGGACAACCGGATCGGGCGCAAGTTCCTCCATGCCGGCCCCGGCTATGGCGGCTCGTGCTTCCCCAAGGACACGCTCGCCCTGCTCCAGACCGCTGAGCAATCCGAGGTGTCGCTCAAGATCGTCGATGCGGTGGTCCAGGTCAACGAGGCGCGCAAGCGCGCGATGGGGCGCAAGATCATCAAGGCGATGGGCGACAGCGCCGACGGCAAGACCGTCGCGCTGTTCGGGCTGACCTTCAAGCCCAACACCGACGACATGCGCGACAGCCCGGCGATCGCCATCGTCCAGGCGCTGCAGGATGCCGGCGCGACGGTGCGCGCGTGCGATCCCGAGGGCTTCGAGCAGGCGGGCAAGGTGCTGAGCGACGTCGCCTTCATCGACGATCCCTACGTCGCCGCCAAGGGCGCGGACGCGGTGGTGGTGGTGACCGAGTGGGACGCGTTCCGCGCGCTGGATCTCGCCCGCGTCGCGGCCGCGATGCGCATGCCGCTGCTCGTCGATCTACGCAACGTCTACAGCCATGCCGATGCGACACGCGCGGGCCTCGCCTATGTCGCGATCGGCAAGCCGTCGCGCCCCGTCGGCCTGCCCGCCGGCAGCGCCAGGGTCGCGGGCTGACCGGCACCGCTCCCACGCGTCGACCGACCGATCCAGCGAGAGGAAGCCCGCCCCGATGACCGAACGCCGTCCCGTCGTCCCCGTCATCCTGTCCGGGGGATCGGGCACGCGGCTGTGGCCATTGTCGCGGTCGGGCCGGCCCAAGCAGCTCCTGGCGCTGACCCATGGCGAGACGATGCTCCAGCTGACCGCGGCGCGCACGCTCGGCGACGATCGCTTCGCCGCGCCGATCGTCGTCGCCAACGCCGCGCATGCCGACGATGTCGAGACGCAGCTCGCCGCGACCGGCATCGCCGACGCGCTCGTCATCCTCGAGCCGACCGCGCGCAACACCGCCGCGGCGATCGCGTTGGCGGCGTGCGCCGCCGCGCCGGAGGCGCTGCTGCTGGTGATGCCGAGCGATCACGTCATCGGGGATGTCGACGCCTTCCGCGCCGCGATCGGTCGCGCGATCCCGGTGGTCGAGGATGGCTGGCTCGCGACGTTCGGCATCGCCGCGACCGCGCCGCACACCGGCTATGGCTATATCTGTCGCGGGCCGGTGATCGCGGACGGCGTGCATTGCGTCGAGCGGTTCGTCGAGAAGCCCGATCTCGCCACCGCGCAGCACTATCTCGATCAGGGCTGCTACGCCTGGAACGGCGGTATCTTCCTGTTCACCGCCAAGGCCTTCATGGCCGCGCTGGAGGCGCACGCGCCCGACATCGCGCGGGCCGCGCGGCGCGCGGTCGAGCGGGGCCGCACCGAAGGGAACCGGCTACATCCCGATCCGGTCGCGTTCGCCGCCGCGCCCTCCGACTCGGTCGATTATGCGGTGATGGAGAAGGCCGGCAAGGTCGCGGTCGTGCCGGTCGAGATGGGGTGGTCGGACATCGGCAGCTGGGACGCGCTGCACGAGTTCGCGCGCAAGGACGCGTTCGGCAACGCCCAGTTCG
>CAXTNX010000031.1:0-13372 GCA_964245815.1 uncultured Sphingomonadaceae bacterium | reverse complement strand
CCCCGTACACGTCGGCGTCGGTGCGGCCGAGCACGTCGTCGGCCGGCACGTGGCGGTAGTAGGCACGCACCAGTTCGGCGACGTCGTCGCACTCGACACGCACAATTGCCTGATCCGCTCCGAGGGGCCGCTGGTCGCCGCGATCGGCATCCAGAACCTGATCGTCGTCGCCACCCCGGATGCCGTGCTGATCCTGCCGCGCGGCGACAGCGAGCAGGTCAAGCGCGCGGTCGACCGTCTCCGCCGCGACGGCCACGTCACGCTCGACCGTCCGTTCGGCTGATCGCCGGATCGCCGCAGCGATCCGGGCGCTGGCGCGTTCGCGCCACGCTTGCCAGCGGAGACTGATCGATGACCGACGACCCGGACCTGTTGACGCGTTCTGGCCTCCAGCTGCGCCCGGATCCGTCGCGGACCGTGATCCGGCCGTTCGACGCGTCCTATCCGGAGGCGTTCCGTAACGACGCGCACCCGCGGATGCAGAACATCGTCGATCGCGTGCTGACGCTCGACGCGCCGGCGCTGCGCGCGCGCCACGAGTTGCTGGTCGCGGCGATCGCCGATCGGCACCGCGATCTCGAGGGGCTGCTCGTCCGCCGCTTCGAACAGGTCCGCGAGACGCTGACCTGCCCCGCCGACGTGCCGCACGATGTCCAGGTCGTGCTCGGCGCCTATTTCAGCGAGGAATACTCGTTCGAGGCGGCGGCGCTGTTCAACCCGAGCATGGTGCTGCATCCCGATCAGGACGGCGTCGCACCGGGCACGATCCGGCTGCTGATCTCGCTCCGCGGCATCGGCGAGGGACACGTCTCGTCGGTGACCTTCCGCACCGGCACCTGGAACGCCGCGGACGGCTTCGCGATCGAGCCGCCGAGCGGCCAAGCGATCTCGCCGCTGATCGAGGCCGGCGACGATCCCGACGACGGCATCACCAGCATCGTCTGCGAAGGCAGCCTCGACGTCTCGGAAAGCGTGCTGTTCCCGGTCACGCCGAGCCAGCGCCAGGGGATCGAGGATCTGCGGCTGACCCGCTTCGTCGAGGACGATGGCACGATCGAGTATCTCGGCACCTACACCGCGTTCGACGGTCGCGACGCACGGTGCGAGATGCTGCGTGGAACGGGCTTCAAGACCTTCGAGATGCGCGTGATGACCGGTGCAGCGGCAAGCGCCAAGGGGATGGCGCTGTTCCCGCGCAAGATCGGCGGACGGTTCATGATGCTCGGCCGGCAGGATACCGAGAGCATCTGGCTGCTCGCCTCCGACGATCTCTATCATTGGGAGGGCGGCGAGAAGCTGATCGGGCCGCGTTACCCGTGGGAGTTCGTCCAGATGGGCAATTGCGGCCCGCCGATCGAGATCGACGAGGGCTGGCTCGTGCTCACCCATGGCGTCGGGATGGTCCGCAACTACAGCATCGGTGCCTGCCTGCTCGACCGGGACGATCCGTCGAAGGTTTTGGCGCGGACGCCCCTCCCGCTCGTCAAGCCGCAGCGTGGCGAACGCGACGGTTATGTGCCCAACGTCGTCTACAGCTGCGGATCGCTCGTCCACGATCGCATGCTGCTGCTGCCCTATGGCGTCTCGGACAATTTCGCGACCTTCGCGAGCATCGCCGTCGATACCGTGCTGGGCGCGATGGAGTCGGCATGAGGTTTGCGGGCTGCTGCCGCGGCTGCTAGCGACCCGGCGAGACAGACGATCGGAGAGTGGATGGCGGACCTCGACCATGGCCTCGGCGAGATGGCGGACATGATCCGCGACACCGTGCGTCGCTTCGCCGACGAGCGGATCGCGCCGATCGCCGCGCGGATCGACGCCGAGGACGCCTTCCCGCGCGAGCTGTGGCCCGAGATGGGCGCGCTCGGCCTGCACGGCATCACCGTCGGCGAGGCCGACGGCGGATTGGGTCTCGGCTATCTCGAGCATGTCGTCGCGATCGAGGAGATCAGCCGGGCATCGGCGTCGGTCGGCTTGTCCTACGGCGCGCACTCCAATCTGTGCCTCAACCAGATCCGCCGGTGGGGCTCGCCCGGGCAGAAGGCGAAGTATCTGCCCGGGCTGATCTCGGGCGCGCATGTCGGCAGCCTCGCCATGTCCGAGGCCGGTGCCGGATCGGACGTCGTCTCGATGAAGCTGCGCGCCGACCGGGTCGACGGCGGCTACCGGCTCAACGGCACCAAGTTCTGGATCACCAACGCATCCCACGCGGATACGCTGGTGGTCTATGCCAAGACCACGCCCGACGCGGGATCGAAGGGCATCACCGCGTTCCTGATCGAGAAGGGGTTCCCCGGCTTCTCGATCGGCCAGAAGATCGACAAGGTTGGCATGCGCGGCTCGCCCACCGCCGAGCTGGTGTTCGACGATTGCGTCGTCCCCGAGGCCCAGGTGATGGGGCCGCTCGACGGCGGCGTGACGGTGCTGATGAGCGGTCTCGATTACGAGCGCGTCGTGCTGTCGGGGATCCAGCTCGGCATCATGCAGGCGTGTCTGGACACGGTGCTGCCGTATCTGCGCGAACGTCGCCAGTTCGGCAGGCCGATCGGCGCGTTCCAGCTCATGCAGGGCAAGGTCGCCGACATGGCGGTCGCGCTTTCCTCGGCGCGCGCCTACGTCTATGCGGTGGCGCGCGCGTGCGACGCCGGCAAGACGACGCGCCAGGATGCGGCAGGCGCGATCCTCTACGCGTCGGAGAATGCGGTGCGGGTTGCGGGCGAGGCGATCCAGGCGCTGGGCGGCGCGGGCTATACCCGGGACTGGCCGGTCGAGCGCTACTGGCGCGACGCCAAGCTGCTCGACATCGGCGCCGGCACCAACGAGGTCCGCCGGATGCTGATCGGCCGCGAGCTGATCGGCCCGGACACGCCGAGGGCGCAGTGAGGGGCGAGAGACAACGGTCCTGCCCTGCTTTCGCAGGGGAGGGGGACCGCTCGCGAAGCGAGTGGTGGAGGGGCCTTGCGCCGCAAATAACCCCTCCACCACGCTTCGCATGGTCCCCCGCCCCACGAGAGCGTGGCGAGGATCGTACATGACCCGCCTCACCTCTTTGATCGACACGTCGTCGGACCAGTTCGCCGCCAACGCCGCGCACAATCGCGCGCTCGCCGCCGCGCTGCGCGCCAGGGTCGCGGCGAGCGCGCTCGGCGGATCGCCGGCGCATCGCGATCGCCATGTCGCGCGCGGCAAGCTGCTGCCCCGCGACCGCGTCCATCGCCTGCTCGATCCGGGTTCGCCCCTCCTCGAGATCGGCCAGCTCGCCGCCGACGGCCTGTATGACGGCGAGGCCCCCGGCGCGGGCATGATCGCGGGCATCGGCCGCGTCTCGGGGCGCGAGTGCATGATCGTCGCCAACGATCCGACGGTGAAGGGCGGCGCCTATTACCCGATCACGGTCAAGAAGCACCTGCGCGCGCAGGAGATCGCGCGCGAGAACCGGCTGCCGTGCCTCTATCTGGTCGACAGCGGCGGCGCCAACCTGCCGCACCAAGCCGAGGTCTTTCCCGATCGCGACCATTTCGGCCGGATCTTCTACAACCAGGCGCGGATGTCGGCGGAAGGCATCGCGCAGATCGCCTGCGTGATGGGGAGCTGCACCGCGGGCGGCGCCTATGTGCCCGCGATGTCCGACGAGAGCGTGATCGTCCGCGATCAGGGCACGATCTTCCTCGCCGGCCCGCCGCTGGTCAGGGCCGCGACCGGCGAGGTGATCTCGGCGGAGGAACTGGGCGGTGCCGAGACCCACGGCCGCAGGTCCGGCGTCGTCGATCACGTCGCGGAGAACGACGAGCACGCGCTGCTCATCGTCCGCGACATCGTCGCCACGCTCAACACGGTGAAGGCGATCGACATCGCGCTCGCCGAGCCTCGCCCGCCGCGCTTCGACGCGGCCGAGCTCTACGGCATCGTCCCGCAGGACGTGCGCGCGCCCTACGACGTCCGCGAGGTCATCGCGCGCATCGTCGACGGCTCCGAGCTGCACGCGTTCAAAGCGCTCTACGGCACCACCCTGGTCTGCGGCTTCGCGCGCATCTGGGGGATGCCGGTGGCGATCCTCGCCAACAACGGCGTGCTGTTCTCGGAGAGCGCGCAGAAGGGCGCGCACTTCATCGAGCTCGCCTGCCAGCGCCGCGTGCCGCTGCTGTTCCTCCAGAACATCTCGGGCTTCATGGTGGGTGGTAAGTACGAGGCCGAAGGCATTGCCAAACATGGCGCCAAGCTCGTCACCGCGGTGGCGACCGCGAGCGTGCCCAAGATCACCGTGCTGATCGGCGGCAGCTTCGGCGCGGGCAATTACGGGATGTGCGGCAGAGCCTATCAGCCGCGCTTCCTGTTCACCTGGCCCAATGCGCGGATCAGCGTGATGGGCGGCGAGCAGGCCGCCTCGGTGCTGGCGACCGTCCACCGCGACGCCGACACCTGGACGCCCGAGCAGGCCGAAGCCTTCAAGGCGCCGCTCCGCGCCAAGTATGAGGACGAGGGCAACCCCTATTACGCCACCGCGCGGCTGTGGGACGACGGCATCATCGACCCCGTCCAGACCCGCGACGTGCTGGGGCTGGCGCTGGCCGCCACGCTGAACGCGCCGATCGCGGAGCGGGCGCGGTTCGGCGTGTTCCGGATGTGATGGGAAGCGAGCCGCACAATCCTCCCCGGAAGGGGGAGGGAGACCGCGCGAAGCGTGGTGGAGGGGCGCCCGCCGCGCTCCCGGCACCCGGCCGGACGGTGCGCGCCGCCCGTCAGCTCAGACGCGATCTGTCGCTTCCCGAGGTCCTGCTGCGGCAGGCGCTCCGCCGACGACCCTCGGGCTTCACGGCGGTCGCGCCCCTCCACCATGCTTCGCATGGTCCCCCTCCCCGTTCCGGGGAAGATTTGTCATGATCCGCTCCCTGCTCATCGCCAATCGCGGCGAGATCGCGCGGCGGATCATCCGCACCGCCAGGCGTATGGGCATCCGCACGATCGCGGTGCATTCGGACGTCGACGCGTCGATGCCGTTCGTCCGCGAGGCCGACGCCGCCGTCTGCATCGGCACCGCACCGGCGCGCGACAGCTATCTGCGCCAGGATCGCATCCTCGCCGCCGCGCGCGAGACCGGCGCCGAGGCGATCCATCCGGGCTATGGCTTCCTCTCCGAGAATGCCGAGTTCGCCGACGCCGTCCTCGCCGCGGGGCTGGTCTGGGTCGGGGCGCCGCCGGCGGCGATCCGCGCGATGGGGCTCAAGGACGCCGCCAAGGCGCGGATGATGGCGGCGGGCGTGCCGGTGACGCCCGGCTATCTCGGCGCGGATCAGGCGCCCGCGCGCCTCCAGGCGGAAGCGGACGCGATCGGCTATCCGGTGCTGGTCAAGGCAGTGGCGGGCGGCGGCGGCAAGGGCATGCGCCGCGTCGAGAGCGCCGCCGACTTCGCCGACGCGCTGGCGAGCTGCAAGCGTGAGGCCGCCGCCGCGTTCGGCGACGATCGCGTGCTGATCGAGAAGTACATCCTCTCGCCGCGCCACATCGAGGTGCAGGTGTTCGGCGACACGCACGGTCAGGTCGTCCACCTGTTCGAGCGCGACTGCTCGCTCCAGCGCCGCCACCAGAAGGTGATCGAGGAGGCCCCTGCCCCCGGCATGGATGCCGAGACGCGCGCCGCGATCTGCGCGGCCGCGGTCAAGGCGGCGCAGGCGGTCGACTATGTCGGGGCGGGCACGATCGAGTTCATCGCCGACGCGTCGGAGGGTCTCCGCGCCGACCGCATCTGGTTCATGGAGATGAACACGCGCCTCCAGGTCGAGCATCCCGTCACCGAGGCGATCACCGGCCAGGATCTCGTCGAATGGCAGCTCCGCGTCGCGAGCGGCGAGCCGCTGCCCAGGCGCCAGGACGAGCTCGCGATCGACGGCTGGGCGATCGAGGCGCGGTTGTATGCAGAGAACCCGGCGACGGGGTTCTTGCCGAGCACGGGGCGGCTGGATCATCTCGTGATCCCCTCGCCCGCCGGCATTGATGTGCGTATCGACTCGGGCGTCGACGAAGGTGATGACGTCACGCCGTTCTACGATCCGATGATGGCCAAGGTGATCGTCCACGCGACATCGCGCGAGGACACGCGAACCGATCTTGCCCAGGTTTGTGGTGGCGTCGAAGTCTGGCCGGTCCGGTCCAATGCCGGGTTCCTTACCCGACTCCTAGACAGCGCTGGTTTCGCGGCCGGATCGGCAACGACCAGTTACATCGCCGATCATCCGGCACTCGCTGACCCGTCGCTGGTCCTCGCTTCGCTTGCGCAAGATGCAGGTGCAGCATTGATCCTCCGGGGCCGCGACGGGATCAGCGGGTATGGGACTTATCGCGATCTGGCCCACATCAAGCGGCCCGGCCAGGTTTGGATCGACCTTCCAGGCTTCCGCATCAATGCCCCCGACGAACGAAGGGTCGCATTCGCGGTCAATAACAGGATGGAAGCGTATGACTTACCACGCGACTGGCAGGATCGCTTCGTGTCCGCAGAACGCGCCGACGACGGGATCGTGGTATTTGATGAAGGCGAGGCACTTCATGTCCGGACGCGGCCAAATCTCACGACAGGCGCCTCGGCCGGCGACGGCGCGATCCTCGCCCCCATGCCCGGCCGCGTCATCGCGGTCGCAGTGGCGCAGGGCGAGACGGTGATCCGGGGCCAGCGGCTCGTCGTCATCGAGGCGATGAAGATGGAGCAGGCGTTGCTCGCGCCGTTCGACGGCGTGGTCGCCGAGCTCATGGCGAGCGCGGGCGCGCAGGTGTCCGAGGGCATGATGCTCGCGCGGATCGAGGCGAAGGCGTAATCCAGACACCGTTCGCCCTGAGCGGAGTCGAAGGCCGTTCTTTTCCGGGAGGAACATGGCTTCGACTTCGCTCAGCCCGAACGGATCATGACCAAGGGATCGGCGTATGGCAGGACGCTTCTACGACCAGTGGCGCATCGGCGACCGGATCGTCCACGATCTGCGCCGCACCGTCACGGAGACCGACAACCTGCTGTTCACCGTGATGACGCACAACCCGCAGCCGCTCCACCTCGATGCCGAGGCGGCGAAAGCCAGCGCGTTCGGGCGCATCCTCGTCAACGGCACCTACACCTTCGCGCTGATGGTCGGGCTGTCGGTCGGCGACACGACGATGGGCACGCTCGTCGCCAATCTCGGCTACGACAAGCTCGTCATGCCCGCGCCCGTGTTCATCGGCGACACGCTGCATGCCGACAGCGAGGTCGTCGCGCTCAAGGACAGCCGGTCGCGGCCGCAGGCCGGCATCGTCACCTTCGCGCACCGCCTGCACAACCAGCGCGACGAATTGGTCTGCACGTGCCTGCGCGCGGCGCTGCTCCACCGCGCGCCGGTCGGCTGAACACTGTGCTCAGTCCGCGCGCGCGACCTGGAAGCCCGCGAAGGACTGGCTGACCGGCATCAGCTCGAGCCGGTTGATATTGAGATGGGGCGGCAGTTCCGCGACCCAAAGCATTGTCCTGGCGATATCCTCCCCGGTCATCGCATTGGCGCCCTTGTAGAGCGTTTCCGACGCCGCCCGATCGCCGGTGCGCACCGTCGTGAACTCGGTCTCGACCATGCCCGGCTCGATCGAGGTGACGCGCACGCCGGTGCCGTGCAGGTCCGAGCGCAGCCCCAGCGAGAACTGCGCGACGAACGCCTTGGTGCCGCCATAGACGTTGCCACCGGCATAGGGATAGGTCGCCGCGACCGACGAGAGGTTGATGACCGCACCCCTACGTTCGACCAGGCCGGGCAGGACCGCGCGGGTCAGCGCGACCAGCGCGACGACATTGGTGTCGATCATCCGCTTCCACTGCCCGGTATCCGCGGTCTGCGCGGGCGCGGTGCCGAGCGCGAGCCCGGCATTGTTGATGAGCAGGTCGATGCCGCCAAACCGCTCGGGCAGCGCGGCGAGCGCGGCATCGCGCGCGGTGTCGTCGCACACGTCGAACGCCGCGATATGCACCGCATCCCCGCCGATTTCCGCGGCGAGCGCGGCCAGCCGCTCCGCCCGCCGGCCCGTGGCGATCACCTGCCAGCCGGCGGCGGCGAAGACACGCGCGGCGGCGGCGCCAATGCCCGATGTCGCGCCGGTGATGAGGACGGTGCGCGGCATGCGATCTCGTGCCATCGTTCGGCTTCCCGTCCCTATTCGATCTGGCCGAACGGCAATTGCTGACGGGTGATCGCCGCCGCACCCGCAGCGTCGCCGGCGCGCAGCGCGGTCCCCACCCGGGCGGCGGCGCGCTGCATGATCCTGTCGATCGGCGTCGGTGCGGTGGACGCCACCGCCCTGTCGATCAGCACCAGGGGCGTCCGGGTATCCTTGGGATCGAGGCGCAGGCGGATCAGCGCCGCATAGGCGGGGAAGAAGGCGCGGTTGCCGCCCAGCGCGACCGCCCGATCGAGCGCGGCATAGCCGGTCTCGCGGCTCGCCCCGATCACGGTCCGCGCCAGGAACGGTCCGAGCTCGCCGACCGCGGTCAGGTGCCAGCCGGCGATCGCGACCTGCACTTCGGCGTTGCGCGGATCGGCGCGGGCGAGCGCGACGAAATCCTCATGCGCGGTCTTGGCGTCGCCGGCGGATCGCTTGAGCTGTCCGCGATAGCCGATCGCCAGCGCCTGCTGGAGCGCCGCCTCGCGATCGCCGGGACTGCGTGCGAGCGTCGCGGTGCTCTGCGCCAGCGCATCCGACACCAGCGCGATCGCGGCGTCCTTGTCGCGGGTCGAGAACGCCGCGCGGATCAGCGTGTCGCGCGGACCCGCGGCGATCGCCGGGTTTGAAGAGACGGAGAACAGCAGCGCGACGCACGCGGTACGGGACAGAAAACGCATGGCATCCTTTGCGTGGCCCTTGTGGGCGTCGTCAAGGCGGCACCGGGGCCGGGATGGTCCACCCCCGCCGGTGGCCGCGTCGTGCGGAAGCGGCGACGCGGCCGGCGTAACGCGTCCTCGCGAACGCGTCAGGCCAGTCCGAAAGGGGGTGGACCATTCGGTTGAACGCGCCATCGTCGCAGACGGGTGTCGCCGGAAGGTCACACCACAGGCAAAAGCGCCGCCGCGACGAGTTTGCGCGTGTTGTCGAGACCGTAGAGCATCGCGAAACTTCCCATGCGCGGGCCCTGGCTCGATCCGAGCAGGATTTCGTACAATGCCTTGAACCAGTCGCGCAGCGGATCGAAGCCCGCCGCCTTCCCGGCTTCGAACACCTCGTTCTGGATGGTATCGCTGGTCGCGTCGTTCGGCAACGCCGCGAACCGGGCGAGCAGGTCCGCCAACGCCGCCGCCTCGCGTGCATCGGGCGCGCGCCGGTGGAGCGACGGCGCGATGAAGTCGCGGTAATAGACGATCGCATGGCCAAGCAGCGCATCGAGCGCGGGGTGCGTCTCCGGGCTCGCCTGCGGCGCGTAGCGCCGGACGTAACGCCACAGCAGGTCCTTGTCGTCGGTCGCCGCCACGCCGACCAGATTGAGCAGCAGCGCATAGCTCACCGGCATCTCAACGCGCGGCACGCGGCCCAGATGGACGTGATGGACCGGGTTGCCGAGCTGCTGCGCGATCGGCTGATCGGGATAGGCGGCGAGGAACTGATGGTATTCATCGACCGCGCGGGGGATCACGCTCAGGCTGAGGGCCCGCGCCTTTCTCGGCTCGCGATAGATGTAGAAGGCGAGGCTCTCGATCGGCGCATAGGCGAGCCACTGCTCGATGGTCAGCCCGTTGCCCCTGGTCTTGGAGATCTTGGCGCCGTCCTCGTCGAGGAACAGCTCGTAGTTGAAGCCCTCCGGCGGACGGCCGCCGAGCGCCCGCGCGATCCGGCCCGATTGCGCGACGCTGTCGATCAGGTCCTTGCCCGCCATCTCGTAATCGACGCCGAGCGCGACCCAGCGCAGCGCCCAGTCGACCTTCCACTGCGCCTTGGCCCGCCCGCCCAGCACCGACTGCTCGCGCCGTTCGCCGCTGTCCGGATCGGTGTAGGCGACGATGCCGGCGTCGGCGTCGACGACCTCGATCGTCACCTGGAGCACCTTGCCGGTCCCGGGATGGATCGGGAAGATCGGCGAATAGGTCCGCCGCCGCTCCGCGCCGAGCGTCGGCAGCATGATCGCCATGACCGCATCGTAATGCCGCAGGATCGCGCGCAGCGTCTCGTCGAAGCGCCCGTCCGGATAGGCGGTGGAGGCGGCGAGGAACGCATAGTCGAAACCGAACGCATCCAGGAAGCCGCGCAACCGGGCGTTGTTGTGCGCGGCGAAGCTGTCGTGCGTGCCGAACGGATCGGGCACCCGGCACAAGGGCTGGTCGAGATGCCGGGCGAGCATGGTCGGGTTGGGCAGGTTGCCCGGCACCTTGCGCATCCCGTCCATGTCGTCGCTGAACGCGATCAGCCGGGTCGGCACGTCCGCCAGCTCGGCGAGCGCGTTGCGCACCATCGAGGTGCGCGCGACCTCGGTGAACGTGCCGATGTGCGGCAGCCCCGAGGGCCCGTAGCCGGTCTCGAACACGATCGCCGCGCCATCGACCTTGCCGTCCGGCCAGCGCTTGAGCAGCTTGCGCGCCTCCTCATAGGGCCAGGCCTTGGAGACGAGCGCGGCGGCGCGCAGATCGGGGGACACGGGATCGCTCATCGCGCGCGGCATAGTGCCGGGGCGACGGCGGGACAACCGGGCGGGGCGTTCCGTTGTTGCGGGTGTCGTTGGCGCGGAAGGACGGAAATCGAGGGAATGGTGCCGGTGAGGTCGCGTTGCCCTTTTGGTGACCCGGGACCACCTTAGGCTCGATGCAACAGCCTATGCTCAGCTCCTCCCGTGCTCGTGCACTCGCCGGCTTGGCACTTGCGCTTGCGCTACCGGCACTGGCCACGTGTCGGGTGGGCTTCACGGACACTATGGCTGCGGTGGCTCTTGCCCTGACGCCGTGGTTGACGCTCGCGTGGGTTGTAGGTGTCGAAGGGCAGCCATTGAGCAGCATCGGTCTCCGTTGGCCCGGCTGGACCCTTGTTCCTCTCGGATTAACCGGGATCACAGTCAACGTGACGATCACCGTAGGCGTCACGGCACTCTGCGCCAGATTTGGTTTTCACGAAACTCAATCCGCCTTAATGGGTCGTCTCCTCCAGGGACCGGGCATGATCCTCGTCCTGTTGGCAACGAACGGTGCCTTGCTCACCGAAATATCGTTTAGGGCATTTGCCCTAGAGAAATTGGCTGATACCGCAAAACTATCTATCCCACTCCAGATATTGATTACGACAAGTATATTTATCGTGGGGAGAGGATGGACTCATGGTTTGGTTTGGCTGATTGATGACCTTTTTTTCACGCTCTACTATCTTCGTACTCGCAACACGTCGGTGTGCATTGTTGCACATGCTATTCCGAACCTGTTTGCCTCATCAGCGGTCGCCCTCGGCCTAGCGTCGTAGGTTTGTATTACGATCTTCTCCGAAATGACCTTCAAGCGGATAAGTGGTGCCGCCGATCGATCTGACGCCGGCAGGCAGTTTCGCCTTCGAACCCTATTCCCTATCGCTTTGCCTGAACTCGCTGGCGCAGATGCAAGGCTAGGGAAGTCGCCGCATCCGAAAGATAGGTTTTTGGGCGCCTATTCATCTGCCGTAATAGCCTCAACTGTGGCGGGCACAGTCGTCCGATATCGTCATGCTGAACTTGTTTCAGCATCCACCGGCGCCCTGGTACCACGAATGTTCACATGCGCGCCTCCGAGGTACAAGCCAAACCATGCGGGGCGCGCGACCTGCGGTGGATGCTGAAACGGGTTCAGCATGACGGCGAAGGCAGCCCCGCCCTCAATGCCCCATCAGCGAGCCCATCGCCTGCGCCACGCGCCGCTCGTCCACGCTGACCGTGCCGTCGCGATCGACGTCGGCCATGTCGAACAGCTCGAGCGGGTGCCGCGCCGCCATCGCTACGGTCACGCGGCCGGTTCCGTCGGGATCGGCGTGATCGAACCAGTGGCCACCGATATGCTCGAACGGGCTCTCGTCGGGCGACGCCGGCGCCTGGTGCGCGCGATAGGCGTCGAACTCGGCGCGGGTGACGATGCCGTCGCGATTGGCGTCGAGCCTCACGAACTGGCGCTTGACCGCGGCGATCACCTCGGCGCGCCGGATCGGGCGATCGGGCAGGTCCTGGGCGGACGCGGCACCCATGGCGCCGAACAGAAAGAGGGCGGCAGGCAGCAGACGCTTCATCGACATGGCCTCGAACGGAACGGGCACTCCCGCCGCCGCACCTAGCCCCGCATCGCTGTATCGCGCTTGAACGGCGGCGCGACCATGTTTCGCTTTCGTTCACGCCACGCTATGGACCGGCGATGCCGCTCCCCCCGCCCCCCGCCGCGCTGCACGCGACGCATGGCGGCACCTGGCTGGCGACGCGGGCTGACGACGGCGCGATCGCGACGCGGGGCCTGGCGCGCGGCGCGGCGATCGGGCTTGCCGTCGAGCGCCCGCTGGTGCTGCTCGGCGCGCCGCTGGTCGGGCAGCGGATCGGCCATGCCGAGCTCTCGGGGCTCGACCTGCTCGAGCTGTTCGCCTTCGTTCATCCCGCGCGGTTCGCGGTGCCGACCCCGGCCGGCCTCGCCCGCATGCTCGGCCTCGCCGCGCCCGCCGACGATGCGCAGGCGACCGCGACGCTGCTCGCCTGCGCCGACACACTGCTCGCCACGCTCGCCGACCCGGCCTGGCCCGAGCGCGACGGTGCGTTCGATGTCGCGCATGCGCTCGCCCGGCTGCGCTGGCCCTGGGCGCAGCTCGTGCTGGCCCGGCTCGCGCCACCGGCGCGCAGCGAGCGCGGGCTGTTCGCGCGGCTGCCCGACTGGCAGGAGTCCGCACCCCGCCCGCCGCCGCGCACCGTCACGCTCGACGGGCAGGAGACGCTCGACCGGCTCGATGCGCTGACCGGTGCCGGTGCCGAGCCGCGCGCGGGGCAACGCGCCTATGCCGCGGCGGCGACGCAGGCCTTCGCGCCGCGGCTCGCCGAAGGCCGGCCGCGGCTGCTGCTCGCGCAGGCCGGCACCGGGATCGGCAAGACGCTCGGCTATCTCGCGCCCGCGGCGCTCTGGGCCGAGCGCGCGCGGGGTACGGTGTGGGTCTCGACCTATACGCGCGCGCTGCAACGCCAGCTCGATCGCGAGACGAGGCGGCTGTTCCCCGATCCGGCCGAGCAGGCGGCGAAAGTGGCGGTGCGCAAGGGGCGCGAAAATTATCTCTGCCTGCTCAATCTCGAGGATGCGATCCATGGCGGCTTCGCCGGGCGCGCCGCGATCCTGGCGCAGCTCGTCGCGCGCTGGGCGGCCTATTCCCGCGACGGCGACATGGTGGGCGGCGATTTGCC
>CAXTNX010000030.1:0-37294 GCA_964245815.1 uncultured Sphingomonadaceae bacterium | reverse complement strand
TCGTCGCGCACTTCCATTACGTGCTGAGCCTCGGCGCGGTGTTCTCGCTGTTCGCGGGCTTCTACTACTGGTTCCCCAAGATGTCGGGGAAGATGTATTCGGAAGTGCTCGGTCAGCTCCACTTCTGGCTGTTCTTCATCGGCGTGAACGTGCTGTTCTTCCCGATGCACTTCCTCGGCCTTCAGGGCATGCCTCGCCGCTATCCCGATTATCCCGACGCCTTTTCCAGGTGGAACCTGGTGGCGACCGACGGCTACAAGATCATGGCCGTCGGCATGATCTTCTTCTTCGTCAACATCATCTGGTCGCTGATCGCCGGCAAGAAGGCGCCCGCCAACCCCTGGGGTCCGGGTGCCACGACGCTGGAGTGGACGCTGTCGAGCCCGCCGCCCTACCACCAGTTCGAGCAGCTCCCGCGGATCGACGATACCGGTCGCCATTGATCGATCGCCGGCGTGGTCTCCGCGGTCATCCCCGCTTTCGCGGGGATGACGAGGCAGAACGATTGGGCTACGGCGCGCGGATGATCGCATCGCCTGCCGACAAGGACGTGATGGCCAGCCTCGCAGCCACCGCCGCCGCCGAGATCGCCCCGCTCGACGGGCTGCCGGCGGACTGGCGCGACTTCCTCGCGCTGACCAAACCGCGCGTGATGACGCTGGTCGTCTTCACCGGCCTGTGCGGAATGCTCGCCGCGCCCGCGCACATCCATCCCGTGCTCGGCTTTACCGCGATGCTGTGCATCGCGCTCGGCGCGGGGGCCGCGGGCGCGCTCAACCAGTGGTACGAGGCCGATATCGACGCGGTGATGAAGCGCACGATGCGCCGCCCGCTGCCCGCCGGCCGCATGGACCGCCAGGCGGCGCTGCATTTCGGCGTCGGCCTGGCCTGTTTCGCGGTGATCGTGATGGGGCTGGCGGTCAACCTGCTCGCCGCCGCGATCCTCGCCGTCTCCGTCCTGTTCTACGTGCTGGTCTACACCGTCTGGCTCAAACGCCGCACCCCGCAGAACATCGTCGTCGGCGGGGCGGCGGGCGCGTTCCCCGCACTCATCGGCTGGGTGGCGGCGACCGGACGGATCGACGCGCTGCCGGTGCTGCTGTTCCTGCTCGTCTTCCTTTGGACACCGCCGCATTTCTGGGCGCTCTCGCTGTATGTCAACTCGGACTATGCCGCGGCGGGGGTGCCGATGATGTCGGTGGTCGCGGGCCAGCGCTCGACCCGGTTGCAGGCGTTCCTCTACAGCCTGCCGATGGCCGCCGTCGCGATCTCGCCATGGCCGCTCGGGCTGGCCGGACCGGTCTATGGCGTGGTCGTGGCGGTGCTGAGCGGGGTTTTCGTCGCGCTGGCGGCACGCGTTGGCTTCGGACGTGAGGCCGATCCCGGGAAGATGACCGCCGAGCGCCAGTTGTTCGGCTATTCGATCCTCTATCTGTTCGCCACCTTCGGCGTGCTGGTGGTCGACCGCCTGCTGGCGGCGCACGGCTGATGCCGCTGCCCGATTTCGATGCCGATCGCGCCCTGAGGCGGGACGCCGCGATCCGCGCACGCCAGCGTTCGCGCTCGATCGTCACCGCGGTGATCCTGTTCGCGCTGGTCGTGCTGTTCTTCGCGATCAGCATCGCGAAGATGGTTTGATCGCTTTGTTCGGAAGAGCCGCACCGGCCCGCGCGTCCTCGGACGGGCGATGAGCACCGCCGCACGCAATCTCCGCACCGGGCTGATCGCGGGCGCCGCGGCGTGCGGGATGGTCGGCATGGGGTTTGCCGCGGTCCCGCTCTACCGCATGTTCTGCCAGAAGACCGGCTTCGCCGGCACCGCGCGGATCGCTGTCGGCGCGCAGGCGCCGGGCTCGACCGGGCGTATCGTCACCGTGCGCTTCGATGCCAACGTCTCGTCCAAGCTCGCCTGGCGGTTCGAGCCCGAGCAGAAGACGCAGCGTGTCGCGATCGGCGCGCGCCAGCTCGCCTTCTTCGATGCGACCAACCTGACCGACGGGCCGCTGACCGGATCGGCCACGTTCAACGTCTCGCCCGATCAGGCGGCGCGGTATTTCGTCAAGGTCCAGTGCTTCTGCTTCACCAAGCAGAGCCTCGGCCCGGGCGAGACGCAGCGCATGCCGGTGGTGTTCTACGTGGATCCCGATTTCCTCGGGGATCGCGACGAGAACGGCGTCACCGAGATCACGCTGAGCTACACCTTCTACCCCGCCGGAGAGGCGCCCGACGAGGGGTAGCGGACCATTGCGGCGCGCCGGCCGGTCCTCTAAGCATTCCTCCACACAGGGAAGAGAGACCGAAATGGCCGGCGCGAAAGACCATCAATACCATATCCTGAACCCCAGCCCGTGGCCGATCCTGAGCGCGTTCTCGGCGCTGGTACTGGCCGGCGGCCTCATCATGTTCCTGCACGCGCTGCCCTATGGCCAGGTCATCCTGCCGCTCGGCATCGCGCTGGTGCTGGCGTGCATGGGCTTCTGGTGGGCGGACGTCATCAAGGAGGGCAAGGAGGGGCACCACACGCCGGTCGTCTCGCTCCACCTGCGCTACGGGATGATCCTGTTCATCGCGTCCGAGGTGATGTTCTTCGTCGGCTGGTTCTGGGCGTTCTTCGATGCCTCGTTGTTCCCCAAGGCGGTGGACGCGGTCGGCGGGGTGTGGCCGCCCAAGGGGATGGAGGTCGTCAACCCCTTCCATTTCCCGCTGCTCAACACGATGATCCTGCTGTGCTCGGGCACCACCGTGACGTGGGCGCATCACGCGCTGATCCATGGCGACCGCAAGGGGCTCAAGGCGGGGCTGTGGTGCACGATCGCGCTCGGCCTGCTGTTCAGTTCGATCCAGGCGTTCGAGTACGCGCACGCGCCGTTCGCGTTCAAGGGCAACATCTTCGGCGCGACCTTCTTCATGGCGACGGGCTTCCACGGCTTCCATGTCATCATCGGCACCATCTTCCTCGCGGTCTGCCAGTTCCGCGCCTACAAGGGCGACTTCACCCCGCGCGCGCATTTCGGGTTCGAGGCGGCGACCTGGTACTGGCATTTCGTCGACGTGGTGTGGCTGTTCCTGTTCCTCGTCATCTATGTCTGGGGCGGCTGGGGCGGCACCTACGCACCGTAAGTCTCGACGGGATCGGGGATGTCGGCAGGGGGCGCGCGCGCGGGCGTCCGCCCTTCGCGTATCTGCGGCGATGGGCTATGGCCGCGCGATGCCCGATCCCGCACCCGCCGCCATGCCGTCGATCGTCGAGGTCGGTTTCAAGGGGCTGTGCCCGCGCTGCGGCGCGCCGACGCTGTTCGCGGGGTTCATCAGGTTCGCCGACCGCTGCCGCGACTGCGGGCTCGATCTCTCGGCGTTCAACGTCGGTGACGGACCCGCGGCGTTCCTGACGCTGATCGTCGGCACGATCGTCTGCGTCGGCGCGATCGCGCTCGAGCTGACCGTGCATCCGCCGTTCTGGGTGCATGTCGTGCTGTGGGTGCCGATCACCTTCGCGCTGGTGCTGGGCATGCTGCGGATCGCCAAGGGGATGCTGATCGCGTCCGAATATCGCAATCGCGCGGGCGAAGGGCGGATCGAGGGACCATGCGAGCCGTGACGGCGGGCAAGCCGCCGGCGCGCCTGCCGATCGTGCCGACCGTGCTGGTCGCCGCCGCGGTGGCGGCGATGATAATGCTCGGCATCTGGCAACTGCACCGGCTGCGCTGGAAGGAAGCGTTGCTCGCCGACTATGCCGCGGCGGCGCACAAGCCCGCGGTCGGCTTCCCGCGCATCGCCAACGATCAGACATTGCTGTTCCGCCGCTCGACCGCCTTCTGCCTCCAGCCGACCGCGTGGCGCGCGAGCGCGGGGCGCAATCGGGCGGGCGAGAGCGGCTACCGCCATATCGCCGATTGCCGAACCGGTGCCGAAGGCCCCGGCGTGGCGTTCGATATCGGCTGGTCGCGCAGTCCTGACGCGCCCGCCGGCTGGCGCGGCGGCGAGGTCGCGGGGACGATCGGCCCCGACCATGACGGTCAGGTCCTGCTCGTCGCCGACACCGCCGCCCCCGGCCTCCAGCCCAGCGCGTCGCCCGATGTCGATACGATCCCCAACAACCATCTCGCCTACGCGGTGCAATGGTTCCTGTTCGCCGCCGTCGCCGCGACCATCTACGCGGTCGCGCTGTGGCGACGGAACCCGCGGTCCGGCGACCGATGAGGGCGGCCGGGCAGTCGCCGCATCACCCGCACGCCGCGTGTTCGGAAACGATCGATTCCGGCGATCGCCGGTCAAGCTGCCGGACCGGCGCGCTTGCCACCCGGACCCCGACGTCCTAACCCCTCGCGCCGATGCGCTATATCAGCACCCGGGGACAGGCGCCCGCATTGGGCTTCCAGGAGACGACGCTCGCGGGGCTCGCGGCCGATGGCGGGCTCTACGTGCCCGACGTCTGGCCGACGCTCTCCCGCGACGAGATCGCCGACCTCGCCGGGTTCTCCTATGCCGAGACCGCGGCGTGTGTGCTGGCGTCGTTCGTCGGCGACGCGGTTCCGCCCGCCGATCTGCGGGTGCTGTGCGAGGCCGCCTATGGCCGCTTCGAGCATGATGCCGTCACCCCGCTGGTCCAGCTCGATCATCGCCACTGGCTGCTCGAGCTGTTCCACGGGCCGACGCTGGCGTTCAAGGATGTCGCGCTGCAATTGCTCGGGCTGTTGTTCGAGCGGTTCCTGAAGGGGGGCGAGAGGCACCTCACGATCGTCGGCGCGACCTCGGGCGATACCGGCTCGGCGGCGATCGAGGCGGTCGCCAATCGTACGCATATCGACATCGTCATGCTCTACCCGCACGGCCGGGTGTCCGAGGTGCAGCGCCGCCAGATGACGACGGTGGATGCGCCCAACGTGCACACCGTCGCGATCGACGGCGACTTCGATGCCGCGCAGGCGCTGGTCAAGGGGCTGTTCGCCGACCGCGCCTTTACCGAACGCGTCGGGCTGTCGGCGGTCAATTCGATCAACTGGGCGCGGCTGGCGGCGCAGGTGGTCTACTATTTCTACGCCGCGGTGCGGCTCGGCGCGCCCGAGCGGAGTGTCGCATTCAGCGTGCCGACCGGCAATTTCGGTGACGTCTTCGCGGGGTATGTCGCCGCGCGCATGGGGCTGCCGGTCGAGCGGCTGATCGTCGCGACCAACGTCAACGACATCCTGGCGCGCGCGCTGGCGACCGGCGACTATTCGGCCGGCACCGTGGTGCCGACCCAGACGCCGTCGATGGACATCCAGGTCTCCTCCAATTTCGAGCGGCTGCTGTTCGATCTGCACGGCCGCGACGCGGGCACGCTGTCGGGCGCGATGCGCGGGTTCGAGGCCAGCAAGCGGATGGCGATCCCCGCCGACGTGCTGGCGCGCGCCGCGCTGTTCGCGGCGGACACCGTCGATCACGCGGCGATGGTCGCGGCGATGCGCTGGGCGCATGTGCGCGCCGGGCAGGTGATCGATCCGCACACCGCGATCGGCCTCGCCGCCGCGCGCCGCGCCGCGCTGCCGCGCCACGTGCCCGTCGTGACGCTGGCGACCGCGCATCCCGCCAAGTTCGGCGACGCGGTCGAGGCGGCGACCGGCGTGCGACCGGCGCTCCCGGCGCGGCTTGCGCACCTGATGGACGGGGTCGAGCGCCAGACGCACCTGCCCGCGACGCTGGATGCGATCCGCGACTTCGTCGCTGCCCACTCGCAGGTGGCAGCATGACCGCGCGGCTGCACCGCCTGCCGAACGGCGTCACCGTCGCGATCGAGCCGATGGCGCATGTCGAGACGCTCGCGGTCGGGCTCTATGTCGATGTCGGCAGCCGCAGCGAGCCCGCCGGCGTGAGCGGCCTGGCGCACATGGTCGAGCATATGGTGTTCAAGGGCGCGGGCGCCCGGGACGCCAAGGCGATCGCGGAGGCCGCCGAGGACGTCGGCGGCCAGCTCAACGCCTGGACCGCGCGCGAGGCGACCACCTTCCACGCGCGGCTGATGCCCGGCGATCTCGCGCTCGGCATCGACCTGATCGCCGACCTCGTGCGCGACCCGCATCTCGATGCCGACGAACTGGAACGCGAGAAGCAGGTCGTTCTCGCCGAATTGGGCGAGGCGCGCGACACGCCAGACGACATCGTCTTCGATCATCTCGCCGCGGCATCCTATCCGGGCCAGGGCTATGGCCGCGCCGTGCTCGGCGAGGCGGCGACGATCGCGGCGATCGATGCGGCGGCGTTGCGCGGCTGGCTCGACCGGCAATACCGTCCCGACGCGCTGATCGTCGCCGCCGCCGGCGCGGTCGACGAGGACGTCCTGCTGCGACTGGCCGAGACGCGGTTCGGCGATCTTGCCGCCGGCGCGCCGCCGCCGTTCGAGCCGGCGACGTTCGCGGGCGGCACCGTGGCCGACGCGCGGCGCTTCGACCAGGTCCATATCGCCTTCGCGCATCCTGGCGTCGATCAGCGCGATGCCGATGTCCATGCGCTGTCGCTGTTCGCCGGCATCGTCGGCGGCGGCATGTCGTCGCGGCTGTTCCAGGAGGTGCGCGAGGCACGCGGACTGGCCTATTCGGTCTATGCCTGGGCGCAGGCGGCGGCCGACACCGGCCAGCTGGGCGTCTATCTCGCCGCGGCGCGGCCGGACGCGCCACGCGCCTTCGCGCTCGCCCGCGACGTGCTGTCGCGCGCCGCCGAGGGCGTCGAGGCGGCCGAGCTCGCGCGCGCCAAGGCACAGGCGCGCGCCGGACTGCTGATGGGGCTGGAGAGCGTGCAATCGCGCTGCGATCATCTCGCGCGGTCGATCCAGACGCACGGCCGGATCGTCCCCGTCGCCGAGACCGTGGCGGCGATCGAGGCGGTCGATCTCGCGCACGCGCGGCGCGTCGGGCAGGCGGCGATCGGCGGCGGGCTCGCCACCGCCAGCGTCGGCGGCAAGCTGCTCCGCGCGGCGTGATGGACCTCCGGACGCTCGTCACCGAGCCCTGGCCCGATTACGCGCTGCTCGACAGCGGCGATGGGCGCAAGCTCGAACGCTATGGCCGCTACCGCTTCGTCCGGCCCGAGCCGCAGGCGATGTGGGCGCCCGCCGCGCCCGACTGGACGCACGACGGCGCCTTCGTCGGTGCCTCCGACGAGGAGGGCGGCGGGCGCTGGCAGCTCGATCCCCGGGTGCCCCGCGCGTGGCCGCTGGCGTGGCGGGACGTCCGCTTCGCCGCCGCCAACACGCCCTTCCGCCACCTCCAGTTCTTCCCCGACATGGCGCCGCAATGGGCGTGGATGCGCGACCGTGTCGTCGCGGGCGACGAGGTGATGAACCTGTTCGGCTATACCGGCGTCGGCAGCCTTGCATTGGCGGCCGAGGGGGCGCGCGTCACCCATGTCGATGCCTCGAAGAAGTCGGTCGATCAGGGCAAGGCCAATGCCGCGCTCTCGGGAATGGGCGACAGGCCGATCCGCTGGCTGGTCGACGACGCCGCGAAGTTCGCCGCGCGCGAGGTGCGGCGCGGGCGGGGTTATGCCGGCATCATGCTCGATCCGCCCAAGTTCGGCCGCGGACCGACCGGCGAGGTGTGGCGGCTGGAGGAGGGATTGCCCGGCCTGATCGCCGACTGCGCGCGGCTGCTGGCGGCGGACGCGCGGTTCCTCGTGGTCACCGTCTATGCGGTGCGGATGTCCGCGCTGGCGATCGCCGAGCTGCTGCGGCAGGCGACCGCGCACCTTGGCGGCCTCGTCGAGGCGGGCGAGATGGCGGTGCGCGAGGAGGCCCGTGGACTGCTCCTGCCGACCGCGATCTTCGCGCGCTGGTCGGGCCGCTGACGGGCGCTGGTGTTTTACTCGCGGAGCGCGCGCAATGCCGCGCCGGCCGCGAACGGTGCGCCCGCGCAGAGCAGCAGCGCGGTCGCGGCGAGCAGCTTGAGCGCACCGTCACCGCCCGGCTGGGTCGCGCCGGCGCCGAAGATCAGCAGCGGGACGGCGACCGGCAGCAGTACCAGCCCGGCGATCGCGCCGGCGCCGCGCAGGCCCACGGTCAATGCGGCGACGGTGACGCTCAACGCGGCGAGCGCGGGCGTGCCGATCGCTAGCCCCTCCTCGAGCCGCGCGAGCGTCGCGCCGTCGAGCCCGAGCAACCCCGCGCCGGGCAGCGCGGCGATCATCAGCGGCGGGCCGAAGCCCAGCCAGTGCGCCGCGATCTTGGCGGCGGCGACGCCCTCGTCGGACATGCCGCGCACCGCCAGTTGATCGAGTACCCCGGCCTCGGCATCGGGCGCGACCAGCCGCTCGATCGGCAACAGCGCGGCGAGCAGCGCGGCGAGCCACAGCATCCCCGCGCCGGCACGGGCGAGCAGCTTCGCATCGGGTCCGACCGCGAACGGGAACAGCGTCGCGGCGATCAGGAAGAAGGCGACCGGCAAGCCCGCGGCCCGCAATGCGCGGCCCGCATCGCGCAGCACGAGATGGTGCAGCGTCACCCGCGCTCAGTCCGCCGGCGGCGCGAGGACGAGCGTCCCGGCCGCGATCGGCAGCGGCAGGTGGGTCGCGGCGAGCACCGCACCGCCCTCGGCGCGATGCGCGTCGATCGCCCTCCCGAGCCGCGCGACGCCGTCCGCGTCCAGGCCGTTGGCGGGCTCGTCGAGGATCCAGAGCGGCACGCCGCGCGCGATGGTGCGCGCGATCGCGGCGCGCCGGCGCTGCCCGGTCGACAGGAAGCCGACCGGCACTTCGGCAAGGTCCGCCACGCCCATCGCCGCCATTGCCGGGAGCAGCCGTGCGTCGGCCTTGTCGAGCCGCGCCCAGAACCGCAGCGCCTCCCACAGCGTCCGCTCGGCATCGAGCGCGGCGACCTCGCCGAGATAGGCGACCTCGCCCTCGCGCCGGACGATGCCCGCACTCGGCTCGAGCAGTCCGGCGGCGATGCGCAGCAGGCTCGACTTGCCGGCGCCGTTGGCGCCGGTGACGATCAGCGCGGCGCCGGACGCGAGCGACAGGTCGAGCCTTTCGAACAGCAGCTTCGTCCCGCGCACGCAGGCGACGTCCTCGAACGCGAGCAGGGTCATCCCGCCGCCGCCTCGAGCGCGAGCATGTCGGCGTCGGACAGGCCGAAATGATGCCCGACCTCATGGATCAGGACATGCGCGACCAGGGCTTCCAGGGAGACCCCGGTCTCCGCCCATTCGTCGAGCAGCGGCCGGCGGAACAGCTGGATCATGTCGGGCAACGCGGCGGTATCGTCGACGCTCTTCGTGCCCACCGGGCGGCCGCTATAGAGCCCCGACAGATCGAACGGATCCTCGACGCCCATCTCGTCGAGCGTCTCGTCGTCGGCGAAATCCTCGATGCGCAGCACCACCGCGCCGAGATGGCGCCGGAACGCCTCGGGCAGCGCGTTCAGGGTGGCGCGCGCGATCGCCTCGATCGCGTGCAGGTCGGGCGGTGGGCCCCAGGTCTGATCCAAGTCCGCGCCTCGTTCCGGTGCTGATCCGCGCCCTGCCTAGCGCAGGCGCGCGGCGATCTCGACTGCGTTCTCGACTTCGCCCGCGCATGGCCCGATACCGCATCGGTGACGGATCGTGGCCCAGAGATACGCTTCGAGCGCGCGACCAGGCGCTATGGCGGGCAGGCCGCGGTCGACGACGTCTCGGCCACCGTCGCGGGCGGCAGCTTCGTCGCGCTGGTCGGCGGATCGGGGGCGGGCAAGTCGACCCTGCTGCGCATGGTCAACCGGCTGGTCGAGCGCGACGCCGGCTGCATCCGGCTCGACGGCGTGGATGTCGCGGACGGTCCGGCGCCCGCGCTGCGCCGGCGGATCGGCTATGTGTTCCAGGATGTCGGGCTGATGCCGCATCTGTCGGTGGGCGAGAACATCGCGCTGCCGGCGCGGATCGCGCGCGCGGCGGCGCCCGATGTCGGGGCGCTGCTCGAGATGGTCGAGCTGCCGGGCGATTATGCGCGGCGCGCACCGGCGGACCTGTCGGGCGGCCAGCGCCAGCGCGTCGGCGTCGCACGCGCGCTGGCGACGGGCGCGCGGCTGATGCTGCTCGACGAGCCGTTCGGCGCGCTCGATCCGGTGACCCGCGATGCGATCGGGCAACGCTATCGCGCCCTGCACGGGCGGCTCGGCCTGACCAGCCTGATGGTGACGCACGACATGGCCGAGGCGCTCCTGCTCGCCGATCGCATCCTGGTGATGGCGCGGGGGCGGGTCGTCGGCGACGCAGCGCCGGCGGACATGCTCTGCGGTCGCGCCGGGGCGGAGGCGGAGGCGCTGGTCGCGGTGCCGGCGCGACAGGCCGCCGCGATCGAGGCGTTGCGCCGGTGAGCGAGGTCTGGGGGCTCGCCGCGAACCATCTCCTGCTCTCGGCGGCATCGCTGGCGCTGGCGCTGGCGGTGGCCTTGCCGCTCGGGCTGGTCGCCGCGCGCCGGCCGCGGCTGGCGGCGGTCGCGGTGGGCGCGGCGGGCGTGATCCAGACGATCCCCGGCCTCGCACTGCTCGCGCTGTTCTACCCGCTGCTGCTGGCGATCGGGCATGGCCTGCCCGCGCTGGGCTTCCTGCCGGCCTGGCTGGCGCTCAGCCTCTATGCGGTGCTGCCGATCCTGCGCAACGTCGTCGCGGGGCTGCGCGGCGTCGATCCCGCGGTCCGCCTCGCCGCGGACGGCATCGGCATGACGCCGCTCCAGCGACTGCGGCTGGTCGAGGCGCCGCTCGCCGCCCCGGTGGTGATGGCGGGCATCCGGACCGCGACGGTGTGGACGATCGGCGCGGCGACGCTCGCCACCACGGTCGGCGCGGCGAGCCTGGGCAACCTGATCTTCGCGGGCCTCCAGATGGAGGACTGGAACCGGGTGCTGCTCGGCTGCCTCGCGTCCGCCGCGCTGGCGCTCGCGGCGGACGGCCTCCTGGCGCTGGTCGAGCATGGCCTCGCGAAGCGGCGCGCGGCGTGGGTGTGGCTCGGCGGTCTCGGCGCGGCGGCGGGGCTTGCGCTGGCGGCGTTCGCGCTGCTCGGCGGGCCGGGCGTGCGGACCGTGACGGTCGGCGCCAAGAACTTCTCCGAGCAATATATCCTCGCCAGGCTGATCGGCGACCGGCTGGAACGCGCGGGCTACAGCGTGGTCCATCGCGAGGGACTGGGCTCGGCGGTGGCGCTGCGCGCGCTGATGTCGGGCGATCTCGACGTCTATGTCGATTATTCGGGAACGGTGTGGGCGGACTCGATGCACCGCACCGATGCCGCTCCGCGGACAGCGACGCTGGCCGGGATCGCGGCGTTCCTCAGGCCGTCGGGGGCGGCCCTGGTCGGCTCGCTCGGTTTCGAGAATGCCTATGCGCTGGCGATGCGACGCGCTGACGCCGCGCGTCGCCATGTCACCGATCTTGCCGATCTCGCCCGCGTCGCCCCGGCGCTGACGCTGGGCGCGGACCTCGAGTTCCTGTCGCGGCCCGAATGGCGCGCGGTGCAGCGCGTCTACCGCCTGCGCTTCGCCGCGACGCGCAACTATGCGCCGAGCTTCATGTACCGATCCCTGGCGGGCGGGCAGGCCGATGTGATCTCCGCCTTTTCGAGCGACGGGCGGATCGCCGCGGACGATCTGCTGGTGCTGTCCGATCCGGCGCACGCATTGCCCGGCTATGACGCGATCCTGCTCGCCGGGCCGGCGCATGCGCGCGATCCGCGCTTCATCGCCGCGCTCCGCCCCCTGGTCGGCGCGATCCCGGTGGAGACGATGCGCCGCGCGAACTATATGGTCGATCGCGGGTCCGGCCGGTCGTCGCCAGAGGCGGCGGCGGCCTGGCTCGCTAGACAGCTGGAGGGGCGGTGATGGCCGGGATCGCCAATCTCAACCGCGTCCGCAAGGCGCGCGCCAGAGCCGAGGCGGGGCGGACGGCGGACGCCAACCGCGCGAGGTTCGGCCGGACGCGCGCCGAGCGCGCGGCGGACGCCGCCGATCGGGCGCGCCGCGACGCGCTGCTCGACGGCGCGAAGCGCGAGGAGTGATCCGCCGACGACTCGTCCGGCCGGCGGTGGAGACGGGCCCCGCGCGGCGGCGTGCGCCGCGTTGCAAAACGCGGGCGACACGCGCAGACGAGGCACGGCGTTCGAGGCGGGTATGACGATGATGCGATGGATCGCGACGGGACTGGCGATGGGCGTCTTGGCCGCGGCGGCGTCCGCCCAGCCCCCTTCGCCCATGACGAGCGCATCGCCGGTGCCATCGACCGCCCCGGCTGCGCCCACGCCCCTGATCGGCGGCAAGGACTTCATCAGCCCGGCCGGCGAGCCGGCGCGCTCGGCCGATCTGCTGTCGGGCGCCGAGCACTGGTTCCGCAAGGCCGACGCGAATGGCGACGGCCGTATCGATCCCGCCGAGTTCCGCGCCGATTTCGACCGCTTCTTCCTGACGCTCGACCTCGATCACGATGGCGAGATCGGGCCGGACGAGATCGAGCATTACGAAAGCGACGTCGCGCCGGAGATCAGGGTGGTGAGTTCCTATGGCGACGCCAGTCTCGCCAAGTCGGACGACGACGGCCATGTCACCCCGCCGCCTTATCCGACCCGGCTCGGTGCCGGACGCTACGGCTATCTGGACATGCCCGAGCCGCTGGTCTCGGCCGACGGCAATTTCGATCGCTCGATCACGCGGCGCGAGATGGCCGCGGCGGCGGACAAGCGCTTCAAGATGCTCGACGTCAACGGCGACGGCGCGATCACGCGCGACGAGCTGCCCAGGCTCCAGCCGGTGCGTGGCGACGGCGGCGGCCATCACGGCGGCGCGAACGGCCAGGGGGGGCGTGGCGGCCATCACCGGCTGGGCGGCGGGTTCGGCGGCTGATCGGTCCCATCGCCTCGGGCCATCATCCCGGCCAGGAACCAGATACGCGTCGCCTGGGTGCGCAGGATCGGGCACCCGCAATGGCGGCACGTGTCGTGGCGGATCGCGCCGCCCTGGATCATCGCCGGGCTCAGCCGTCGCCGGGTGCGGTTCCGGCGACGAGCGTGCGCCGGTATTCGCCCTGACGCTCGAACATCCAGCCCGGATATTCGCGCGGCAGCCGGCTGACCTTGGCAAGCCTGCCAAGCTCCTTGGCGGACAGCCTGACCTTCACCGCGGCGAGATTGTCGGCGAGCTGGTCGCTATGCTTGGCGCCGACGATGACGGTCGACACGACCGGCTGGTGGAGCAGCCAGGCGAGCGCGATCTGCGCCACCGAGACACCCTTCTCCGCGGCGATCGGACGCATCGCGTCGATCACCGCCCAGCCGCGCGCCTTGTCGACCGGCGGGAAGTCGAACGTGGCGCGGCGGCCCTCGCCGGCGGACGGATCCTCGCGGTCGTACTTGCCGGACAGGAAGCCGCCGGCGAGCGGACTCCACACCATCAGACCGACCTGCTCGGACAGCATCATCGGCACCAGCTCCCGCTCGAGATCGCGGCCCGCGACGGTGTAGTAGGCCTGGAGCGACTCGAACCGGGCGAGCCCCTTGCGTTCGGAGATGCCGAGCGCCTTGACGATCTGCCACGCCGCCCAATTGGACACGCCGACATAACGGACATGACCGTGACGGACGAGCGTGTCGAGCGCCTCGAGCGTCTCCTCGATCGGCGTCGCGGCGTCGAAGCCGTGGATCTGGTAGAGATCGATATGGTCGAGCTGCAACCGCTGGAGGCTCGCCTTGACCGCCTCCAGCAGGTGATACCGCGACGCGCCGCGCGCGTTGGGACCCTTGCCCGTTTCGCCATACGCCTTGGTGGCGACGATATACTCGTCGCGCGGCAGGCCGAGCTTCTTGAGCGCGGCGCCGGTGATCGTCTCGGAGCGACCCGCGCCATAGACGTTCGCGGTGTCGAAGATATTGATGCCGGCGTCGAACGCACCCTTGACCAGCGCGGTCGCATCCTTGAGCTGGAGGTTGCCGATGCTGCTCCACATGCCCTCGTCGCCGCCGCCGAAGGTCATGGTGCCGAGGCAGAGCTCGGAGACGTACAGGCCGGTCCGGCCGAGACGATTGTAGCGCATGAAGATTGCTCCCTTCATCGGGTCGGGTGTCGCCCCCGGCAGGGTGCAGGTGGGGCGCGCGGGCGCGATCCGCAACGGCGGCCAGCGTGCGCGACCGGACGAACGGGGTTGACCGCCTGTCTCGATCTGCCGTTTAGCGTCCACGTTCGGGGAAGGAGCGACCCATGATGCCGATGCTCGATCGGCGCGCCGACGCATTCGCCGTGCTGCTGGCGGCGGCCGCGATGGCCGGTTGCGCGCATCGCGCGCCCGAGATGGCAGCGCCGCCCGCGCGGCTGGCGCCGGCCGACCGCGCCAGCGAGATCGACGCCATCATCGCCCTGCTCGATCGCGGCGACGGCATCGGCGCATCGCCGCGGATCGACGCCCTGCTCCGCGGCGACCCGGCCGATCCCCAGGCGCGCGTGCTGCGCGATTCGCTCGATCGCGAGCCGGTTGATCTGCTTGGCGCCAACAGCTTCGCCTATACGGTCAGACCCGGCGAGACGATGCTGGCGCTGTCCGAGCGCTTCCTCGGCAACCGCCTCAAATCCTATCAACTCGCGCGCTACAACCATGTCGCGGTGCCGGCGGCATTGGCGGCGGGGACGGTGCTGCGCATTCCGGGCGAGCCGCCGCATGACGATCCGGCATCGCGCCCGGCGCCGCGCCCGCGATCGACACCGCGCGCCAGGATCCAGCCGTCCGGAGCACCGTCCGCGCCGTCCGCGCCGCGTACCGATCCGGCGGCTGCGCGACAGGCCCGCGCGGCGGGGCTCGCCGCACTCGGCCGCGGGCGGATCGTCGATGCGGTCGCGGCGCTGCGCCGCGCCGCCGCGCTCGATCCCGGCGATCCGCTGATCGCGCGCGATCTGGCGCGCGCCGAGCGCGTCGCCGCCACGGTGCCCGCGCGGCGCTGAAACCTCGGCGACGACAATGCCTTAACCGATCCTCGCTATGGGTGGGGCGAGGCAAGGCGTCGAAGGGCCGGATGAAGACCATGTTCGGCCGCTATCGCATCGATGCGCGGACCGCCGACGCCGCCATGGCGGCGGCTGCGGTCCGGTCCGGCGCGGCAGGCTGACGCGATGGGCGCGCTCCATCGCGTCGATCGCGCCGATCCCGGCGTCCGGCTCGATCTCCGGACGTTGTTGCGGCGGATCCTCCCGGACGCATCGTCGGCCACGGGCGCCGACCCGGCCGCACGATCGGCGGGCCGCAGTCATGGCGTGGGCGCGGTCTCAGCGGACCGGATGGTCGATCGGCCCGATCGGGGGTTTTGGGCGCTCGCCGACGGGGTGGGCGACGATCCGGCCGGCGGAGTCGCCGCCGCCGCGCTCGTCGATGCGCTCGCCGCGCTGGCCGATGCCGCCTCGCCCGGCATCGACGCGATCCGCACGGTCCTGGTCCGCGTCAATGCCGCGGTGCGCGCCGCACGTCTCGCGCCGGGACGCGTCACCGGCGCGAGCGTCGTCGCGCTCCATCATGCAGAGGGCGTCGCGACGATCCTGTGGGCGGGCGACGCGCGCGCCTATCGCTGCCGCGCCGGCCGGTTCGCGTTGCTGACGCGCGATCACGATGTCGCCCGCGAACTCGTCGATACCGGCACCGTCCCGGCCGAGCGTGCCGCCGCCCTGCCGAATGCGCAGGTCGTCACCCGCGCGATCGGGCTCGCGCCTGGGATCGAGATCGAGACGGTCGCGGTCGCGGTCGCGCCGGGCGACATGCTGCTGCTGTGCTCGCGCGCATTGGCGTCGAACGTCCCGGCCTCGATGATCGCGCGGCGGCTGCGCCCGCCCGCCGAAGAGACGGTCGATGCGTTGATCGAGGCGGCGTCGAGCGCGAACGGCAGCGACGGCGTGTCGGTGCTGGCGATCGAGGTCTGCTGACCCGACCGGCGTGGCATCGCGCCGGTTCGCCCGGTCGGCCGTGTCGATGCTGTTGCGGCGGCGAGGGCGTGTGGGACGGCAAACGCGGGCGCGGTAGGCAGGCCCGACGATGCTCCGATACCCGTTCGGACCCAGCGCCGTCGAGGTCCCCGCGCACGCCCTCGACGGTCGCTCGGCGAGAACGGGGTGGTGCGTCGTCTCACGCCGTCCGCTCCGGCGCGGCGGCGGCATCCTCGCCGATCGTGTCGCGCGGTGCGATCGCCTCCCACGGAAACACGAACCAGTCCTTGAGGACGGTGCGGTCGATCGCGCGCGCGGCGTAGTCGACGCGCTCGGCCGAGCGGACATTGTCGATCAGCGTGGCGATGCGGATGTTGGCGATCGCTGCCTCCGCCGCCGCCAGCGCGGCGCGCAGCGCGGTGATCGTGCGCCCGCTGTCGTTGATGTCGTCGACGAGCAGCAACCGCTCGCCCGCCCGGCTGCGCGCGGCGAGCCTGACCAGCGGCGCGGCGGCGAAGTCGGGGACACGGTTCGAATAATCGACCGAGAGCATCGGCAGCCCGGTCGCGTGGCTGAGGAACACCGCCGGCACCAGTCCGCCGCGGCCGATGCCGATGATGAAGTCGGGCCGCCAGACATCGCCGGCGAGGATCGCGGCGAGCGTGCGCACGTGCGCGACGAAATCCGACTGCGGAATGTCGGTGAGGACGGGCATCAGCCATGCTCCGCGACGAAGGCGTCGAGCGCGGCCAGATGCGTCGCCACCTCGGCGTCGGGCAGGAACGAGCCGAGGAAGGAATTGCGCGCGAGCATCGCGAGTTCGCGCCTGTCGAGCCCGCGGCCGATCGCCGCCGCCCGATAATTGTCGGCGACATAGCCGCCGAAATAGGCCGGATCGTCCGAATTGATCGTCGCGCGCAGCCCGGCGGCGAGCATCCGGTCGATCGGATGCGCGGCCATGTCGCCGACCACGCACAGCTTGAGGTTGGAGAGCGGGCAGACGGTAAGCGTCATCGCCGCGCGCGCCAGTCGCGCGACGAGCAGCGGGTCCTCGAGTGCGCGGTTGCCATGATCGAGCCGATCGATGCCGAGCGTGTCCAGTGCCTGCCAGACATAATCGGGCGGTCCTTCCTCACCGGCATGCGCGACGCGCTTCAATCCGGCGTCGGCGGCGCGGGCGAAGACGCGCGCGAACTTCTCCGGCGGATGTCCGAGCTCGGAGGAATCGAGGCCCACCGCGGCGATCCGGTCGAGCCAGGGCTCGGCGGCGGCGAACGTCGCGAACGCGTCCGCCTCGTCGAGATGGCGCAGGAAGCAGAGGATCAGCGCCACGCTCGCACCGTGCCTGGCCTTCGCCTCGCCGATCCCGGCGAGCAGCCCGCGCATCACCACATCGAGCGGCACGCCGCGCGTGGTGTGGGTCTGCGGATCGAAGAAGATCTCGGCGTGCCGCACGCCGTCGGCGACGGCGCGATCAAGATAGGCGGTGGCGAGGTCGCGGAAATCCTCTTCGGTGCGCAGCACGTCCGCGCCGCGATAATAGATGTCGAGAAAGTCCTGGAGCCGGGTAAAGCTGTACGCGGCGCGCACCGCGTCGACGCTGGCGAAGGGGATGTCGATCCGGTTGCGCCGTGCCAGCGCGAACATCAGCTCGGGCTCGAGGCTGCCCTCGATATGGATATGAAGCTCGGCCTTGGGCAGGCCGGTGACGAAGCGGTCGAGATCGATCATGCGCGATCATCCTGCCGGCGCTGCTGCGGTGCGGCAAGCCCCGCGTGACGTGCGTCCGCCTGCGGAACGATGCCCTGGGACGGTGTGTTCAACGGCCGAAGCGCCCCGCGCAGCCGACGAGAGCCAAGCCTTGCCAAGCCAGCCCTTTCGCCTTTTCGCCATCGTCGCCGCGCTCGACGATCCCTCGATCGATACCGCGTTGTCCGCGCGGGTCGATGGCGTGATCGCGCCGCTCGACGGGCTGTTCGGCGCCGACGACGGTGTCGCCGCCTTCGCGCGCCGTTGCTCCGGCGCGGATGCGATGCCGATCATCGAGGTCGAGATCGATCGCCTTGCGCCGGATCATCCGCTCGTCCACGCGGCGCCTGAACTCTTCCGCGCGCCGCGCCGCGACCCGGATCCCGCGCCGACGGACCCGGTTACGGCGCAATCGTCGCTCGATCCGTGCTCCAGGCCGCGCGACGAGGGCGCGATGCGGCTCACCGGTGCGATCGTCGAGCGGTTGATCGGGCTGGCGGCGGACGGCATCGCCGGCGTCCGCCTGCTCGATATCGAGCGTATCGCGCCGGCATCGCTCGCGACGATCGCGGCACGGGTGCGCACGGCGGCGCCCGATCTGCTGTTGCTCGCCGGGCCGCTCGGCATCGCGCGGAACGAAGCGCATGCGTTCGCGGCGGCCGGTCTCGACGGGCTCGTCACGTCCTACGGCTTCTGGAATCATGCCGATCCGTGGCTGGTCGAGGAGGCGCAGGCGATCCGTGGCCGGGTGCCGCTGCTCGCCGAGGTCCGTCCCGAGCAGAGCCATGGCAGCGACGAGCCGATGCGGGTCGTCCGCAGCCTGGTCGCGGCGGCGGGCGTCGCCGGCGGCGCGATCGTCCCGGCGGGGGCGCTCGGCGACGCGGCGCTGGTCGCACGGCTGCGCAAGGTCGGCATCCACGCATCGGCCGTGTCGGGCGAGATGCGTCGGCTGACCGGTGCGGGCGCGCCCGTCACCGCACTGCTGCGCGCCGATACGTCCGACGTCCGCGATGCCAGCGAGGCGCTGATCGTGCTCATCAACCTTACCGCGGAGGAGCGGCCCGCGCCGGACCCGGTCCTGATCCTCCAGGCGGCGGGCGTCGCGCTGCGCGGGCTGGCGCGGGTCGAGGGCGGCGGCGATCCGTTCGCGCCGCTGGCCGGTGGCGCGGTGCGCGTGCTGGCGGGCCGGCGCGGCAAGCCGATCGCCGCCCCGATCGAGCCCGGCGGCGAGGGCGCGGCGATCGCGGCGACCTGGCCGCGGGTCGTGGTCGAGGATGTCGAACCGTCGGTCTCGGGCGGCGCGTTCGCGGTCAAGCGCGTCGTCGGCGAGCGGGTGGAGGTCAGCGCCGTCGTGTTCGCCGACGGCCATGAACAGCTCGCCGCCGAACTGATGTGGCGCGCCACCGACGACGAGGAGTGGACCCGTGTCCGCATGGTCCAGCATGCCAACGATCGCTGGACCGGCAGCTTCGTCTTGGCACGCCTCGGGCGGCACGCGTTCGCGGTCGAGGCGTGGCTCGATCGCTTCGGCGGGTATCGCCGCGATTTCGCGAAGAAGCTGGACGCCGGCGTCGCGCAGCCGGTCGATCATCTCGAGGGCCGCACGCTCGTCGAAGACGCGGTCGCACGCGGCGCCGACCTCGGCGACTGGCCGGAGCGGCTCGCCGCCGCCGCGGGCGAGGACAGCGCCGCGCTGCTGCTCTCGCCCGACCTGGCGGCGGCGATGGAGCGTGCGGACGACCGCCCCCACCGCACCCGCTCCACGCCGCAGATCGTCGATGCCGAGCGGCTCCAGGCGCGCTTCTCGTCGTGGTACGAGCTGTTCCCGCGTTCGATGTCGGGCACCAAGGACCGCCACGGCACCTTCGCCGACGTGATCGCGCATCTGCCCCGCATCCGCGACATGGGGTTCGACACCCTCTATTTCCCGCCGATCCATCCGATCGGCGACGCCAACCGCAAGGGGCCGAACAACACGCTGACGCCGGCGCCAGGCGATCCCGGCAGCCCCTATGCGATCGGCTCGCCGGATGGCGGACACGATGCGATCCACCGGGAGCTCGGCAGCTTCGCCGATTTCTCTCGGCTGGTCGAGGCGGCGCGCGATCACGGGCTGGAGATCGCGATCGACTTCGCGATCCAGTGCTCGCCCGATCATCCGTGGCTCAGGGATCATCCCGACTGGTTCGCGTGGCGGCCCGACGGTTCGATGAAATACGCCGAGAACCCGCCCAAGAAGTATCAGGACATCGTCAATGTCGACTTCTACGGTCCGCAGGCGGTGCCCGACCTTTGGCTGGCGCTGCGCGATGTCGTGCTGCTGTGGTGCCGGCACGGCGTGAAGACGATCCGCGTCGACAATCCGCACACCAAGCCGCTGCCGTTCTGGGAGTGGATGATCGCCGAGGTGCGCGGACAGCATCCGGACGCGATCTTCCTCGCCGAGGCGTTCACCCGCCCGACGATGATGTACCGGCTCGCCAAGGTCGGCTTCTCGCAGAGCTATACCTACTTCACGTGGCGCGACACCAAGGCCGAGCTGATCGCGTACGTCACCGAACTCACGACCACCGCGCCCAGGGAGTTCTATCGTCCGCATTTCTTCGTCAACACGCCCGACATCAACCCGCCCTATCTCCAGACCTCGGGCCGGCCGGGCTTCCGCATCCGCGCGGTGCTGGCGGCGACGCTGTCGGGGCTGTTCGGCGTCTATTCGGGTTTCGAGCTGTGCGAGAGCGCGGCGCTGCCAGGTCGCGAGGAGTATCTCGACAGCGAGAAATACGAGCTGCGGCCGCGCGACTGGCATGCGCCGGGCAACATCATCGCCGACATCGCGCTGCTCAACCGCCTGCGCCGCGCGCATCCCGCGCTCCAGACCCATCTCGACACGCGCTTCTATCCTGCATGGAACGCGCAGGTGATCTATTACGGCAAGCCCGAACCCGATGGCGCGGGGATCATCCTGGTCATGGTCAGTCTCGATCCGCACGAGGCGCAGACCACCGGGTTCGAGGTGCCGCTCTGGGATCTCGGCCTGCCCGACGACGGCACCGTCGCGGTCGAGGATCTCGCCGGCGGCTACCGCTTCGCGTGGCACGGCAAGGCGCAGACGATCGCGCTCGCCCCCGATGAACCGTACCGCATCTGGCGCATCGCGCCCGTGGGAGCCGATGCATGAGCGACCGGACGCCGACCGTGATCGATGCCGCGTGGTACAAGGATGCGGTGATCTACCAGCTCCACGTCAAGTCGTTCTTCGACGCCAACAACGACGGCATCGGCGATTTCGAGGGCCTGATCGCCAAGCTCGACTATATCGCCGATCTCGGCGTGACCGCGATCTGGCTGCTGCCCTTCTATCCGAGCCCGCGTCGCGACGACGGTTACGACATCGCCGAATATCGCGATGTCTCGCCCGATTACGGCACGATGGACCAGTTGCGCGCCTTCATCGCCGCGACCCACGAGCGCGGGCTCAAGATCATCACCGAGCTCGTCATCAACCACACCTCGGACCAGCATCCCTGGTTCCAGGCAGCCCGCAAGGCGCCGCGCGGGAGCCCGGAACGGGACTTCTACGTCTGGTCGGACGACGACAAGCTCTATTCGGGCACGCGGATCATCTTCCTCGATACCGAGAAATCGAACTGGACCTGGGACGAGGAGGCGCAGCAATATTACTGGCATCGCTTCTATTCGCATCAGCCCGATCTCAATTTCGACAATCCCGCGGTGCTCGCCGAGGTCCTGTCGGTCATGGATTTCTGGTGCGAAGCGGGGATCGACGGGCTGCGGCTCGATGCGATCCCCTACCTGATCGAGCGCGACGGCACGTCGAACGAGAACCTTGCCGAGACGCATGTCGTCCTCAAGCAGATCCGCACCCATCTCGATGCGCACTGGCCGGGCAAGATGCTGCTCGCCGAGGCCAATATGTGGCCCGAGGACACGCAGCAATATTTCGGCGAGGCGGGGGACGAGTGCCACATGGCGTTCCACTTCCCGCTGATGCCGCGCATGTACATGGCGGTGGCGCAGGAGGATCGCTTCCCGATCACCGACATCATGCGCCAGACGCCCGAAATCCCCGAGGGCTGCCAATGGGCGATCTTCCTGCGCAACCATGACGAGCTGACGCTCGAGATGGTCACCGATAGCGAGCGCGACTATCTGTGGAACACCTACGCGTCCGACAAGCGCGCGCGGATCAATCTGGGGATCCGCCGCCGGCTGGCGCCGTTGATGGAACGCGACATGCGCCGCATCCATCTGATGAACGCGCTGCTGCTCACCATGCCCGGCACGCCGGTGATGTATTATGGCGACGAGATCGGGATGGGCGACAATGTCTATCTCGGCGATCGCGACGGGGTGCGCACGCCGATGCAATGGTCGTCGGATCGCAATGGCGGGTTCAGCCGCGCCAATCCCGCCGCGCTGGCTCTGCCGCCGATCATGGACCCGCTCTACGGCTTCCAGTCGATCAACGTCGAGGCGCAGACCGAGGACCGCCATTCGACGCTCAACTGGGTCAAGCGGATGCTCGCGGTGCGCGGCGAACACTCGGCGTTCGGTCGCGGCACGCAACGCTTCCTGCGCCCGGCCAATCGCAAGATCCTCGCCTATTTCCGCGAGCATGACGGCGACGCGATCCTCTGCGTCGCCAACCTCGGCCGCACCGCGCAGGCCGTCGAGCTGATGATGCCCGAGTTCGAGGGCCGCGTTCCGGTCGAGCTGAGCGGCGGTGCCGCCTTCCCGCCGGTCGGCCAGCTGCCCTACCTGCTGACCCTGCCGCCCTATGGCTTCCTGTGGTTCAAGCTGAGCGAGGACGACGCGGCGCCCGACTGGGCCTCGACCGCGCCGGGGCTCGATACCGAGCGCTATACCTTCGTGCTGCGGCCGGAGCTGGCCGATATCGGCCGCGGCGCCAATCGCGGTGTGCTCGAGAAGGACATCCTGCCGAGCTATCTGCCGCAGCGCCGCTGGTTCGGCGCCAAGGACGAGGCGATCACCGAGGTGACGCTGGCCTGGACCGCGCGTCTCCCGGTCGTCGGCGACCTGATGATCGCCGCCGTCGCGGTGACGACGCCAAGCGGCGCGACGCGATACGCGCTGCCGTTCGGCATCGTCTGGGAGGGCGAGCAGCCCGGCCGCTTCGCGTCCAACCTGGCGCTGGCCCGCGTCCGCCGGGGGCGCGAGGTCGGGATGCTGACCGACGGCTTCGCGGTCGAGCCGTTCGCGCGCAGCATCGTGCTCGGCATGACCGAGGGTGCGACCATCCCGGTGGGCGAAGGCGCGGAGTTGCGCTTCGCCTCCTATCCCGGCTTCGACATCGATCCCGAGACGCCGCCGCACTGGCTCGCCGCCGAGCAATCGAACAGCACGCTGGTGCTCGGTGAAACAGCCGTGCTCAAGCTGCTGCGCAAGATCAGCCCCGGCATCCATCCCGAGATCGAGATGGTGTGCCACCTGACCGCCGGCGGCTTCGCCAACGTGCCGCCGGTGCTCGGCGACGTGCGGCTGCGCGAGATCGGCGGGGAGGGTCCGGAGGAGAGCGTGATGATGCTCGCCCAGGCCTATGTCCACAACCAGGGCGATGGCTGGGAATGGACGCTCGGCGTACTCGAGCGGCTCGCCACCGACGAGGAGGGCAGCCTCGCCAACTACGAGAATTTCGCGTGCAACCTCGGCAAGCGGCTGCGCGAGATGCATGCCGTGCTGGCGCAACCGAGCGACGATCCGGCGTTCGCGCCCGAGCCGATGGACGCCACCGCGGCCGAGGCGCTCGGCGAGCGCGTCGTCGCGCAGTTCGATAATGCGCTGCGGCAGCTGGATGCGGCCGGGTTCGACGACGAGGATACGCGCTTCCTGGCCGGGCATCGCACCGCGGTCGCCGCGCATCTGCGCACGGCGGCGGCGGCGACGGAAGGCGCGCCGCGCACCCGCATCCATGGCGATCTCCATCTCGGTCAGATGCTCGTCACCGGTTCCGACGTCATGCTGATCGACTTCGAGGGCGAACCCGCCAAGCCGCTCGCCGAACGCCGCGCCAAGGACATCCCGGCGCGCGACGTCGCCGGCGTGGTGCGTTCGTTCGACTACGCCAGCGCGGTCGCATTGCGGGCGCTCCCCGCCGGCGCCGACACCGAGGAGCTGCGCACGGGCGAACGCTATGCCGACTTCCGCCTGCGCGCCCAGCACACCTTCCTCGCCGGCTATTACGACCAGGCCGAGCCCCGGATCGGCGGCACGCTGCTGCTCTATCTGATCGAGAAGGCGAGCTACGAGGTCGGCTACGAGGCGGCGAACCGACCGGACTGGATCGGCGTTCCCGTCGCCGGTCTGGCGCGTCTGGCCCGGCGCCTGATCGAGGCGGCAGGGGCGTGAGGACGCCGGGAGGAAATCCCTCGAGTCGGCGAGTGGACACGCTGCGCCGCAGCGCGTAATCGCTGCGCCATCGTCCCCCCGGCGTTCTGCCGGCACGGCGCGGTACGCGTGAGAGCGCCCGCCCGAATGGGACGGAGCCGTTCGGCCGGCAAGGCCCGGATCGACGGCAGGAGGCTATGCTGATGAACGGCTTGGCTGTTCGGTCGATACGCTCGCCGTCTCGGATTCGGGCCGCGCTCGCGGTGGCACTGCTGCCGCTCGCATCCTGTTCCGAGGTGATGGATCCCGCCGGCCCGATCGGCAGGGGCGAGAAGCTGATCCTGCTCGACAGCCTGGCGATCATGCTGTGCATCGTCGTGCCGACGATCCTCGCGACGCTGGCGTTCGCCTGGTGGTTCCGGGCGTCGAACAGCAAGGCGGTGTACCGCCCCGATTTCGCCTATTCGGGCCGGGTCGAGGTCGTCGTCTGGGCTATTCCGTTGCTCGTCATCATGTTCCTCGGCGGCATCACCTGGATCGGCAGCCACGATCTCGACCCCTACAAGCCGCTGGAGAGCCCGGCGCAGGCGGGCGTTCCGGCCGCGGCGCCGATCGACGTGCAGGTCGTCTCGCTCGATTGGAAATGGCTGTTCGTCTACCCCGCCCAGGGCGTCGCGGCGGTCAACCACCTTGTCATCCCGGCGGGCGTTCCCGTGCATTTCCACATCACCTCGGCCAGCGTGATGAACGCCTTCTTCGTGCCGCGGCTCGGCAGCATGATCTATTCGATGAACGGGATGTCGACTCAGCTCTTCCTCAAGTCGGACCGGCCGGGCCGATACATGGGCCTGTCGTCGCATTACTCCGGTGACGGGTTCTCGGACATGCGCTTCGTCGTCGACGCGGTGCCGGCGGCGCAGTTCGCCGGCTGGGTGGCGAAGGCGAGGGCGGCGGGCCCGGTGCTGGACCGCGCGGGCTACGATCAGCTCGCTAGGCAAAGCCAACATGTCCCTTCGTACAGCTATCGCGCCGTGATGCCCCATCTCTACGACGATATCGTGCAACAGAAGATTCCGCCGGCGGCCGGTCCGCAGAAGGGCGATCCCGATCCCTCCATCAAGCCCGTTCAGGGGAGCTGAGACGATGTTCGGCAAGCTTACATGGGCTGCCATCCCGTTCGACCAGCCGATTCCGCTGGTCACCTCGATCGTCGTGATCGCGGTGGTCGGCGCGGTCCTCGCGCTCGTGACCCTGAAAGGCTGGTGGACCTATCTGTGGACCGAATGGCTGACGTCCGTCGATCACAAGCGGATCGGCGTGATGTACTGCATCCTCGCGATGGTGATGCTGCTGCGCGGCTTCTCGGACGCGCTGCTGATGCGCTCGCAACAGGCGCTGGCGTTCCATTCGCCGGGCTATCTGCCGCCCGAGCATTACGACCAGGTCTTCTCGGCGCACGGCACGATCATGATCTTCTTCGTGGCGATGCCGTTCATGATCGGGCTGATGAACTTCGTCATGCCGCTCCAGCTCGGCGTGCGCGACGTCGCCTTCCCGACGCTCAATTCGGTGAGCTTCTGGCTGACCGCGGTCGGCGTGCTGCTCATCAACGTCTCGCTGTTCGTCGGCGAGTTCGCGCGCACCGGCTGGCTGCCCTATCCGCCGCTCTCCGAGCTCGCCTACTCGCCGGGCGTCGGCGTGGATTATTACGACTGGGCACTCCAGATCGCGGGCGTCGGCACGCTGATGAGCGGCATCAACCTCGTCACCACCGTCCTCAAGATGCGCGCGCCGGGCATGAGCTACATGCGCATGCCGATCTTCTGCTGGACCACGCTCGCGTCCAACCTGCTGATCGTCGCCGCCTTCCCGATCCTGACCGCGACGCTCGCGATGCTCACGCTCGACCGCTATCTCGGCTTCCACTTCTTCACCAACGACGGTGGCGGCAACATGATGATGTTCATGAACCTCATCTGGGCGTGGGGCCATCCCGAGGTCTATATCCTCATCCTGCCCGCGTTCGGCATCTTCTCCGAGGTGATCTCCACCTTCTCGGGCAAGCCGCTGTTCGGCTACCGTTCGATGGTGATGGCGACGATGGCGATCTGCGTGCTGTCGTTCATGGTCTGGCTGCACCATTTCTTCACGATGGGCGCGGGCGCCGACGTCAACGCCTTCTTCGGCGTGACGACGATGATCATCGCGGTGCCGACCGGCGTGAAGGTCTTCAACTGGCTGTTCACCATGTATGGCGGCCGCATCCGCATGACCGTGCCGATGCTGTGGTCGATGGGCTTTATCACCACCTTCGTGATCGGCGGCATGACCGGCGTCCTGCTCGCGGTGCCGCCGGCCGATTTCGTGCTTCACAACTCGCTGTTCCTGGTCGCGCATTTCCACAACGTCATCATCGGCGGCGTGCTGTTCGGCGCGTTCGCGGGCTACGAGTTCTGGTTCCCCAAGGCGTTCGGCTTCACGCTCGACGAGCGGCTCGGCAAGATCTCGTTCTGGTTCTGGTTCGTCGGCTTCTATGTTGCGTTCATGCCGCTGTACGTGCTCGGCCTGCTCGGCATGACGCGGCGGATGCAGCATTACGATGTCGCGATGTGGCATCCGTGGCTGCTCGTCGCCGCCGGCGGCGCGGTGCTGATCGCGATCGGCATCGGCTTCCAGATCCTCCAGATCGTCGTGTCGGTCCGCACCCGCGACCAGCGCCGCGACCTGACCGGCGATCCGTGGGACGGCCGCAGCCTCGAATGGGCGACGCCGTCGCCGCCGCCGTCGTTCAACTTCGCGGTCATGCCCAACGTCGAGGGCGAGGAAGCCTATTGGGGGATCAAGCTCGCCGCGATCCAGTCGCAGCGTCTCGGCGATACGCCCGACTACCTGCCGATCCATATGCCGCGCAACTCGGCGACCGGCTTCATCGTCGCCTTCTTCTCGGCGCTCGGCGGCTTCGCCTTGATCTGGCATATCTGGTGGATGGTGATCGTCACGCTGATCGGCGCCTTCGCCACCTTCGTGTGGTTCGCCTGGCGCGACGAGGACGAGTATGAGATCCCGGCGGAAGAGGTCGCCGCGGTCGATCAGCGTCGCCGCGCCGCACGGGTCGCGTGGATGAAGGAATTCACGGAGCTACCCGCGTGAGGCCGGAGGATCGCCGACCAAGCGTCATCCTCACGCGGCCGGCCGATCCCTACAGGATCGGCCATATCCAGCGTGGCGGACGCAAGCACGGCGAGAAGGACACCGCAGCGCCCGGCGAGGCCACCGGCCATGGCGAGAGCGGCCCGGCCTCCAAGCGGGTGATCGTCGGCTACGGGTTCTGGATCTTCCTGCTCTCCGACATCATCATGTTCGCCGCCTTCTTCGCGGTGTATGCGGTGCTGTCTGGCGCGACCAACGGCGGACCGACCGGCAAGCAGATCTTCGACCTGCGCAACGTCGCGATCGAGACCGGCCTCCTGCTCGCCTCGAGCTTCGTCTGCGGGCTCGCTTCGATCGCGGCCGACCAGCGCAACATGCTGTGGACGCAGGTCGGGCTGTTCTTCACCGGCCTGCTCGGCTTCGGTTTCGTGGTGCTCGAGTTCAAGGAGTTCTACGATTTGATCGAGGCGGGGAACGGCCCGCAGCGCTCGGCCTTCCTCTCCGCCTTCTTCACGCTGGTCGGCTGTCATGGCGCCCATGTCACCGTGGGCGGTCTGTGGCTGGGCACGATGATGGCGCAGATCTGGGCCAAGGGCTTCCGCCCCAACATCATGCGGCGGCTGCTCTGCTTCAACCTGTTCTGGCACGCGCTCGACATCATCTGGGTGGCGCTGTTCACCGTCGTCTATCTGCTGGGAGCGGGCACATGAGCGCGAACCATCACAGCGCGTCGGATCGCGACACGCTCGATCACGCGCCCGGCGACAAGGGCGAGAGCCATTCGGGCATCGCCGCAGGGATTCGGGGCTACGCGATCGGCCTGGTCCTCGCCACCGGCATGACGATCGCATCGTTCGCTGCGGCCGGCACCGGGCTGCTCTACGGCCCGGGCATCCCGGTGGCGCTGATCGTCCTCGCGATCGCGCAGATGGGCGTCCATCTGGTCTTCTTCCTCCATATCACGACCGGCCCCGACAACACCAACAACGTGCTTGCGCTCGCGTTCGGCGTGCTGATCGTCATGCTGCTGGTGATCGGCTCGCTGTTCATCATGTCGCAGATGAACGCGAACATGATGCCCGAGGGGATGCAGATGCCGGGTGGCGCGGGCATGTCGCACGGTTTGATGAGCCCGGTGCCCACCCAGCGCTGAGCGAATGTCTGCCGTCCTCCCGGCCTTCGCCGAGATGGCGGGAGACACCGAGCGCCGATGATGCGGCATCTCATCCTCCTCGCGACCGCGTTCCTTCCGGCTCGGCCGCTTGGCGATCGCGCCGGTCCGGCGCTCGTCATCCATGCGCATGAGACCGAGTTGGGCTAAGGCGCGGGCTTCTCCTCATCCGAGACCGCCGCCCCGATGACCACGCGCTTCGCCTTCACCATCGCCGCCACCGACGCCGCCGCGCGTACCGGCGGCATCGCGATGGCGCGCGGCGTCATCCGCACGCCGGCGTTCATGCCGGTGGGCACCGCCGGTACGGTCAAGGGGATGAAGCCCGCGGACGTGCGCGCGATCGGTGCCGACATCCTCCTCGGCAACACCTATCACCTGATGCTGCGTCCCGGCGCCGAGCGGATCGACCGGCTCGGCGGGCTGCATCGCTGGATGGGCTGGGAGCAGCCGGTGCTCACGGACTCCGGCGGCTATCAGGTGATGTCGCTCTCCGCGCTCACCAGTCGGAGCGAAGAGGGGGTGGCGTTCAAGAGCCATCTCGACGGCTCGCGCCACATGCTCACGCCCGAGCGGTCGATGGAGATCCAGCGGCTGATCGGCAGCGACATCGTCATGGCCTTCGACGAATGCACGCCCTGGCCCGCGACGCACGAGCAGGCGGCCGCCTCGATGGAGCGATCGATGCGCTGGGCGCGGCGCTCGCGCGTGGCGTTCGATCGGGGTGGCGCGCACGCCGCGCGCGCCGCGCTGTTCGGTATCCAGCAGGGTTCGACCTTCGCCGATCTGCGTGCGCGCTCGGCGGACGCGCTGCGCGCGATCGGCTTCGACGGCTATGCGCTCGGCGGTCTGGCGGTCGGCGAGGGGCAGGACGAGATGCTGCGCACGCTCGACGTCGCGGTCGCGATGCTGCCCGCCGATGCGCCGCGCTACCTGATGGGGGTCGGCAAGCCCGACGACATCGTCGCCGCGGTCGAACGGGGCATCGACATGTTCGATTGCGTCCTGCCGACGCGATCGGGCCGTAACGGCCAGGCCTTCACCTGGGACGGCCCGGTCAACATCCGCAACGCGCGCTGGGCGGAGGATCTGGGTCCGCTCGATCGCGAAAGCCCGGTCGCGGGCTGGTCGCGCAGCTATCTCCACCATCTCGTGCGATCGGGCGAGATGCTCGGCGCGATGCTGATGACCGAGCACAATCTGTGGTTCTACCAGCGGCTGATGCAGTCGCTACGCGACGCCATCGCGGCGGGGCGGCTGGCGGCGTTCGCGGAGGATTTCCGACGGCGCTATCGGGCGCGGGCGGTGGATTAGCGGCTCGTCAGTTCGCGCAACGCGGTTCGGGCCGAGCGAAGTCGAAATCCGGTGCCGGCCTTCGACTTCGCTCAGGGCCAACGGAGGCGGGATCGATCCAGTCTCCACTGCCGGGCCTCACGCCGCCGCCTTCCAGCGTACGACCCGGTCGCGGCCCTCGGCCTTGGCGTCGTACAGCGCCGCGTCGGCGCGATCGATGAGCGTCTGCGCGGTGTCGCCGAACGTCTGCGCCGATACGCCGAGCGACAGTGTGATCCGCCCGACATCACGCCCCGTCTGGCGGGTGCGCACCGTGCGACCCGCGACCTCGGCGCGGAAGCGATCGGCATAGCCCGCCGCCTCGTCCGCATCGCGGCCTGGCATGACCACGACGAACTCCTCGCCGCCCCAGCGCGCGACGAAGCCCACCGCATGGAAGAAGCGCTCGAGGCTCTGCGCGACCAGGCGGAGCACCTCGTCGCCCATGCGATGCCCGAAATTGTCGTTGAACTTCTTGAAATGGTCGATGTCGATGAAGATCAGCGCGAGCGGAAGGCGCTCGGCGGCCGCGCGGTCGATCTGGACGTCGAGATAGTCGCAGCACGCCTTGCGATTGGCGAGGCCGGTCAGCGCATCCAGCCGCGACTCGAGGCGCGCGATCTCGAGATCGGCCTTGAGCAGATCGATCTCGCGCGACGAGCGGCCGAGCTCTTCCTGGAGCTGCTCGGTCTGCGCGATCATCATGCTGGTCGCCTCGACGATGTCGGCGAGCATCGCGCGCTGGCGCTCGAGCGTCGCCGCGGCATCGATGTCGCTGCGCCCGAGCCGCTCGCGATAGCCGCGCGCCTCGGCGTCCGAGCGCTCGACATAGTCGGTCATCCGCGACAGCTGCCGTTCGGCATCGTCGAGCAATTGCCCGACGCCGCTGGCGCCGATGCCGTAGAGATCGCGTCGGATCGTCCCGATCGTGCGCTGGTCGATCCGGCCATTGGCGCGCAATGCCGCGTCGACCGCCTCGCTGAGCTGCGGATCGGCGCCGCTGACATAGCGGAACAGGAACTCGTAGTTGGATGGCGTGGGCTCGATCCCGCTCTCGGCGATCAGCGCCTGGATGCGATCGTACGGGCCGGCTTTCTTGGTCACGCGCGTCGCCTCGCATCCGACCGGGCAGCGATGTCGACCCCCCGTCGATATCGCTTCCGTCGGCATGGATGGTAGTCGGCAAGCGTAAAGAAATCGCGTAGGGCGACCCGAAACGACCGAGGGGTCCCGGCACCGGAGCCGCTCCATGGAAGGGAGATTGGGGCGGGTCCGTCGACGCACTGCCTCGGATCCTGTCATCCACGCCGCCCCCTTCGTGCGCGGGGGGAAGCCCCGTCCCTACGATGCGATCGTCTGCGAGAGAAACGCCGGGACCGGGCCGTTCCAGGTCGCGTCGGCGTCGGCTGCGGGCACAGGCTCGGACGCGGGTTGCGCCGGGCGCTCGGGCACCGGCGAACGCTCGGCGCGCGGCGGCGGTCTGTCGCGCGGCGGACGGGGCGCTTCGGTCCGCGTCGGCTCGTCGGGCGCCGGGCGCGCGCGGCGCGGTTCGCGCGTGCGCTCGACGACCGGCTCGCCGTCCGCTTGCCCGGCGGGCATCGCATCCGGGCCGATCCGCGGGATGGTCTGCTTGGTCAGCTTCTCGATATTGGCGACGTTCTCGGCATCCTCCGCGGTGATGAGGGTGAACGCCTTGCCGGTCGCGCCGGCGCGACCGGTGCGGCCGATCCGGTGGACGTAATCGTCCGGATGCCACGGCGCGTCGTAGTTGAAGACATGGCTCACGCCCTTGATGTCGAGCCCGCGCGCGGCGACGTCGGACGCGACGAGGATGTTGATCTCGCCGCCCTTGAAACGATCCAGTTCGCGGATGCGCGACGACTGGTCCATGTCACCATGGATCTCGCTCGCCTTGAACCCGGCGCGCTGGAGCGATTGGGCGAGCTCGCGCACCGTCGTCTTGCGGTTGGCGAAGACGATCGCGGTGCGCACGTCGTCCGCCTTGAGCAGCGCGCGCAGCGTCTCGCGCTTGCCCCGGCTGGTGGTCTCGACCAGCGCCTGCTCGATCAGCAGGCTGGTCGATCCCGTGCGCTCGACCTCGATCTGCTTGGGATTGGAGAGGAAGCGATCGGCGAGCTTCTTGATCGGCCCGGGCATTGTCGCCGAAAACAGCAGTGTCTGGCGCGTCGCGGGCAGCTTGGTGCAGATCTCCTCGATATCGGGGATGAAGCCCATGTCGAGCATCCGATCGGCCTCGTCGATGACGAGCAGCGAGCAGCCGGTCAGCAGGATCTTGCCGCGCCCGAACAGGTCCATCAGCCGGCCCGGCGTGGCGATCAGCACGTCGACGCCCTTCTCGAGCGCGGCGACCTGATCGCCCATCTGCACGCCACCGATCAGCAGCGCCATCGAGAGCTTGTGATACTTGCCGTACTTCTCGAAATTCTCGGCGACCTGCGCGGCGAGCTCGCGCGTCGGCTCGAGGATCAGCGAACGCGGCATGCGCGCGCGGCTGCGCCCATGCGCGAGGATGTCGATCATCGGCAGCACGAAGCCGGCGGTCTTGCCCGTCCCGGTCTGCGCGATCGCGATCAGATCGCGGTTCATCAGCACCGGCGGGATCGCCTTCTGCTGGACCGGCGTCGGAGTCGTATAGCCCGCGTCGTCGATGGCGCGAAGCAGTTCGTCGGACAGGCCGAGGTCGGCAAAGCTCATGCGGTGGTCCCGGATCGGCGCTGGACAGGGGCCGGGCGCGATGCCGTGCCCGTGTGCGCGCGGGCTCTCAAAGTCAAGGTTTAGCGGGAACCAGCGTATGAAACCTGTCGATCTCGCAATCGCCGCCCGAGCGCGTCCGGATCACGTCGCGGTCCGCGCAGATCCGGCCGTCGGGCTGCGGCGTGACGTAGAAGCCGCCGTAGAAATCGAGCGCCGGGCACGCGTCCTCGAGCCGCGCGCGGACCCGCGCGCCGCCGCGCAGACCGAAGTCGATGCTGGTCGGTCCGGTGACCGCCGCGCCGGCGATGTCGGCGGCGGCGATGCAGAGCGGTCCGCGCCTCTGGCGATAGACGATCGCGGGAGGCGTGCGGGGATCCGGGCGGCGGGCGGGGACGCGCACGATCATCGACTGGACGATGGTCACCGATGCCGCGCGCGGCGCGGCGCCGTGCAGCAGCGCTGCGAACGCGACGAGGATCACCGATGAACGCGACGCAGGAGCATGACGGCGCGAGCATGGGGCGGACGCCGGTTTAACCGCGGATGAACTGCCCGGACGTTGTCCTCTTCCGGGCCGTCATGCACGGAAGTCCCTCGCCGGAACCGGGGGAGCAGCGCTCCCCCACCAAGGAGGTTTCCAATCCGCCGGCTTCGATCCTAAAGCGGCCCATGTCCTACCCCGCGCCGTCCGCCGATCTCCTCTCGCGCCTCGCCGCCCGGCTGGGTCCGGCAGGGTTCAGCACCGATCCCGCCGACCTTTCGCCTTGGCTGACCGACTGGCGGCGCCGCATCACCGGCTCCGCGGCGGCGCTGGTCGCGCCGGCCAGCGCCGACGAGGCGGCCTTCGTGCTTGCCGCCGCCGCCGGCGAGGGCGTCGCCATCGTGCCCCAGGGCGGCAACAGCTCGATGGTCGGCGGCGCGACGCCCGCGGGTATCGGACCGGATGGGGAGGGGCACGCGCTGCTCGTCTCGATGCGGCGGATGCGGACGATTCGCGGGGTGTCGGCACAGGACAATGCGATCGTCGCGGACGCCGGCGTGATCCTCGCCGATCTCCAGGCCGCGGCCGATGGCGTGGGCCGGCGTTTCCCGCTGACCCTCGCCGCCAGGGGCAATGCGACGGTGGGTGGCCTGATCTCGACCAATGCGGGCGGCACGCAGGTGCTGCGCTTCGGTCCGATGCGCGCGCTGGTGCTCGGGCTCGAGGCGGTGCTCGCCGATGGCACCCGGTTCGATACGCTCGCGCCGCTGCGCAAGGACAATCGCGGCTACGACCTCAAGCAGCTCCTGATCGGCGGGGAGGGGACGCTCGGCCTCGTCACCGCCGCGACGCTGCGTCTGGTCCCGCGCTTCGCGGCGCGCGCGGTCGCTTGGGTCGGGCTCGACGATGCCGAGGCGGCGCTGACGCTGCTGCGCCGGCTCGAGGATGGGCTCGGCGACGCGATCGAGAGTTTCGAGCTGGTGCCGGACGAGGGCCTGGCGCTGGTCCTCCGCCACATCCCGCGGACCCGCGCCCCGTTGGGCGAAACCTACCGCTGGAACGTGCTGGTCGAGGCGGTCGGCGACGCGGCCATCGGCGAGACGCTCGGCCGGGCGCTGGGGCAAGCGATCGGCACCGGACTCGTCCGCGATGCCGCCGTCGCGTCGAGCGAGGCGCAGGCCGATGCGCTGTGGACGCTGCGCGAGAGCCTGTCCGAGGCGGAGGCCAGGGATGGCGTCGCCGCCAAGCACGATGTCGCGGTCCCCGTGGCGCGGATGCCGGCCTTCATGACGGAGGCCGCGGCCGCGGTCGTCGCGCGCTTCCCCGGCACGCGGCCGATCGCCTTCGGGCATCTCGGCGACGGCAACGTCCACTTCAACGTCCGCGCCCCTCACGGCGGCGACGACCGCGCCTGGTTCGCGGCGCAGGCGGCCACGGTGTCGCGTTTCGTCCACGGCCTCGTCACCCGGGCCGGCGGCACGATGTCCGCCGAGCATGGCATCGGCCGCTTCAAGCGCGACGACTTCGTGGCGCTGACCGATCCCGCGCGGCTGGCGGCGATGTGCGCGATCAAGACCGCGCTTGATCCGCGCTGGATCATGAATCCGGGCGCGCTGCTGCCGCTTGCGGAACGGAACGTCGATCCATAGACCGCGCCTGATTCGGGGGCGCCAGGCCCCGCAGACGGTCAGGAGCAGTGACATGGCAAGCGCACCGCAGCAGGGGCTCCCGCTCCTCTACAGGGATCTCGTGCCGCTCTCGAGCCAGGTGCATGGTGAACGGCGCGTGCGGCCGGCCGATGCGGGTTTCCTCAGGACGGTCCACGCCGTGCCGCTGCTGTCCGAGGAGTTCATCCTCGCTCAGCGCCATTTCCCGATCGTGTTCTCGGCGGGCGACAATCCGGTGCCGCTGGCCTTGTTCGCGCTCAACGAGGGACAGAACATGTTCGTCGATGAGGACGGCAGGTTCCCGGCCGAAATGTACGTCCCCGCCTATATCCGCCGCTACCCGTTCATTCTGGCGCGGCTGCGTCCCGACAGCGACGACCTGTCGCTGTGCTTCGATCCGACCTCGGACGCGGTCGGCGACGATCCGGAAGGCGCGCCGCTCTTCGACGGCGCCGAGCCGAGCGAGCGAACGAGGGAGATCCTCGCCTTCGCCGAGAGCTTCGAGCAGTCGAGCCAGATGACCAGCGCCTTCATGCGCGAGCTTGCCGATCACAAGCTGCTGATGGACGGCGAGTTCACCGTCCAGCCGCAGGGCCAGGACCAGCCCCACGTCTATCGCGGTTTCCAGATGATCTCGGAGGATGCGGTCCGGAATATGCGCGGCGACGTCGCCCGCAAGCTGCTCCAGAACGGTGCGATGCCGTTGCTCTACGCGCATTTCTTCTCGCTCCAGCGGATGGGCGAGCTGTACGGGCGGCAGGTCGAGCGCGGGCTGTCGCCGCTGTCGATGGCGATGGCCTGAGCCTGCCCGCGATCTCGTCCGGGCCCGTCGATCGCGACATGCAGCGGCCGATTTTTTTCTTGCGGTGTGCTTGATCTGCAACGCGCGGTGCCTATCTTGGTAATGCGCGGTCACGCCCCCCTTCGTGATCGCGCACGACGTGCCTTTCAGGCGCGTCCCTCCCTGAACCTTGGCCACCCTGCGCACCCGCGCAGGGTGGTTTTTTATCGTTCGGGCTCATTCCGCCGCCATCGCCAGATCCGGCGCCACGGCGAGCAGCGCGCGCGCCATCTCGGCGAGCAGCGCCTGAGCGGCCGGCAGTCCCGGCCCAGGCGCGCGCAGCGCCGCATCGAGATAGAGCGAGCGGTCGAACTCGATCTGGATCGCATGGCGGCCGCACCCCGGATCGCCATGGTGATCGAGCGTGAAGCCGCCGGCATAGGGCCGGTTTCGCGCGCTCACCAGCCCATGGCACGCGGCCGCATGCGCGATCGCGCCGGCATAGAGCTGCGCGGCGCTCGCGCCATGACGATCGCCGATCACGATCCGTGCCGCGCCCGCCGTTCCGAGCGGCGGCATCGAATGGCAATCCAGCAGGATCGCGTAACCGTGCCGGGACCATGCGGCGTCGAGCGCCGCGGCGATCGCATGGTGATAGGGCGCGTGGATCACGGCGATGCGGCGCGCGACCTCGATCGGATCGAGCGGCCGCTTCCACACCGCTCCGCCTATCGCGATCCGGCTCGGCACGATGCCCAGGCCACCCGCCACCTTTTCGGTCTCCAGCCACGCCGCGGCATCGTCGGGGGTGCGGCGCACCGCTGCCGGATCGACCTCGCGCGGATCGCGATTGAGATCGACGCAGGCGCGGGCGGCGCGCGCGACGATCGCCACCGCGCCCGCCGCCACCGCCTCGCCGATCAGCAGATCGGCATGGCGGTCCTCGATCGTCTCCAGCGCGTGGCGGGGCAGCCGGGCCGCATCGAGCAGCGCGCGCGGATAGCAGCGGCCGGCGTGCGGCACCGCGATCACCAGCGGGGTCGCCGCACCCGGCGGACCAAGGCGGAGATGCGAGAGTCGATCGTGGCTGCCGGTCGCCATGATCTCTGCTATGGCATCGGGCGATGCAGTGGCAATGGCGTTGCCGAATCTTAACTGCTGGAGGATGATCAGGTACCCCGCCCGGCGCGGCGGCGCGGCGTCCCGAATGGGGATGGCGCGTCGGACGCGAGACGGGTCGAGACCTGCCGGTCTGGAGTATGACGGCGCCCATGATCAGGATCCTCCTCGCCGAAGACGACACCTCGATGCGCGAATATCTCGCGCGTGCGCTGGAGCGCGTCGGCTATGCGGTGACGTCGGTCGATTGCGGGACCGCGGCGTTGCCGCTGCTCGGGACCGAGCGCTTCGACCTGCTGCTGACCGACATCGTGATGCCCGAGATGGACGGTATCGAGCTCGCCCAGCGCGCCGCGACGCTGGCGCCGGGAATGCGCGTGATGTTCATCACCGGCTTCGCCGCGGTCGCGCTCAAGACCGGCGCGTCGCATCCGCACGCCCGCGTATTGTCGAAGCCCTTCCATCTGCGCGACCTCGTGCTCGAGGTCGACCGCCTGTTCGGGGTCGGCACGATGGTGAGCGAAACCTGACGACGGGCGCTTGCCAATGCGGTGGCCGGTGGTTAGAGGCACTCCCCGCGGGCGTGTAGCTCAGTGGTAGAGCACTGTGTTGACATCGCAGGGGTCGCAAGTTCAATCCTTGCCACGCCCACCAGATTAACCCTCGGAAAAACGCTGCCGTTTTCCGGGGGTTTTTCATGCCAGCGGGCAAATCGGCGACCTCTCGCCGGAAATTGCCACCCGCGCCCAATCGGCTGGGCAAATTCCAGGATGATCTCGCGCCACGCTTCTTCACGTCTGGAGACGGGCAGGACGTCCTCCTGTCTCAGAGGCCGTGTCAGAACGGTAGTGTAATGGTAGACGATCGGGTTTCGATGTG
>CAXTNX010000029.1:37863-38823 GCA_964245815.1 uncultured Sphingomonadaceae bacterium | reverse complement strand
TCGCTGCACATGACGATCCAGACCGCGGTGCTGATCGAGACGCTGACCGCGCTCGGCGCGGACGTGCGCTGGGCGACGTGCAACATCTTCTCGACGCAGGACCATGCCGCCGCCGCGATCGCCGCGACCGGCGTGCCGGTGTTCGCGATCAAGGGCGAGAGCCTGGCCGACTATTGGGATTATGTCGGCGCGATCTTCGACTGGGACGCGACCGGCGACGGCCGGACCGCCAACATCATCCTCGACGACGGCGGCGACGCGACGATGTTCGCGCTGTGGGGCGCCAAGATCGAGGCCGGCGCGCGCCTCCCCGAGCCCGAGAACGACGAGGAGGTCGAGTTCCAGCGCGCCTTGAAGGCGTTCGTCGCGCGCAAGCCCGGCTATCTCACCGCGACCGTCCGCAACCTCAAGGGGGTCTCGGAAGAGACCACCACCGGCGTCCATCGCCTGTACGAGATCGCCAAGAAGGGCGAGCTGCCCTTTCCCGCGATCAACGTCAACGACAGCGTCACCAAGTCGAAGTTCGACAATCTCTACGGCTGCAAGGAATCGCTGGTCGACGCGATCCGCCGCGCCACCGACGTGATGCTCGCCGGCAAGGTCGCCTGCGTCGCGGGCTTCGGCGATGTCGGCAAGGGCTCGGCGCAGTCGCTGCGCAACGGCGGCGCGCGCGTGATGGTGACCGAGGTCGATCCAATCTGCGCGCTGCAGGCGGCGATGGAGGGCTTCGAGGTCGTGACGATGGAAGAGGCGGTCGAGCGCGCCGACATCTTCGTCACCGCGACCGGCAATGCCGACGTCATCACCGCCGAGCACATGGCGGCGATGAAGCCGATGAGCATCGTCTGCAACATCGGCCATTTCGACAGCGAGATCCAGATCGCCGCGCTCTCCAACTACGCCTGGAGCGAGGTCAAGCCCGGCACCGACCTGGTGAGGTTTCCCGACGGCAAGCAGATC
>CAXTNX010000029.1:0-37853 GCA_964245815.1 uncultured Sphingomonadaceae bacterium | reverse complement strand
CGCCAAGGGCCGGCTGGTGAACCTCGGCTGCGCGACCGGCCACCCCTCGTTCGTGATGTCGGCGAGCTTCACCAACCAGACGCTGGCGCAGATCGAGCTGTTCACCAGGGGCGAGAACTACGCCAACCAGGTCTATGTGCTGCCCAAGCATCTCGACGAGAAGGTCGCTGCGCTGCACCTCGACAAGCTCGGCGTGAAGCTCAGCAAGCTGTCGCCCAAGCAGGCGGGCTATATCGGCGTCTCGGCCGAAGGGCCGTTCAAGCCGGATCACTACCGGTATTGAGCGGCGCCTTCGGGTGGACGAGACGGGGCCGCGGACCTAGAATCCGCGGCCTTTTTTGTTGGTGGCACTCTCTGGTTGCGGTCCACCCAACCGTTCGCCCTGAGGAGGGACTGGGCGAAGCGCAGCGAAGTCGAAGGCCCGTCTCGAAGGGCCTGGCGAGTGCTTCGAGACGCCGCTTCGACTTCGCTCAGCGGCTCCTCAGCACGAACGGGTCTTATAGACGATAAACGTCGGGTCCCGCGAAAGCCGGGATGACGAGAGACGGTCGTCCCTGTTCACCGCGCCGCGATCCTGCTCTACTAAATCACGATGGTCACGCTCGATCCGCTGCACGCCACGCTGGCCGGGCTGGTGCTCGCGCTGTGGCTGACCGGGGCGGTGGTCGCGGTGATCCTCGGCACGCGGCGTGCGCAGGCGGCGCGCGAGGCGACGATCGAGCTTGGCCGCCTGCGCGCGATGCTCGCCGGCGCGCCCGCGCTGCCGCTGCTCATCGGCGGTGACGGCCGGATCCGCGCGCACGAGCGCGTCGCCGACTGGTTCGGGCTCGACAAGATGCCGCGGCGCTTTGCGGAGCTGGTCGCACGGCTCGATCCCGCCGACGGCGCGGCGCTCGAACGCGATGTCGCCAATGCGCAGGCCGGCGGCGGCAGCTTCGCGCGCGCGCTCCGTCCGCTCGACGGCAGGCGCGTGCTGATGCTGCGCGGCCGCCCGGCGGGTGCGTCGCTCGGCGCGGGCGCGGCGCTGCTCTGGGTGTTCGACGCCACCGACAGCGAGCAGGAGGTCGAGCGGCTCGATCTCGAGCGGGTCGAGCTGGCCGAGACGCTGGACGCGCTCGCCGGACTGATCGAGGCGGCGCCGATCCCGATGTGGCATCGCGCGCCCGATCTGAGATTGAGCCTGGTCAACTCGGCCTATGTCCGCGCGGTCGAGGGCCGGAACGCGGGCGACGTCATCGCGCGCGGGCTCGAGCTGGTCGAGGGGCTGGGCGCGGCGAGCCCGATCGCGACCGCCGCCGCCGCGCGCGACGAGGGCGGCGCGGCGGTGCGCACCATGCCCGCGACGATCGGCGGCGAGCGCCGCACGCTGCGCGTCGTCGACGTGCCGCTCGGCACCGCGGGCATTGCCGGCTACGCGATCGACATCGAGGATATCGAGCAGGCCAAGGCCGATCTCGTCCGCTTCGGCGAGGCGCAGCGCGACATGCTCGATCGCCTCTCGGCCGGCGTCGCGCAGTTCGGCGCGGACCGCCACCTGAGCTTCTACAATTCGGCCTTCCTGCGGCTGTTCGCGCTGATGCCCGAGACGCTCGCCGACGGGCCCGAGTTCGATCGCGTGATCGAGCGGATGCGCGAGGCCGGGCGGCTCCCCGAGAGCCGCGACTTCCCCGGCTGGAAGGCCGAGCGGCGGCGCTGGTTCGTCGCCGAGCAGGCCGCCGAGGAGACCTGGCCGCTCCCCGGCGGCGCGCATCTGCGCGTGGTCGGCCAACCGCTCCCCGATGGCGGGCTGCTCGTCATCTTCGAGGACCGCACCGAGCAGGTGAAGCTGCAATCCGCGCGCGACACGCTGCTGCGCGTGCGCACCGCGACGTTCAACAACCTGTTCGAGGCGATCGGCGTGTTCGCGGGCGACGGGCGGCTGCACCTGTGGAACGAGCGGTTCAAGGAGGTTTGGGGGCTCGACGAGGATTATCTCGCCCGCCATCCGCGCGTCGATGCGCTGATCGGTCAGGTCGCCCCTGTGCTGGCGAACCCCGCGCGCGCCGGGCTGATCCGCGAGCTGGTGCGGCTGGCCACCGTGGAGCGGCAGAGCCGGGCCGGGCGGATCGCGTTCGCCGACGGGCGCCATTTCCGCTTCGCGGCGGTGCCGCTGCCCGACGGCAACGCGCTGTTCACGCTGCTCGATATCTCCGACAGCCGCCGCGCCGAGCAGGCCCTCCGGGACCGTGCCGCCGCGCTGGAGGAGGGCGATCGGGTCAAGTCGGCGTTCCTCGCGGCGATGAGCTACGAGCTGCGTACGCCGCTGACCACGATCTCGGGTTTCGCCGAGATGCTCGGCTCGGGCTTTGGCGGCAAGCTGAACGCGCGCGCGCGCGATTATGTCGCCGCGATCGTCACCGCGTCGGCGCGGCTCGGCGAGCTGGTCGATGAGGTGCTCGAACTGACCAGCTCGGCGGCGGGCCGGCTCGAGCTCGAGATCGCGCCGTTCGGCTTCGCCGCGCTGACCCGCCAGATCGCGACCGACCAGAGCGCTCACGCGGTCGAGCGCGGCCTCTCGCTGGTCGTCGAGATCGACGGGCAGGTCGGCGAGATCGAGGGCGATCCGCAGCGGTTGCGCCAGGCGATCGAGCATGTGCTGGCCAATGCGGTCGCGGCGACGCCCGCCGGCGGCCGCGTGCTGTTCCGCGTCGACGGCGACGAGGACGAGGCGGTGGTGGTCGTCTCGGACGACGGTGCGGGGCTGGCGCGCGCGGCGGTCGAGCGCGCGTTCGACAGCTTCCAGCGCGCGGTGGGCGACGGGCCGCGCCGCGAGGGCGCGCTCGGCCTCGGCCTGCCGCTCGCGCGCCATTATGTCGAGGCGCATGGCGGCACCATCGTGCTGGAGAGCGAGCCCGGCGCGGGCTCGACCGTGACCATCCGCCTGCCCCGCGCGCGCGCGTGATCCGTCTGGGTACCCCCCAGGCGACCGAGGCGATCGGCCGGCTGCTCGCCCCGTTGCTGCGGACCGGCGACGTCGTCGCGCTGGCGGGCGATCTGGGTGCGGGCAAGACCAGCCTCGCGCGCGGCGTGCTGGCGGCGCTGGGGCTGGCGGGAGAGGCGCCGAGCCCGACCTTCGCGATCGTCCAGCCCTATGCGCCGCCCGAGGTGACGCTGCCGGTGGCGCATGTCGATCTCTACCGGATCGAGCACCGCCGGGAGGCCGACGAACTGGCGCTCGACGAGTATCGCGCGGACGGCGCGCTGCTTGTCGAATGGCCGGAACGGCTGGGCGCGGAGGCCTGGCCGGATGCGCTGTGGCTGCGGCTGGCGCCGGTCGCGGGCGGCGGGCGGCGCTTGACTTGGTCGACACCGGGGGCATGGGAGACGCGATGGCCGCCCCGATGATCCCGCCCGCGATGATCCCCCCTCCGCACGCGCCCGCCTTCCTCGCCGCCAATGGCTGGGGCGGCGCGGAGATCCTGCCGCTTGCCGGCGACGCCTCGTTCCGCCGCTATTTCCGGGTGATCGAGGGCGGCCGGCGCGCGGTGCTGATGGACGCGCCGCCCGCCCATGAGGATGTCCGCCCGTTCCTCGCGGTGGCGCGCCATCTCGGCGCGATCGGCCTGTCCGCCCCGCAGGCCGAGGCCGAGGATGTCGACGGCGGGCTGTTGCTGCTCGAGGATTTCGGCGATCGTCTGGTCGGCCCGATCCTGCGCGGCGACGCCGCCGACGAAGCCGCGATCTACGGCGATGCGGTGGCGCTGCTCGCGCGGCTGGCGCGCGATCCGCTGCCCGCCGACCTGCCGCGCTACGACCAGGCGACGATGCTGCGCGAGGTCGATCTGTTCGTCGACTGGTACGCCCCGGCACTCGGGCTGACCGTCGATCGCGCCGGGTGGCAGGCGGCGTGGGAGGCGGTACTGGCGCCGGTGCTCGATCCCCGCCCGCCGGTGCTCGTGCTGCGCGACTTCCACGTCGACAACATCATGCTGCTCGACCGGCCGGGACTGCGCCGGCTCGGGCTGCTCGACTTCCAGGACGCGCGCGCCGGTCACCCGGCCTATGATCTCGTCTCGCTGTTGCAGGACGCGCGCCGCGACGTCCCCGAGACGTTGGAGGCCGCGATGCTCGATCGCTATCGCGCCGCCGCGGACATCCCCGACATGACCATGTTCCGCGCGGCCTACCGGATCCTCGGCGCGCAGCGCGGCACCAAGATCCTCGGCATCTTCACCCGGCTGTGGAAGCGCGACGGCAAGCGCGCCTATCTGACCCACCAGCCGCGCGTGTGGCGCTACCTGGAGCGCGACCTGGCGCATCCCGCGCTGGCGCCGGTCGCCGCCTGGTTCGCCGCCAACGTGCCGATGGCGGTGCGGGCGGCGGCGTGGGAGGGGCTCGAACGATGACCCGCTTCGCCAAACCGCTCTCGCTGCGCCCCGATCCGGGGGCGGCCGACGACGGCGACATGCCCGATACCGCGATGCTGCTCGCGGCGGGCCTCGGCAAGCGGATGCGGCCGCTCACCGCGACGCGGCCCAAGCCGCTGGTCGAGGTCGGCGGCGAGACGCTGCTCGACCATGCGCTCGGCCATGTCCGCGCCGCCGGCATCGCGCGCGTGGTCGTCAACGTCCATCATTACGCCGACGCGCTGGAGGCGCATCTCGCGCGGCGCGGCGAAGGGCTGGAACTCGTCGTCTCGGACGAGCGCGCGCAACTGCTCGAGACCGGCGGCGGCGTGGCGCGCGCCGCGCCTCTGCTCGGGCGGCGCCCGTTCTTCGTCGTCAACACCGACAATGTCTGGGTCGACGGCCCGATCGACACGCTGCGCCTGCTGGCGCACCGCTGGGACGACGCTCAGATGGACGCGCTGCTGCTCGTCGTGCCGCTGGCGCGCGCCACCGCGCATGCCGGGCCGGGCGACTTCCACATGGACGCCGGCGGACGCCTCGCGCGCCGCCGCCCACGCAAGATCGCGCCGTTCGTCTATACCGGTGTCCAGCTCGTCTCGCCGAGGCTGCTCGCGGACGCGCCCGAAGGCGCGTTCAGCTTCAACCTGCTCTGGGACCGCGCGATCGCCGCGGGCCGCGCCTATGGGCTGGTCCATCAGGGGCTGTGGTGCGACGTCGGCGCGCCGGCCAACATCGCGATCGCGGAGGAGATGCTGGCGGGGGGATGAAGGCGGGACGCCGGCGACAGCGCCATATCGGGGTCGACGCCGTCTTGCTGGGAACCCGACGGCATGGCACCGCAGTGCGATGTTCGCAGACACGTTCCAGACCGCCCGGCTTCTCCTTCGCCCGATCCGCGCAGACGATGCCCGTGCGATCTTCGAAGGCTATACGCAGGATCCCGAGGTCACTCGCTACCTCACCTGGCGACCGCATAGCACGATCGACCAGACCGAAGCATATGTGCGCACGTGTCTCGGCGCGGCGACGTCGCGGACCTCCGTGATCGAGCTGAAAACGACCGGTGCGGTCGTGGGGGCGTTCGATCTGAGGCTTTCCGGGTCTGCCAGGCTGGAGTGCGGCTATGTCCTGTCGCGAGCGGTCTGGGGACAGGGTCTGATGACGGAAGCGCTTCGCGAGGTCATCGGCTGGGCGCTGCGGCAGCCGTCGATCTGGCGCATCGGCGCCGTCGCCGACATCGACAACCGTGCCTCTGCGCGCGTGATGGAGAAGGCGGGACTGGAGCGTGAAGGGGTATTGCGGCGATGGCTCGTCCACCCTGCCATCGGGGACGTACCGCGCGACTGCATCAGCTTCGCCAGAGTGCGCTAGTTTGTCGAGCAGTCCCGAGATCGGCGCCCCCCACGTCTTCACCGTCGCTCCGCACCGTTCCTTCGCCGACGCGCTTGCCGCCGGGCTGATCGCGCGCACCGGCGGCGATCGGCTGGCGCTCGCGCGGGGTACGGTCCTGATCGCGAGCAATCGTTCGGGCCGGACGATCACCGATGCGTTCGTGCGACGTGCCGAGGGCGGCCTGCTGCTGCCGCGCCTCGTCGCGATCGGCGATCCGGAGCTTGACGAGGCGCTCGCCGGGGCGCTCGATCCGGCCGGGGAGGTGCCCGTTCCGCCCGCGATCGATCCGATGCTGCGCCGGATGATCCTCGCGCGGCTGATCGCCGAGGAGCGCGCCGCCCTGGGCGAGCCGGTCGACGCCGCGGACGCGGTACGGCTGGCGCAGGCGCTCGGCCGCGCGCTCGACCAGCTGACCGTCGAGGAGGTCGCGGCCGAGCGGCTGACCGGGCTCGATCTCGCGCCCGAGCTGTCGCGCCACTGGCAGAAGGCGCTCGGCGTGATGACCGCGGTGCTGGCGCGCTGGCCGGGCGAGCTCGCCGCGCTCGGGCGCATCGATCTCACCGATCGCCGCAACCGGCTGCTCGACCGCGCCGCGCGGCGCTGGCGCGAGACGCCGCCGCCGGGCTTCGTCGTCGCGGCCGGCATCCGCTCGACCGCGCCCGCGGTCGCGCGCCTGCTGCGCACCGTCGCGCGGCTGCCCGACGGCATGGTGGTGCTGCCCGGGCTCGACCTGGCGATGGACGGCGAGGCGTGGGACGCGCTCGACGAGGAGGCGCATCCGCAGTTCGCGCTCAAGCTGCTGCTCGACCGGATCGGCGTCGCGCGCGGCGAGGTCGCGCCGTGGCGGCGGGGCGGTGGCGGTGGCCCGGCGGCGCGCGGCCGCGCGCTGGGTCATGCGATGGCGCCGGCGCGATTCACCGGCAAATGGCAGGAGCTGCCGCCCGCCGAGCGGCGGCTCGGCGGGGTGCGCGCGCTCGAATGCGCGACGCCCGCCGAGGAGGCGCAGGCGATCGCGATCGCGCTGCGCGAGGCGATCGAGACGCCGGGGCGCACCGCCGCACTGGTCACGCCCGATCGCGGGCTGGCGCGGCGGGTGTCCGCGCATCTGCGCCGCTGGGGGATCGACGCGGACGACTCCGCCGGCCGTCCGCTGTCGGCGACGCCGGCCGGCACGCTGCTCACCGCGCTGGCGGAGGTCGCCGCCGCGGGCTTCGCGCCGGTCGCGCTGCTGACGCTGCTCAAGCATCCCCTGGTGCAGGCGGGGGACGGACGGCTGGCATGGCTCGGCGAGGTGCGCCGGCTCGATCTCGCGCTGCGCGGGCCGCGGCCGGCGCCGGGGCTCGACGGCGTCGCCGCCATGTTCAACGGCCCCGGCGCGCACTGGTGGCCGCGCGCGGCGGCGATGCTGCGGCCGCTCGAGGTGGCGTTCGCCGGCCCGCTCACGCTGGCGGGCGCGCTCGCCGCGATCCGCGGGGCGGCCGGCGCGCTGACGGGCGACGCCGCATGGGCGGGGCCGGCGGGGCGCGCGTCCGCCGCGCTGTTCGAGGCGGTCGAGGCGGCGGCACCGTCGGGGCCGCAGGCGATCGAGGCGGCGTCGGTCGCGCCGCTGCTCGGGCGGCTGATGGACGAGGTCGCGGTGCGGCCGCCGCAGGGCGGGCATCCGCGCCTGTTCGTCTGGGGATTGCTCGAGGCGCAGTTGCAGCAGGCCGATCTGGTCGTCGCCGCAGGGCTCAACGAGGGTGTCTGGCCGGCGCTGCCGAGCCCCGATCCGTGGCTCGGCCCGCGTATCCGCGCCGAGCTCGGCCTGCCGGGGCTGGAGCGCCGCATCGGGCTCGCCGCGCACGATTTCGTCGGCGTGCTGGGCAGCCGCCGGGTGCTGGTGACGCGCGCGCGGCGCGATGCGCGCGCGCCGACGATCGCGTCGCGCTTCTGGTTGCGGCTCGAGGCGATGACCGGCGGCATGACGCGCGCGCGCGACTATCGCCGCTGGGCGGACCTGATCGACAGGCCCGCCGACTTCCTGCCCGCCGATCGTCCCGCGCCCGCGCCGCCCGTCGCGCTGCGCCCGCGCAAGCTGGCGGTGACGCGGCTCGATCGATTGCAGGCCGATCCCTATGCCTTCTACGCGCAGCAGATGCTCGGCCTCGCCGCGCTCGATCCGGTCGATGCCGATCCGAGCCCGGCGTGGCGGGGGAGCGCCGTGCATGCGGTGCTGGAAGCCTGGGCCGAGGAGGACGCCTGCGATCCCGCGACGCTGCCCGCCCGCGCCGACGCGATGCTCGACGGCATCTCCGCGCATCCGGTGCTGCGCGCGCTGTGGGCGCCACGGCTGCGCGAGGCGATCGCATGGATCGCCGGCAGGATGACCGACCTGCGCGCCGAGGGCCGCGACCTGCTCGTCGCGGAGCGCTGGGGCGAGACCGAGATCGCGGGCATCCGGCTCTACGGCAAGGTCGACCGCATCGACCGCGACGCCCGGGGTCATCTCGCGATCGTCGACTACAAGACCGGCGCGCCGCCCGGCCCCAGGCAGGTCGCCGCGGGCTATGCGATGCAGCTCGGCCTGCTCGGGCTGATCGCGGAGGCCGGCGGGTTCGACGGCGTCGAAGGGATCGCGCAGGTGTTCGAATACTGGTCGCTCGCGCAGAAGGACGGGCAGCTCGGCTACGTCCTGCCCGCGCTCGGCAAGCGCGCGGTGGTCGATCCCGCCGAGTTCACGACGCTGGCGCTGGATCATCTCGAAGCCGCGGTCGCGCGCTGGCTGACCGGCGACGCGCCGTTCACCGCCAAGCTCCATCCGGCGCTCGCGCCATATGGCGACTATGACCAGCTGATGCGGCTCGACGAGTGGTATGGCCGCCAGGGCGCCGGGGCATGAGCCGCCTCGCCGCCCTCAAGCCGCTGCACGGCGCGCAGGCGGATGCGTCCGATCCGCGTCGCCGCGTCTGGCTCTCGGCGTCGGCGGGCACCGGCAAGACGCATGTGCTGACCGCGCGCGTGATCCGGCTGCTGCTCGCCGGCAACGATCCCGCCGCAATCCTGTGCCTCACCTTCACCAGGGCGGGCGCCGCCGAGATGGCGGACCGCATCCACGCAAGGCTGGCGAGCTGGGTGCGGATGAACGACGCGCGGCTCGCCGGCGATCTGCGCGCGCTCGGCGAGGATTTCGCGCCCGCGGCGGTGGCCTATGCGCGCACCCTGTTCGCGCGCGTGCTCGATGCGACCGGCGGCGGGTTGCGCATCCAGACCATCCACGCCTTCTGCCAGACGCTGCTCGCCGGGTTTCCGGCCGAAGCGGGGCTGGTGCCGGGCTTCCGCCTGATCGAGGAGCGCGAGGAGCAGACGCTGGCGCGCTCCGCGCTGGCGACGATGCTGGTCGCGGCGCAGGCGGGCGGCGACCTGCCGCTGGTCGCCGATGTCCAGACGATCAGCCGGCGGCTGGGCGAGGAGCGCGCCGAACGCTTCCTGCGTCAATGCGCGCGATCGCCCGATGCGATGGCGGCGCTCGGCGCGGCGCCGGGGATCGAGGCGCGGTTGCGTCGTGCGCTCGACCTGCCGCTGGGCGATATCGAGGCGGTGATCGCCGAGCGTTCCGTGCATCTCGACTGCGCCGCGCTCGCGCGCGTGCGCACCGCCAACGCCGGCTGGGCGACGGTGCGCGGGCGCGAACGTCTCGTGCTGCTCGATGCATGGCTGGTGGGCGACGTCGCGGCGCGGGTCGCGGGGCTCGCCGACGTGCATGCGGTGTGGGCCACGAAGGACGGCCTGCTCCGCTCGCTCGCCTCCGGCCACGCCCCCAAGGTGGCGGGTTACGGCGAGGATATCGCCCATCTTCACGAGACGTGCGGGGCTTTGCTCGCATTGCGTGCGAAGGCGGCGTTCGCCACGCTTCTCGCCGCCGGGCTGCGCGCCGGTCAGGCCTATGCGCGGTGCTATGGGCAGGCCAAGCACGCCGCGGGCGCGGTCGATTTCGACGACCTGATCCGCACCGCGGTGACCTTGCTGGAAACCGACGGCATCGGCGACTGGGTGCGCTACAAGCTCGACCAGCGCACCGACCATATCCTCGTCGACGAGGCGCAGGACACCAATCCGCGGCAATGGTCGATCGTCGCCGCGCTCGCCGGCGAGTTCTTCGCAGGCGAGGGCGCACGCGCCGGAGACGGCCGGGGGGGGGTGCTGCGCACGATCTTCGCGGTCGGCGACTTCAAGCAGGCGATCTTCGGCTTCCAGGGCACCGATCCGCTCGCCTTCGCCGCCGCCGAGCAGGTGTTCGCGCGGCGCGCGGCGGACGTGCCCGAGATCGACGGCGGCGTGCCGTTCACCCGCCTGTCGCTCGACCTGTCGTTCCGCTCGACCGCGCCGGTGCTCGCGCTGGTCGACGCGCTGATCGCCGATCTCGGCAGCGCGGCGCTGGGCGAAGGCGTGGACGATACCGGCCACCGCGCGGCGCGGCAGGGACCGGGCGAGGTGGCGCTGCTGCCCCCGGTGGTCGTCACCGAGGAGGAGGACGTGGACGCGGACGGCGAGGAAGGCTGGCTCGACGATGCCACCCGGCTGTTCGCGGACCGGCTGGCGCGGCAGGTGCGCGCCTGGCTCGACGAGGGCGCCTGGCTCGCCGCCCGCGCCCGGCCGGTGCGGCCCGAGGACGTGATGATCCTGGTCCGCAAGCGCGGCGATCTCGCCTCGCTTCTCGTGGCGCGGCTGCACGCGCACAACGTGCCGGTGGCGGGCGTCGACCGGCTGCGGCTCGATGCGCCGCTCGCGGTCAAGGATCTGCTCGCCGCCGCGCGCTTCGCGATCCAGCCCGAGGACGACCTGACGCTCGCCAACCTGCTCGTCTCGCCGCTGTTCGGGCTCGAACAGGATGCGCTGTTCGCGCTCGCGCACGCACGGCCGGGCACGCTGCTCGCGCGGCTGCGGGGCGATCCGGCGCATTCCGAGACCGCCGATGCGCTCGGCACGATCCTGGCGATGGCCGATCTCGTCACGCCCTATCGCTTCTTCGAGACGCTGCTGTCGGGTCCGCTCGACGCGCGGCGCAAGCTGCTGTGCCGGCTGGGCGCGGAGGCGCGCGATCCGATCGAGGAGCTGCTCAACGCCGCGCTCGCCTTCGAGGACGAGGGCAGTCCCGCCCTGCAGCCCTTCCTCGACTGGTTCGATCGCGGCGAGGTGCAGATCAAGCGCGACCCGTCCGCACCGCTGGATGCGGTGCGGGTGATGACGGTGCACGGCGCCAAGGGGTTGCAGGCGCCGATCGTGATCCTCGCCGATGCGACCGGCGATCCCGATCGCGCGCCGGTCGGCGGCCTGATGCTACCGATCGACGACACGATCGCGGTGCCGAGCCTGCATCCGCGCGCCGACGAGCGCTTTCCGCCGTTCGACACGCTGATCGAGGCTGCCCGGGCGCGCGAGCGGCAGGAGCATTGGCGGCTGCTCTACGTGGCGGCGACGCGCGCGGAGGAGAAGCTGGTCGTCGGGGGCGCGCTCGGCGCCCGCGATCGCGGCGTGCCGCCCGCGGCGAGCTGGTATGCCGCGATCGCAAGCGCGATGGGCGCGCTCGATACCGAGCTGCGCGACGATCCGTTGTGGGGCTCGGTGCGCGTCCATGCCGGTGGCGCCGCGCCGCCGCGCACGCTCCGCCGCGCGCCGCCACAGGAGACCCCGGCGCCGCCGCCCGCGTGGCTGCACGCGCCCGCGCCGCAGGAGGAGCGCCCGCCGCGCCCGCTCGCCCCCTCCGCGATCGGCCGCGACGACGTCTCGGACGCGCCGCTCGCGCCCGCGATGCGCGCCGCCGCCGAGCGCGGGCGGCTGCTCCACGCGCTGTTCGAGCGGCTGCCCGGCTGCCCGCCGGAGGCTCGCTACGCCGCCGCGCTGCGCTGGCTGAGCGGATCGGCGGGGATCGATCCGGCGACCGCCGCGATGCTCGCCGACGATGCCTGCACATTGATCGCGGATCCGCGCTTCGCCGCGATCTTCTCGGGCGACGCGCTCGCCGAGGCGCCGATCGCCGCGGTGGTGGATGGCGCGGTGATCGCGGGCACCGCGGACCGTCTGCTCGTCACCGACGCGGCGGTGCTGGTCGTCGACTTCAAGACCGGCCGGCGCGCGCCCGCTGGCCTCGCCGAGGTGCCGCGCCATCATCTCGACCAGATGGCCGCCTATGCCGCCGCCCTGAGCGCGATCTTCCCCGATCGGCCGGTGCGCGCGGGGTTGCTCTACACTGCGGCGCCGGTGCTGATCGAGCTCGACGCCGCCACGCTCGCCGCGCACAAGCCGGGCTTGGGGCGGACGGAGCAAAGCTAGGGCAGGCGCCGTTGAGCCCGATGCGGCGCGCGCCTACATCACGTGCAACTCATCCCCAGGAGACCGTCCGTGGCGACCAAGACCATCACCGATCAGAGCTTCGAGGCCGACGTGCTCGGCGCCGACGGCCCGGTACTCGTCGATTTCTGGGCGGAGTGGTGCGGCCCCTGCAAGATGATCGGCCCCGCGCTCGAGGAATTGTCCGACGAGCTCGGCGGCAAGGTGACGATCGCCAAGCTCAACATCGACGAGAACCCCGAGGCGCCCGGCAAATACGGCGTGCGCGGCATCCCGACGATGATCCTGTTCAAGGCCGGCGCGCCCGCCGCGACGCAGGTCGGGGCAGCGCCCAAGAGCCAGCTCAAGGCGTTCATCGAGCGATCGCTGTAGAGCCTTCCAACCCTCTCCCCTGGGGGTAGGGCAGGGTGAGGAGTTTCTTCTTCTACCGCGGCGTGCCCTCACCCCTCCCACCGCTGCGCGGCGGGTCCCCTCCCTCTCCCTCAAGGGAGAGGGCAATCCTCACTCGCTGGCGAACAGCTCCCGTTCCACGACGGCCACGATCCTGGGATCGTCGGGGGCGATGTCGGGCGAGAAGCGCGCCACCACGTCGAAATCGCGACCGACCACGAACTTCTCGAAGTTCCACAGCAGCTCGGTCGCGTCGCCGGGTGCCTGGCCATAGCCCGTCAGCCTGGCGCGGAGGTCCTCGCTGCCCTGCGCTTGCGGTGCCGCCTCGATCAGCGCGGCGTAGAGCGGATGCTTGTCCGCGCCGGTCGCCGTCACCTTGGCGAACATCGGGAAGCGGACCGCGAACCGCGTCTCGCAGAAGGTGGCGATCTCGGCGTCGCTGCCGGGCTCCTGGCCGGCGAAGTCGTTCGCCGGGAAGCCGAGCACGGCGAAGCCCTCGTCATGATATTTCTCGTACAGCGATTCGAGGCCGGCATATTGCGGGGTCAGGCCGCATTTCGAGGCGGTGTTGACGATCAGCAGCACCTTGCCGGCATAATCGGCGAGGCTGGCATCGCCGCCGTCGATCGTCTTCAGGGGGATGTCCTGGATCGCGGTCGCCATGGTTGGTCCTTTCCCGTCATCGGCCGCCTTGCGCTTGCCCCAAGCCGGCGTCAGAAGCGAGCGCGATGAAGCGCAAGGCAGGACAGGATCGCGCCGTCACCGCGGGGTGGCGCCCGGCGACGCTCGCGGTGCGGGGCGGCACCGCGCGCTCCGAATGGGGCGAGACGTCGGAAGCGATCTTCATGACGTCGGGCTACGCCTATGATTGCGCGGCCGATGCCGCCGCGCGCTTTGCCGGCGAGCAGTCCGGCATGACCTACTCGCGGCTCCAGAACCCCACGGTCGAGATGCTCGAGCAGCGGATCGCGCTGATGGAGGGCGCGGAGGCGGCGCGCTGCATGGCGACGGGCATGGCGGCGATGACCGCGGCGCTGCTCTGCCAGCTCTCGGCGGGCGATCACATGGTCGGCGCGCGCGCCGCGTTCGGATCGTGCCGCTGGCTGACCGACAGCCTGCTGCCGCGCTTCGGCATCGCCACCAGCGTGGTCGACACCGCCGACACCGCCGCCTGGGAAGCCGCGATCCGGCCCGAGACCAAGGTGTTCTTCTTCGAGACGCCGGCCAATCCGACGCTCGACATCGCCGACATCGCGGCGCTCTGCGCGCTCGCCAGGCGCCACGGCATCGTCACCGTGGTCGACAACGCCTTCGCCACGCCTGCGCTGCAACGGCCGATGGCGTATGGCGCGGACGTCGTCGCCTATTCCGCCACCAAGATGATGGACGGCCAGGGGCGCGTGCTGGCGGGCGCGGTGTGCGGCAGCGAGGACTTCATCCTCAATACGCTGCTGCCCTTCACCCGCAACACCGGGCCGACGCTGTCGCCGTTCAACGCCTGGGTGGTGCTCAAGGGGCTCGAGACGCTCGACCTCAGGATCACGCGGCAGAGCGAGAACGCGCTCAGCGTCGCCGCCTTCCTCGCGGCGCGGGTGCCGTGGCTGCTCTACCCGCATCTGCCGTCGCATCCGCAATACGATCTCGCGCGCGCGCAGATGCGCGCCGGCGGGACGGTGATCGTGATGAAGCTGGAGGGCGGGCGGCCCCGGGCGCATGGCCTGCTCGATGCGCTCGAACTGGTCGACATCTCGAACAATCTCGGCGATTCGCGCAGCCTGATGACGCACCCCGCATCGACCACGCACAGCGGGCTGAGCGAAGAGGTGCGGACCGGGATGGGGATCACCGAGGGCATGCTGCGGCTGTCGATCGGACTGGAGGACGTGCAGGACGTGATCGACGATCTCGACCGGGCGTTGCGCAAGGTCGGCCTGTGAGGATTGCGGCATGAAGGCGCTGTTCCCCTATCAGGCGACCACGGCGGACGTGACCGTGCGGGTCTCGGTCAGCTATCTGCCCGAACAGTCCGATCCGCCGCGCGGGCGCTGGTTCTGGGCCTATCACATCCGCATCGAGAACGGCGCCGCCCAGACGGTGCAACTGCTGCGCCGGCACTGGGCGATCACCGACGGGCGCGGCGGCGAGCAGCATGTCGAGGGCGAGGGCGTGGTCGGCGACCAGCCGATCCTCGCGCCGGGCGAGAGCTACGACTATGTCTCGGGCTGCCCGCTCGCCACGCCGAGCGGCGCGATGGTGGGCGAATACGCGATGGCCGGCGCGGACGGCCACGCGTTCGCCGTCGCCATCCCGCGCTTTCCGCTGATGGCGCCGGCCACGGCGCGCTGATGTTCGATCCATTCCCGTGGAGCCGGTGCCGCTCTCCTTCGGCGCGGCTGCAACAGACCGCGGACGTGTGCCGATGAAGCGCACGCATCTTCCGCTCAACGGGCTGCGCGTGCTCGATGCCGCCGCGCGCCACCTGAGCTTCACCCGCGCCGCCGACGAGCTGGCGGTGACTCCGGCGGCGGTCGGCCAGCAGATCCGCGCGCTGGAGGATACGCTGGGCGTCGTGCTGTTCCGCCGGACGACGCGCGGGCTCGAGCTGACGCCCGAGGGCGCGGGCGGCCTGGCGGCGTTGCGCGCGGGCTTCCTCCAGTTCGAGGAAGCGGTGCGCGCGATGCAGGCGGGGCAATCCTCGCGCACGCTGACCATCGCCGCACCACGCGACTTCACCGCGAAATGGCTGGCGCCGCGCCTCGCCGCATTCGCGCGGAGCGATCCCGAGCTGCGTTTCGTGCTGCTCGCCGCCGACGGCGGGCTCGACTTCACCGAGGCCAATCTCGATCTCGCGGTTTGCCTCGCCGCCGACAGGGGCGAGCATGAGGGCGTCGCGCTGATCGGCAACGGTTACGTCACGGTGGGCCGCGCGGACGGCGGCGACGCGACGATCGCGTGGCCGGGGTGCCCCCCGGTCGACGAGCCCGGGATGGCGGTGGCGGATGCTGGCCTCGCGATCGACGCGGCGGCGGCGGGCTTCGGCTGCGCGACGGTGCCGGCGCTGCTCGCCGCGGCCGACCTGGCGAGCGGGCGGGTCGTCGAGCACGGCCGCAGCGACGGCGACGCGCATTACTGGCTGATCGCGCCGCTGCCGCAATGGCGCCAGAAGAAGGTCCGCGCGCTGGTCGCGGCGCTGGCGGGGTAGGCGGCGGACCGACTGATTTGGGTACCGTCGGGTCGAGCTTGTCGAAGCGTCGTCCCGTATCCCGGCGACGACCGGGGCCCGGTCCGGCTTGCTGAACCGGACTCGGCCTTCGCCGGGGAACACGTCGCCGCGCGGCAGCTCTCCGCAGGAGGACGCGCCGTGGCCACTTTGGTGAGAAGAAGAAGCGGGATCCCGGCACGAGGGCGGGATGACGGGTGTGGGGGGTTGGGTTCGACCACACACCGTCCACCGGCTCACGCGTCGATGTCCTCCTCGTCGAGCCGCGCCGCATTCTCCTGGATGAAGGCGAAGCGGTGGTGGGCGTCCTTGCCCATCAGCCGCTCGACCAGGTCGCGGACCAGGACGCGCTCCTCGTATTCCTGGGGCAGCGTCACGCGGATCAGCGTGCGTGTCGCGACCGCCATCGTCGTCTCGCGCAATTGCTGCGGGTTCATCTCGCCCAGTCCCTTGAAGCGCGCGACCTCGATCTTCTTGCCCTTGAAGGCGGTGCGCTCGATCTCGGCGCGCTGCGCGTCGTCGCGCGCGTAGAGCGACTTCGCGCCTGCGGTCAGCCGGTAGAGCGGCGGCTGGGCGAGATGGAGATGCCCCTTGCGGACAAGATCGGGCATCTCCTGGAAGAAGAAGGTCATCAGCAGCGTCGCGATGTGTGCGCCGTCGACATCCGCGTCGGTCATGATGATGACGCGCTCGTAGCGCAGCTGGCCGGCGTCGCAGCGCTCGCGCGTGCCGCAGCCGAGCGCCTGGATGAGATCGGCGATCTCCTGGTTGGCCAGGATCTTGGCGGCGTTCGCCGAGGCGACGTTGAGGATCTTGCCGCGGATCGGCAGTACCGCCTGGGTCTTGCGGTCGCGCGCCTGCTTGGCCGAGCCGCCCGCCGAATCGCCCTCGACGATGAACATCTCGGTGCCTTCGGGAGAGTCCGATGCGCAGTCGGTCAGCTTGCCGGGCAGTCTGAGCTTGCGCGACGAAGTGGCTGTCTTCCTTTTGATATCGCGTTCGGCCTTGCGCCGCAGACGCTCATCCATGCGGTCGAGGACGTAGGCGAGCAGCGCCTTGCCGCGCTCCATGTTGTCGGCGAGGAAATGGTCGACATGATCGCGCACCGCCGCCTCGACCAGCCGGGCGGCGTCGGGCGAGGTCAGCCGGTCCTTGGTCTGCGACTGGAACTGCGGATCGCGGACGAACACCGAGAGCATCAGCTCGGCGCCGACCACCACGTCCTCGGGGACGATGTCCTTCGCGCGCTTCTGCCCGACGAGCTCGGCGAAGGCGCGGACGCCGCGGGTCAGCGCGGCGCGCAGGCCCTGCTCGTGGGTGCCGCCGTCGGGCGTCGGGATGGTGTTGCAGTAATAACCGTACGAGCCGTCCGAGAAGAGCGGCCACGCCACCGCCCACTCGACCGATCCCGCGCCGCCCGGAAACGCCTGCCGTCCGGCGAAGGGCTCGGCGGTGGCGCAGTCGCGGCCGCCGACCTGCTCGCGCAGATGGTCGGCGAGGCCGCCGGGGAACTGGAACACCGCGTCCGCCGGCGTATCGTCGGTGAGCAGCGCGGGATCGCAGCGCCAGCGGATCTCGACGCCCGCGAACAGATACGCCTTGGAGCGCGCCAGCCGGTAGAGCCGCTGCGGGCGGAAGCTCAGCTCGCCGAAGATCTCGGTGTCCGGCGTGAAGGCGACCGTCGTGCCGCGGCGGTTGGGCGCGGCGCCGACCTTGTCGAGCGCGCTGGTCGGCAGCCCGCGCGCGAACCGCTGCTGGTAGAGCGCCTTGCCGCGCGCGACCTCGACCAGCGTATCCCTCGACAGCGCGTTGACCACCGAGATGCCGACGCCGTGCAGGCCGCCGCTCGTCTGATAGGCCTTGTCGCTGAACTTGCCGCCCGAATGCAGCGTGGTGAGGATCACCTCGAGCGCCGACTTGCCGGGATAGCGCGGGTGCTCGTCGACCGGGATGCCGCGACCATTGTCGCTGATCGTGACACGGTTGCCGGCGGCGAGCGTCACCTCGATCCGCGTCGCGAAGCCGGCGACCGCTTCGTCCATCGCATTGTCGAGCACCTCGGCGACGAGATGGTGGAGCGCGCGCTCGTCGGTGCCGCCGATATACATGCCGGGGCGGCGGCGGACGGGCTCGAGACCCTCGAGCACCTCGATCGAGGAGGCGTCGTAGGCTTCCGGATTGGCGGGGTTCGTATTGAAGAGGTCGTCGGCCATGAGCGCGACGCTAGGCGCTGGGCGGCACGTCGGAAAGCCCTCTCCCCCGAAGGGGGGATCGAGCCTCTAGCGCCTCGGCCCGCCGAAGGGGAGCGGCGGGGGGCGGCGATCGCGGCGGGGGAGCTGCGCCTGATAGGCCAGCCCGCAATGCTGGACGCAATAGGGGAAGCCCGGGTTCACCGCGACGCCGCAGAAATGGAAGTCGGGCTCGCCGGGATGGCCGAGCGGCCATTTGCAGATGCGGTCGTTGAGCTCGAGCAGCGAGGTCTTGCCGGCGATGTCGGCGGACGGCTTGGCGGGGACCAGCCGGCGCGGCGGCGCGGGCGGGATCGGCGCCTGCTGCTCGCCGGGCTGCTGGCGCTGGAAGCCGCCGGGGCCGATCGAGCGATAGACCGGGCCGTCGGGCACGGGCGCGGCCGGCGCCGGTGCCGCCGGAGCGGCGGCGACGGGCTCGGCGCGCGGCTGAGGAACGGGCGCGCGCACCGGCTCGGCGACGACCGGGCGCGGCGCCGGCGGAGGCGTCGGCGCGGGCGCCGGTTCCGGCTTCGTCTCGACCGGTGCGGCCGCGACGGGCCGGGCGGCTTCCGCCGGCTCGCCGGCGCGCACCGGCGACGGGCGGCTCTCCAGCCCCAGGCGATGCGCCTTGCCGATCACGGCGTTGCGGCTCACCCCGCCGAGATCGTCCGCGATCTGGCTGGCGGTCAGTCCCTGGCCCCAGAGGCTCTTGAGCTTGTCGATCCGCTCGTCGGTCCAGGACATGATCTCGGTCGCTCCGTATTGGTCCTGCCGCGGGCGCGGCGGAGTTCGTCTTGCCGCGGCGGCGGTGGGGCGATAGGCCCGCGCCCATGTCCCAGCCGCTTCCGCCAGCCCGTTCGGGTTTCTCCGCATCCCCCCCGGGCGAGCCGGTGATCCGCCAGGTCAACTGGATCGGGTTGCGGACGCTCTATGTGAAGGAGGTACGCCGGTTCTTCAAGGTGCAGCTTCAGACGATCTGGGCGCCGGCGGTGACGACGCTGCTGTATCTCGTCATCTTCACGGTCGCGCTGGGCGCGCGGGCCGCCGTCCATGTCGGCGGCACGACGGTGGCGTTCGCCGCGTTCATCGCGCCCGGCCTGATCGTGATGGGGATGATGACCAACGCGTTCGCCAATGCCAGCTTCTCGCTGCTCGTCGGCAAGATGCAGGGCACGATCGTCGACTATCTGATGCCGCCCCTGTCGAGCGCCGAGCTGCTCGCGGCGCTGGCGGCGGCGGCGGTGACGCGCGCCTTCCTGGTCGGGGCCGCGCTGTGGCTGGCGATGGCGCTGTGGCCCGGCGTGCATGTCAGCATGGCCGATCCGCCGGTGGTGCTGTGGTTCGGGCTGATGGGGGCGCTGCTGCTCGCCTTTCTCGGCATCCTGACCTCGATCTGGGCGGACAAGTTCGATCATGCGGCGGCGGTGACCAACTTCGTCGTCCAGCCGCTCGCTCTGCTCTCGGGCACCTTCTATTCGGTCGACCGGCTCGCGCCGACGTTCCGCGCGGTGAGCCATGCCAATCCGATCTTCTACGTGATCTCCGGGTTCCGCAGTGGTTTCCTCGGCGTCGCGGACTCGCCGGTCGGGTTCGGCGCGGCGCTGCTGCTGGCGATCAACGTCGCGATGGGCGTGGGGTGCTACCTGCTGTTGCGGAGCGGCTGGAAGATCAAGAGCTGAAGATTGCGCGCCGCGCCCAGGCGCGTTAGGGCGTCGGGTGAGGGGCGGCCATTACGGGCCGCCTTTTTGCGTTGGACCGAAGGAACCGAAAGATGACGATCACCGCGCTCATGCCCGTCTATCCGCGGTGCGATGTGCGACCGGTGCGCGGCGAGGGCTGCTACCTGTTCTCCGAGGACGGCCGCCGCTTCCTCGATTTCGCGAGCGGCATCGCCGTCAACCTGCTCGGCCACGGTCACCCGCATCTCACCCGTGCGATCCAGGATCAGGCGGCGACGCTGGTCCACGTCTCCAACCTCTATGGCTCCCCGCAGGGCGAGGCGCTGGCCGGGCGGCTGGTCGCGCATACCTTCGCCGACACGGTGTTCTTCACCAATTCGGGTGCCGAGGCGGTCGAGTGCGCGATCAAGACCGCGCGGCGCTACCACTATGTCAACGGCGATCCGCAGCGCACCACGCTGATCGCGTTCAAGAACGCGTTCCACGGCCGCACGCTGGGCACGATCTCGGCGACCGACCAGGACAAGATGCGCGGCGGGTTCGAGCCGCTGCTGCCCGGTTTTCGCTACGCGCCGTTCGACGATCTCGCCGCCGCGCGGGCGCTGATCGACGACACCACCGCGGGCTTCCTGGTCGAGCCGATCCAGGGCGAGGGCGGCATCCGTCCGGCGTCCGACGATTTCCTCAAGGGCCTGCGCCGGCTGTGCGACGAGCACGGCCTGCTGCTGGTGCTCGACGAGGTGCAGTGCGGCATGGCGCGCACCGGCAGGCTCTACGCGCACGAGCATTACGGCATCGTGCCGGACATCATGGCGACCGCCAAGGGCATCGGCGGCGGGTTCCCGCTGGGCGCCTGCCTCGCCACCGAAGAGGCCGCCAGGGGGATGACCTTCGGCACCCACGGCTCGACCTATGGCGGCAATCCGCTGGCTTGTGCCGCGTCGCAGGCGGTGCTCGATGTCGTGCTCGAACCCGGCTTCCTCGAGCGCGTCACCGCGATGGGCGAGCGGCTGAGGGGTGCGATCGAGCAGCTGCTGCCCAACCACGACCATCTCTTCGAGGGCGTGCGCGGCAAGGGGCTGATGCTCGGCCTCAAGATGAAGACCGACAGCCGGGCGTTCGTCGCGCACGCCCGCGACCATCACGGGCTGCTGCTGGTCGGCGCGGGCGAGAATGTCGCGCGCGTGCTGCCGCCGCTCATCATCGAGCAGACGCATATCGACGAGTTCGTCGAGAAGCTCGGCGCCGCGGCGCGCACCTATGCGCCGCCCAGCGATGATTGAGGCGATGCAGATCCTCCCCGTTCCGGGGAGGATTTAGGGTGCGTCACTTCCTCGGTCTCGCCGATGCCGGCCCGGCCGCGATCGCCGCGATGCTTGCCGACGCGCAGGCCCGCAAGGCCGCGCGCGCGGGGCGACCCAGGGGCGCGCCCGATCCCGACGCGCCGCTCGCCGGCCGCACGCTGGCGATGGTGTTCGAGAAGAGCTCGACCCGCACGCGCGTCTCGTTCGACATGGCGATGCGCCAGTTGGGCGGCACGACGATCGTGATGGATGCGGGCACGATGCAGCTCGGACGCGGCGAGAGCGTGGCGGACACCGCGCGCGTCCTGTCGCGCCAGGTCGACGGCATCATGGTCCGCACCGACGATCACGCCAAGCTCGTCGAGATGGCGACTCATGCCGACGTGCCCGTCATCAACGGGCTGACCGACTGGAGCCATCCCTGCCAGATCATGGCCGACCTGCTGACCGTGATCGAGCGGCGCGGCAGCCTCGCGGGCGCGCGCTGGACGTGGCTCGGCGACGGCAACAACGTGCTCCACTCGATCATCGAGGCGGGCGCGCTGATGGGCTTCGAGACCGTGATCTGCTCGCCGGAAGGCTATGATCCGCACGCCGACGCGATCGGCTCGGCCACCCGCCTTGGCGGCAAGGTCACGATCGAGCGCGATCCGGCGGCCGCGGTGATCGGCGCCGACATCGTCGTCACCGATACCTGGATCTCGATGGGGCAGGCGCATGCGGAAGCGAAGCTCGCCGCGATGGCGCCGTACCAGGTGACGCCCGCGCTGATGGCGGCGGCGGCGCCGGGCGCCACCTTCCTCCACTGCCTGCCCGCGCATCGCGGCGAGGAGGTCGCGGCCGCGGTGATCGACGGCCCGCAATCCGCGATCTGGGACGAAGCCGAGAACCGGCTGCACGCGCAGAAATCGATCCTGCTGTGGTGCTTCGGGTTGATCGGGTGAGGGTGGAAACTCCGCGAGCGCTTGCCATATCCAGGCTCGTACACAACCAACGGATCGTTCGCCCTGAGCGAAGTCGAAGGGCCTCAGCGAACGCAAGCGTGCTTCGACTTCGCTCAGCACGAACGGAGGGTGGTCGACAAACGAAGGGTTGGACAAGGATCATCATGCGTAGTCCGCCCGCCACCGTCGCCACGCTCGACACCGTCCGCGGCTTCACGATCGCGTCGCGGCACGCGCGCGGGCGGGTGGCGCGGCTCGGGCCGGCACTCGACACGATCCTCGCCGCGCACGACTATCCCCCGGTGCTCGCGCGCCTGCTCGCCGAGGCGCTCGTGCTGGGCGCGCTGCTCGGCTCGACGCTCAAGCAGGCCGACGGGCAGCTCACCCTCCAGGCGCAGACGCAGGGTGGCGTGATCGACCTGCTGGTCGTCGACTATCGCGGTGGCCAGATACGCGGCTATCTGCGTCACGATCGCGATCGCCTCGCCGAGGCGCCGGTCGAGCCCTCGCTGTTCGCGCTGTTCGGCAAGGGCTATCTGGCGATCACCTTCGACCAGGCGCCGCTGCCCGGCACCGGGCGCGGCGAGCGCTACCAGGGCATCGTCCCGCTCGAGGGCGGCTCGCTCGGCGAGGCGACCGAGCTGTTCTTCGCCCAGTCCGAGCAGATCCCGAGCCTGGTGCGCGTCGCGATCAGGCAGCATCCCGATGGCCGCACGATCGCCGGCGGCATGCTCGTCCAGCATCTACCCGAGGGCGAGGAGGGGCGCGACCGGCTGCACACCCGGCTCGACCACCCCGAATGGGCGCATGTCGCGGCGCTCGCCGCGACGATCAGCCCGGCCGAGCTGACCGACGCGACGCTGCCGTTCGACGCGCTGCTGTGGCGGCTGTTCAACGAGGAGGAGGAAGTCCGCGTCCTGGATCCCGCCGCGCTGACCCGCGGCTGCCGCTGCTCGGCCGCGCATATCCGGAGCGTGCTGGCCCGCTTCCCGGCCGAGGAACGGGCCGCGATGGCGGGCGAGGACGGCCTGGTCCACGTCGATTGCGCATTCTGCGCGCGCACGTTCCCGGTCGCGCTCCCGGCGTGACGCGGCGCGTCGCGGTATCGGCCGATCGCGATCCGCGGGTCATGCGGTAGCGTCCGGCTCCCAGCGGCCCGGATCGGGTATCGCCGGGCCGCCGCGAGCCGCATCGGGCGCCCCGATCTTTGTCCGCTGCGCCCTTGCGCGATCCGGCGTGGCCGACGACATGGGCACGATGGACGATCGTGACCTTCCGCCGGCCGTGGTGCTGCTCTCCGGTGGGCTCGATTCGATGGTCACTGCGGCGCTGGCGCGCGAGGCGGGCTTCTCGCTGCTCGCGCTCACGATCAACTACAACCAGCGCCATATCGTCGAACTCGCCGCCGCGCGCCGGATCGCCGCGACGCTGGGTGCGGCGCGTCACGTCGTGCTGCCGATCGATCTGCGCGCGTTCGGCGGCTCGTCGCTGACCGACGACATCCCCGTCTCCAAGGGCGGCGTCGGCGAGGGGATCCCGCTCACCTATGTGCCCGCGCGCAACACCATGTTCCTGGCGCTGGCGCTGGGCTGGGCGGAGGCGGCGGGCGGCCGCGACCTGTTCCTCGGCGTCAACGCGCTCGATTATTCGGGCTATCCCGATTGCCGTCCCGAGTTCGTGCATGCGTTCGAGGGGCTCGCCAATCTCGCCACCAGGGCGGGCGTCGACGGCGAGCGTTTCACCGTGCATGCGCCGCTGGTGGCGATGACCAAGGCCGACATCGTCCGCGAATCGGTGCGGCTCGGGCTGGATGCGGGGATGAGCTGGTCGTGCTACGACCCGCAGGATGCGCGTCATTGCGGTCTGTGCGACAGCTGCCGCCTGCGCCGCAAGGGCTTCGCCGAGGCGGACGTGCCCGATCCGACGTCCTACGCGGCGCTGCCATGAGCTATGCGGTCAAGGAGGTCTTCCTGACCCTGCAGGGCGAGGGACTGAATGTCGGCCGCCGCGCGGTGTTCCTGCGCTTCGCCGGCTGCAATCTCTGGTCCGGGCGCGAGCAGGATCGCGCGGATGCGCAATGCACCTTTTGCGATACCGATTTCGTCGGGATGGATGGCGACAATGGCGGGCGCTACCACAACGCCGCGACGCTCGCCGCGCGGGTCGACGGGCTGTGGGGGCTCGAACTGCGCGGCGTCGCGACGGCGGCGAAGCTGGTCGTCGTCACCGGCGGCGAGCCGATGCTCCAGCTCGACGCCGCGCTGATCGATGCGCTCCACGCCCGCGGCTTCGAGATCGCGCTCGAGACCAACGGCACGATCGCGGTGCCCGATACGGTCGACTGGGTGACGGTCAGCCCGAAGGCGGGAACGACCGTCGTCCAGCGCCGCGGCGACGAACTCAAGCTGGTGTGGCCGCAGCCGGGCCTCGATCCGGGGGCGATGGACGGCTGGGCGTTCCGCCACCGTCTGGTCCAGCCGATGGACGGGCCGGCGATCGACGCCAACCGCGAGGCCGCGATCCGCTACGTGCTGCGCAACCCGGCCTGGCGGCTATCGGTACAGACCCACAAGATGGTGGGGATACGATGATCGGTTTCGTCGTCACGCTTCGTTCGGGCCGCGCCCTCCGACATCGATCGGGGCGGACGGCGGCCGGGCCTGGAAAGCGCTGACCAGTCTCGCTCAGTCGGACAGGCACTTCTTCTTGAGCGTGCCCTTGCGGTCGTAGCATTCGGGCGGGAAATCGGGGACGGCCGCGGCGGCGAGCCGGGGCTGGCCCTGCGCGTAGATCAGGTCGCCGGTGGGCTTCAGCGCGTTGCGGAACTCGCGCAGCCGGTCGCGTGCGATCGTCGCGAGGTTCCCCTTGGGGGTGAGCAGCGCCTGTTCGCCGATGCTGCCCGCGACCTGGCAGAAGCTGAGCTGCGCGTTGAGCGTCGAGAAGCTATTGTAGGTGCGCGTCGTATACTGATCGAGCGCCGCGTTGATCGCGGCTAGATTGGCGCCCCTCGGCGCCATGCGCTTGAAATACTCGTTGAGCGCCTTGTAGTCGCCCGCCAGCTCCCTGGAATGATGGGTGAGGATCGCGTTGTAGTTGGGCACCACCATCAACGAGGGCGCGAACTGGCATTGCAGCGCCGCGACGTTGAGCCCGGCGCGCAGCGTCCACACCGTGTTGGCGCGCTTCTCGGCCTCGGTCGCGCCGGGCAGCGGGATGACGATCGTCGGTTCGTCGCCGATCACCGGCGCGCCGCGGAAATCGGGGGATTTCCAGTACATCTGCGCACCGAGCGGGGATGACGCGGCGATCCCCAGACCGGCCAGCACGGCGGCACGCCGGCTCCAACCACGCAACATCGCGAATCCTCTCAAAGCATGACGCACACACAGGCAGCGCGCCCGTTCCGGCCGGCTATGGCGCGGAAATGGTAAACGCGCCCTTAACCCTTAGCGGCGGCGCTTCCAAGCCTCTCGGAAAAGGTCGGAAAGCCTGCGAAACGAGAAAGCCGCCCGGTTGCCCGGACGGCCCTCGCTCGACCGCGCCGAAGAACGCGATCGATCGTCGATGAGATATCGACGCTTACATGGCGTTGGTGGAATTGCCGCCGGTCATGTCGTTGCCGCCCATCATGTCGTTGCCGCCTATCATGGCGTTGTCCGTCGCCATGTTGCCCGACATATCGGTCGCGCTCGTGTCGTTGGTCATCCCGGCGGACGAATCCATCGTGTTCATGTCGGTCATGTTAGTGTCGGCGGTGTTGGCGCTGTTATCGGTCTTGCTGCACGCCGCGACCGACAGTGCCGCACCGACGATCATCGCACCGGACATCGACTTCGTGAAAATATTGCGCATCTAAAAAACTCCCTAGCAGAGGATCGGACCCCGTTTTTGACCGGGTGCCACGGTCGGCTGCGAACATTAGCGTTGCGATCCATCAATCTCAAGCGATTGCCGGTTGATCGACAGATCCGACAGGAATGCTTCAAGACCACCGCGAAGCGCATCGTCAAACTGTTTCATCGTGGCAACCGTTCCGAGCGCGGCGAGGCTCGTTACCGTGAAGTCGGGCAGGCCGCACGGCACGATGCCGGCGAAGTGCGAGAGATCGGGGGCGATGTTGAGCGCGAAGCCGTGCAGCGTCACCCAGCGCCGCACCCGCACGCCGATCGCGCCGACCTTGGCCTCGCGCCCGTCCGCATCGCGCGTCCAGATGCCGACCCGCGCCGGATCGGCGTGCGCGGCGATGCCGAACCGCGCGAGCGTCGCGATCAGCCAGCCCTCCAGCGCATGGATGAAGCGGCGCACGTCGCGGCCGCGCGCATCGAGATCGAGCATCAGGTAGCCGACGCGCTGCCCGGGGCCATGATAGGTGTAGCGCCCGCCCCGCCCCGCCGGATAGACGGGGAAGCGATCGGCGACGACCAGCTCGCCGGGTGCGGCGCTGGTGCCGGCGGTGTAGAGCGGCGGATGTTCGAGCAGCCAGATCAGCTCGCGCGCGGTGCCGGCGCGGATCGCGGTGGCACGCGCGTCCATCGCGGCGAGCGTTTCGGGATAGGGCGACAGGCCGGGGGTGACCCGCCAGTCGATCGCATCGGTGTCCATCGTGCACGTGGAGATGGCCGCTGGCGGCGCCACGATCAAGCGGGGCGATCAAGCCGGCTTGGCGGGCGGACGGCGCCATGCCAGAGGGGCGCGATGACGATGGAGCGGATCCCACTCGGCGCGGTCTGGCAGGAGACCGCGCGGTTCATGCGCGGCGAACTGGCGCTCGTGCTGCCGATCGCGCTCGCCGGCTTCGGGCTGCCGGTGGTGATCCTCCAGCTGCTGATCCCCGAGCCGCTGACGCCCGACACCGTCTACGGACAATGGATGTGGGTGCTGCTGCCCTATGCGCTGTGCAGCATGATCGCCTCGCTGGCGATCTCGGCGTTGACGCTCAGGCCGGGCATGAGCGTGCAGGAGGCGCTGGCGATGGCGCTGCGCCGTGTGCCTGTCGCGATCGGCGTCGCGCTGCTCGCGCTCGCGACGCTCCTTGGATTGACGGTGGTGGTGTCGGTCGCGGCCGGGATCGAGCGGGCGGCGCTCGGCCGATCGGGCCCGGTCTTCGCGATCGCGCTGCTGGTGCTGCTGACCGCGACGATCTCGCTGCTGGTCCGCGCACTGCCGGTCTGGGCGTTGATCGCGGACCGCGACGACGGTCCGATCGCGGCGCTGCGTGCCGCGTTCCACGCGACACAGGGTCGCTATCTGCGCCTGCTGCTGTTGCGCGCGGTCGCCTGGTTGAGCCAGATCGCGATCCTGCTGGTGGTCTGGGTGCCGCTGGCCGACATCCTCAACCTCGCGGGGCGGGCGGCGAGCTCGGCGCGGCTCGGCGCGCTGCTCGCGCTGATCGCGGGCGGGCTGGTGATGTCGGGCATCCTCGCGACCTGGACGGTCTATGTCGCCAGGCTGTCGCGCACGCTGGGATCGAGCAGCGGGATCTGAGGCGCGGCGTCGCGCGGCAGGATACCGGACAGGCGCGGATCCGCGAACGTCTCGATCGCCTGCGCGTAGGGGACGAAGCCCTGCGCGCGATAGAAGCCGAGCGCGCGGGGATGATCGAGCGTGCAGGTATGGACCCAAACCCGCGCGATGCCCGGTCGCCAGGCGAGCGCGAGCGCGTGGCCCATCAGCCAGCGACCCTCGCCGCGCCCGGTGAGTTCGGGGACCAGTCCGAAATAGCCGATCTCGCAAAGACCCGCGTCGCGGAAGTCGAGCTCCAGCATGCCGAGCTCGATGCCGCGCGCATCGGTGACGGCATAGACCTCGACCCGCGGATCATGGACGATCGCGATCAGCGCGGCCTCGTCGATCGCCAGCCGCGAGAACCACAGCCACGGCGCGCCGATCCGGCGGAACAGCGTCCGGTAGCGTGCGGGTGGGGGCGCGGGCCAGTGGTCGAGCCGCAGCGTCGATGCGGGCAGCGGACGCGCATGCGGGCGCGCCGCCATCTGGAGCGAGGTGACGATCGTCGCGATCTCGCCCGGAGCGACGCGGGTCAGCGCCATCGGACCGGCGCCGTCGTCACGACCATGTCGCGCGCGGCGGCAGGCTCATCAGGATCGCGTCGATATTGCCGCCGGTCTTGAGCCCGAACAGCGTGCCGCGATCGTGGACGAGGTTGAACTCGGCATAGCGGCCGCGCCATTCGAGCATTACCGTCTCCTCCGCGGCGGTGAACGGCATCGCCAGCCGCGTCCGGACGATCGCCGGGTAGATCGCCAGGAACGCCTCGCCGACCGCGCGGGTGAAGGCGAAGGCGGGATCGAACGCGTCGCCGTCGGCATCCATGTGATCGTAGAAGATGCCGCCGACGCCGCGATGGACGCCGCGATGGGGCAGGTAGAAATACTCCTCGGCCCATTTCGAGAAGCGCGGATAATCGCCCACCGGGGCATGCGCCGCGCACGCCATGCGCAGCGCGTCGTGGAAGGCGCGCGTGTCCTCGTCATAGGGCAGTGGCGGGTTGAGATCGGCACCGCCGCCGAACCAGCGCCGCGTGGTGTGGAGGTGGCGCGCGTTCATGTGCACCGCCGGCACGTGCGGGTTGGCCATGTGCGCGACCAGGCTGATGCCGGTCGCGAAGAAGCTGGGATCATCGGCGGCGCCGTGGATGGTCCTGGCGAAATCGCCCGCCAGCGTCCCGTGGACGGTCGAGACGTTGACGCCGACCTTCTCGAACACGCGGCCCTTCATGATGCCGCGCACCCCGCCGCCGCCGGGCGCGCCGGACGGGTCCTCGCGCTGCCAGGGCGTGTAGGCGAACCCGGCCTCCGAGCCCTGCTCGCGCTCGATCGCCTCGAACGCCGCGCAGATGCGGTCGCGCAAGGCCTCGAACCAGGCGCGCGCCGCCCGTCTCCCGGGTTCGTCGTCGGCGCTCATGACGGCCAGCCTCCGGTCTGGCGCAGCGCCTCGCCGCAGGCGAGCGCGCAGGCGACCGCGAGGTTGAGCGAGCGTTCGCCCGCCGCCATCGGCACGCGGATCCGCGCCGCCGCCGCCGCGTGGACAGGAGCCGGCGCGCCGGTGCTTTCCGAACCGAACAGCAGCAGGTCGTCCTCCTCGAAGCGGGCATCGGGCAGGCGGGTGCCGCCGGCGGTGGTGAACAGCATCAGGCGTTCGGGACGGGTCCGGCGGAACGCCACCCAATCGGCATGGCGGGTGACGCCGGCGCGCGCCACGTAATCCATGCCCGCGCGTGCCAGCGATCGGTCCCCGAACGCGAAGCCGCATGGCTCGATCACCTCGACCGGCAACCCCAGGCACGCACCGAGCCGCAGGATCGTGCCGACGTTGCCGGCGATCTCGGGCTGGTGGAGCGCGATCCGCATTGCCGCCCGCTACGATGGCCGGGGTCATCGACGCAAGCGTGCGCAAATTGGATGTTGGCAAACCGCGGATATCGGCGCTATCAGACCCGCGGTCTCGCGGGAAAACCGCGCGGCCGTGCGGGCCCGTGGGGGGCTGAGGTGTGTTTCCGCCGTCTCTTCCCCGGGTGTGGTTTCGACGGGCCGAGGGCTGACGTGCATGGCGACGCTTGATATCGCGGACGATCCCAACCAGCGGCCCGCCGTGATCGGCGGCGTCGACGAGGGACAGGGCCATCGCCGCCGGGATTTCCTCAACATCGCCGCGGTGAGCTTCGGCGGTGTCGGTGCGGCCGCCGTGCTGATCCCGCTGGTCAACCAGATGAACCCGTCCGCCGACGTGCTCGCGCTCGCCTCGATCGAGGTCGACATCTCCAAGGTCGTGCCGGGCCAGGGGATCAAGGTCGCGTGGCGCAAGCAGCCGGTGTTCGTGCGCAACCTGATGCCCAAGGAAATTGCCGAGGCCAACGCGGTGCCGCTGGCGAGCCTGCGCGATCCGCAGACGCTCGCCGAGCGCACCAAGCCCGGCAAGGAGAATTGGCTCATCACGCTGGGGGTCTGCACCCATCTCGGCTGCGTGCCGCTGGGCATCACCGACGGCGAGAACCGCGGGCCGTATGGCGGCTATTTCTGCCCGTGCCACGGCTCGCAATACGATACCGCGGCGCGCATCCGCGGCGGGCCGGCGCCCAAGAACCTGGTGGTCCCCGAATACGCGTTCAAATCCGCCACCACCGTGCAGATCGGTTGAGCCAGATTGTTTGAGGTGACCCGCAGATGAGCTTCCCCTGGGCCGAGCATTACGCACCGAAGCATCCCGTGACGAAGTGGGTGGACGAGAAGCTGCCCTTGCCGCGGCTGGTCTATGGGGCAATCGGCGCCGGCTATCCGGTGCCGCGCAACCTCAATTATTTCTGGAACTTCGGCGTGCTCGCCGGCACCGCGCTGGCGATCCAGATCGTCACCGGCGTGGTGCTGGCGATGCATTATGCCGCCAACGCCAGCGTCGCGTTCGACAGCGTCGAGCACATCATGCGCGACGTCAATTCGGGCTGGCTGCTGCGCTATGCGCACGCCAACGGCGCGAGCTTCTTCTTCATCGTCGTCTACACGCACATCTTCCGCGGGTTGTACTACGGCTCCTACAAGGCGCCGCGCGAGATGGTGTGGCTGCTCGGCGTCGTCATCTTCCTGCTGATGATGGCGACCGCGTTCATGGGCTACGTCCTGCCCTGGGGCCAGATGAGCTTCTGGGGCGCGCAGGTCATCACCGGCTTCTTCTCGGCGATCCCGCTGGTCGGCGAACCGATCCGCGAGCTGCTGCTCGGCGGCTTCGCGCCCGACAACGATGCGCTCAACCGTTTCTTCTCGCTGCATTACCTGCTGCCGTTCGTGATCGCAGCGGTGATCGTGCTGCACATCTGGGCGCTGCATATCCCGGGCTCGAACAATCCGACCGGCATCGACGTGCAGGGGCCGGCGGACACCGTGCCGTTCCATCCCTATTACACCGCCAAGGACGGCTTCGGGCTCGGCGTGTTCCTGCTCTGCTACACGACGCTGATGTTCTTCGCGCCCAACCTGCTCGGGCATCCGGACAACTACATCCCGGCCAACCCGCTCTCGACGCCCGCGCACATCGTGCCCGAATGGTATTTCCTGCCGTTCTACGCGATCCTCAAGTCGTTCACCTTCAACTTCCTGTTCATCCCCGCCAAGCTGTGGGGCGTGATGGCGATGTTCGGATCGATCCTGCTGCTGTTCTTCCTGCCGTGGATCGATCGGTCGCCGGTGCGCTCGGCGAACTACCGGCCGATCTATCGCTGGTTCTTCGTCGCGCTGGTGATCGACGTCGCGATCCTCGGCTATCTCGGCCAGGCGCACGTCACGCCGATGGTGGTGTTGTTCAGCCAGATCTGCGCGGCGTATTATTTCTCGCACTTTCTCATCATCCTGCCGCTGATCTCGCATTTCGAGACGCCGCTGCCGCTGCCCAACTCGATCTCCGAGTCCGTGCTCCACGGCGAGAAGGCCGAAGCGGCTCCCTACGGCCTGGCGGCCGAGTGATCTCCCGGGGATAGCAAAGACATGGTTCGCTTCTTCGCCCCGTTCTTCGCGCCTGCCGTCGGTCTGGCGTTCGTGCTCGCGCTGCTGTTCTCGATCGCGACCTCGCCGCACGCGTCCGATCCGCCGCTCGCCACCGCGCCGGTCGGGGAGGGGGGCTTCCACCTCGAGCCGCGCGACATCCACTTCGCGTTCGACGGCCCGTTCGGCCGCTACGACAACCGCCAGCTCCAGCGCGGCTACCAGGTCTACAAGGAGGTCTGCTCGGCCTGCCATACGATGCGTCTGGTGGCCTATAAGGATCTCGAGCAGATCGGCTTCACCAAACCCGAAGTGAAGGCGCTCGCCAAGGGCGGGCCGGAGACGCCGTCGCTCAACCCCGACACCGGCGAGCCGGCGACGCGCAAGGCGCTGGCGTCCGACTATATCCCGGGTCCGTACACCAACGAAGTCCAGGCGCGCGCGGCCAACAACAACGCGCTGCCGCCGGACATGAGCCTGCTCGCCAAGGCACGCGAGGGCGGCCCGGCCTATATCGCCAGCCTCGTCACCGGCTACACCGCGGTGCCGGCCGCGATGAAGGCCAGGTTCCCCGATTTCACCAAGCCGACCGGGCTGTACTACAATCCGTATTTCGCGAACCTCAACATCGCGATGCCGCCGCCGCTCACCGCCGACGGCCAGGTCACCTATTCGGACGGCACCAAGGCGACGCGCGAGCAGATGGCCGAGGATGTCTCCTCGTTCCTGATGTGGGCCGCCGAGCCCAAGATGGACAATCGCAAGCAGACCGGCACCGCGGTGGTGATCTACCTGCTGATCGCGACGCTGCTCGCCTATGGCGCGTACCGCAACATCTGGCACGGCAAGAAGCATTGAGCCCGGCGGGCGGACCCGCGGCGGTCCGCCCGTTCCGGCCGGCGGACGCGCGACCATGACCGGCGGCGGCGACGCGCCGATCGCGCGCACCTCGAACGACGATATCGCCGCGCTGATCCGCACCATCCCGGACTTTCCCGGGCCCGGCATCCGGTTTCGCGACATCACCACGCTGCTGCTCGACGCCGAGGGCTTTGGCCGCGCGGTGTCGCGGATGGCGGCGCAGGTGCCGGACCGTGTCGACCTGATCGCCGGCATCGAGGCGCGCGGCTTCATCTTCGCCGCCGCGCTGGCGCACGCGCTCGGTCGCGGGCTGGTGCTGATCCGCAAGGACGGCAAGCTGCCCGGCCGCACGATCGGCGTCGACTACGCGCTCGAATACGGCACCGATCGCATCGCGATGCACGACGATGCCTGCACCCCCGGGCAGCGCGTGCTGCTGGTCGACGATCTGATCGCCACCGGCGGCACCGCGTGCGCCGCCGTCCGCCTGCTGCGTGCCGCCGGCGCCGAGGTGGCGGGCGCCGGCTTCGTCATCGACCTGCCCGATCTCGGCGGCGCGGAGAGGCTGCGCGCGCTGGGTGTGCGGGTGGCGACGCTGGTGGCGTTCGCCGGGGATTGAGGCGTCGTCCGAGGGCACATCCATCCTTCGCTCGGTCCGAACGGAGACGGGATCTAAGCACCCCGCCGCCGGAACAGCACGATCGGCTCCTGCATCATCACCGGCTCGTCGTTCTGGTTGAACACGGTGAGGCGGCTGCGCACCGATCCCATGTCGGGCCGGCTGCGCGACGGCCTGACCTGCAGGATCTCGGTCTCGACGCGCAGCACGTCACCGGGGTGGACCGGCCGCAGCCAGCGCAGCCGATCGAGGCCGACCGCGCCCAGCGAACCGCCCTCGTCGCCATCGCCGTCGCGCGCCGCCTGTTCGGCGACGACCATCGCCATCGTCATCGCGCAGCTGTGCCAGCCGCTCGCCGAGAGCCGCCCGAAATGGGTCCTGGCCGCCGCCGCATCGTCGAGATGGAAGGCCTGCGGATCATAGGCGCCGGCGAAGCGCAGCACCTCGTCGCGCGTGACCTCGTAACGGCCGAACGCGCTGCGGTCGCCGACCGCGAAATCCTCGAGATAGGGCATCATGCTCTCCTTTCGGGACACGTCTGTAAAGCGTTCCGGCGGCGGAATGGAACCACATGCCGCGGTCGCCGGTTCGTGCGTCCGGTTCAACGGGAACAAGAGGAAATCGACATGCCGGACGTCCGCACTACCGATACCGGTCAAGCCGCCGGCACAACCACGGTGATCGAGTCGCGCCGGGGCGGTGGCGGTACCGCGCTGATCGCGATCGTGCTGCTGCTCGCGGTGGTCATCGGCGGCTGGTATCTCTATACCACCGCCGGCGCGACCAACTCGAAGAACAACGCGGTCGCGGGCGCCGCCAAGAGCGTCGGCTCGGCCGCGGACAAGGTCGGCTCGGCAGCGGACGGCGGTTCGTCCAAGTGACCGTGCGGGGCGGGCCGCGTGTCCGCCCCTAGACGTTGAAGCGAAACAGCATGACGTCGCCGTCCTGGACGACATAGTCCTTGCCTTCGGAGCGAAGCCGGCCCGAGTCGCGCGCGCCGGCTTCCCCCTTGCAGGCGACGTAATCGTCGTACGCGATCGTCTCGGCGCGGATGAAGCCGCGTTCGAAATCGCTATGGATCACGCCCGCCGCCTGGGGCGCGCGCGCACCCCTCGCCAGCGTCCACGCCCGCGTCTCCTTGGGACCGCACGTGAAGAAGGTGAGGAGCCGGAGCAGGCTGTAGCCGGCGCGGACGACGCGGGCGAGCCCGGTCTCGCCCAAGCCGAGATCGGACAGGAACGCGGCGCGATCGGCGTGGGCCATGGTGGCGATCTCGGCCTCGATCGCTGCCGAGACCACCACCGCCTCGGCACCTTCGGCTCTGGCCCTGGCGAACACGCGCGCGGACTGCGCGTTGCCGTCCGCCGCCGAGCCCTCCTCGACGTTGCAGACGTACAGCACCGGTTTCCCGGTGAGAAGCTGCGCCTGATCGAGGATCTTCGCGTCGTCGGGATCGGCGGGGCGGGCGAGCCGTGCGGGCTTGCCCTCGCGCAATAGCGCGAGGACGGGCGCCAGCACCGCGACCTGCGCTCTGGCGTCCTTGTCGCCCTGCTGCGCCTTCTTGGCGAGGTTGGGGACGCGGCGCTCGAGGCTCTCCAGATCGGAGAGCATCAGCTCGGTCTCGACCGTCTCGGCATCCGCGATCGGATCGATCCTGCCCTCGACATGCGTCAAGTCGTCGTCCTCGAAGCAGCGCAGCACATGGACGATCGCGTCGACCTCGCGGATGTTGGCGAGAAACTGGTTGCCGAGCCCCTCGCCCTTCGAGGCGCCGCGCACCAGCCCGGCGATGTCGACGAAGCCGAGCTGCGTCTCGACGATCTTCTGCGAGTGCGCGATCTCCGCCAGCGTCGCGGCGCGCGCGTCGGGCACCGCGACGTTCCCGACATTGGGCTCGATCGTGCAGAACGGATAGTTCGCCGCCTGCGCCGCCGCGGTCTCGGTGAGCGCGTTGAAGAGGGTCGATTTGCCGACATTGGGCAGGCCGACGATGCCACAGCGAAAACCCATATTTTCTCCAAATAACTTTCATATTGCAGCGATATCGCCGCGAGGATAGATAGGGGACGATCGATTTAAATACGGGGAGGGCTGGCAGTGCCAAGGGAAATCCAGGATGTCGTAGCGGACATTGCCAGCGATATGGAGGCTGCTCCGAAGCAGCCCATCACGTACTCATGGCAGGACTTTTATACGCTAAACGATGCTCGGAAACTCCACGAATCGAGAAAAGTCGAAATAGCCCAGCAGGCGCTTGAAGAGCATGGGTTCATAGTGGGGTATGGGGATCGCGTGGTCATGGTGTCCGAGGACCGTTACGTAAATCGGGTTCGGCGTCAGGTTTAGATGTTCCGCAACCGCAGCGCGACCTCGTTCATGAAGCGGGCGTCGTCGCCTGCCGCGAGCCGCGGCGCTTCGGCGGCGACCGCGCCGAGCATGGCGGCAAGCTCGTCGATCTCGGCCTTGGCATAGGCGCCGAGCACATGGCCGGTCACCCGGTCCTTGTGGCCGGGATGGCCGATGCCCAGCCGGACGCGGCGATAGTCCTGGCCGACCAGGCGGTCGATCGAGCGCAGGCCGTTATGCCCGGCGGCACCACCGCCGGTCTTCACCTTGACCTTGAAGGGCGCGAGGTCGAGCTCGTCGTGGAAGGCGGCGATCGCGGCGAGGTCGAGCTTGTGGAAGCGCGCGGCGTCGCCGACCGACAGCCCGCTGTCGTTCATGAAGGTCGCCGGCTTGAGCAGCAGCACGCGCTCCAGGCCGATGCGGCCGGTCGCGGACTGCCCGCGGAACTGCTTCCTCCAGGGATCGAAGCCGTGCGTCGCGGCGATCGCATCGACCGCCATGAAGCCGACATTGTGGCGGTGGAGCGCATACTCGGCGCCCGGATTGCCAAGGCCGACCCAGAGCTGCATGGCCTACGACCCCCGCGTGTTTACCGTTCGGCCCGAGCGAAGTCGAAGGCCACGCGGGCACTTCGACTTCGCTCAGTGCGAACGGAGGAGGGAACGCCTACGCGCCCGCGGGCTCGTCGCCCTCGTCTTCGGCGGCGCCGCCTTCGGACGATTTGAGCGCCGACGGAGCGGTGATCGTCGCGATCGTGAAATCGCGATCCTCGATCGCCCAGCGCGCGCCGTCGGGCAGCGCGATCGCGGAGATGTGGATCGACTCGCCGACCTCGAGGCCGTCGAGGCTGACGGCGATCTGGTCCGGGATCTCGGCGGCATCGACGACCAGCTCGACGTCGTGGGCGACGATCGACAGCACGCCGCCGCGCTTGATGCCGGGCGAGAGCTCCTCGTCGACGAACACCAGCGGCACGTTGACATGGACGGTCGAATGCTCGCCGATGCGCAGGAAGTCGACATGCAGCGGCCGATCGCTGACCGGGTGCATCTGGACGTCCTTGGGCAGCGTCCGGATCGCGGTGGCGCCGGTGCCCTCGATCATCACCACCGAGTTCATGAAGTGCCCGGTGTTGAGCGCCTTCATCAGATCGCGCTCGGCGATATGGACGGACACGGGCTCCTTCCTGTCGCCATAGATCACGGCGGGCACGCGGCCTTCGCGGCGCAGGTGACGGGAGGCTCCCTTGCCAGCCCGCTCGCGCGCCTCTGCGGACAGCATCAGCTGATCGCTCATCGCTTGTATTCCTTGGGTTCGAGTGACGCCGGGCAGGCCTCCAGGGATGACCCTGCCCGGCAAGCGGGCGCGCATAAGCGAAACCGCGGCGATTGGCAATCCTCCGCTCCCGGGGCGGCCGGCGGCGGCGGTGCCCCGGCGCGCCTTACTCCAGCCGCTTCACCCTGTAGCCGAGCTTCGCCAGCATCGCCTGCACCGAGTGAGGGCCGACCAGGTGCCCGGCGCCGACCGCGACCAGCGTGGTGCCGGGCTGGCCGAGGCGGCGCACCAGCAGGTCCGCCCAGCGCCGGTCGCGCTCGACGATCAGCACGTTCTGCAACGCGTCGGTCGCCTTCATGTCCTTGTCGAAGCTCGCCCGGATGCCGCGTTCGTCGCCATGGCTCCAGGCGCCGAGCATCGTCCCGAAATCGGCGGCGTCCCGACCGTCGTCGTCGAGCACGCTCACCAGGAACTCGCGCTGCTGCGCCTCGCTCAGCGCGTCGAAGAAGCCGAGCTGCTGGCGGACCGTCTCCAGCGCCTCGACCGGCTTGCCCGCCGCGCGGAAATCGGCCTTGAGCTGCTCCTCGACGCCGTCCGCCGCGCTGACGCCGAGCCCGGTGACGGTCACGCCGAACAGCACCATCGCCGCCGCCCAGGTCTTGAGCCGATCGAGCATGGCGAGCGTCACGCCGGCGCGGCTCGCCATGTCGGCGAGGCTGGCGCGGCTCTTCGCGGGCACGCGCTCGGCGATCGGAGGAAGCGGCGTCGTCGCCACGCCGAGCGCCGCCATCGCGGTCGCGGCATCGCCGGTGTCGCGATCGATCACCGCCTCCAGCACCAGCCGGTCGGCCTTGGCGACGGTGGCGCGCAACAAGGGCGTCTGCCACTCGAAATGCGGCGGCAGCGCGTGGATGGTACCGAACAGCCAGATCGTGCTGGCCTTGCCGCGCAGCTCCCACAACGCCGGGCGGATCGCCGCGGCATGGCGCGGCGCGCGCGCGGCGAGCGGGGCGACGGCGACGGGCTGGAGCAATGCGGCGAGCGCGGCGAGCGCGGCGCGCAGGCGGGGGCGGATCATGGCGCCGACCCCTACAGGCGCGTGGGCCGCGCGCAAGCGCCGCCTGGCGACGGTGGCTACTTGTCGCGTCCCGTCGTGCGTCCTAGTGCGCACCACGATGCCGGACGCTCCACCCCCGCTCTCCTTCCAGGCGATGATCCTCAGGCTCCACGACTATTGGAGCCGGCAGCGCTGCGTCATCCTCCAGCCCTACGACATGGAGATGGGGGCGGGGACCTTCCACACCGCCACCACGCTGCGCGCGCTCGGGCCGGAGCCGTGGAACGCCGCGTTCGTCCAGCCCTGCCGCCGCCCGACCGACGGCCGCTATGGCG
>CAXTNX010000028.1:0-39012 GCA_964245815.1 uncultured Sphingomonadaceae bacterium | reverse complement strand
CGACGATGTTGGTGGGGATGTGGGTGATGCGCACCGCCGAATCGGTGGTGTTGATGTGCTGTCCTCCCGCGCCGGACGCGCGATAGGTGTCGATGCGCAGCTCGCTCTCGTTGATCTGGATGTCGATATCGTCGTCGACCTCGGGATAGACCCACACGCTCGCGAACGAGGTATGGCGGCGCGCCGCGCTGTCGTAGGGGCTGATGCGGACGAGGCGGTGGACGCCGCTCTCGGTCTTCGCCCAGCCATAGGCGTTCTCGCCCTTGAGCATCATCGTCGCCGACTTGATGCCCGCCTGCTCGCCCGAGTGATAGTCGATCAGCTCGACCTTCATGCCGTGGCGCTCGGCCCAGCGTTGGTACATGCGCTGGAGCATCTGCGCCCAGTCCTGGCTCTCGGTGCCGCCGGCGCCGGCATTGACCTCGATATAGGTGTTGTTGGCGTCGGCCTCGCCCGCGAGCAGCGCCTGGACCTTGTCCGCCTCGGCCTTGACCGCGAGCGCGGCGAGGCTGTCGAGCGCATCCTTCTCGAGCGCGCCGTCGCCCTCGGCCTCGGCCATCTCGATCAGCTCGACGGTCTCGTCGCGGTCGCGCTCGATCGTGCGTACCGCGGCGATCGATTCGTCGAGCCGGCGGCGCTCGCGCATCAGCGCCTGCGCGGCCCTGGCGTCGTTCCACAACGCCGGATCCTCGGCGCGCGCGTCGAGCTCGTCGAGCCGGCGCAACGCGCGGTCCCAGTCGAGGAAACGGCGGACGAGCGCCATCGCGGCGGTGATCTTGTCGACATGAGCCTGCGCTTCGGCGCGCATCGGTATTCCCTCGGTCTTTCGGTCCCAGCCGCCGTATAGCGGCGGCCGCGGCAAACGTCTCGTCCGGCCTAGTAGATGCCGCCCTCGCGATTGAGGAAGTCGGCATCGCGCGCCTGCGCCTGGGGCCTGGGCCTGGCGCCGCCGGCGGATGCGCCGCTGCCCGGGCCGCGCTTGATCGAGCGGCGCGGCTCGGTCTCGGGCTTGAACGCCTCCCAGATGATCGCGGACTTGGGATCGTCGTTCGGCCAGCCGCCATAGACGCGCCGCCCCGAGGCGCGATCGATCCGCACCAGTCGGATGCCGGCGGGTGCGCGGAACGGCACGACGGGCATGTCCTTCATGGCGGTCAGCGCAAACTGCCTGAATATCGGCGCGGCGATCGTCCCGCCCTGCGCATAGCCGCCGAGCGGCCGCGGGCGATCGAAGCCGAGATAGACGCCCCCGACCAGATCGGCCGAGCCGCCGACGAACCAGACGTTGGTGGGGCCGGAGGTCGTGCCGGTCTTGCCGAACAGCGGGCGGCCGAGATCGCGCAGCACGGTCGCGGTGCCGCGCTGGACGACGCCTTCCATGATGTGGAGCATCTGGTAGGCGGTGAGCGGATCGATCGCCTGGGTGCCGCGCAGCGTCGTCGGGCGCGGCATCGGCCGGCCGTTCCAGTCGGGCGCGTTGCACGTGTCGCAGCCGCGTTCGTCGGCGCGCCAGATCACCTTGCCCTTGCGGTCCTGCACGAAATCGATGAGCGTCGGGGGGATGCGGCGGCCCTGGTTGTCGAGCGTCGCATAGCCCGACACCATGCGCTGCACCGTGGTATCTCCGGCGCCAAGCGCGATCGCCAGAACCGCGGGATAGTCGCCGATGCCGACCTTCCTGGCGAGCGCGACGACCTTCTTCATGCCGGTCTGCGCGGCGGCGCGCACCGTCATCAGGTTGCGCGACTGCTCGACGCCCCAGCGCATCGTGTGCGGCCCGGCATAGCCGCCCGAGAAGTTGCGGAAGCATTTGGTGCCGAGGCTCGCCGACTGGAACACGCAGAACGGGCCGTCGACGATGATCGAGGCGGGCGTCATCCCCGCGTCGAGCGCGGCCGAATAGACGAACGGCTTGAACGACGAGCCCGGCTGGCGCAGCGCCTGGGTCGCACGGTTGAAGCTGTTGCCCTTGAAATCCCAGCCGCCCTGCATCGCCAGCACCTGGCCGGTATGCGGGTTCTCGATCACCATCCCGCCCGAGATCAGCGGGATCGCGCGCAGCGTCCAGGTGCCGGCGACGTTCTTGACCGCGATCACGTCGCCGGAATGGAGGAAGTTGAACGCGCTGCCGCCGATTCCGCGCTTGGGCAGGTTGGCCGCCCAGGCGGGCATCTGCGCGGTCTCGCCGGTCTCGAAACCAAGCTCGGCGGCGCCACCGCCCCTGGAGAGCACGACGGCCGCCTTCCAGTCGGCATAGCCGGTGCCCGCGTCGGCCGCGATCAGCCGGCCCTGCCAGCCGTCGCCGGGCTCGATATGCGCGATCGGCCCCGACCAGCCATGGCCGTTGTCGTAGCGGACCAGGCCGTCCCGCAGCGCCTGCTGGGTCGCATCCTGGGTAGCGGGATCGAACGAGGTGCGCACCCACAGCCCGCCCGCATAGACGCTGTACGGGCCATCCTCGTCGGTCTCGCCGAACTTGTCGATCAACTCGCGGCGGACCTCCTCGGTGAAATAGTTCGCCGCCATGTCCTGCCGCATCGAAGCGCGCCGCGCGGCGGCCAGCGGCGTCGCCTCGGCGGCAGCCTCCTGGCCGGCGCTGATATAGTCGTTGGCGCGCATCTCGCGCAGCACATAGGCGCGCCTGGCCAGCGCGCGGTCCATGTCGTGTTCGGGCGTGTAGTTGCTCGGCGCCTTGGGCAGGATCGCCAGATAGGCCATCTCGGGCAGCGTCAGCGCGCGCACGTCCTTGCCGAAATAGGCCTGTGCCGCAGCCTCGACACCATAGGCGTTGCGGCCGAGGAAGATCTGGTTGAGGTAGATCTCCATGATCTGCTGCTTGGACAGCGTGCGCTCGATCCGCATCGCGAGGATCGCCTCGCGGACCTTGCGCTTGACCGAATATTCGTTGCCGGTGAGCAGGTTCTTGGCGACCTGCTGGGTGATCGTCGAGCCGCCGCGCGCGCGTTCGCCGGAGCCGAACTTGGTGAAATACTCGAACGCCCCGTTCGCGAAGGTCAGCGGGTTGACGCCGTGATGGGTGAAGAAGGTCTTGTCCTCCGCCGAGACGAACGCATCGACGAGCAGCGGCGGCAGCTCGGCATAGGACAGCTCGACACGCCGCTCGCGCGCATAGGTGTAGACCGGCGATCCGTCATAGGCGCGGATGTTGGTGGGCAGCGGCGGCTCGTAGGCGAGGAGCCTGTCGGTCGACGGCAGGTCGCGCGCGAAAATCAGCCAGATCGCCAGCCAGGCGACGATGATGAGCACGATCAGCGCGGCGGCGATGCGGAACCACCAGCTCCCGACCACGCGCCGCCAGCGCGGGCCCTGGCGCCTGATCCGGATCCTGCCCCCGCTGTCGGCCTCGTCGTCCATCGGGCGCGCGGTCTAGCAGCTTGGACGCGATAGGGAAGGCTCTCCGATCCTCCCCGAGCTCGCTCGGGGAGGGGACCGCGCGCGAAGCGCGTCGTGGAGGGGTCCGGCCGTGGCGCCCGCGTCGCTCGCCCCCTCCACCACGCCTTCGGGGAGGATCGCCTGGATCACTCCCGTGAGGCGATGTCCGTCTTGCCCACCCGCCTGGCGAAGTGCGCTTCGACCGCGCGGGTCACGCCGTCGGCGATGTCGTGCTGGTAGCTCTTCGAGAAGAGCAGCTCGAGGTCCTGCGGGTCCGACATATAGCCGCACTCGAGCAGGATCGCGGGCACGTCGGGCGCCTTGAGCACGGCCAGGCCGGCGAAGCGATGATAGGTCGTCTTGAAGGTGACGCCCTCGGTCGTCAGCTCGCGCTGCATCAGATCGGCGAAGCGCGACGAGGCGTTCATCGTCTCGCGCTGGGTGAGATCGATCAGGATCGACGACACGTCGCTGGTCTGGGCGCCGAGATCGACGCCGTTGAGCACGTCGGCGCGGTTCTCCTTGGCGGCGAGCCGCGCGGCGACATGGTCCGAGGCGACCTCGGAGAGCGTATAGATGGTGGCGCCGCGCGCGGTCGAGCCGGGTGCCGAATCGGCATGGATCGAGATGAACAGGTCCGCGCCCAGCCGCCGCGCGATCTCGGGCCGCTCGCCCAATGTGACGAAGCTGTCGTCCGCGCGGGTGAGCGCGACGCGGACGCGCCCGCTGGCGAGCAGCGCGTCGCGGACCGTGCGCGCGATCGCCAGCGCGGCATCCTTCTCGCGTCTGGAGCCGTCCAGCGACAGGGAGCCCGGATCATGGCCGCCATGTCCCGCATCGATCACGACGAGCGGCTTGTCGGCGCGGCCGGAGACGGTCGGGATCGGCAGGCGGTAGGGCCGGACCGGGGCCAGCGGCACGTTCACCGCCGCGCCCGTCGAGACCAGCGTCATCTGCGTGTCGGCCGGTTCGGCGCCGGCCCGCGCCGATGCCGGCAAATCGGGCGCATCGCCGAACGTCAGGGTCATCGAGCGGCGATCGGGGGCGAACGCGGCGGCGCGCAGCCGGGTCGGAGCGGCGAGATCGAACACCACGCGCGTCGTGCCGTCATGCGGCAGTCCGATCCGGGTGCGCAGCACCCGGCCGCCCGCGGCTTCGGCATGGCCTCCGGTGATACCGAGAAGATCCACCGCGATCCGGGACGGCGCGGCGAGCAGGAAGGCGTGCGCATCGGCGATCATGCCGTCGAAGCTCAGCACGATCGCACCGTCGCCGACCACGACGCCGGTGATCGCGGCGGCGGCGGCCGGCGACAGCGGCACGATCAGCGCGGCGATCAGGGCGAGCAGCATGCGGCGTGCATTGCGGCGCGACGCGGATCTCGTCGAGAACAAAATCATGAGCGTGCCGACCCTAACAGCGCTCCCCCGCCGTCAGGGCTAGGCCCGGTCCCTCAAATCGCCGTGAAGCGACGCGGTCACCGCGCGCTTAACCAAGCGATCCCGGGCGGAGGTCCCGCTCTAGGAGATCGAATCGACCACGTCGGTATGCACGTCGAAGCGGGTCAGGATCGCCGGGCCGAAGGTGGTGGTGAGCGCGGTGTCGGTCGCGTCGCGGCCCCGCGCCATCAGGATGCGGCCGATCCGCGGCTTGTTGTGGCGCGCATCGAAGGTGTACCAGCGCCCACCGAGATAGACGTCGAACCAGGCCGAGAAGTCCATCGGCGAATCCGATACGGGAACGCCGATGTCGCCGAGATAGCCCGTGCAGTAGCGCGCCGGGATGTTCATGCAGCGGCACAGCGTGACCGCCAGGTGCGCGAAATCGCGGCACACCCCCTGCTGTTCCTGGTGGGCGTCCCACGCGGTCTTGGTCGGGCGCGCATAGTGATAGCCGAACTCGACATGGTTGTGCGCGTACTCGACGATCGCCTGCACCCGGCTCCAGCCCGGCTCGGTGTGCCCGAACAGGCCCCAGGCGGTGTAGCCGAGACGATCGGTCTCGCAGTAGCGCGAGCCGAGCAGGAACTGGACGATGTCATCGGGGAGCTCCTCGATCGGGTGCTGCATGGCGTCGGGCGCATGGACGTCGGGCTCGCCATCGTCCTCGACCACGAAGTCGCACGACAGGGTGACGCCGCCCGTCGGCACGGTGAGCCGCGTGCAGGTGTTCCCGAAACCGTCGACATAGTCGTACATCGGGATATCGGGGTCGGCGAGGATGCGGTGGGGCGTCCGCATGTCGAGACGCCGCGAGGGGTGGATGCTGAGCATCGCCAGCATCGGCACCGGCACGTCGGCGTCGAACCTGATATCGTAGCCGGTCCGGATCAGCATGGTCGTCCCCTCGATCTAGTGCGTGGTGGCGGCGGCCGCCGCGGTGGGTGATGTCGGCGCGTCCATCGCGATGTCGACGGACACGTCCATGGTCTCGAAGCTGCCCGGAAAGCCGGTCCAGGTGCCCGACAGCGGCACCACGTGATGCGGATCGCGCGCGACCGCGACCCTCACCAGGCCGCGGTTGCCGACGATCGCGTTGGTGGGATCATATTCGGTCCAGCCCGATCCCGGAAGGAAGATGCGCACCCAGGCATGGGTGTTGCCGCCGCCGACCACGCCGGTGCCGCGCGACGGCGCGTAGACATAGCCCGAGACGAAGCGCGCCGCGAGCCCGAGGGTGCGCGCCGCCTCGATCATCAGCACGGCGTAGTCGCGGCAGGTGCCGTGGCGCCGGTCGAGCGTCTCGAGCGGGGTCTGCGTGCCCTTCTCGTGGCGCGGCACATAGGTGAAGTCCTGCCGGATCGAGCGCGTCATCTCGGCGAGCATGGCGAGCGTGTCGGTGTCGCCGCCGCGACGCGCGAACCGGCGCGCCCAGGCCTCGATGCGGCGTTCGGGATCATGATGGCTGCGCTCGATCGAGCGCAGCAGATCGGGCATGTCCTCGGACGAATAGGAGAACGGATAGGTGCGCGCATAGCCCTCGACGGTGATCGCGTCGGCCTTGAGCGGCATGTGCTCCAGCCGTACGGTGCTGGCGACGCGCAACTGCCTGGAGCGCGCGCCGAACCGGGCGACCGCGACCGAATTGCCGAACACGTCGTGCAGCCAGCGCAGATCGACGGGCGATGGATCGATGTCCAGGCTGGCCTCGATCAGGCGTTGGTCGTAGCTCTCGCGCGGGCGCATCATGATGCGATGCTCGCCGAACGCGACGGCCCGCGAATAGCGGTAGGTCGTGACATGGTTGATGGTGAGAAATGGCATGGCGATCGATCTTCAAGGCGCATCCGAGGGCGGGACGGGTCTGCTCGGGCGCGAAGATGCTCCGGCCGTAACGATCGTCAACCCACAAGCGCGCGCACCGTTCCTGCTGACCGGCGATCATGCGGGTCGTTCGATACCCCGCGCGCTGGGCGACCTGGGTGTCGGCCGGGCGGATCGCATGCGCCACATCGCCTGGGACATCGGCGTCGCCGCGCTCGGCCGCGCGCTCGCTGCCCGGCTCGACGCGACGTTCGTGGGGCAGACCTATTCGCGGCTGGTGATCGACTGCAATCGCGATCCCCGGTCGGCCGGGGCGGTGCCGCAGACGAGCGACGGTACCATCATCCCCGGCAACGCCGATCCCGACCGCGCCGCGCGGATCGCGGCGATCCACGCGCCCTATCAGGACGCGATCGCCCGCGAGATCGCGCGGCGCGACCGCACCGTCCTGATCGCGCTGCACAGCTTCACGCCCGTCATGGCGGGCATCGCCCGGCCCTGGGCGATCGGCGTGCTGCACGACGGTCATGCCGACGGCTTCGCGCGGCGGCTGCTGGCGCGGTTGCAGGCGCGCGCCGCGTTCGTCGTCGGCGACAACGAGCCCTACCGCATGGACGGCACCGACCACAGCGTGCCGCGCCACGCCTTCGCCGCGGGCCTTCCCTATGCCGAACTCGAGATCCGCCAGGACCTGCTCGCCGCCGATCCCGCAGGCTGGGCAGCCTTGCTCGCCGTGGACATGACCGCCGCGCTGGACTGACCGGAGGCGCCCGCCCGCGCGATCCCGGCCGATTACCGATTTGCTAACCATTCCCATGCGACCGTTCCGGCCATGGACATCGAATGACGGCCTCTGTCATCCCGACTGCGCCGACCAACGGGTCGATCGCTCGCCGCTGGCGGCTGTGGCTGTTCGCCATAGCCGTGGGCGTGGCGGTCGCATTCGCGGGATTTTCCGAGGACACGTTCCGCTACGCGCGCTCGGTCCTGCGCCAGCACGACGTCCAGGCGCACGAGGTGGTGGTCGCGATCGACGACCGGACGATCACCTCGATCGGCCAGTTGCCGTTTCCGCGGACGGTGTTCGCCGATCTCGTCCGCAAGCTGTTCGCCGGCGGCGCCGCCCGCGTGTTCTTCGACGGCAATTTCTCGACCAGCCAGTCCGCCCGCGACGATTCCGCGCTTGCCGCGGTGATGCGCGAGCATCCCGGCCGTATCCTGATGAGTGCGCCGTTCGTCGTCGACCCAACCAGCGGCAAGCGCACTGTGTCAATGCCCACGCCGATGCTCGCGCGTTACGCCCGCCCGGTCAACACCAACATTCCTTACGGCAATTCGGGGATGGTGTCGCGGCTGCCCTATGCGCTGGCGATCGACGGCGTGCGCTACGAGGGGATGGCGGCGGAACTGGCCGGGGTCTCGGGGTCCGCCGACGCACTGTTCCCGATCGACACGTCGATCTCGCTCCGCTCGATCCCGACGATCAGTCTCATCGACGTGCTGCACGGTCGCGCCGCGCCCGGCCTGTTCGCCGGCAGGGACGTCGTGATCGGGGCGACATCGGAAACGCTCCAGGACATCTATCTGGTGCCGCCCTACAAGCGGATCGGCAGCGTGCATGTCTTCGCGATCGGCGCGGAGACACTGCGCGCCGGCCCGCCGCGCGACCTTGGCTGGATACCGGCGTTCCTCGTCGCGGCGCTGATCGGCGCGGTGACGCTGGCGATGGCGCGCCGCCGCTGGGCGCTCGCCACGCTGCTGTTCTCGGTCGCCGGGCTGCTGCTCGTCCCGCTCGCGCTGCCGACGTCGATCTTCGTCTCGATCCTTCCCGGGCTGGCGGTGCTGCTCGTCATCGGCGGCGTCGATGGCCAACGCCAGCTGCGCGATACGCTGCGGATGCGCGCGACCACCAACCAGATGTCCGGCCTGTTCAATCTCGCGGCGCTGCGCCAGATCCCGTCGCGGTCGGACCATCGCCTCGTCGTCGCGCATATCCACAATTTCGCGGAAGTGATCTCGACGCTGCCGTTCGATGCCGAGACGGTGCTCGTCACGCAGGTCGCCGCTCGGCTCAAGCTCGGCATGACCGGCGGGGATCTGTATCATGGCGACAACGGCGTGTTCGCCTGGTTCGCGCCCGAGGATGTCGCGCTCGTCGGCGAGCGGCTCGACGGGCTGCACGCGCTGTTCCGCAGTCCGGTCACCGCGGCGGGGAGCAACGTCGATCTCGCGGTGACGTTCGGGATCGACGACGGCGGCGAGCGTTCGGTCGCCAATCGGCTCGGCAGCGCGCTCGTCGCCGCCGCCGAAGCCGCGGCCGAGGGCGCCAAGTGGCGCGAGTTCGACAACGCCAAACTCGCCGACGCCGCCTGGAAGCTGTCGCTGCTGAGCCAGCTCGACGCCGCGATCGACGACGGCCATCTCTGGGTCGCCTATCAGCCCAAGCTCGATCTCGCGACGCGAACGATCATCGGTGCGGAGGCGCTGGTGCGCTGGACCCATCCCGAGAAGGGCGCGATCAGCCCGATCGAATTCGTCGCCGCGGCGGAGCAGCATAACCGGATCGAACGGCTGACCCAGCATGTGCTGCACCGCGCGGTGCTCGCCGCCGCGACGATCAATGCCCACGACATCGAGTTCAGCATGGCGGTCAATCTGTCCGCGCGCCTGCTGGAGACGCACGACATCGTGACGATGGTCGCCGATGCGCTCGCCGTCCATCGGCTCGAACCGCATCGCCTGACGCTCGAGGTGACCGAGACCGCGGCGCTGGTCAACGGCAACAGCCTGGCGGTTCTCAATGAACTGCGCGCGCTCGGCCTGCATATCTCGATCGACGACTATGGCACGGGACTGTCGACACTCGAGTATCTCAAGAAGATCCCGGCAAGCGAGATCAAGATAGACCGGAGCTTCGTCCAGGCGATGATGTCAAGCCCGAGCGACCTGCTGATGATCAACTCGACCATCCAGTTGGCGCACTCGCTTGGTCACAAGGTCGTCGCGGAGGGGTGCGAGACCGATGAGGTGATCGCTCGTCTCGGCGAACTCGGCTGCGACATCGCACAAGGCTTCCGTATAGGTCGACCGATGACCTTTCAAGACTTGGCGCGGCGCATATTGGCGGAGCGTAAGCACGCCGCATAATAGTTAACGACCTGCGCGAAATGGTTAACGACTTGCTAACCATATTTTTTCCTGTCACATTGCGGGACAGCGACCGATTCGGTGTCGGCTCGCGTGTACAGGGGATTTATAATGACCCGTGATTGGAACTGGGGCGTCGGCGGCGTCCACATGTAAGCCTTGGGGCCTCGCCTTCGGGCGGGGCCCTAATCTTCCGGGAGTACGTGTCTTCGACGATCTTCGCCTAAGAGCGTTTTTTTTTTGCCGATCGATCGTCGTGAAGATCGTGGCCCTGCGTGTTTGTCGGGCGTGCGTAGACGACCGTCCGGATGTCGCATCGCGCCGACGGATCGCCTAAGGATGCGCGCGTTCGCCGGAGACGCATCGTGCCCGACTTTCGTTCGATCCACACCCATGGCCTGATCCGCGTCGCCGCCGCGACGCTGCCCGGCACCGCGGGCGACCCCGACGCCAATGCCGGGCGCATCGTCGCGCTCGCGCACGAGGCCGCCGTCGCGCATGTCGACCTGCTCATCTATCCAGAGCTCTGCGTGTCCTCCTACGCGGTCGACGACCTGCATCATCAGCAGGGTTTCCAGTGCGCCACCGCCGCCGCGATCGCGCGGATCGCCGACGAGACCGCGAACCTCGCCACCGTGCTCGCGCTCGGCGCGCCGCTGACCCGCAACGGCCGGCTCTACAATTGCGCGGTGGTGATGGCACGCGGTCGCGTGCTGGGTGTCGTTCCCAAGACCTTCCTCCCCAACTACCGCGAATATTACGAGAAGCGCTGGTTCGCCAGCGGCGCCGGCCTGGGCGGGCTCGGGATCGTGGTGGCGGGGCAGACCGCGCCGTTCGGCGCCGACCTGATCTTCGCCGCCGACGATCTCGACGGCTTCGCGTTCGGGATCGAGATCTGCGAGGATTTCTGGGCGCCGACGCCGCCCTCGACCGAAGCCGCGCTCGCCGGCGCGCTGGTGATCGGCAATCTCTCGGCATCCAACATCACGATCGGCAAGGCGCGCGATCGCGCGATGCTGGCGGCGGCGCAATCGGCGCGGACCGTATCGGCCTATGTCTTTTCGGCGGCCGGACCGGGCGAGAGCAGCACCGACCTCGCCTGGGACGGCCAGTCGCTGATCCACGAGCTCGGCCGCGAACTTGCCGCCGGGCCGCGCTTCGCGATGACGCCCGGGCTGACCATCGCCGATATCGACGTCGGCCGGCTCGCGTCCGAACGCCAGCGGTTCGGTACGTTCGACGATGCCGCGGCACTTGCCGGGCATCCCGAAACCCGCGTGCGGCGGATCGGCTTCCGCCACGATGTCGCGGCCGCGGATATCGGTCTGGTCCGCGACGTCGCGCGCTTCCCGTTCGTGCCCGCCGATGCCGCGCGGCTTGATGCCGACTGCTACGAGGCGTTCAACATCCAGGTCGCGGCGCTCGTCACCCGGCTCGCCGCGGCCGGGGTCGCGCGACTGGTCGTCGGCATCTCGGGCGGGCTGGATTCGAGCCATGCGCTGATCGTCGCCGCCACGGCGTTCGATCGGCTCGGTTGGCCGCGCGCCGACATCCTGGGCTTCACCATGCCCGGCTTCGCCACCGGCGAGACGACCAGGGGCAATGCCTGGGCGCTGATGCGCGCGCTCGGCGTCACGGGCGCCGAGATCGACATCCGGCCCGCCGCGCGGCGCATGCTCGACGATATCGGCCATCCGTTCGCCGGCGGCGAGCCGGTGTACGACGTCACCTTCGAGAATGTGCAGGCGGGCCTGCGCACCGACTATCTGTTCCGCCTCGCGAACCGGCACGGCGGGCTGGTGCTCGGCACCGGCGACCTGAGCGAGCTCGCGCTCGGCTGGTGCACCTATGGCGTCGGCGACCAGATGAGCCATTACGCCGTCAACGCCGGCGTGCCCAAGACGCTGATCCAGTTCCTCATCCGCTGGTGCATCCGCGACCGCCGGTTCGATCCCGAGACCGGCCGCGTGCTCGACGCGATCCTCGCGACCGAGATCTCGCCCGAACTCGTGCCCGCGGACGACGCCGGCGCGATCCAGAGCACCGAGGCGAGGATCGGGCCGTATGCGCTCAACGACTTCTTCCTCAACCACGTCGTGCGCTGGGGCGAGACGCCCGCCAAGACCGCGTTCCTCGCCTGGCATGCCTGGCACGACGCCGCGCGCGGCGGCTGGCCCGAAGGCGTGCCCGACGCGCAACGCGTCGCCTATGATCTGGCGACGATCCGGCGCTGGCTCGAGGCGTTCCTGCATCGCTTCTTCGCGACCAGCCAGTTCAAGCGATCGGCGATCCCCAACGGACCGAAGGTCTCCGGGCAGGGCGCGCTCTCGCCGCGCGGGGACTGGCGGGCGCCGTCCGACGGCACGGCGGCGGCGTGGCTCGCCGGACTGTCGGACGTGCCCGGCTGAGCGCGGAGGTCAGGCCTTCCTGAGGGCGGTCGGCTTGTGGGCCGCCTTGCCGCTGCCCGACTCGGACTTGACCAGGAACTGCGGATCGTCCGTCGATGCCTTGACCTTGTGGCCCTTGATCGCGGTGTCCCGGGTCAGCTTCTTCTCGACCTTGCCCTTGGCTTCGCCGCCATGGCTGTTCCACTTGACCGTATCGCCGACCTTCACGTTCGCCATCGCATCCTCCTGTGATCCGGATCCAACGTGTCCCGCGTCAGGACGATCCCGCGCGCGCGACGGCGCCGTCCCCCGCTGCGGGCGCCTACAGCGGTGGCCGTGTCGATCCGCGCCGCCTCGCAGCCTTCGCTCTCCGCCGCGCTGATCCGGCGCCGCCGGCCGTCGCAGCTGGCGCCGCCAGCCGCCTCGGCGCCGCACACCGTCGTCGCAGCGCCCGCCCCGGCCACCGGCTGGCCCGACGATCTGCGCTTCTTCCTGACCTGCTATGGAGCGGGCCTGCTGTTCTTCCTCATCATGCTGAGCTGAGCGCGATGTCGCAGGCGCGGTGCAGGCGCCAGCCGAGCGCGGCGGCGAGCACGCTGCCCAGGGCGACGACGATCAGCGTGTCGGCGACCGGTATGCCGAGCCGCACCAGCAGCGCGAACAGCAGCGCGCCGAACACCATCGCACCCGAATTGACGATGTTGTTCGCCGCCACCGTGCGCGCGGTGTGGAGCTTGTCCACCGTCGTCGTCAGGAAGGCGTAGAGCGGCACGACGAACATCCCGCCGAAGATCGCGACGCACAGCAGATCGACGAGGAGGTGCGGGGCCTGCGGGACGCGCAGGAACTCGGCCAGCCCGGTCATCTCGTCGGGCGCCTGCCAGTGCGCTGCGACGTGATGGAGATCGACGAGGAACAGGCCCATGATGATCGCCGCGGCCGGCGCATAGCGGGCCGAGACGGTGCCGCACAGCAGGCGGTTGATCGCCAGCGATCCGATCGCGACGCCGACCGAGAACACCGCGAGGAACAGCGTCGCCACCGCCTGGTCGGCGTCGAGCACGTTCTTGACGAGCGGCGCGAACAGCGTGCCGAGGATCGCCGCCTGCATCCAGAACGCGCTGATCGCCATCACCGCCAGCATCAGGCGGGGGACATGCAGCGTCTCGGTGACCAGCCGGATCGAGGCGCGGACGATGTGGAAATCGATGCCCTTGCCCGCGATCACCGGGGGAGCGGCGGGGATCTGCGTGGCCGTCAACCGGCCGATCAGCGCGATCGCGAGGACCAGCGCGGCCGCCGCCCGAGCCGGGATGATGCCGCCGACCAGGATGCCGAGCAGCACCGCGGTATAGGTTCCCGCCTCGACCAGACCGGTGCCGCCCAGTACCTCGTCCGGCTCGAGGTGCTGGGGCAGCAGCGCGTACTTGATCGGGCCGAAAAAGCTCGAATGCACGCCCATCGCGAACAGCGCGATCAGCAGCAGCGTCATCGACGAGGCGAGGATACCGGCCGCGCCGGCCAGCATGATCGCGATCTCGGCGGTCTTGACCCAACGCACGATCAGCGCCTTGTCGCGGCGGTCGGCAAGCTGGCCCGCGACCGCGGAGAACAGGAAGAACGGCAGGATGTAGAGACCGTTGGCGAGAGCGTTGAACACCGCTTCCTTATGTTCGTCGGAGAAGATCCGGTAGGTAACCATCATCACCATCGCGGTCTTGAACAGGTTGTCGTTGAACGCGCCCAGAAACTGGGTGGCGAACAGCGGCAGGAAGCGCCGACGTGCGAGTAGCCACAAGGATGCCTGCATATCGAAAAAGCGCGACCCGTCCTGCCCCGACCGCCGCGTCCATAGCGCAGCCCGCAGGAGTCGCCAAATCGCGGACGTGTCCGGAAGGATCGCGGCACCGTGGCGATGGCGTCATCGGGCGTCATCGGGGCGTCGCGCGCGGTTGCGGCGCGTGCCGTGGACGACGCTGGACCCCGGCACGAGGCCGTGATGACGACCGACTTTCGCAGAGTTACCGCCTTCGCCTTGATGACGAGGACGGCGGGATGACGCGATGCCGATGACGTGGCCGTGGCATCTCCCTAGGCTCACCACGATGCGTCTCGTCCGGCCCTTGCCCCTGCTGATCGCCGCCGCGCTTCTGGCACTGGCTTGCGTCGCCGCGCTGTGGCCGGGGGTCGCGACCTACGACACGGTCTCGCAGTACACCCAGGCGACGACGGCGCGCTACGACGACTGGCATCCGCCGGTGATGGCGCGGCTCTGGGCGGTCCTCGGTGCCGGACGCGCCGGCACCGGGCCGATGCTCGCCTTGCAATGGGGATCGCTCTGGGCCGGTATCGGGCTCGCCGCCGCCGCGCTGGCGCGGACCGGCGCGCGCCGGGCGGCGATCGCGACGCTGGCGACCCCGTTCTTTCCGGTCGTGGTGAGCTGGATGGCGTGCGTGCTCAAGGACTGCCAGTTGATCGGCGCGCTGGTCGCCGCCTGCGGGCTGGTCGCCTGGGGGCGGCTCGGCCGCGACAGGATGCCCGGCTGGACGATCGCGGGCGTCGTCGCGCTGCTCGGCTATGCCGCGCTGCTGCGCGCCAATGCGGTGTTCAGCGTCGTGCCGCTGGCGCTCGGCTGGATCGGGTGGGGCGGGCTGCGATGCCTATGGGAACGCGCGCTGCTGCTCGGCGTCGCCTGCATCGCGGTGATCGGCGTGTCGGGACCGATCGATCATCGCCTGTTCGGCGCCGAACGCAGCCATGTCGAGCGCACGCTGCCGCTGTTCGACATGGCGGGTATCGCGCATCATGCCCAGCTCGCGACCCTGCCCGGGCTGCCGCCGGGGATCTGGGCGGATGCCGAGGCCCGGCATTGCTACACGCCGTTCTTCTGGGATCCGCTCGGCGATCTCACGAAGTGCGGGACGATCGCCACCCGGCTCGCCTTCGATCGCGACGAGGATGCGCGGTCGATCGAGGGCGAGTGGATCGGCCTCGTCGCGCGCCATCCGCTCGCCTATGCCGCGCATCGGCTGGCGCACCTCGACGCGACGCTGCGCATCGTCGCGCCGGCCGACGAGCGGCTGGCGACCGGCCCTGCGACCTCGCTCGCCAATCCGGCGGCGATCGGCGAACCCGCGACGCAGGCAGCCGCGCTGCTCGCTCCGGTCGCGGCGTTCGTCGCGGCGACGCCCGCGGGCGTGCCGGCGGTCTGGCTGGTGCTGGCGTGCGGCGTGTTGTGGGCGCTTGCCGGCGCGCCCGTCCAGCCGGCGCGTACGCTGGGCCTCGCGCTCGCTGGCTCGGGCGTCGTCCAGACCGCAAGCTTCGCGGTGGTGAGCATCGCGTCCGATCTGCGCTATCATCTCTGGCTGATGGTCGCGACCATGCTCGCCGCCGCGCACCTGGCGGCGTGTCGGGACGTGCCGGAGCGGCGATTGCGGATCGCGCTGATCGCGGGCGGGGTTGCCGCGCTCGGTTCGGTCGCGATCCGCGCGACGGTCCACGGGCAGATCGGCTGAAGCACCTCAATCCCCGTCCGGGCCGAGCGAAGTCGAGGCACCGGCCCCTCGACTTCGCTCGGCCCGGACGGGGAGGGACTAGGGGGTTCGCTCGCGGCGAACGGGATGGGTCCCTCGCTCAGATCACCCCGTAGGCCAACATCGCGTCGGCGACCTTCTTGAAGCCCGCGATGTTGGCGCCCTTCACATAGTCGACATAGTCGTCCGAGACGCGCCCGTGCGCGACGCAGGACTGATGGATGCCCGCCATGATGTCGAGCAGGAGCTGCTGGAGCTCGGCCTCCTTCCAGCTCCGCCGCTCCGAGTTCTGGCTCATCTCGAGCCCCGATACCGCGACGCCGCCGGCATTGGCGGCCTTGCCCGGCGCGTAGAGGATATGCGCCTCCTTGAAGACGTGCACGCCCTCCAGATCGGTCGGCATGTTGGCGCCTTCGGAGACCGCGATGCAGCCGTTGGCGACGAGCGTCCGCGCGTCCTCGCCGAGCAGCTCGTTCTGCGTCGCGCACGGCAGCGCGACGTCGCACGGCACGCCCCACGGCGTCTTGCCCGCGGTAAAGGAGGCGTTCTTGAACTCGTCCGCATACTCCTGGATGCGGCCACGGCGCCTGGTCTTGTGCGCCTTCACCCAGTCGATCTTCTCCTGCGTGAAGCCGTCGGGATCGTGGACGAAGCCGCCCGAATCGCTGAGCGTCAGCACCTTGGCGCCGAGCTGGGTCAGCTTCTCGGCGGCGTGCGTCGCGACATTGCCCGAGCCCGACACCACCGCGGTCTTGCCGACGAGATCCTGGCCCCTGGTCTTGAGCATGTTGGCGAGGAAATACACCGCGCCGTACCCGGTCGCCTCGGGGCGGATCAGCGAGCCGCCATATTCGAGGCCCTTGCCGGTCAGCACGCCGGTGAACTGATTGGTGATCCGCTTGTACTGGCCGAACATATAGCCGATCTCGCGCCCGCCGACGCCGATGTCGCCCGCCGGCACGTCGGTATCCGCGCCGATGTGGCGATAGAGCTCGGTCATGAAGCTCTGGCAGAAGCGCATCACCTCGCGGTCGCTCTTGCCCTTGGGATTGAAGTTGGCGCCGCCCTTGCCGCCGCCCATCGGCAGCCCGGTCAGCGAGTTCTTGAAGGTCTGCTCGAAGGCGAGGAACTTGAGCACGCTCCCGGTGACCGAAGGGTGGAAGCGGATGCCGCCCTTGTAGGGGCCGATCGCGTTGTTGTTCTGGACGCGCCAGCCGCGCTGGACGCGGATGTTGCCGGCATCGTCCTCCCAGCAGACGCGGAACGAGATCACGCGATCGGGCTCGGCGATGCGCCGCAGGATCTGCTCGGAGTGATAGTCCTCCTTGTCCCGCATGAACTCGAAGATGTCCTGCGCGACCTCCTGGACCGCCTGGACGAACTCGGGCTGGCCCGGGTTGCGCTTCTTGACGCCTTCGATGAAACGCGACAGATCGACATGCTCGCTGACGGCCATGAACCCCTCCCCGCACCGGCGGAATGGCCCCTCGCCGGACTCGGCTTCGGTTCATAGCAGAAACGAGTTCGTCGCCGCAGCCGTGCGACAAGGACCCTTCCCGAAGCGACGAAACGGGCGCATGAAGCGCCGCCGGCCGGGGGGAAAACGGCCAAAAGGGGGGGCTTGCGCGATGACGAAGGCGTCGGATCTGTTCGTGCAGTGTCTTGAGCGCGAGGGCTGCGAATACATTTTCGGCGTGCCCGGCGAGGAGAATCTCGATCTGCTGGACTCGCTCAGCCGCGCGACGCAGATCAAGCTGATCCTCACCCGCCACGAGCAGGGCGCGGGCTTCATGGCGGCCACCTATGGGCGGCATACCGGTCGCACCGGGGTGTGCATGGCGACGCTGGGGCCTGGCGCCACCAACCTCGTCACCGCCGCCGCCTATGCGCAGCTCGGCGGCATGCCGATCCTGATGGTCACCGGACAGAAGCCGATCAAGAAGTCCAAGCAGGGCCGCTTCCAGATCCTCGATGTCGTCGACATGATGCGCCCGATCACCAAGTTCACGCATCAGCTGGCGTCCGCCGACAACATCCCGTCGCGCGTCCGCGAGGCCTATCGGCTCGCCGAGGAGGAGAAGCCGGGTGCCACGCACATCGAGTTCCCCGAGGACATCGCCGACGAGCAGACCGATGCCGTGCCGCTGGCGCCGAGCATCGCGCGGCGGCCCTCGGCGGAGGAGAAGGCGGTGCGTGCCGCGGTCCGCCGGATCGAGGCGGCGAAGGCGCCGATCCTCGTCATCGGCGCGGGCGCCAACCGCAAGCTGACCGGCAAGATGCTGCTCGAGCTCGTCGAGAAGACCGGCATCCCGTTCGCCACCACCCAGCTCGGCAAGGGCGTGATCGACGAGACGCATCCGAAATTCGTCGGCTGCGCGGCGCTGTCGGCGGGCGATTTCGTCCACAAGGCGATCGGGGCGGCGGACCTGATCGTCAATATCGGCCACGACGTGATCGAGAAGCCGCCCTTCTTCATGCGCACCGGCGGTACGCCCGTGATCCACGTCTCGATGAAAACCGCCGAGGTCGATCCGGTCTACTTCCCCGAGATCGAGCTGATCGGGGATATCGCCAACGCGATCTGGCAGATCAAGGAGGCAATCGCGCCGTCGCCGGCGTGGGACTTCGCGCCGATGCTGGCTGCGCACGACGCCGAGATGGCGCACACCGCGACGCTCGACAGCGATGCGCGCTTCCCGATCTTCCCGCCTTATCTGGTCCGCAAGGTGCGCGAGGCGATGCCCGACGACGGGATCATCTGTCTCGACAACGGCGTCTACAAGATCTGGTTCGCGCGCGGCTATCCGGCGCGCCGGCAGAATACCGTGCTGCTCGACAACGCGCTCGCCACGATGGGGGCGGGGCTGCCGTCGGCGATGGCGTCCGCGATGGTCTATCCGGATCGCCGCGTGATGGCGATCTGCGGCGACGGGGGCTTTATGATGAACAGCCAGGAGATGGAGACCGCGGTCCGGCTCGGGCTCAACATCACCGTGCTGATCCTCAACGACAACAGCTACGGCATGATCCGCTGGAAGCAGGCGAACATGGGCTTCAAGGACTGGGGCCTGACCTATGGCAATCCCGACTTCGTGAAGTACGCGGAAGCCTATGGTGCCAGCGGCCATCGCGTCACGAGCGCCGCGCAGCTGCCCGGGCTGCTCGCGCACTGCCTGGACGGCAAGGGCGTCCACCTGATCGATTGCCCGGTCGACTATCTGGACAACGACCGCATCCTCAACCACGAGATCAAGGATCTGTCGGCGGCGCTGTGACCGCTTCTCCCTTTTCGCTCGGGGCGAGGGGGCCATCGTTGGCCTTCACTCCCGCGGACTGCCCTTCTCCCCGGCCTCTTCCACGACGGGGAGAGGGCTTCAAGGAACCCAGGCGATGCTCAAGCCCGAATATCCCCTCTACCTCGCCAACCGGGCGCAGCAGCCCAACACCGATCTGGCGGTGACCGACAAGTTCACCGGCAAGGTCGCGACGCGCGTCGCGCTGGCGGATGCGGCGACGATCGATGCGGGCATCGCGGCCGCGGTCGAGGCGGCCGAGCCGATGCGCAGGATGGCGTCCTACGAGCGCCAGGCGGTGCTCCAGCACTGCGTCGATCGCTTCACCGAGCGCAAGGACGAACTCGCCTACGCGCTGTGCGTCGAGGCGGGCAAGCCGATCAACGATTCACGCGGCGAGGTCGGCCGCCTGATCGACACCTTCCGGATCGCCGCCGAAGAGAGCGTGCGGATGACCGGAGAGGTCCAGCCGCTCGACATCGCGCCGCGCGCGAGGGGCTATCAGGGTATCTGGAAGCGCGTGCCGATCGGGCCGTGCAGCTTCATCTCGCCGTTCAACTTCCCGCTCAATCTCGCCGCGCACAAGGTCGCACCGGCTCTGGCGGTCGGCTGCCCGTTCGTGATGAAGCCCGCCAGCCGCACGCCGCTGGGCGCGATCATCATGGGCGAGGTGCTCGCCGAGACCGATCTGCCCAGGGGCGCCTTCTCGATCCTGCCCGCCAGCCGCGACGGTGCCGACCTGTTCACCGAGGACGACCGGCTCAAGCTGCTCTCGTTCACCGGCAGCCCCGAGGTCGGCTGGGCGCTCAAGGCGAGGGCCGGCAAGAAGAAGGTCATCCTCGAGCTCGGCGGCAATGCCGCGGTGGTGATCGACAAGGACGCCGATCTCGACGACGCGGTCGCGCGCACCGTGTTCGGCGCCTTCTACCAGTCCGGCCAGTCGTGCATCGGGGTGCAGCGCATCGTCGTCCACGAGAGCGTGTACGCCACGTTCCGCGACAAGCTCGTCGCCCGGACGCGGACGCTGATCGCCGGCGATCCGCACGACGAGAAGACGTTCGTCGGCCCGATGATCGACGTCAAGGAGGCCGAGCGGCTCGATGGCTGGGTGCAGGAGGCGGTGGCGGGCGGCGCCACCCTGCTGTGCGGCGGCAGGCGCGAGGGCGCGATGCTCGAGGCGACGCTGCTCGAGGGCGTCGGCCGCGACACGAGGCTCAACATCGAGGAGGCGTTCGGCCCGGTCGCCTTCCTGCTGCCCTTCTCGAGCTGGCAGGAGGCGCTGGACATCGTCAACGACAGCAAGTTCGGGCTCCAGGCCGGCATCTTCACGCGCGACATCTTCCAGGTGCTCGACGCGTGGGACACGCTCGAGGTCGGCGGCGTCGTCGTCAACGACGTGCCGAGCTACCGCGTCGACAACATGCCCTATGGCGGGGTGAAGGACTCCGGGCTCGGCCGCGAAGGCGTCCGCTTCGCGATGGAGGACATGACCGAGATCCGCAATCTGGTGATCCGTCGCCGCTGACGCGCGGCTTCGTCGCAGCGCGGTTATCGATCGTTGCGGCCTCGGCTAGGGGCGCTACACACGTCGTACGTCGTACGTCGTACGTCGCGCGTCCGCGGCGGCGCCCCGTATCCGTTGCGTTCCTGTCGAAGCCCCTGGTCCGCGCCATCGTTCGGCGATGGCGTGCGGCCATGGCTTCGGCGCAAGCGAGTTGACTTTTCGAGAGTCGGATCGGATCAACGCCGTATTCGCGACGGTGGGGACCGGCGGGCGGATCAGGGGGAAGCGACGGGTGGGGGGCACGCGCGCGGTCATCGCCGGAACGATGGGTCGTCGCCTCGGCGTGATCGCCGTCGTCATGGCCCTGCTCGCCCTCGCATTGCTGTTCGTCGTCCGGCCGGGCGTCGCGCGCACCGCCGACGCCATCGTCGTGCGCGGCGCGTCCCCGCATCTCGGCGTGGGAAGCTGCGCGGGGTCGACCTGCCATGGACGATCCGAGCCGACCGGTGCCGTGGTGCGCCAGGACGAGATCCGCATCTGGCAGGACGACAGCTCTCCGGCCGGCGCACACAGCCGCGCGTGGCGCGTGCTCGGCGAGCCGCGCGGGCGGGCGATCGCGGTCAAGCTCGGCATCGGCGACGCGCGGTCCGCGCCCGAATGCCTGGGCTGCCATTCGGACACCATGTCGGGCGGCACGGGCTTCCACAAATCCGACGGGGTGAGCTGCGAATCCTGCCATGGCGGCGCGCAGGGCTGGCTTGCCAGCCATTACGCGATGGGCGCGACGCATGCCGAGAACGTCGCGCGCGGCATGGTGCCGCTCGATCGGCCCCGCGCACGCGCCGAGACCTGCCTGGACTGTCACTATGGCAGCGCCAGACCAGGTCAGTTCGTCGATCACCGCATCATGGCGGCGGGCCATCCCCGCATCTCGTTCGAGCTCGATCTGTTCTCGACGCTCGAGAAGCATTGGAACGAGGATGCCGACTTCGCCAGGCGCGTGCAGACGCCGAGCGCGGCGACGCTGTGGGCGGTCGGCCAGGCGAGCGCGCTGACGCGGTCGCTCGCGCTCTACGCCAATCCCGGGCGCGGCCAGGAAGGCGCCTTCCCGGAGTTCTACTTCTTCGACTGCCAGAGCTGCCATCGCCGCATCTATGACGGCCCGGACTATCGGCCGAGCGCGCCGGTCAACGCGTCGCGCCCGGTGCCGCCCGGAACGCCGCCCTTCCAGGACGAGAACATGATCATGCTCGCCGCCGCGGCGCGCGTCGCCGCACCCGAACTCGCGCGCAGCTTCGATGCCGACTCGCGTGCCTTCCACGTCGCGCTGACCCAGGGCCGCGCCCCGGCGGTGGCCGCCGCGGCGCGGCTGCGCGCGGATGCCGACGCGCTCGCCGACCGCTTCTCGCGCGGCGTCGGGGCGGGTGAGGCCTATGCGATGGTCGCCGCGCTCGGCGATGCGACCAGCGCGCCGCGCTTCACCGATTACGAGGGCAGCGTGCAGGCGGTGATGGGCGTCGATTCGCTGCTCGCCTCGCTCACCGACGCGGGCAGCGTGTCCCGGGGCGAGGCGGCGTCGATCAGGCCGGCGATCGACCGTGCCTATGCCGCGGTGCGCGAGCCCAACGCCTATCAGCCGGCCGCCTTCCGCGCCGCGATCGCCCAGGCGACGCAGGCGATCGCGGGGACGCGGCGATGACCGCGGCGCGGGGATCCGTGCGCCGCGCGCTCGGCGCGCTCGCCGCCGCGGCGCTGATGCTCGTCTCCTGTGGTGGCGGCGGCGGCGGGGGTGCGGCGAACCAGGCCGCGACCAATCCGGCGACGCCCGTCGCCACCGCGGTGTTCACGGTCCCGGCGCAGGAATCGCTCGGCGTCGCCGACGTCGGCCAGATCCTCGCCCAGGCGATCGCCGAGGCGCAGGCGCGCAACCTGCCGTCGTTCATCACCGTCACCGATCGCGTCGGCAACGTGCTCGCCAACTACAAGATGACGGCCGCGCCGGTGTTCACGCATATCTCGGACGAATATATCAACGTCGACACATCGTCGGGCACCCCCAAGCTGATCCCCACGCCGATCGCCAGCAAGCATGATTTCCAGGGCGCCGACATACCCTCCGCCGCCGCCTCGATCGCCAAGGCGGTGACCGCCTCCTATCTGTCGTCGGGAGGCAACGCCTTCACGACCCGAACCGCATCCGAGATCGTGCAGGAGCATTTCCCGCCCGCGACGCAGACGCCGGGCCTGGAGAGCGGCCCGCTGTTCGGCGTGCAGTTCAGCTCGCTGCCGTGCTCGGACCTCAACCCGCGCTATTCCGCCACCGGCGGCGCCGCGGCGCTGATCGGCCCCAAGCGGACGCCGCTCGGCCTCTCGGCCGATCCGGGCGGCATCCCGCTCTACAAGAACGGCGTGCTCGTCGGCGGCATCGGCGTCGAGGGCGATGGCGCCTATGGCGACGATCCCAACATCCTCGACGTCGACGACGCGCCCGAGGAGTTCATTGCGATCGCCGGCGCCACCGGCTTCTCGGCGGACGACAGGATCAAGGCGGACCGGATCACGGTCGACGGCACCTCGCTGCGCTATTCGGACGCGACGCCCGCCGGGCTGGCATCCAATCCCGCGACCGCGACGCCGTTCGCGCAGATCGCCGCGTCGATCGGCGCGCTGAGCGCGGTGCGCGGCTATTATGCCGAGACGGGCACGCCCGCGATCCTCGCCGGCGCCGCCTATGGCAGCGAGGCGTCGGGCATCCGCAAGTCGACCACCGCCGAATTCGACGATCCCGACACGTTCATCCTCACCGACGGGTCCGGCAACAGCCGGTTCCCGGTTCGACCCGGCACCGACACCGAGGTCGGCACGCCGCTGACCGCGACCGAGGTGAAGACGCTGCTCGAGCAGGCGTTCACGATCATGCGGCGCGCGCGCGCGCAGATCCGCCAGCCGCTCGACAGCCGCGCCCAGGTGTCGATCAGCGTCGTCGATACGCGCGGGGTCGCGCTCGGCACGGTGCGCGCGCCGGACGCGCCGATCTTCGGCACCGACGTCTCGCTCCAGAAGGCGCGCACCGCCGCCTTCTTCTCCGGGTCGCACGCCTATGCCGACCTCACCGGATCGGGTCAGCAGGACGTGATCGACTTCGCCAACGCCTATCGCAGCTTCGTCGGCAATCCGCAGGCGCTGACCGGCGAAACCGCCTTCACCGATCGCGCCAACGGCAATCTGTCGCGGCCCTTCTTCCCGGACGGTCAGGTCGGCACGCCCAACGGCCCGTTCAGCCACCCGATCACCGAGTTCAACCCGTTCTCCACCGGTCTCCAGTCGGCGCTGATCTTCCCGGATGTCGTGCGCTCGGCCTCGTTCGTGCTGACCGGCAGCCCCGATACGCCGCCGCGCTGTACCGCCTTGCCCAATTCGGCGCCGAACCAGAACCGGCTCCAGAACGGCATCCAGATCTTCCCGGGCTCGGTGCCGATCTATCGCGGCAACCAGCTGATCGGCGGGATCGGCGTGTCCGGCGACGGTATCGATCAGGACGACATGATCTCGTTCCTCGGGCTCTACAATGCCGGGCTCAGGCTCGGCACGATCAACGAGGCGCCGACCGCGATCCGATCCGACCAGCTCGTCATCCAGGGCGTGCGGCTGCGTTACGTCGGCTGCCCGTTCGCGCCGTTCGTCGACACGTCCGAACAGAATGTCTGCGACGGCAAGTAGCGATGGACGGGGGGCAGGCAGCGCTGGCGGCGTTTGTGGCGGGAACCGCGGCGCTGTTGGTCGCGTCGCCCGCCTCGGCGCGTCCGATCGCGGACGATCCGCAGCCCGAGGCGGCGGCGCCCGCCGCGCCCTCCGCCCAGACGGCGGTCGATGCCGCGAACGGCGAAGCGCGTCCCCCCCGGGATTCGGACACCGCCGCGCCGCCGCCAAAGGCGCAGCTCGTGCCCGCGCCGCCCCCGCCCCCGGTCGACCACCAGGCGCTCGAGCCGCAGGCCGTCGCCCCCGACAGCCTCGACGACGCGGTGGCGCCCGGCCGCCGCCGCCCGGGCGTGCCCGGCGCCGCGCTCGAGGACAAGGTCGTCCAGGTCAATCCGGGCGCGGTGCGCGCGCCGCCGCTCGATGCGTTTCCGAGCGTCGAGGTGCCGATCCCCGATCGCTATCGCCTGATCTCCGCGCTGTGCGCGCAGCGCGACACCTTGCATGCGGTCGATGCGGTATGCCGATCGAAGCTCGATCCCTATCACCAGAACCCGTTCAAGGGCGACCGGCCGATCAAGCCCGAGGACGTGCCGTTCCACATCCTCAAGGGCGACGACTGGTTCCTGTCGCTGTCGGGCATTTCCGACACGGTCGTCGAGCCGCGCTCGTTCCCCACGCCGGTCGGCGTGCAGACCACGTCGCGCGCGGGCAGCCTCGACGTGTTCGGCAAGGCGTCCAGCCTGGTGCTGTCGCAGACCTTCATCGCGTCGGCCGACCTGTTCAAGGGCGCGACCGCGTTCAAGCCGCCCGAGATCGAGTACAAGATCACGCTCGCCTTCAACCAGAGCTATGTCGACGTCAACGAGAAGCGCATCCTCGACGTGCGCCCGACCCGGCCGACCCACCGCTACGACAATTTCCTCGGCGTGCAGGACGCCTTCATCGACTATCACATCCGCAACACCTCCGACCGTTACGACTTCGATTCGATCCGGGTCGGCATCCAGGGCTTCCAGGCGGACTTTCGCGGCTTCCTGTTCAACGACAATCAGCTCGGCGTCCGGCTGTTCGGCGATCGCGACGACAATCGCTTCCAGTACAATGTCGCCGGCTTCTGGCGGCTGGAGAAGGATACCAACTCGGGCCTCAACGACGTGACGCAGCGGCTGCGCGACGATTTCCTGCTGTTCGCCAATGTCTATCGCCAGGATTTCCCGGTGCCCGGCTTCACCAGCCAGGTCCTGTTCGCGCACGAGTTCAATCGCGAGAAGAACGACATCCACATCGATACGAACGGCTTCCCGGAGCGGCCGGCGCTGCTCGGCGACGATCGCGGGCGCGATTTCGACGTGAGCTATGTCGGCTATAACGGCGACGGGCACTTCAACCGGATCAACCTGACCGTCTCGGCCTATGGCGCCTTCGGCCAGGACCGCAATTCGATCTTCACCGGCAGGCCCGCGACGATCCGCTCGTTCTTCTTCGCCGCCGAACCCAGCTACGATGTCGACTGGGCGCGCTTCCGCCTCTCCGCGCTCTACGCCAGCGGCGACAGGAAACCCTACGACAACACCGAGACCGGCTTCGACTCGATCTTCGAGAATCCGATCTTCGCGGGCGCGGACACGAGCTATTACATCCGCCAGTCGGTGCCGTTCGCGGGTGGCGGCCGGGTCATCAACATCAGCCAGCGCAACGGCATCCTCAACGATCTGCGATCCTCCAAGGAGGAGGGCCAGTCGAACTTCAACAATCCCGGCACGATGCTGCTGGGCGGCGGCGCCGATTTCGACATCACGCCCACCTTCCGGCTCTCGGCCAACGTCAACCATCTGTGGTTCGCGCACACGCAGGTGCTCCAGGCGCTGCGCGTCGAGGGCTCCATCCCCAGGTCGATCGGCTGGGACTATTCCGCCTCGACCATCTGGCGGCCGAAGATGACCCAGAACATCGTCTTCCGCCTGTCCGGCGCGATCCTCCAGGCCGGCGCCGGCTTTCGCGACCTGTTCGACCAGAAGAGCCAGAGCCGATACTTCTATTCCGTGCTCGCCAATGCGATCGTGGCGTTCTGATGCGATATCTCCGTCTCCTCATGCTCCTGCTCGGCGTGATGCTGGGCATGCTCGCGACCAGCGACGCCACCGGCGAGGGCTCTGGGGAGAAGCCGGTCGAGCGGCATTACGTCGCCGCACCCTCCGCCCGGCAGGGCGAGACTCCCGAGCTCGCCGCGGCGGCGAGCAAGGGGTGCATGAGCTGCCACACCGCCAGCGACGCACCGTCGATGCATCCGGGGCAGACCGTGGTGCTGGGCTGCGCCGACTGTCACGGCGGCGATGCCACGGTCTCGCTCGCCCCCGGTCTCAAGGAAGGCGACGCCGCCTATACCGCGGCGCGCGACAAGGCGCACGTGCTGCCGCGCTATCCGGCGGCGTGGAACTGGCCGTCCTCCGCCAATCCCAAGCGCACCTACACGCTGCTCAACAAGGAAGCGCCGCAGTATATCCGCTTCGTCAATCCGTCCGACTATCGGGTCGCGCGCGAGGCGTGCGGCGCGTGCCACATCGAGATCATCGAGGCGGCCGAGCGATCGCTGATGGCGACGGGCGCGATGCTGTTCGGCGGCGCGGGCTATAACAACGGCATCGTGCCGTACAAGAACTACATCTTCGGCGAGGCCTACACGCGCACCGGCGAGCCGGCCAAGCTCGTCTCGCCCGGCAGCCCCGTCGGCACCGTGACGCCCGCGCAGGCGGCGCGCGGCGCGCTGCCGGTCATGTACCCGCTGCCGACCTGGCAGGTGACGCCGCCGTCCGACGTGTTCCGCGTGTTCGAGCGCGGCGGCCGCAACATCTCCACCACCTTCGCCGAGATCGGCCTGCCCAACGAGAGCGGCAACATCCAGCGGCTGGAGGAGCCGGGCCGGCCCGACCTCAAGCAATCCAATCGCGGGCCCGGCACCGGGCTGCGCGTCGCCATCCCGATCCTCAACATTCACAAGACCCGGCTCAACGATCCGTTCACCTGGATGATGGGCACCAACGACCAGCCGGGCGACTATCGCCAGTCGGGCTGCGCCTCGTGCCACGTCGTCTACGCCAACGATCGCGATCCCAAGCACAGCCTGGTCTATGCGGACGCGGGCCGCGACGGGCAGACCCAGACGATCGACCCGACAATCGCCAACAAGATGGCGGCGCTGCCCGACGGGCATCCCGCGCTGGCGCCCAACGTCAAGGAGAGCGGGCACCCGATCACGCACAGCTTCACGCGCGCGATCCCGACCGCGCAGTGCATGAACTGCCACATGCACCAGCCCAACATCTTCCTGAACTCGTATCTCGGCTACACGATGTGGGACTATGAATCCGACGCGCCGCTGATGTGGCCGGGCAAGCAGAAATACCCGACCGCGGCGGAAGTCCGCGAGACCAACGAGCGCAATCCGGAAGCGGCGGCGGCGCGCGGCAGATGGTCCGACGTCGATTTCGTCCGCCGCGTCTACGACGACGTCAATCCCAAGGCCAAGGACAACCAGTTCGCCGACTATCACGGCCATGGCTGGAACTTCCGCTCGGTCTACAAGCGCGATCGCAACGGCAACCTGCTCGATGCCGGCGGCGACATGGCGAGCTGGGGGACCGACAGGGATCACATCGTCGCCAACGACGATCCCGAGAAGTTCCGCAAGGCCGGGATGCCGGACTTCGCGGCCGTCGGGCAGCAGAAGGGCAAGGCGGTCCATCTGATGGACATCCATGCCGAGAAGGGCATGCAATGCGCGGACTGCCATTTCGCGCAGGACAGCCACGGCAACGGCCTGATCTACGGCGAGGTCGCCAACGCGATCGAGATCTCGTGCAAGGATTGCCACGGCACCGCAGACGCGCTGCCGACGCTCAAGACCTCGGGCCCGGCGGCGCGACCGGGTGGCACCGATCTCAGCCTGCTGCGCAACAATGACGGCCAGCGTCGCTTCGAATGGAGCACCGACGAGCATGGCGAGAAGGTGCTGATCCAGCGCTCGATCGTCGATCCCAGGCTCGAATGGAAGATGAGCCTGGTCAGGCAGTCGGTCGATCGCGGCTCCGCGCATTTCAACGTCAAGGCGGCGCGCGCCAAGCTGATGGGCGCGGAAGGTGCCGAGACCGGGCAGTTCAAATGGGGGCCCGGCGTGCCGCTGGCGCAACGCGCGCACAAGGCGGACGGGATGGCCTGCTTCACCTGCCACCTGTCCTGGACGACGTCGTGCGGCGGCTGCCATCTGCCGATCGAGGCCAACTGGAAGACCACCACCCACAAATATGCAGGCGAGGAGACGCGCAACTTCGCGACGTACAATCCGCAGGTCGCACGCGACGACATGTTCCAGATCGGCATCCACATGACCACGAAGGGCAACGAGATCGCACCGGTGCGATCGACCTCGGCGCTGATCCTGTCGTCGACCAACATCAATCGCGAACGCATCTATGTGCAGCAGCCGCCGATCTCCTCGATCGGCTTCTCGAGCCAGGCGTTCGCGCCCCACTTCCCCCATACGGTGCGGACCACCGAGACCAAGACCTGCACCGACTGCCACCTTTCGGCGGCGAACGACAACAACGCGATCATGGCGCAGCTGCTGCTGCTCGGCACCAACTACGTCAATTTCGTCGGGTTGAACGCCTGGGTCGGGCTCGAGAAGGGCATCGAGGCGGTGCGCGTCACCGAATGGGGCGAGCCGCAGGCGGTGATCGGCTCCTACCTCCAGAAATACGCCTATCCGGATTACTACCGGCTCCATGTCGAGCAGAACAGGCGCGAGCTCAAGGACTGGGACCGCGGCACGACCTTCGACAGGAAGGTCTCGGGCGAGACCGATCCGGTCGAGGCGTTCCGCAACATCACCCATGCGACGGGCGGTGCGGCGGGCTGCGTCCAGCTGCGCGGCGAATATATGTTCGTCGCCCAGGGCAAGGGCGGGTTCGAGGTGTACGATGTCGCGTCGATCGCCAACAAGGGCACGTCCGAGAAGATCCTCTCGGCGCCGTTCTCGCCGCTCGGCCACGACACGCACGTCGCGACCGCGAACGCGACCTGCATGGCGCTCTCCACCGACCAAGGCATCGCGCCGCAGCGCAACACGCCGACGATGCGGGCGCTCAACCAGGAGCAGCCGTTCGCGCCGATCTACCATTATGCGGTGGTGACCGACGCGGTCGAGGGTCTGATCCTCGTCAATGTCGACACGATGGCCGACGGCGAGCCGCGCAACAACTTCCTCAAGCGCGCGCTGACCTGGAATCCGGGCCATGTGCTCAAGGGCGCCCGCCACGTCACGCTGGGCGGCAACTTCGCCTATGTCACCACCGACGCGGGCCTCGCCGTGATCGACCTCTCCGATCCGATGCGGCCCAGGCTGACCGCGCAGGTGCCGTTGCAGGACGCGCGCGCCACCGCGCTCCAGTTCCGCTATCTGTGGGTCACGACCGCGCGCGGGCTCGAGGTGATGGACGTCACCAACCTCGCCAGGCCGGTGCCCGTGCCCGGCGCGATCGTGCCGCTCGGCGATGCCCGCCGGCTGTATGTGGCACGCACCTACGCCTATGTCGCGGCGGGCAGGGACGGGCTGGTGATCGTCGACGTGCTCAATCCCGAGCAGCCGAAGATCTACCAGAAGGTGACGTTCGACGGACGGATGGACGATGCCTCAGACGTGATCGTCGGCTCGACCAACGCCTCGCTGTTCGCGTACGTGGCGGACGGTCGCAACGGTCTCAAGGTGATCCAGTTGACCTCGCCCGAGAGCCAGCCCAATTTCTACGGCTTCTCGCCGGCGCCCAGGCCCGAGCTGATCGCCTGGGCGCATACCGCGTCGCCGGCGCGCGCGCTGTCCAAGGGACTCGACCGCGACCGCGCGGTGGACGAGACCGGCGGCCAGATCGCGGTGTTCGGCCGGCTCGGCTCGCGTCCCTTCAACCGCCGCGAGATGGAGCGGATGTTCCTCAACGCGCGCGGCATCCCGTGGAAGGTCGACGACACGCCGCGCTTCACCGACTGGGTACCGGCCAGCCTGCCGCAACAGGCGATGGCGGCGCCCCGCGTCCCGGCGCTGCTCCGCGCGCCCTGACCGGTCGTCGGTCTCGCCCCGCGATCCCACGGCGCGATCCCGCCATGCCGATCACCGTGGCGATCGCGCCACCGCGGTGTTCGTCGTCAGGCGCAGGCTTCGCCGGCATCGACCGATCTGCGACAATGCCGGCATGCGGATGATGTCCGGCGACGCCAGGACGGCAACTGCGCGTACGGCGTCGAAACCGCGCTTCTCAGAACCGTGACCGCCCGATCCTGATCTCGCCGGTCGGCGCGACCAGCGCGCGCGCCGCGGCGGCGGGATCGCGGGCGACCACGAGCAGACGGTCGCCGGCATGGATGCGTTCCTCCGGCTCGGGCTTGGAGATCGCGCCCTCGCCCTCGCGCTCGAGCTTGGCGATGAAGAAGCCGCCATGCCCGCGCCGCTCGGCCTCGCGGACCGTCGATCCCGCGGCGGCACTGCGCGCGGCGATCGTCACGCGCTCGAAGGCGAGGCCATGGTCGGCGAGCATCTGCTCGATCTGCCGCTGCTGGGCGCCGTTATCCTCGCTCTCGCCCTCGGGATAGAGCACCAGCCGGGCGATCCGCTCGGCGCCGATATGCGTCGGCAGCACGACGCGGTTGGCGCCGGCATGGCGCAGCTTGCGTTCCGTGCTGGGCTGCTCGCCGCGCGCGATGATCTGGATCGCGGGCGCCAGGCTACGCGCCGACAGGGTGATGAACACGTTGGCGGCGTCGTCGGGCAGCACCGTCGCCAGCACGCGCGCGCGCGCGATGCCGGCGGCGTAGAGCGAGGTCTCGTCGGTCGCATCGCCGGCGAGGCAGAGGTGCCCTTCGGCCTCGGCGTCCGCGATCCGGCTCGGGCCGCGCTCGATCACCACCAGCGGCATGTCGGCCGCGGCGAGATCGCGGGCGAGCAGCACGCCGATCCGGCCATAGCCGCAGACGATGACGTGATCCCTGAGTTTGTCGACCTTGCTCTGCATGCGGTTGGGAGTCAGCAATTGGCGCAATTGCAGGACGGTGAAGATCTGCACGATCGCGCTGGTGAGGAGTATCATGCCGGTGCAGCCGAGCACCATCGTGGCGACGGTGACGGCGTGCAGATAGGCGGTGTCGATCGGCCGCACCTCGCCATAGCCGACCGTGTAGACGGTGAGCAGCACCATGTAGATCGCGTCGGCGAACGGCCACCCGGCCCGCATATAGGCGATCGTCGCGCCGATCACGACGACACCGACGAAGACCAGGATGCTCACCAGGTTGCGCACCGGCGAGCCGAGCACCGCCTCGGTGTTGCTCATCCGGTTCTGGGCGGGGCGGGGCGGCGGCATCGCGCACCATACAGCGGGGACGCGGCGCCGACGTCAATGGCGCGGCGACGGAAGCGCCGCGGTCAGGCGCCGTCCATGCCGAGGATCCACGCGTCGAGCCGCGCCGCCCGGATCGCGGCATCGGGCGCCCCGCCGGCGAGCGCGGCGCGATGCGCCATGATCCAGCGCAGGCATTCGGCGCGGGTCGCGAAGGCGGGGAAATGATCGCGCGCGGGACGATAGGTCTCGCCGTCGATCAGGAAGCGTGCTCCGCGTCGGCATCCGGGCGAGCCCGGCCAGTCGCGCCGCGGCGCGGTGACGGCGGGCACCCAGTAGGTCGCGCGCGCATCGAGCGCGGCGAGATCGGCGACAATCTGCATCGGTCCTCTCCCGGACAACGGCCGCGGCCACTGACGTGCGCGCTGGCCATGACGATGAATGCGCGCCGCGCCGCGCGTCGTCAAACCGGGAGTTCGATCGCGATCGATCGAGTGCGTCGATCTTTGTGCGCGGCGGTGATCTATTCGTGCTGCGACAGGACATGATAGGCCATCACGGCGGCCGCGACCGCGGCGTTGAGGCTGTCCGCCTTGCCCTTCATCGGCATCCTGACCCGCAGATCGCAGGCCTCCTCGTATTCGGCGGGCAGGCCGCGTGCCTCGTTGCCGATGAGCAGGAAGGTCGGCGCGGGATAGGCCGCGGCGCGGTAATCGGTGTCGGCGCGCAGCGACAGCGCGACCAGCGTCCCCGGGCCGCGCCGCAGCCACCCCAGGAAATCCGCCCAGGATGCCCGCGCGATCGCCTGGGTGAACAGCGCCCCCATCGACGCGCGCACCGCCTCGACCGAGAAGGGATCGACGCACTCGTCGACGAGGATCAGGCCGCCCGCGCCGACCGCATCGCCGGTGCGCAGGATGGTGCCGAGATTGCCGGGATCGCGAAGCGATTGCGCGACCAGCCAGATCGACGACGCCGAGCGATCGAGCGCCGCAAGATCGGTCGGGAACTCGTCGTAGACGCCGAGCACGGTCTGCGGGTTGTCCTTGCCCGAGAGCCTGGCGAGGATGGCGGCGCTCGTCTCGATCGCCTCGCCACCCGCCGCCTCGCACGCCGCCGACAGCCGGCGGACGAGCGCATGGTCGCGCATCTCGCGCGTGTGGAAGATGACGCGCGGCAGCCGCCCGGCGTCCTCGGCCTCGGCGAGGATGCGAAGGCCCTCGGCCATGAACCGGCGCTCGTCGCGCCGGTGCTTCCTGTCGCGCAGCAGCCGGACGCGCTTGACGAGCGGATTGGAGAAGGCGGTGATCTCGCGGGGCATGGCGGCAAGCCTTAGCGGCCCTGCGCCTCATTCTCCAACGGTCGGTGATCCGCTCGGCCGGTCATCCGGCGCACCGGCCGAGCGGACCGAGATCACGCAGCGAGCGCGATCCGCGCCGCGGGATGCTGCGGGACGATCAGTTCGGCACCCCGGCCGACCACGATCTCGACGACGCGTGCGGGGTCCGCGGAGCCTCAGCGTGGCGGCACCGTCCGTCCAGCGGAACAGCCGGTCGCCGTCCGCCTCGCAATCGTGGAAGCCGTCCGCGAACGCGGGCGCATAGAGATGGACATCGCGGCCATCGGCGGCGACGGCCAGGATCTGAACGCCCAATCGGCGATCATCGTCCCGTTCGGGCTTGATCGCCGAACACACCGCCGCGGACGACAACAGCACGATCTCGCCGGCTGCCTCCGGAAGGATGAACCAATGCCGATCGCCCACCGACACCGCCGCCTCGATGCGCACGCTGCCGGTCTGGAGCGCTATGGTCCTGTCGATGGCGCGCGACCAGCCCATCGTTAGCGCGCGCTCGATCAGCATCGCGCGCATCGCCGCCAGTTTCGGCCCGTGCTTGATGTTCGGCGCGAACGTCTCGGTGAGCGGATCGCCATCGATCAGCGCGGCGGCGGAGGGCAATCCGGTCGCGTCGCTGAACCCGGCGCGATTGCCGACGTCAACGAAGCTCTCGGCGGCAGCGCCATTCGCAAGCAGCGCGTCGGGTTCGTCGAGTTCGACATGGTGATAGTCGATCGTCACGACCGGTTTGCGGACGATCGTCATGTCGTTGACCAGGCTCTCCGCCTGGAAGAGCATGCCGTCGAGCAGCATCCGGTGACCCGGCGAAACGACGAGATCGCGCGACGGGACGTCCTCGCCCAGCGCCCCGCGCTTGATCTCGACCGGCATGACATCGCCCGCCCGTCTCGCCGCGGCGACGAAATCGCGGCGACGAATACCGATACGGCCAGCTAGCTCTAATGTCTCCATATCCTATCTAGGGGGATAGGACATCAGCGGATCGTCTGCTAGGCTGTAGCGATGAACCAGTTCTCGGACCTGCTCCAGCAAAGCGCCGCGCACGCGTGGCTCTTCGTCCCGAGCGCGATCCTTCTCGGCGCTCTGCACGGTCTCGAGCCGGGCCACTCCAAGACGATGATGGCCGCCTTTATCGTCGCCGTCCGCGGGACGGTGAGGCAGGCGGTCCTGCTGGGCGTCGCCGCGACGGTCTCGCACACAGCCGTCGTCTGGATCGTGGCGCTTGGCGGGGTCTATCTCCTCCAGGGACTGCGCCCCGACGCGTTCGGGCCCTATCTCCAGTTCGCCTCCGGTCTCCTGATCCTCGCCGTCGCGCTCTGGATGCTCCGGCGAACCAGGCGCGACCAACACCACGACCACGACCACGACCATCATCATCACGATGACGGATCGACGCACGCGCTCGACCTGTCAGATGGCGGCTATCAGGATGCCCATGAACGCCGGCATGCCGATGCGATCCGGAGCCGTTTCACAGGTCGCGACGTGACGACGGGGCAGATCATCCTGTTCGGCATCACCGGCGGGCTGATCCCGTGTCCGGGCGCGATCACCGTGCTGCTGCTCTGCCTCCAGGTGAAACGGATCGCGCTGGGCTCGGTGCTGGTGCTGGGCTTCAGCATCGGGCTCGCGCTGACGATGGTCGCGTCGGGGGTGATCGCGGCCTTGAGCGTGAGATATGCCGAACGCCGGTTCGCGGGCTTCGGCTCGATGGTGCGCAAAGCGCCCTATGCGAGCGGTCTCGTTATCCTGTGCGTCGGTGCCTACGTGGCGCTACAGGGTTGGCACGCCCTTCCACATGCCGGATGACGATCGATGAGCCACGCCGCCAGTCCCGATCTCCTCAATCGCCTCCGCCGTGCCAACGGGCATCTTGCGGGCATCATCAGGATGGTCGAGGACGGCGATGACGGACTCAAGATCGCGCAGCAGATGCAGGCCGTCGTGTCGGCGCTCGACAAGGCCAAGACCCTGATCGTGACCGATCACATCGAGCACCATCTCGAAGAGCTGGTCGGACCGCTGCCGAGCGCGCTGCGCAGCGATCTCGCGCGGCTGGGAGACCTTGCGAAATACCTCTGATCGTCGCGCGACCGGGTCGCATACTGCCTTCAAATGCTCGATTTCGCGGTATCGCCGGACCGTCCGCCTGCCGTTCTCGGAAACCGGACATGACCTCCGCCGATCGTCTCCACATTTCCAGCACGCGCCGACGCGGGCGACGGGGCGGACGCCGCAGCGCCGGCCATGCGGAGGGCGACCGGAGGGTGATGCGGCGTCCGCTTCGTCGACGTCCGCGTCGCGGCACCGCCCGGCGCGGCGGCGCTCACTCCTCGCCGAACTTGCCCTCGACCAGCGCCGCCAGCGCGCCGACTGTCGACTCGGCGTCGTCGCCGTCGGCCGAGATGACGACGCTGTCGCCCATCGCGGCTCCGAGCATCATCAGACCCATGATCGAGGTGCCGGCGACCTTCGATCCGTCCTTCTCGACCTCGACCGCGCAGGGCTGCGCGCTCGCCAGCGTGACGAACTTGGCGGACGCGCGCGCGTGCAGGCCGCGCTTGTTGGTGATCTCGACGGTACGGCTGATCGTCACGCCGCCGCCTCGCCGAGGATGTCGGACGCGACCGAGATGTATTTGCGGCCCGCATCGCGCGCCGCGGCGACCGCGGCCTTGAGCTTGAGCGTGCGGCGCGCGGACGCGAGGCGGATCAGCATCGGCAGGTTGACGCCGGCGATCACTTCGACCGTATCCGACTTCATCAGCGAGATGGCGAGATTGGAGGGCGTGCCGCCGAACAGATCGGTGAGCAGGATCGTCCCCGTCCCGCGATCGACCGCAGCGATGGCGCGCGCGATGTCCTCGCGGCGCGCCTCCATGTCGTCCTCGGGGCCGATGCAGATCGGCACGATCGCCTCCTGTGGCCCGACGACATGCTCCATCGCCGTCACGAACTCCGCCGCGAGGCGGCCATGCGTCACCAGTACCAGACCGATCATTCAGCCACCCGTCGTCCGAGGCCTGCTATCGGCATCCTTCATCCCTGCCGTCCACGTCCGTGCGCGGAGAGGTCACGATGGAGGATGGTGGGCGAAAAACCACGGTCGCGCAACAGGCCAGCCATGGTTTCGGCGATGTGGACCGAGCGGTGTTTCCCTCCGGTACAGCCGAATGCGACGGTGACGTAGCTTTTCCCCTCGGCGGCGTAGCGCGGCAGCAACAGTGCGAGCAGCGCCGCGATCCGATCGCGCGACTCGCGATAGGCGGGATCGGCCGAGACATAGTCGGCGATCGGCGGGTCGAGCCCGGTCAGCGGCCGTAGCGCGGGCTCCCAGTGCGGATTGCGCAGGAAACGCATGTCGAACACGAGGTCCGCGTTGCGCGGCACGCCGCGCGCGAAGCCGAACGACATGACGGTCAGCACCGTGCCGGCCTCCGCCTCGGCGGCGAAGCGCTGGCGGACGATCGCCTGGAGCGCGTTGGCGTTGCTGTCGGTGGTGTCGATCAGATGATCGGCGACGCGGCGCAGCGGATCGAGCAGCTCGCGTTCGCGCGCGATGCCGTCCTCGGCCGGGCGATCGAGCGCCAGCGGATGGCGGCGGCGGGTCTCCGAATAACGGCGCACGAGCTCGGCGCCCGCGCAATCGAGGAACAGGATGTCGACGCTCTCGCCCGTATCGCGCAGCCGGCCGACCCGGCGCGCCACGCTCTCCGGATCGAAGCCGCGGGTGCGCGTGTCGATGCCGATCGCGACCGGCCGGTCCTCGCCAGCGCCCGGCGCCACCGGCGCGTCGAACAGCCGGTCGAGCAGCCGCAGCGGGAGGTTGTCGACGACCTCCCAGCCGCTGTCCTCCAGCGTGCGGAGCGCGGTCGACTTGCCGGCGCCCGACATGCCGGTGACGAGCAGGATGCGCCGCGCCATCGTCATCCCGTTTGCCTCATGCCGACACGCCGGCGAGCAGCCGCTCGACCTTGATCGGCGCGGACGCCTCGAACGGGGCGAGCGCGGCGGCTGGGAGATCGATCCCGGCGACGCGGCGACGGGCGGGTTCGGGCATTCGCGGCACCTCGGCGACAAGATCGATCCACAGCGCGATCGGAGCCTCGGCGATGGCGGGAAGCGCGACGATGCCGATGCCGCGCACTTCGATCCGCCCGGCGATGCGCGCGGGTGCGGACGCCCAGAGGCGGCCGTCGCGCGGGTGGCAGATGGTGTAATCGTCCGCGACCAGCGCCGCCCCGCGATCGATCAGGCGCAGCGCGAGATCCGACTTGCCCGCGCCCGACGGCCCCGCCAGCAGCACGCCGCGCCCACCGATCGCGACGCACGAGGCGTGGACGGTCTCGGCCGCGGCGTCGCTCATTCGATCGGCGGCGCGGGCAGGGTGACGACGAACTGCGCCCCCTGGCGCCCGTCCGATCGCTCGCGCACGTCGATCGTGCCGTCATGGCCGTCGGCGATCGCGGCGGCGATGGCGAGGCCGAGGCCCGAGTGCCGCTCGTTGCCGACGGGTTCCGGACGATCGGTGTGGAAGCGCCGGAAGATCGCGGTGCGCTGCTCGGGGCTGACGCCGGGTCCCTCGTCCTCGATCGAGATGCGCACCGTGCGCTCGATCTCGACCGCGCCGACCTCGACCAGCCCGCCGGCGGGCGAGAACGAGACCGCATTGTCGAGCAGGTTGGTGATCATGCGGGCGATGCGCGCGCCGTCGCCCATCACCACCGCGCTGTCGACCAGCGGACGCGCGAAGGCGATGCGGACATCGCCGTCGCGCCCGCGCGCCTCGCGATCGGCGAGCATTCCCTCGATCAGCGGCGAGAGGTCGATCGGCTCGAACCGCGCGCGGCTTAATTCGCCGTCGAGCCGCGACATGTCGGAGACGTCGGTGATGAGCTTGTCGAGCCGGATCACGTCGTCATGGACGATCGCGATCAGCCGCGCCTGGAGCGCCGGGTCCTTGACCATCACCAGGCTGTCGACCGCGGAGCGCATCGAGGCGAGCGGGTTCTTGAGCTCGTGCGCGACGTCGGCGGCGAACGCCTCGACCGCGTCGATGCGCTTGCGCAGCGCGCCGCTCATGTCCGACAGCGCGCGGGCGAGCAGGCCGATCTCGTCGCGCCGCGAGGGCAGCCGCGGCACGATCACCTCGCGTGCGCGGCCGAGCCGGACGCGGTGCGCGGCGAGCGCGAGGCGGCGCAGCGGCAAGGCGATGGTGCGCGCGAGGAACAGCGAGAGCAGCACCGAGATCAGCAGCACCGCGACGATCACGATGCCGATCGAGAAGCGCTCGGCCCGGACGATCCGGGTGATGTCGCGGACATTGTTGGTCGACAGCATCACGCCGATGCCCGGCACGTCGAGCGCCGCCGACAGCATCGGCGTGCGGTCGGGCGCGTAGCGGTGCGCGACGACGAGCCGGCCGGGATGGGCACGCGCCGCCACCGCCTCGGGCCAGGCGGCGAGCCTGTCGGGCGCGGGCTCCTCGAAAGAGCCGAGCAGGTCGGCGCCGACGATATGGTCGAACACGCGATCCATGAAGCGCGCGACATGCTTCTGCCAGGGCTCGGTCTGCGGATCGCGCAGCTGGTAGGTTGGTCTGGCGCCGGTCCAGCTGTCCGAGAGCAGCACGCCGGCGGCGCGATCGTAGATCCGTATCCGCTCGTCGTCGACCTCGGCCAGACGCGCGGCGAGCGGCGCGCGCGCGGGAGGCGGCACCGCGGCGAGCGCGACGGCGATCATCTGCATGTCGCTCTGCGCCTGGTCGGTCCGCTCATCCGAAACGCGGGTGCGGTAGCTGTCGAGATAGAAGAAGCTGCCCGCCAGCATCGCCAGCACGAAGATGTTGACCGCAAGGATCCGGCTGGTCAGCGACCACCGCCCCGACCAGCCGCCGAGCGGCCGCTCGGGCCCGTAGCGCCGGCGCGGCGCCAGGCGCAGCGCGTCATTCCTCCGCAAAGCGGTAGCCAACCCCGTAGAGCGTCTCGATCGCCCTGAACTCGCCGTCGACCGCGCGGAACTTGCGGCGCAGGCGCTTGATGTGGCTGTCGAT
>CAXTNX010000027.1:0-39898 GCA_964245815.1 uncultured Sphingomonadaceae bacterium | reverse complement strand
GTGCTGTGGCTGATCCTCGCCTTCTTCAACGCGGCGGGGCTGATGGTGCTGGTCGGCGCCGAGTTCATCGCGATGCTGCTGGTGATCGTCTATGTCGGCGCGGTCGCGGTGCTGTTCCTGTTCGTCGTGATGATGCTCGACATCGATTTCGCGGAGCTGCGGGCGGCGTTCGCGCAGTATTTCGTGTTTGGGATCGTGCTGGCGCTGGTCGTGCTCGGCGAGCTGCTGGTCGCGTTCGGCGCATGGTCGACGGGCGGCGTCGCGATGCAGGGCGTCACCGCGCCGACCCCGGATCCGGCGGCGATGTCCAACATCCATGCGATCGGCGTCCTGCTCTACACGCGCTACCTGTTCGTGTTCGAGGGCGCCGGGCTGGTGCTGCTCGTCGCGATGATCGGCGCGATCGTGCTGACGCTGCGCACACGCGGCGGCGTGCGCCGCCAGAACGTGACGCAACAGACGATGCGGCGGCCGCAGGACGCGATCCGCAAGACCAATCCGACGGTCGGCGAGGGGATGACGCTGTGATCGGGCTCCAGCATTACCTGACCGTGTCCGCGATCCTGTTCGTGATGGGCATCCTCGGCATCTTCATCAACCGCAAGAACGTCATCGTCATCCTGATGGCGATCGAGCTGATCCTGCTGAGCGTCAACCTCAACCTTGTCGCCTTCTCGGCCTATCTCCACGACCTGGTCGGCCAGATCTTCGCGATGTTCGTGCTGACCGTGGCGGCGGGCGAGGCGGCGATCGGGCTGGCGATCCTGGTCCTGTACTTCCGCGGTCGCGGCACGATCGCGGTCGACGACATCAATCGGATGAAGGGGTGATGGCGGGACCTGACACAGCGCGCTTCCCTCTCCCCGGCGGGGAGAGGGGCGGGGTGAGGGGGAGCGACGCGGAGCGGCGCGTCTCCGCGATTGCCGTCGCACACCCTCACCCGACCCTCTCCCTCTACGGAGAGGGCAAGGCCGTCGCATGATCCAGCTTCTGGTCTTCCTGCCGCTGGTCGCCGCGATCGTCGCGGGACTGGGCAACCGCCTCATCGGCAACGTCGCGGCGAAGATCGTGACCACCGGCGCGCTGTTCGCCTCGTCCGCGATCGCATGGCCGATCTTCATCGGCTTCTTGGGCGGCACCAGCCACGCGTACGTGGCGCCGGTGCTGACCTGGCTCCGCTCGGGCGATCTCCAAGTCGACTGGTCGCTGCGCGTCGACAGCCTCACCGCTGTGATGCTGGTGGTGGTGACGAGCGTCTCCGCGCTCGTCCATCTCTACTCCTGGGGCTATATGGCGGAGGACGACAGCCAGCCGCGCTTCTTCGCGTACCTGTCGCTGTTCACCTTCGCGATGCTGATGCTGGTCACCGCGGACAGCCTGGTCCAGATGTTCTTCGGCTGGGAGGGCGTCGGCCTCGCATCCTACCTGCTGATCGGCTTCTGGTATTACAAGCCGTCGGCGTCCAGGGCCGCGATCAAGGCGTTCGTGGTCAACCGGGTGGGCGATTTCGGCTTCTCGCTCGGTATCTTCGGTACCTTCCTGGTATTCGGCACGGTCTCCATCCCGGCGATCCTCCACGCCGCGCCCGGCATGGCGGGATCGACGATCGGCTTCCTCGGCTATCGCGTCGACACGATGACGCTGCTTTGCCTGCTGCTGTTCATCGGCGCGATGGGCAAGTCCGCGCAGCTCGGCCTCCACACATGGCTGCCCGACGCGATGGAAGGCCCGACGCCGGTCTCCGCGCTGATCCACGCCGCCACGATGGTGACCGCGGGCGTGTTCATGGTCTGCCGCCTGTCGCCGATGTTCGTGGTGAGCCCCACGGCCATGGCGGTGGTCGCGGTGGTCGGTGCGACGACGTGCTTCTTCGCCGCCACCGTCGGCACGACGCAGACCGACATCAAGCGGGTGATCGCGTACTCGACCTGCTCGCAGCTCGGCTACATGTTCTTCGCCGCCGGCGTGGGCGCATTCGGCGCGGCGATGTTCCACCTGTTCACGCACGCCTTTTTCAAGGCGCTGCTGTTCCTGAGCGCGGGCTCGGTCATCAACGCGATGCACCACGAGCAGGACATGCGGTTCTTCGGGGGTTTGAGGAAGCACATCCCGCTGACCTTCTGGGCGATGGTCGTGGGCACGCTGGCGATCACCGGCGTCGGGGTCGAAGGCCTGTTCGGCTTCGCGGGCTTCTATTCCAAGGATGCGATCATCGACAGCGCCTACGCCAGCGGCACGCAGATCGGCGGCTACGCCTTCTTCATGGGGCTCCTGGTGGCGTTGCTGACCAGCTTCTATTCGTGGCGGCTGATCTTCCTGACCTTTTTCGGCACGCCGCGGTGGGCGGCGTCCGAGCATATCCGGCACCTCGCGCACGCGCATGACGGCCACGGCCACGGCGCCGAGCACGACGCGCACGGCAACGCGGCGCATGCCGCCGAGAAGGAGGATGCCGGCCACGCGCCTGCGGTGGATTCGCGTGACTTCACCGAGGTCGAACAGGGCGAACTGGGCTATTGTCCGCACGAGAGCCCGTTGACGATGACCGTGCCGCTGATCCTGCTTGGGGTCGGCGCGGTGTTCGCGGGCTTCGCCTTCTTGGACCCGTTCGTCGCCAGCGCCGATTTCTGGCAGGGCAGCCTCGTCGTCAGCGCGCCGCTCCGCGAGGCGCGCGAGGCGGTGCCCGGCTGGGTCAAGCTGTCGCCGACGATCGCGATGCTGCTGGGGCTGGCGATCGCCTGGTTCGCCTATCTGCGCGACACCAGCGTGCCGAGGCGCTTCGCCGACACGTTCCGCGGCATCTACGCCTTCCTGCTCAACAAATGGTATGTCGACGAGCTCTACGATGTCGTCTTCGTCCGCCCGGCCTTCGCGATCGGCCGCTTCCTGTGGCAGCGCGGCGATCAGGGCACGATCGACCGCTTCGGGCCGGACGGGATCGCGCGCCTCGCGGTGCTCGGCAACAGGCTCACCGCGCGCGTCCAATCGGGGTATGTCTATACCTATGCGCTGGTCATGCTGCTCGGTCTCGCCGGCGCCGCGACCTGGGTGTTCGTCAAGTGAGCGGATCGGGAACGGCCGCCGGGATATCTGAACGCGCATGAACCAGCTCGGCTTCCCCATCCTGTCGATCATGCTCGGCGTGCCGTTGCTCGGTGCGGTCTGGTGCCTGTTCGCGCCGGGCTCCGAGGAAGCGCGCGCGCGTCAGGCCCGCATCGCGGCTCTCGCCGCGACGACGCTCGACCTTGTGCTCGGCATCGTGCTGTGGGCGACCTACCAGACCGGCGGCGCGCGCTGGCAGTTCGTCGAGAGCGCGCCGCTGTTCGGCCGCTTCTCCTGGGCGCTGGGCATCGATGGGCTGGCGCTGCTGCTGATCGTGCTGACCGTGTTCCTGATGCCGCTGTGCATCCTCGCCTCGCACGCGATCCGCAAGCGCGTGCCCGAATATATGGCGGTGTTCCTGCTCACCGAGATCATGATGCTCGGCGTGTTCATGTCGCAGGACCTGTTCCTGTTCTACGTGTTCTTCGAGGGCGGGCTGATCCCGATGTACCTGACGATCGGCATCTGGGGCGGCGCGCGGCGGCTTTATGCCAGCTACAAGTTCTTCCTGTTCACGCTGCTCGGCTCGGTGCTGATGCTGGTGGCGATGCTCCAGATGGCGCAGACCGCGCACACCACCAGCATCCCCGCGCTGATGGCGTTCGATTTCCCGCCGCAGATGCAGACCTGGCTATGGCTGGCCTTCTTCGCCTCGTTCGCGGTCAAGATGCCGATGTGGCCGGTCCACACCTGGCTGCCCGACGCGCATGTCGAGGCGCCGACCGCGGGCTCGGTGATCCTGGCGGGCGTGATGCTCAAGCTCGCGGGCTATGGCTTCATGCGCTTCTCGCTGCCGATGTTCCCGGCCGCGTCCGCGCAGTTCATGTGGCTGATCTTCGCGCTGTCCATGATCGCGACGGTTTACACAGCGCTGGTCGCGCTGGTGCAGACCGACATGAAGAAGCTCATCGCCTACTCGTCGGTGGCGCACATGGCGCTGGTGACCTTCGGCCTGTTCGCGTTCAACCGGCAGGGGATCGAGGGCGCGTATCTGGTGATGCTGGGTCACGGCCTGGTCTCGTCCGCGCTCTTCCTGTGCGTCGGCGTGGTCTATGATCGCCTCCACACCCGCGAGATCGCGCGCTACGGCGCGGTCGCCGACAACATGCCGGCCTATGCGACGATCTTCCTGTTCTTCACGATGGCGTCGGTCGGGCTGCCCGGCCTGTCCAACTTCCCGGGCGAGTTCCTGTCGATGATGGGCACGTACGAGATCTCGTCCTGGGCGGCGGTGATCGCGGTGACCGGCATCGTCACCGGCGCGGCGTACATGCTGTATCTCTACAAGCGGATCGCGTTCGGGCCGTCGGTCAACAAGGACGCGGCGGCGATGCCGGACCTCGTGTTGCGCGAGTATGTCATCCTCGTGCCGCTGGTGCTGGCGACGATCTGGATGGGCGTCTATCCCGAGAGCTTCCTCGGCCCGATCCGCAAGGATGTCGGACTGATCCTCGCGCGCACCCAGCCGAGCGCGCCGCGCAGCGATGCGCAGCCGGGCAGCGGTCACGGGACCGCGCCGCCGCCGCGGACGACCGCCGGGGAGCCGGGCCGATGAACGCACTGGCCCTCACCGCGCCCGAGATCATCCTCGGCGTCGGCGCGATCGTGCTGATGCTGGTCGCCGCCTGGGCGGGCGACACGGCGGCGCGCGCGATCAGCTGGGCGGCGATCGTCCTGCTCGCCGCCGCCGCGATCGCGCTGGTCGGGCCCGCGGGCAACGGCGGCGCGGCGTTCGGCGGATTGTACGTCGCCGACAGCTTCGGCGCCTTCGCCAAGGTGCTGATCTACATCTCGACCGCGGTGGTGATCGCGGTCGCGCCGGATTTCTTCGAGCGCGACGGCGATCCGCTGCGCGCCGAGTTCCCGGTGCTGCTGCTGCTCTCGGCGGTCGGCATGGGGATGATGGTCTCGGCGACCGATCTGCTCAGCCTCTATGTCGGGCTCGAACTGCAATCGCTGTCCGCCTATGTGCTCGCGAGCTTCCTGCGCACCGACGGGCGCTCGGCCGAGGCGGGGCTGAAGTATTTCGTGCTCGGCGCGCTGGCCAGCGGCATCCTGCTCTACGGCGTCTCGCTGCTCTACGGCTTCTCGGGCACCACCCACTTCGCGGGCATCGCGCTGGCGATGAAGGGCGGGGTGGGCATCGGGCTCACCGTCGGCTTCGTGTTCCTCCTTGCCGGGCTCGCCTTCAAGATCTCGGCGGTGCCGTTCCATATGTGGACGCCCGACGTGTACGAAGGCGCGCCGACGCCGGTCACCGCGTTCTTCGCGTCCGCGCCCAAGGTCGCGGCGATGGCGCTGACCGTGCGCGTCGCGATCCAGGCGCTGGGGCCGGCGACGGTCGCCTGGCACCAGATCGTCATCTTCTGCGCGCTGGCCTCGACGATCTGGGGCGGTATCGCGGCGATCGGGCAGTCGAACATCAAGCGCCTGCTCGCCTATTCGTCGATCAACAATGTCGGCTTCGCGCTGTTCGGCCTCGCCGCCGGCAGCGCGGCGGGTGCGGCCGCGACTATGAGCTACATGGCGGTCTATGTCGCTATGACGCTGGGCAGCCTGCTCTGCGTGCTCCAGATGCGCCTGCCGACCGGCGAGCGGACCGAGCAGATCGCCGCGCTGTCCGGCCTGTCGCAGACCCGGCCCGGGCTGGCGGCGGCGATCGCGATCTTCATGTTCAGCCTGGCGGGCATCCCGCCGCTGTTCGGCTTCTGGCCCAAGTTCCTCGTGTTCGACGCGCTCGTCGCGCAGGGCATGTGGCCGCTGGCGATGATCGGGATCGCGACCTCGGTGATCGGCGCGTTCTATTATCTCAAGATCGTCAAGACGATGTACTTCGACGCGCCGCCCGAGGGCTTCGTGCTGGCGCCGTCCCGGTCGCTCGTCGAGAGCGTGCTGATCGCGGTCGCGGCGTTGCTCGTCTCCCCGCTCGGCTATCTGGCGATCGCCCCGCTCGGCTGGGCAAGCGGGGCGGCGGCGGCATCGCTCTTCTGACCGCGCTGCGCACGGTCGCCGAGACCGCATCCACCAACGACGACATCGCCGCGCTGGCCAGCGCGGGTGCGCCGGAAGGGACGTGGCTGCGCGCCGGGCGCCAGACCGCGGGGCGCGGGCGGCAGGGGCGTCCCTGGCTGTCGCCGCCCGGCAACCTGATCGTGTCGACACTGGTGCGGCTGCGTCCGGACGATCCGCCGGCGCCGGCGCTGGCGCTGGTTGCCGCGGTCGCGCTGTACGAGGCGCTGATCCTGTTCGCGCCGGGGGTGGGGCTCTCGATCAGATGGCCCAACGATCTGGTCGCCGGCGACGCCAAGCTCGCGGGGATCCTGCTCGAGCGCCATGGTGACGTGGTGGTGGTCGGCATCGGTGCCAATCTCGCGAATCATCCCGATCTTCCCGATCGCCCGACCACCGACATCGCCGCACTGACCGGCGCGGCACCCGATGCCGGGACCGTGGCCGCGACGCTGATCGAGACCTTCGCGCGATGGCTGGCGATCTGGCGCGACGCGGGGATCGAGGCGGTGATCTCGCGCTGGCTGGCGGCGGCGCACCGCCCGGGCACCCCGCTCGTCGCGCGGTTGCCCGATGGCGAGGCGGTGACCGGGTTGTTCGACGGGCTCGATGCGATCGGTGCGCTCAGGCTGCGCTTGGCGGACGGGGCGGTGCGTGTCATTCACGCCGGCGACATAGCCCTGATGCGGACCTGAGACGATGCTGCTCGCGATCGATGCCGGCAATACCAACGTCGTGTTCGCGCTGGTCGACCAGCGCGGAGCGCAGCCGCTGATCCGCACCCGCTGGCGGATCGCCACCGATCCGCGCCGCACCGCGGACGAATATGCGGTCTGGCTGCATCAGCTGCTCGCCCTGGAGGGCCTCGATCGCGCGGTGGTCGAGACGGTCATCGTGTCGACCGTCGTGCCGCGCGCGCTCCACAACCTCCAGGTCCTCGCGGTCAAGTATTTCGGCGGCACCGCGCTCGTCGCCGGCCAGCCGCCGGTCGGGTGGGGCATCGAACTCGACGTCGAGGAGCCGGGCAGCGTCGGCGCGGACCGCGCGGTCAACGCGATCGCCGCGCACGCGCTCGAGCCGGGCGATCTCATCGTCGTCGATTTCGGCACCGCCACGACGATCGACGCGATCGACTACGCCGGCGCCTACAAGGGCGGGATCATCGCGCCGGGGCTCAACCTGTCGCTCGACGCGCTGGTCGCCGCCGCCGCCAAACTGCCGCGGATCGCGGTCGCGGTGCCCGCCGACGATCACGTCATCGGCCGCACCACCGAGGACCAGATGCTGATCGGCATCTACTGGGGCTATGTCGCGATGATCGAGGGATTGATCGCGCGGATGCGGACCGAGATCGGTCGTCCCGTCAAAGTCATTGCCACCGGCGGCCTTGCCGCGCTGTTCGACCGGCATACATCGTTGTTCGACCGGATCGACCCCGATCTCACCATTACCGGCCTCGCGCTCATGCATCGGCGCCTCGCGGGCTGACCCCAATCCAAGGATCATCGATGACGACACCGGCGGACGAATTGCTGTTCCTGGCCCTGGGCGGGTCGGGCGAGATCGGGATGAACGTCAATCTCTATGGCTGCCGCGGCAAGTGGCTGATGGTCGATCTCGGCGTCAGCTTCGCCGATCCCAACTATCCGGGGATCGACATCGTGCTGCCCGATCTCGCCTTCATCGAGAAGCGCAGCGCCGATCTGGTGGGGCTGGTCATCACCCATGGCCATGAGGATCATATCGGCTCGATCCCCTATCTCGCGCTCGAACTGGGCTGCCCGATCTACGCGACGGTGTTCACCGCCGGGCTGATCCGCGCCAAGCTCGAGGAGGAGGGGCTCGCGGACCGCGTCAAGGTGCGCGTCGTCCAGACCGGCAAGCCGGTCGCGCTCGGGCCGTTCACGATCGAATGGGTGCCGATGGCGCATTCCATTCCGGAAATGAACGCCTTGCTGATCGATACGCCACACGGCCGCGTGTTCCACACCGGCGACTGGAAGCTCGACGAGCAGCCGGTGATCGGCGAGCCGGCGAGTGCGGAGCAGCTCAAGGGAATCGGCGATGCCGGCCTGCTCGCGCTGATGGGCGACAGCACCAACGTCTTCAATCTCGAACCCTCGGGCTCGGAGGCGAGCGTGCGCGCCGATCTCGAGCGCGAGGTCGCCGCCGCACCCGGTCGCGTGCTGGTCACCACCTTCGCCTCCAACGTCGCGCGGCTGCACACGCTCGGCGCGGTCGCCCAGGCGAGCGGGCGCCAGCTCTGCGTCGCCGGCCGCTCGCTCGACCGCATCTCGAAGATCGCCAGGGCGGTCGGCTATCTGCCCGATTTCCCGCCGACGCTGGATTTCGACGCGGCGATGCGAGTGCCGCCGAGCGAGCTGATGATCATCGCCACCGGCGGCCAGGGCGAGGCGCGCGCCGCGCTCGCCCGCATCGCGCACGGCAGCCACAAGCTGGCGCTCTCCGAGGGCGACACGGTGATGTTCTCGTCCAAGCAGATCCCCGGCAACGAGGATGCGATCGGCCTCGTCCAGAACGCGCTCGCCAGGCGCAACATCCGCATGGTGACCGAGCGCCAGGCGCATATCCACGTCTCCGGCCATCCCGGCCGGCCCGAGATCGAGCGCCTGTACGGCTGGCTCAAGCCCGAGATCGTCGTGCCGGTGCACGGCGAGCGGCGGCATCTCGCCGAGCATGCGCGCTATGCCGCATCGCTCGGCGTGCCGGCGACGATCGTGCAGAGCAACGGCGAGGTGGTGCGGCTCGCCCCCGACGGCCCTGTCGTGGTCGGCCACGAGCGCGCCGGGCGGCTGGTGCTCGACGGCGACGTGATCCTCAACGCCGACGGCACCACCCTCAACGATCGCCGCAAGCTCGCCGCCAACGGCCTGGTGACGATCGGTCTCGCGGTCGACAAGGCCGGCCAGTCGCGCGCGCGTCCGCAGGTCGGCATCCACGGCCTGCCGGTCGAGGAGGATCGCGCCGACTTCATCGAGGACGTTACCGAAGCCGCGCTGGACGCGCTCGCCGAGGCGCCGCGCGACGACATCAAGCGCCGCGAGGCGGTGCGTCTCGCGGTGCGCCGCCGCACGTCCGCATGGACGGGCAAGAAGCCGGTGGTCGAAGTGATGATGATGCGGGTGTGACGCCGCATGAAGGCACTCCCATCATCCTGCCCCGTTCGCTTCGATCTAGGCGGTCGTCATGCGCTGGTTTTCGGTCCTCGCGATCTTCTTCCTGTTCTGGTTCCTCTCGCTGTTCGCGATGCTGCCGATCGGCATGCGCACCGCGGACGAGGCGCAGGGCGAGAAGGTGCCGGGGCAGGCGGACAGCGCGCCGCACGTCTTCCGGCCCTGGCCGATCGTCTGGCGCACGACGGCGTGCGCAGTGGTGTTTACCGGCACCTTCTACTGGATCTACCGGATGGGATGGATCGATCTCGATCTCCCCGCCAATGCGGTCAATCGGCTGCCGGGTTAGCGGGATCGACGTCAGCCGCCGGAGGGATCGCCTTCGTCGCGGTCGCCCGGCGGCGCGGTCCCCGCGGCGGCGCAGACCTCGCGCAGCGCGGACTTGAGGCCCTCCTCGTAGGTCGGGTGGTAGAATGGCCGGTCAAGCAGATCGGCCGCGGTCGCGCCATCGTCGATCGCCCAGGCGAGCAGATGGCCGAGATGCTCCGCGCCGGGGGCGAGGATCGTCGCGCCGGTCAGCGTCCCGTCGCGCCGCGCATGGATGCGGGCGAGACCGCGATCGGTTCCCATCATCCGCGCCCGCCCCTGATCCGCATAGCAGGATGTCCCGACGATCCCGTCGTCCTCGCCGCCGCCGATCACAGTCAGCACCGGATCGGTGAACTGGATCGCGAACCGCACGCCGCGTTCGCCCGGCGTCACGGCGGGAAAGCGGGCGGCGTTGCGGCCGGCGATCGCGCCCTCGGTGCTCGCCTCGTGCAGCACGGGGCGATCGTGGTCCGCGTCGCCCGCGATGAAAACCGGCGCGGTGCCGCATTGCATCGTCGCAGGATCGAACGCGGGGACGCCGTGATCGTCGAGCGCGAGCCCCGCCTGGTCCAGCGCCAGGTCATCGAGATCGGGCGGCCGGCCGGCCGCGACCAGCACGCGCTCGAACACCGCGTCGCCCGCGCCCTTGCCCCCCGACCAGTCGAGACGGACCTCATCGCCGGCGGGCGCCGCCCGCACCGTCACGCCGAGCCGGATCGTCATCTCGTCGGCGAGGATGTCGTGGAGGCAGGCGGCGACCGCGGGCTCCTTGTCGAGACCGGCGAGTACGGACGAGTCCCCGAACAGCGTCACCGCGACGCCAAGCCGCGCCATCGCCTGCGCGAGCTCCAGCCCGAGCGGCCCGGCGCCGATCACCGCGAGCGTGCGCGGCAGATCGGGCAGCTCGAACACGCTCTCGTTGGTCAGCACGCGGTCGCGGACGGTGTCGAAGGCGTCCGGGATCGACGGCCGCGAGCCGGTCGCGACGACGACCGCGCGCGCCTCGACGCGACGCCCGTCGTCGAGCGCGAGCGTCGTCGGTCCGGCGAACCGGGCGCTGGCGCGGATACCGATGCCCTCCGGAAGCTGGTCGATGCTGCCGATCGTGCTCGCCACGAAATCGTCCCGCAACCGGCGCACGCGGGCCATCACCGCCGCGCCGTCGACCGCGATATCGGCGATCCGCACGCCGAACAGATCGGCCCGCCGCGCATCGTGCACGGCATGCGCGGCGGCGATCAGCAGCTTGGACGGCATGCAGCCGGTGCGCGCGCAGGTCGTTCCGGCGAAGCGCGGATCGATCAGCAGGGTCGTCGCTCCCGCGGCGCGGGCACCGCGCTCGGCGGCCAGGCCGGCGGTGCCGGCGCCGATCACGGCGACGTCGCAGGTCAGGTCTGGCATCGATATCCTCCGGTTCGCCCGAAGGCATGGTCGTCAAACCTATGAGGGGGAGGCGCCGTTCCCGCTCGTGAAGGCGCTCCGGTCGAGCCGGCCGGTGGCGCGCAGCAGCGCGGCTTCGGCCCGCAACGCGTCGCTGCGGCTGCGCGCGAACGCGAGCTGCGCCCCGCGCAGGCTCTCGTCGGCGACCAGGATGTCCAGCGTCGAGCGCAGGCCGAACCGATATTCGGCGCGTACGCCCTTGAGCGCGAGATCGGCGGCGGCGACCGCCTGCGCGTTGGCGTCGGCCTCGTCACGTGCGCTGGTCAGCGCCGCCCAGGCGCCCTCGGCGGTGCGGATCGCCTCGCGGCGCGCGGCATCGCTGTCATACGCGGCGGCGCGATGATCGGCACGCGCCTCGCGGACCTGGGAGGCGATCAGCCCGCCGGTCAGGATCGGCACGTGCAGCACCAGCCCGGCATCGGCGGCGCGGGGATAGGTGCGGCCGGCGTCGCGCGACAGGTCCGCGTCGTAGCCATAGGCGCCACCCAGCACGAGGCTCGGCGCGCCGTTGGCCCGCGCCTGGGCGATCCGCGCGGCGGCGGCGTCGGCGGCATGCAGGCTGCTCCGGTAGAGCGGGTTCTCGGCGACGGCGCGTGCGCGCGCCTGATCGATCGTGCCGGGCAGCGCCGCGACGCCGGTCGGCGGATCGGCGAGACGATCGGCGTCATGGCCGACGACCGCCCGATAGTCGGCGAGATCGTTGGCGACCGAGGATCGTGCCGCGGCGAGCGTCGCCGCCGCCCCGGCGCGCTGCGCCTCGAGCCGCGCGACATCGGTGCGGGTCGCGTTGCCCAGCTTGAAACGCGCGCGCGAATCCGCGACCTGATCGTCGAGCAGCGCGATGTCGGCCTGCGCGATCGCGACCGCCTGCTGATCGTAGAGCAGGTCGGCATAGACCGCGATCACGGTCTCGAGCACCGCCGCCTCGGTATCGCGGAGCCGCTCCGCGCCGCTCGCGACGTCGCCGCTCGCCGCGCGGACCGCGGACGGCACGCGTCCGCCGGTCCAGATCGGCAGCGCCGCCGACACGGTGCCGCCTGCGCCCTTGCCATAGTCGAACCGGTCGTAACCGCCCGCCGCATCCGCCGCGACGACGAGCCGGCCGCCGGCGCGCGCCTGTTCGGGCGTCTCGGCGAGCGCGTCCTGGCGCGATCGCGCAGCGGCGAGCGTCGGGTTGGTCGCGCACGCCGCCGCGATCGCCTGCGCCAGCGTCTCGGCCTGCGCCGGGCCGGCGAGCGCGATCAGCGCCACGGCCGCGCGTAGCGCCCGCGCCCTATTCATGGCGCAGCGCCCAGGCCGGCGTGGCGCGCGCCGCGCGCAGCGACTGCGCGATCACGGTGCCGATCGCGATGACCAGCGCCAGCCCCGTCGCGGCGAGGAAATACAGCGGCGACAGCGCGATGCGGTCGTCGAACCCGGCGAGCCAGGCGCGCATCGCGACGAAGGCGAGCGGCCAGGCGAAGAGGTTGGCGATCAGCACCGGGCGCAGGAACTGCCCGACCAGCAGCCTGACGATATCCGCCGACGATGCCCCGAGCGTCTTGCGGATGCCGATCTCGCGGATCCGCCGCGCGGTGTTGAACGAGGCGAGCCCCCACAGCCCGACGCACCCGATCGCGACCGCGAGCACCGCGCCGATCGTGAACAGGCGCGCGGTGTGGTCGTCGCGGGCATAGTATCTGTCGAGCGCCTGGACCGTCGTCTGCGCCTCGAACGGCACCTCCGGCGCGTCCTGCCGCCACGCCCGGCGCGCGGCACCGAGCATCGCGTTGGCATCGCCGGTGAAGCGGATCACGCCGATACCCGCGTTCGGATTGCGTTGCACGAAACTGTAGAGGACCGGCGCCACCGACTGCCGTGGCGAGTCGAAGCGCATGTCGTCGATCACGCCGATCACGGTTTTCGGATTGTCGCCGCCGAAATGCCGCCCGATCGCCGCCTGCGGCGACGCGAAACGCAGGACGCGCGTCGCGGCGCGATTGAGGACCACGTTGGTGGGACGCGGACCGTTCGCGCCATAGGGATCGGCCGCGTTGGCGTTGACGTCGCCGGGATGAGCGAGGTCGAACGTCCGGCCGGCGAGGAGACGTGCGCCCGTCGTCTCGAAGAAGCCCGGCGAGACCTCGAAGAACTGGAGGGTCGGGCCGTCGCCCGCGATGCCCGGAACCGAGAAGTTGCTCGACGAGGTGAAGAAGCCATGCCCCGGCACGGTGTTGCCCGCGCTCACCGCGACGACGCCGGGCAACGTCGCCATGCGATGCAGCAGCGAATCGCGCTGGCCGTCGCGGAGGCTCGAACTCGCCAGCGACCGCACCAGCAGCAGGTTGTCGCGTTTGAAGCCGATGTCCGCGTGGCGCACATGCCGGGTCTGGGCGGCCAGCACCATCGTCCCGACGATGAAGGCGATCGCCACCGCGAACTGGAAGACGACCAGCATCTCGCGGACGCGGGTTCCGGCACGGCCGCCGCCCGGCGACCGTGCCGACGCCAGCACCGCCGCCGCCGGAAAGCGCGAGAGCATCGCTGCCGGATAGGCGCCCGAGAGGACGCCGACGACGAGCACCAGCAGGACAAGCGGCAGCAGGACGCCGTCGCGCCCGACATAATGGACCGCCAGGTCGAGCCCGCCCGCGGCATTGACCAATGGCAGGCCCGATTCGGCCAACGCCAGCCCGAGCACGGCGGCGATCGCGACCGTCGCGGTCGCCTCGAGCAGATAATGGCGCAACAGCATCGCTCGGCTCGCACCGAGCACCTTGCGCATCGCGACCTCGCGCGCGCGCAGTCCCGCCCGGGCGCTCGCAAGGTTCACATAGTTGACGACCGCGAGCAGCAGCGTGAGCGAGCCGACCATGCCCAGCGTGGTGACGGTGAGCGTCGATCCAGGCGTCTCGAAATGCACCTCGGTCAGCCGCCTGGGGGTCAACGTGATGGCATAGTTCGGATCGTCCGGTGTCTCGCTCCCGACGTGGCGCGCGACCACGCCCGGCAGCGCCGCGGCGAACCGTTTCTCGGCGTCGTCGTCCGTGAACCGCGCATAGGTCTGCGGTCCGCCATAGTTCCAGTTATGGTCGCCCTTGTAGTTCGGGTTCGCGGGGTCGTCGGTGACGAGGTCGCGCGCGAACAGACCGAAATCGTCGAGGTCGGTGTCGCGCGGCAGGTCCTCGACGACCGCGACGATGCGGTAGAGATGCGACGTGCCCTCGTAGACGACGCGCATCGTCCGGCCGATCGGCGAGCGCGTCCCGAAATATCTGGCTGCGGTCTTCCGCGTGACGACCAGGGCGGACGGATCGGCGAACGCGTTCGCGAAGGTTCCCGACGCGACCGGCAGCTCGAACACCCTCGAGAAATCGGGATCGACCAGGGCGATCCGCTCGCGCACGCCGATCCCATCCCTGACGACGATGGCCGGCGCGCTGTTGATCCGCGTGCCGATCGTGTCCGGAAGGTCGCGCTTGATCGCGGTCCACGCCGCCACCGGCGTGCTCTGGGTCGCGCGCTGCGACGCCATGTCGTCGGGCGTGTGGCTCTCGATCAGCCAGATGTCGCGCGCACCCGGCAGCCATCGTTCGTAGCCGGTCTCGAAGCGGACATAGAGGCCGAGCACGATGAACGCCGCGATGCCGGCGGCGAGCCCGCCGATGTTGAGCGCGGCATAGAGCTTGTGGCGGGTGAGCGAGCGATAGAAGGCGAGCAGGCCCGAGCGGTTCATGGCGGCCGTCCCCCTCAGAGCGCGCGCGCGACGGACGACACGATCCGCCCGTCGAGCATGTCGATGCGGCGCCGCGCGATGTCGGCGTGGCTCGGCGAATGCGTGACCATCACGATGGTCGCGCCGTCGGCGTTGAGGCTCAGGAGGATGTCCATCACCTGCGCGCCGTTCTCGGTATCGAGATTGCCGGTCGGCTCGTCGGCGAGGATCAACCTCGGCTCGCCGACGATCGCGCGCGCGATCGCGGCACGTTGCTGCTGGCCGCCCGAGAGCTGGTGCGGGAAGTGCCGCGCGCGGTGCGAGATGCCGACGCGGTCCATCGCCGCCTCCACGCGCGTGCGCCGGTTGCCGCCGATGCCCTTGCGATAGGCGAGCCCGAGATCGACATTCTCGCGGATCGTCAGTTCGTCGATCAGGTTGAAGCTCTGGAACACGAAGCCCAGCGTCTCGCCGCGGAACCGCGCCAGCGCCGCCTCGTCGAGCGCCGCGAGATCTCGGTCGCCGAACAGATAGCGGCCCGCGCTCGGCCGGTCGACGGTGCCGAGCGTGTTGAGGAGGGTCGACTTGCCGCATCCGGACGGCCCCATGATGGCGACGAACTCGCCTTGCGCGACGGCGAGGTCGATGTCGGCGAGGGCGGTCGTCTCGACCTCGTCCGAGACGAAGCGGCGCTGGATGTTCTCGAGGCGGATCATGGGTATGGGCTCCGGTCAGCGGATGTTGATCGTGTCGCCCCTGACGGTCGACAGGCTGGAGGTGACGATGCGGTCGCCGGCGGCGAGGCCGGACAGGATCTCGACCTGTTCGGGGTTGCGCGTGCCGGTGCGGATGGCGCGGCGGCGCGCGTGGCGGCCGTCCGCGTCGACCACCAGCGCGCTCGTGCCGCCGCCGCTGTCGAGCCAGCCGCCGACGGGCGCGACCAGCGCCGCGCGGGTCGCGCCCAGCGTGACGCGGACGTCGCTGGTCTGGCCGCGGTTGAGCCCGGCGGGCGGCGGCCCGACGAAGCGCAGCTCGATGCGGAAGCGCCCGTCGGTCACCGCCGGCAGCACCCTGGAGACCACCAGATGCGTCCCGCCTTCGCGCTCGGCCCGCTGGCCGACCGCGACGCGGCCGAGATAATATTCGTCGACATCGGCGATCAGCTTCCACGCGCGCGCGCTGTCGATCTGCCCCGCCGGATCGCCCGCCTTCAGCGTCTGTCCCGGCTGGACGGTGAAGTTGGTCAGCCGCCCGGCGACGGGCGCGCGAAGCGTCAGCGCGTCGAGGCTGGCTTCGACCGCGGCGAGGTTGCCCGACAGGCGCGCGCGGGTCTCGGCGAGGCGCCTGGCCTGGAGCGCGGCGATCGCGTTTTCCGTCGTCTCGCCCGACCGCAACTGGGCGAGGTGCCTGTCCTGATATTCGGCGGCTTCGCGCGTGCTGGCGACGCCGGCGTCGGAGACGAAGCCCTGATCGTGGAGCTGCTGCTGTACCGACAGGTCGCGGCGTGCCTTGACGACGTCGTACGCCGCCCCGGACGTCTGCGTCGCCCGATCGAGCCGGCTGCGCCGGAGCGCGAGATCGTCCGCCGAGACCGTGCCGAGCTGGCTGGCGATGGTCGCCTCGCGGGTCAGGATATCGAGCTTGAGCGATGGATTGACGAGCGTCGCGAGCGCCTGGCCGGCTGCGACGACCGTGCCGTCCTGCACCAGCAGCCGGTCGATCTGGCCGCCCGACACCGCGTTGACGAATGTGGTGAGCGCCGGGGCGGCGGTCGCGCGGACCGGCAGATCGTCCGCGAACGGCGCGCGCGCGACATCGCCGGTCTCGATCTCGCTCGCGGCGATATCGGTCGAGCCGCCCGCCGGCAGCAGCCGCCATGCCGCCACCGCGATCAGCGCGAACGCCAGCGCCAAGGCGGCGGCGATCAGCAGGCGGCGGCGACGCGGTGCGGCGCGGCGGATGCGGCGGTCCATCCCCGCGCCGTCGATCGCACCGTGGTCGGAAGAGGTCATCGGGCAGACACTCGCCTTCAGACCGGCTGGATGCCGGTTGCCGCACGCTTTGCAGAGCGCGTGCCAACCGGAAGATCGCGGATCCGGGTCGTTCGCGACATCGATTGGCCGCACACACTGTCCGAAGATGGACACCTCGGCGGCGCGCCGCTGTCCTCCGGCGGACACTCGGCCATGCCCATGGCGCGCGACGTCGTGGCAATGGACACTGGCACGGAACTTGTCTCATGCAGGCCGCTAAGAGGGGACGAGGACGATGTCGGCCAGGCCATACGATCTCTGCATGATCGTCGACGACGACGAGGACGTGCTGCTCTCCGCCCGACTGGTGATGCGCGATCTGTTCGCCGAGACGATCGCCACCCGATCGCCGCGCGACGCGCTCGCCGCGATGGCGATCAGGCTCCCCGACATCATCCTGCTCGACGCCAACTTCGCACGCGGCGCGACCGATGGCACCGAGGGTTTCGTCTGGCTCGCGAAGATGCTGGAGGCCGATCCTGACGCCGCGATCGTGATGATCACCGCGCATGGCGGGATCGAGACCGCGGTCGCGGCGATGAAGCGCGGCGCCACCGATTTCGTCGCCAAGCCCTGGGACAATGCGCGCCTGCTCACGACCGCGCGCACCGCCGCGGCACTGAGGCGCTCGCGGCGGACGAGCGGCCGCGCCGCGCCGGTTGCGCCGTCGCCGGCGGGAGACACGCCGCTGCTCGGCACCTCGCCGGCGATCGCGCGCGTGCTGTCGCTGATCGACAAGGCCGCGCCGACCGAGGCCGATGTGCTGATCCTCGGCGAGAACGGCACCGGGAAGGAACTCGCGGCGCGCGAACTCCACCGCCGCTCGCGCCGCGCCGGCGGACCGCTGGTTACGGTCGATCTCGGCGCGGTCGCCGAGAGTCTGTTCGACAGCGAGCTGTTTGGCCATGCCAGGGGCGCGTTCACCGATGCCAAGGCGGACCGCGCCGGGCGGATGCAGGCGGCGGACGGCGGCACGCTGTTCCTCGACGAGGTCGGCAACCTGCCCTTGCATCTCCAGCCCAAGCTGCTCACCGCGCTCGAGCAGCGCCGTATCGTGCCGGTCGGCGCGACCAGACCGCGCGCGATCGACGTGCGGATCGTCTCGGCGACCAACATGCCCGAGGCGCACCTCCGCGACGAGACGCGCTTCCGGCAGGACCTCTTGTTCCGGCTCAACACCGTCGAGATCCGCCTGCCGCCGTTACGGGAACGCCGCACCGACATCCCGCTGCTGCTCGTCCGGTTCCTCGCGGATTATGCGCACAAGTACGCCAAGCCGGCGCGCGCCGTGCCGGAGGACGTGATGAACCGGCTCGCCGCGCTCGATTGGCCGGGCAACGTCCGCGCGTTGCGTCACGCCGCCGAACGCGCGGTGATCCTGAGCGAGGGCGATCGGTTCTCGCTCGCCGATTTCCCGGTCGCCTCGAGCGGCGCGGCGGCGCCGGCGCCGCTTCTTGCCGAACGCGCCGAAGTCCCGTCGACGGCGGGAGACCTCAATCTCGAGCGCGCCGAGCGGCAGCTGATCGAGCGTGCGCTCAAGAAGCACGGCTACAACATCTCCAACGCCGCCGCGGAGCTTGGGCTGACCCGTGGCACGCTCTACCGGCGGATGGAGAAGCATGACCTCTAGCCGCCGCCTGCTGCGCGGCCAGGCGGCGAACGCGCTGGCGCTGTTCGCCGCGCTGACGCTGCTCGCCTGGCTGATGCCGCGACCGGGGCTGGCGGCGACCAAGCTGATCGTCGCGATCGTCGCGGTAGCGTTGGTGGCGCGGCTATGGTCGCTGACCCGGCGCACCAACCGCATGGTCGCGCGTTTCGTCGCGGCGCTGGCGCAGGGCGATCTCGCGCAGAGCTTCCGGCAGCGCGGGGAAGGAGCGGGGTTCGACCAACTGGGCGCCGCGCTCGACGACGCGCTGCGGCGGCTGCGCGCCGAGCGGCTGGCGAGCGCGTCCGATCATCGCTTCGCCGCGGCGCTGGCCGACGGCGCGCCGACGCCGCTGCTGGCGATCGATCCCGACGGCATCGTGCACCTCGCCAACAGCGCCGCGCGCAGCCTGTTCCGCGAAAGCGACGGCCGCGCCACGGCCGAGTTCGCGCGGTATGGCGCGGCGTTCGCGGCGGCGCTTGAGACGGCGCCCGCCGGCGCGCGGACGCCGTGCCGGGTGCTGTGGAACGGGCTGGCGCAGCGCGCCGTGCTCGGTATCGCGATGGTCGACCGGCAGCATCGGCCGTGGCGCGTCGTCGCGGTGCATATCATCCAGAGCGAGCTCGACGCCGCCGAGATGGCGACGCAGACCGATCTCGTCCGCGTGCTGACGCACGAGATCATGAACTCGCTGACGCCCGTCACGTCGCTTGCGGAGAGCGCGGCGCGGCTCGCGGCGGACGCCGACGGTGGCGACCGGCAGGCGGCGGCGGACCTGCGGATCGCGACCGATGCGCTGGCGAGGCGGGCGGCGGGGATCGCGCGCTTCGTCGACTCCTATCGCGCGTTCAGCCGCGCGCCGTCGCTGCGCGTCCGGCGGTTCGACGTACGCGCCTGGCTCGACGCCCTGTTGCGCATCCACGCCGCGATGCCCGAGGCGGCAGGGGTGACGGTGACGAGCCAGATCGAGCCCGAGCGGCTGCACATCGACGGCGACGCCGACCTGCTGGGCCAGATCATGCTCAACCTGCTCAAGAACGGCGGGGAGGCGGCGCGCGATGCGTCCGGCGATCCGCGATTGTCGGTCCGGATCGCGGACACCGGCGCGGGCCGCGTGCGGATCGCGGTGGAGGACAATGGCGGCGGCGTGCCGACCGCGTTGCGCGACGACATCTTCCTCCCCTTCTTCACGACCAAACCGCACGGCACCGGCGTGGGGCTGAGCTTCGCGCGACAGGTGGTGCTGCTCCATAGCGGGACGATCGGCCTCTCCCCGGACCATCGCGGCGGAGCGCGGTTCGAGATCGTGCTGTGAGGGGAGATGCCTATCGCTTCGAGCGCGCCTTGAGCAGTTCCTCCACCCGGAACACCAGCTCGTCGGGATCGAACGGCTTCTTCATATAGTCGCCGGCGCCCTCGTAGCGGGCGAGCTCGACGTCGCGTTCGCTCTGTCGCCCGGTGAGCATCAGCACCGGGATGTTCCACATCGTCTTGTCGTCGCGCATCGCGCGCAGCACGAGCAGCCCAGACAGTTCGGGCATGTTGCAGTCGAGCACGACGATGTCGGGATGCTTCGCGCGGATCGCGGCGAGCGCGCCCTTGCCGTCGCCGACCAGCCCGACGACGTGACCCGCCTCGGCCAGCGCATCGCGTGCGATGGTACCGGCGATCTCGTCGTCGTCGGCGATGATGATCCGGGCCATGATTGTCTCCGCTGGTCGTCCGAACGCGCGAACGCTCAGGCGGATGCGCGCATCCGCTCGGCGGCGGCGCGCAGCGCGTCGACCGATCCGTCCGCGCCGCCGTCGCGCAAGCCGAGCTCGAGTTCGCGCGCGCGATCGCCGAGCGCCGCCTCGCCGAACATCGCTGCGGTGCCGGCGAGCTTGTGGAGCAAGTCGACCAGCGATGCGAGGCTGGTACCGGTCAGCGTCCCGTCGCGGATCAGCGCTTCGACCGCCGCGAGTGTGGTTGCGCGCTGATCGGCATAGCGCGCGGCGAGCGCCGGGCTCGGCTTGAACGCGGCACGCCGCGGCGCTGCGGCGGGGGGTGCCCAGCGCTCGATCGCCGCGACCAGCCGGTCGGTCGATACCGGCTTGGCGAGATGGTCGACCATCCCGGCGGCACGGCACGCCTCGAGATCGGCGGCGAAGGCATTGGCGGTGAGCGCGACGATCGGCAGCGTCGCGGCCGGGCCGCCGAGCGCGCGGATCGCACGGGTCGCGCTCAGCCCGTCCATCACCGGCATCTGCATGTCCATCAGCACGATGTCGAACGGCGTGCCGTCCGCGACCGCCGCCGCGACACGGGCAACCGCGGCGGCGCCATCGGCGGCGACGGTGACGCGGTGACCGGCGCGGGCGAGCATCGCGGTGACGAGGATCTGGTTGATGTCGTGATCGTCGGCGAGCAGGACGTGCGCGGAGCGTCCGGCGACGGGAGCGACCGGCGCGGGCGCCGTCCGCTCCGGCAGCGTCGCCGCGTCGAGCGCGACCAGCGGCAGCTCGAGGGTGATCGTCGTGCCCTGGCCGGGCCGACTGTCGAGCAGGAGCGCGCCGCCCATCAGGTTGGCGAGACGGTTGCTGATCGCGAGACCGAGGCCGCTGCCGCCATAGGCCCGCGTGATCGAATGGTCGGCCTGGACGAACTGCTCGAAGATCGCGTCCTGGCGCTCGGGCGCGATGCCGATGCCGGTATCCGCGACCGCCACCGCGATCCGGTCGCCGCTGCGGCGCGCGGTCAGCGTCACGCCGCCGCTGGCGGTGAACTTGACCGCGTTGCCGAGCAGATTGAGGACGACCTGCCGAACGCGCAGCGCGTCGCCGCGGATCGCGGGCGGCAGGTCGTCGGCGACGTCGAGCGCCAGCGTCAGCCCCTTGCGCTCGGCGGCCGGCGCCAGCAGCTTCACGCAACCGGACAGCGTGTGCGCGAGGTCCATCGGCTCGGCGGCGACGTCGAGCCGGCCGGCGTCGATCTTGGACAGGTCGAGGATGTCGTTGAGCAGCCGCATCATCGCCCGACCCGAATCGGCGATGAGCTGCGCGTGATGGCGTTGCGTCTCGTCGAGGCCGCTCGCCAGCAGCAGCTCGGTGAAGCCGATCACGCCGTTCATCGGGGTGCGGATCTCGTGGCTCATGTTGGCGAGGAACTCGGCCTTGGCTGAGCGCCGCCTCCGCCTCCGCCCGCGCCGCGCCGAGCTCGGCCTCGCGCTCGACCGCACCGGTGACGTCCCGCCACACCGCGATGACGCAGGGCTCGCCGGCGATCTCGGTCAGTCGCGGGCGTACCTCCATCCAGGCGACGGTCCCGTCCGACCGCCGCATCTCGACCCGGCCCGAAGGCGAGCGATCGGCCAGGACGTCGCGCTGCAACGCCGTCAGCGTCGCGCGATCGGCGTCGCCGAGCACCCAGCCGAATGCGGATCGGCCGAACGCCTCGCGCGGATCGTGGCCGAGGATGGTGCGTGCCGAGGGCGAGACGAACAGCGCGTCGCCCGCCACCTCGTGCAGCGAGATCATGTCGCCCGCCTGCTCGGTGATGATCCGGAACCGTTCCTCGCTGGCGCGCAGCTCGAGTTCGGCGACGCGGCGCTCGGTGATGTCCTGGATGACACCGAACAGGCCGGTGACGGCGGCGCATCCGGACCGCTCGGCCTGGCCGCTGCTGACGATGTGCCGGGTCGCGCCGTCGCCCGCGACGATGCGCGCGGTGAACTCGAAATCCTCGCCGTCCGTCAAGGCGCGGTCGACCAGCGCGGTGACCATCGCGCGGTCTTCGGGATGGTAGAGCCCGATCGCGTCGGCAAGCGGTGGCGGCGCTGCGGCGAGCGGTACTCCGTGCATCCGGTGCACTTCTTCCGACCAGTGCAGCGTCGCGGTGCCGACATCGATCCGCCAGTGCCCGACCCGCGACACGCGGCCGGCGAGGCTGAGCAGGCGATGGCTCTCCTGGAGCGCGGCGAGCGCGGTCGCCGCCTCGGCCTCGGCGGCCTTGCGCCGAGTGACGTCGCGCACCGAGGCGATGAACTCGATCGGGCGATGACGGTCGCGGACGAGCTGGATCGCGCTTTCGAGCCAGACCAGCGTACCGTCGGCGCGGGTCTGGCGATAGGTGCAGACCTGGTCGGGAGCGCCGCCCAGCAGCGCGGTACACGCCTCGCGGACATGGTTCCGGTCGGCGTCCGCGATGCCGTCCAGGAGCGATCGTCCGGCGAGGGTTTCGGGGTGCACGCCGAGCAATCGCTCGGCGGCGGGCGAGACGTAGCTCAGCATGCCATCGAGCGAGACGCGCAGGATCATGTCGCTCGCATTGTCCGCAAGCAGGCGATAGCGGCGTTCGCTCGCGGCGATCGCGGCATGCGCCGCACGACGCTCGGTGACATCCTCGATCGTGCCGTGGAAACCGGCATGGCCGCCGTCCGCGTCCCGCATCGGGAAGATCGCGGCGCGTGCCCAGCGCACCGCGCCCGCGGCATCGCGATAGCGCAGGTCGTGGCTCACCTCGCCGGTCGCCTCGCGCAGTGGCCGCAGCGCCGCGAGCAGGCCGCGGCGATCCTCGGGCAGGGCCGCGGCGAGCATCGATGCGCCGAGGCTCGCCGCGACGTCGCGTCCGGTCAGCGCGGTCCAGGCCGGGTTGAGGAACGTCCAGCGTCCGGTCGTATCGGTCGCGAAGATCACGGTGTGCGAGCGTTCGACGATGCGGCGATGACGGGCCTCGCTGATCCGCACGATCGCGGCGAGGCGGTTGCGATGCGCCAGCGCCGCCGCCATCGGCAGGCAGATCGCGAACACCGTCGCCAGGTAGAATTGCAGGAAATGGACATGCACCGCGATCGACCCGGTGGCGAGCGCGACCGGTCCGATGCCGGCCAGGGTCGCGAACGTGCCGATCGCGGCGATCGCGATGATCCCGGCGGCGGTGCCGGTCGGGCCGCTCCGATAGGCGACGATCATCATCGGCGCGACCGGCAGGAACAGCAGTGGGAAGCGCGACTGGAAGAACACCGTGCCCGCGGTGAGCGCCACCAGCCCGAGCAGCGCCGCCGTCTCGGCAGGGCGCGCGATGCCGCGCGGATGACCGGGCCGGCGACCCCAGGCGAGCATCAGGCCGAGCGGCGTCAGCACCAGGATGCCGAGCAGGTCCGAGAGCAGCCAGGACAGCCAGAGGCCGCTGCCCGGGCCGAGTTCGGCAAAGGCGGGCAGCGCGGCGACGGTCGCGCCCGCGATCGCGGCGACGACCGCGACGCCGCAGAACCGTCCGACCTCGGCGGGCCGGTTGAAGGCGCAGGGACCGACCCCGATCCGCGTGCCGACGAACGCGCCGCCGAACGCGCCGGCGCCGTGCGCGACCGCGAACCACAGGCTGCCGAGCGGCGAGGCGCCGAACCACAATGTCGCGGCGAACGCGGCGCACCCGCACCAGGCGAGCAGCCGCCACGCCGCCTGCGGACGCAGCAGCAGCGCCGTCAGCAGGATCGCGTCGGACGGCCACAGGGCGGCGAGCCCGTTGGTCTCCTGGGTCGAGGCGAGACCGACGATCGCGGCGAGCAGATACGCCGCCGCGACCGCGATCACGCGGACGGGGCGGGGGGCGTCCGGGGCGGGGGACGGGAACGCGCGCGTCGCGGCACGCTATGCCGACATGGTTATCGCCGGATTAACGCCGCGCCGCCGGCATTGACGGCGCCCGATGCCGTCGCCAGAAGCGGCCATGGCCCAAGCCGACGATGACGGGGCGGACACCCGCCGCCGCTCGCACGACACCGAGATGCAGCGCCGCGGGCTGCTGTTCGTGATCTCGTCGCCGTCGGGCGCGGGCAAGTCGACGATCGCGCGCAAGCTGCTCGATGCGGACGGATCGATCCGCCCGTCGATCTCGGCGACGACCCGGCCGATGCGGCCCGGCGAGGTGGATGGCGGCGACTATCATTTTGTCGATCTCGCGACCTTCAGGGCGATGGTCGCCGACGACGCCTTCCTGGAATGGGCGCACGTCTTCGATCATCGCTACGGCACGCCGCGCGCGCCCGTCGAGGCGATGATCGCGGACGGTCGCGACGTGCTGTTCGACATCGACTGGCAGGGCGCCCAGCAGCTCTACCAGCAGGCCGCCGGAGACGTGGTGCGGGTCTTCATCCTGCCGCCGACGATGGCCGAGCTCGAGCGCCGCCTGCGCGGGCGCGCGACGGATCCCGACGACGTGATCGCGCGGCGCATGGATCGTGCGGTCGCCGAGATCGGCCACTGGGACGGCTACGACTATGTCCTGGTCAACGACGATGTCGAGCGCTGCTTCGCGCAGGTCCGGCTGATCCTGCGCACCGAGCGGCTGCGGCGCCATCGCCAGACCGGGCTGATCGGCTTCACGCGCAAGTTGATGCGCGGCGACTAGACGGCACCAACGTCGCGTCCGGCGGTTGAGTGCGGACAACAGGGAGAAAGACATGGTCCGGATCGTCATCGGCAGCGTGGCGGGCGCGGTCGCGATGTTCGTCGTCGGCTTCATCTTCTGGGCGACGCCGCTCGCCGCGCTCGGCTATTCGCATCTCGACGAGCAGAAGTCCGCGGCGGTGCAGACCATGCTCGCGCAGAACCTGCCGCATACCGGCCACTACATCGTTCCCGACGTCACCACCCAGGGCGGCACCATCCTCTACGGCCGCGGGCCGGTGGCGACGGTCGATTACAACAGCAACGGCTATCCGACCACCGACAACACCGCCCTGATCGGCGGGCTGGTGCAGGAGTTCGTCGTGGTGCTGATGTTCGGCCTGGCGCTGATGCCGATCCTGTCGCGCGTTCCCGATTTCGAGAGCCGGGCGCGTGTCGTCGTCGGCATCGCGGCGGCGGGCGCGGTGATGATCGCGTTGTCGGATCCGATCTTCAACCATGCCGACTGGCGCTTCGCGATCTACAATATGGTCGCCGACATCGCGATGCTGGCGGCGGGTGGCCTGGTGCTGGCGCGCTGGTTCCTGCCCTATGCGGGCGAGCGCGTGACGCCCGGGGTCACCACGCTCTGAGCCGGCGCGGCGTTCCGCAAGTCGCCGCCGCGCGATAGGGCTGCGGTCGTGGTGACGCGGACGGGCAGGAGGCGTGCGTCGCGACGGCCCCGGCGGCGGCCGACGGGATCGCGGCGGGGCTGGGCGGTCGTCGTCGCGATCGGCCTGATCGTCGCGACGATCCTGCTGATCGCCATCGCCAGGATGGCGCGCGAGCGGCCGCATCGCCCGCATCTGACGAGGGAAGAGGCCCGCGCCTACAACGCCGCCGTGCCGTTCGCGCCGGGCAGGCCGGATCCCGCGCCGCGCTTCTATTTCCACGGCACGCCCGCGGGGCGCGAACAGGCGATGCAGTGCCTTGCCACCGTCGCGCTCTACGAGGCGGGCGACGATCCGCGCGGCCAGCGCGCGGTGATGCAGGTGGTGCTCAACCGGGTCCGGGCGAGCGGTTTCCCCAAGACGATCTGCGGCGTCGTCTATCAGGGCGCGGGGCTGCCGACCGGTTGCCAATTCTCCTTCGCCTGCGACGGCTCGGTTCGCCGTCGTCCGGAATCCGCGGGCTGGGACGCGGCGCGGCTGCGCGCGAGGCGTGCGCTGGCGGGCGCGGTGTTCGCGCCGGTCGGCACCGCGACGCACTATCACACCGACTGGGTGGTGCCCTACTGGAGCGATTCGCTCAGCAAGATCGCGAGGATCGACACTCATCTCTTCTATCGCCGGCCGGGCCCCTGATCGCGGCCTGCGGCGTTACAGTGGACGATGCCCCGTCTCGGCGCCTGGATCGATCCCCGTCGCGAGGGCATCTACATCCCCTCGGCGGATGCTTGGATCGATCCGTCCGAAGCCAAGCCGCGTGCGCTCGTCACCCACGGCCATGCCGATCATGCGCGCGGCGGGCATGGCGCGGTGCTGGCGACGCCCGCGACCCTGGCGATCATGGGTGCCCGCTATGGTGCGCAGAACGGGCAGCCGGTCGCTTATGGCGAAAGCGTGCGGCTGGGCGACGTCACCGCGCGCTTCGTGCCCGCCGGCCATGTGCTCGGCTCGGCGCAGATCGTGCTCGAGCGGGGCGGCGAGCGCATCGTCGTCTCGGGCGATTACAAGCGCCGCGCGGATCCCACCTGCGCGCCGTTCGAGCCGGTGCCGTGCGATATCTTCGTCACCGAGGCGACCTTCGGCCTGCCGGTGTTCCGCCATCCCGATACGGGCGCCGAGATCGACCGCCTGCTCGAGACGCTCCACGCCAACCCGACGCGCTGCGTGCTGGTCGGTGCCTATGCGCTCGGCAAGGCGCAGCGGCTGATCGCCGAACTCCGGCTGCGCGGCCACGATGCGCCGATCTATCTCCACGGCGCGCTCGAGCGCTTGTGCGCGCTCTATCGCATGCTCGGCGTCGAACTCGGCGCGCTGTCGCCCGCCGCCGGCGTCGCCCGGGACGATCTGCGCGGCAGCATCGTGATGTGCCCGCCGTCCGCGCTCAACGATCGCTGGTCGCGGCGGCTGCCCGATCCGATCACCGCGATGGCGAGCGGCTGGATGCGCGTGCGTCAGCGCGCGCGCCAGAAGAATGTCGAGCTGCCGCTCGTCGTCTCGGACCATGCGGACTGGGACGAACTCACCGCGACGCTCGCCGAACTGCGCCCCGAGGAGGTGTGGGTCACCCATGGTCGCGAGGACGCGCTGGTCCACTGGTGCACGATGCGCCAGATGCGCGCCCGGGCGCTCGATCTGGTCGGCTACGAGGACGAGGACGATTAGCGCTTAACCAATCCTTAGCCGCAGGAGCGCACATCCCGATCCAGTATCGGAAGGGGTTGCGCCGGGGATGGCGACGAGATTTGCCGAGATCGCGTTCGACGCCCCGGTCCGCGCCGCGCCGCGCGTGGCGGCGGGCTATGCGCTCGCGGTGATCGTGCCGACCTACAACGAGGCCGACAACGTCGCGCGTATCGTCGCATCGCTCGACAGCGCGCTTGCCGGCATCCGCTTCGAGATCGTGTTCGTCGACGACTGGTCGCATGACGGCACCGCCGATCGGATCGCCGACCTTGCGCGGGATCGTGCCGATATCCGGGTGATCCGCCGTTTCGGCAGGCGCGGCCTGTCGAGCGCGGTGATCGAGGGCATGATGGCGACGATGGCGCCGGTCGTCGCGGTGATCGACGGCGACGGCCAGCATGACGAGCGGTTGCTGCCGCGGCTGCTCCAGGCGGTCGAGGCGGGGGTGTGCGACGTCGCGATCGGTTCGCGCTATTGTGCCGACGGCTCGACGGGATCGTGGGATTCAGGACGCGCGCGCGCCAGCCGCTGGGCGACGCGCCTGTCGCAGCTCGTCCTCCAGACGCCGGTCGCCGATCCGATGAGCGGGTTCTTTGCGGTCCGCCGCGACCGCGTCGCGGCGCTGCTGCCGGCCCTGTCGGGGCGCGGCTTCAAGATCCTGTTCGATCTGCTCACCTCCTCGCCCGAGCCGCTGCGCGTGGTCGAGCTGCCGTTCCGCTTCCGCGCGCGCGCGGCGGGGGAAAGCAAGCTCGGGGCGGGGATCGTCGCCGACTATCTGGTGATGATCGTCGACCGGCTGGTACGGCGTTATCTGCCGTCGCGCGTCGTGATGTTCGCCGCGGTCGGGACGGTCGGGCTGGGCATCCATCTCACCGTGTTGCGCGCGGCGCTCGGCGGGCTCGGCTTCGCGCGCGCGCAGTCGCTCGCGGTGGTCGTCGCGATCGCGTTCAACTTCTTCACCAACAACAGCTTCACCTTCCGCGATCGCAAGCTCAAGGGGCTCGCCCTGCTCGGCGGCCTGGCGAGCTTCTACGCGGTGTGCGGATTGGGCGCGCTCGCCAATGTCGGCGCGGGCACCGCCCTGTTCGCCGCGCATCAGCGCTGGTGGGTGTCCGGCGTCGCGGGTGCGGTGCTCGGCGCGGCCTGGAACTACGCCGCCTCGACGCTGGTGACCTGGCGCAAGCGCTAGCCGACCGGTCCGATCCCGCTCGACGCCAGCTGCGCGTCGATGTCCTGGAGCAGGCCGGCGAGCGCCGCGGGGCTGTCGCCTTCGGCGCGCGCGACCAGCGCGGCTTCGGTGTTGGACGCGCGCAGCAGCCACCAGCCCCGCGCCGTGGTGACACGCGCGCCGTCGATGAGATCGACGGCGGCGCCCGACGCCGCGAGCCGTGCGACGATCTCCGCGATCGCGGCGAATTTGCGGTCGTCGGGGCAACGGATGCGCCGTTCGGGCGAGGCGAAGGCGCCGGGCAGCGCCGCCACCATCGCGGCGAGCGATCCGCCATCGAGCCGGACGGCGGCGATCAGCCTGATCGCGGCGAGCAGCGCGTCGTCATAGGCGGTCGGCGCGCCGAAATAGATATGGCCGGAGATCTCGCCGCCGAGCGTGGCGCCGGTCTCGCGCATCTTGGCCTTCATCGGCGCATGGCCGGTCTTCCACATCAACGGTTTGCCGCCGAGTGCCGCGATGCGATCGAAGACGGCCTGGCTGGTCTTGACGTCGCCGATGATCGTCGCGCCCGGCTGGGCGCGCAGCGCCGGCGCGGCGAGCAGCGCAAGCAGCACGTCGCCCGGTACGACGTGGCCGGCGCCGTCGATCACGCCGATGCGATCGCCGTCGCCGTCGAACGCGACTCCGAAGTCGAGACCGTTCTCGACGACCAGCGCCTTCAGCGTCGCGAGATTGGCCTCGTCGCTCGGATCGGGATGATGGTTGGGAAAGTCGCCGTCGACAGCGGTGAAGAGGGTGTGGTGCTCGCCCGGCAGCGCGCGGACCAGCGCCTCGATCGCAGGCCCGGCGGCGCCGTTGCCGGCGTCCCAGCCGATCCGGAACGCGCCGCCGGCATCGCCCGCGATCAGCTGTGCGACATAGGGATGGAGCATGTCTGCCGCGGCGATGCTGCCCGTGCCGTCGAGCCAGTCGCCCGTCTCGGCGATCCGCCCCAGCGCCATGATCGAATCGCCGAATAGCGGCTCGTTGCGAACAACGATCTTGAAGCCATTGTGATCGCGTGGATTATGACTGCCCGTCACTTGGATGCCGGCATCGACGTCGAGCATTGCCTCGGCATGATAGAGCATCGGTGTCGTGGCCAGGCCGATCCGGACGACGTCCAGTCCGCTTGCGGTCAGGCCATCGATCAGCGCGGCCTCGAGCTGCGGCGAGGAGGTTCGTCCGTCACGCCCGACCACGATCCGCGTGCCGCCGACGCGGCGGACGTGCGTGGCGACGCTGCGGCCGAGCGCGGCGGCGTCGGCGGGGCCGAGCGTCCGGCCGACGAGGCCGCGGATATCGTATTCGCGCAGGATACGCGGATCGAAGCGGTGGCCCACGCAGCGGGCTCAGGCGGCGCGTTCGGCGATTAGCACGTCGCGCGCCGCGTTGACGCGCGCGGCGAGCGCGGCGCTGCCGCCCGCGTCGGGGTGGACGCGCGCGATCAACCGGCGATGCGCGGCGACGATCTCCTCGCGGGTCGCGGAAAGCGGCAGATCGAGCAATGCCCGCGCCTCGCCCGGCGACGGCAGCCCGGCGCGCTGGCGGTTGCGCGCCAGCCACCAGATCGCGAACAGGATCGCGAAGGCGACGAGGAGCTTCACCGACGGAGGCTCACGCGGCGGCGGTCTGCTCGCGGACGACGAGACCGGTCGGCTGCGGCAGCTCCAGCGAGGCGACCATCTCGCGCAGCTCCTGGCGCGCGGCGACATGGCTGAGCCCGGCGCCCTCGATCTTGCCGAGATCGAGCAGGGTCAGGCCCTTGGGGAACAGCTCGCGATAGATCACGCGCTCGCCCAGCCCCGGGATGACGCGAAAGCCGACACGCTTGGCGAGTTCGTCGATCGCGGCGCCGACGCGGCGCATGTTGCGCGCCTCGAGGTGCTGGAGGCGGTTGCGGAGCACCACCCAGTCGACCGTGCCACTGTCGATCTTGGCGCGCGCCTTGCGCGCGTCCCACACCACCTCGGCATAGAAGCTCGGGCGCTTGATGCGGTAGGTGTCGGGATCGACCTGGCCGATCAGATCGAGATCGATGAAGCTGTCGTTGATCGGCGTCACCAGCGAGTCGGCGCGTGCCGCGGCCTTCATCGCATAGGGATCGTCGCGGCCGGGCGTATCGACGACGATGAACTCGACGTCCTGCGCCAGCTCATCGATCCGCCGGTCGATATTGGCGTCCTTGCCCGGATCGAACACCTCGAAGCGCGGCGTCGCGAGATCGATCGCCTCGCGGCGCGAGGTCGCGGTGCGGTTCTCGAGATAGCGGACCAGCGTCTTCTGGCGGGTATCCAGATCGATCGCCGCGACTCGGCGCCCCTGCGCGGCGAGCGCGACCGCGACATGCACCGCGGTGGTCGACTTGCCGGTGCCGCCCTTCTCGTTGGCAAAGACGATGATATGCGCGCGCGCCAAGCCGATGTCCTTCCGAATGAAGCCGAAACCGGCGGCGGCGACCCCTTGATCTGAACCCGAGGCCGCCGCACAGCACCCGTGCCAAGCCATATCGGAGCGTCGCTTCCCGTGCAAATCATCCGTGACCTGCCCGCGCTTCGTGCCGCGCTCGGCGCGCGCCGGCGGGCGGGCGGGCGCATCGCCCTGGTCCCGACGATGGGCGCGCTCCATGCCGGGCATATCGCGCTCGTCACCGAGGGCCGGCACCGTGCGGACACCGTGGTCGCGTCGATCTTCGTCAATCCCAGGCAGTTCGGCGCGGGCGAGGACCTGACCCGCTATCCGCGGCGCGAGCGGCGCGATGCGGAGATGCTCGAGGCGGCGGGCTGCGCGCTGCTCTGGGCGCCGACGGTCGAGACGATGTACCCGGCCGGCTTCGCCACCAACGTCGCCGTGACGGGAGTGTCCGAGGTACTTGAGGGCGCGGCGCGACCCGGCCATTTCGACGGCGTGGCGACGGTCGTGCTCAAGCTGTTCAACCAGGTCGCGCCCGATGTCGCGCTGTTCGGGGAGAAGGACTGGCAGCAGCTCGCGGTCATCCGCCGCATGGCCGCGGACCTGGATTTCGCGGTCGAGATCGTCGGCGTGCCGATCGTGCGCGACGACGATGGCCTCGCGCTCTCCTCGCGCAACGGCTATCTCGCGCCCGACGAACTGGTGCGGGCAAGGGCGTTGTCGCGTGCGCTCGGCGACGCGGCCGCCGCCATTGCCGGAGGTCAGCCCGCCGAGGCGGCGATCGCCGCCGCCTGCACCCGGCTTGCCGAAGCCGGTTTCGTCGAGATCGACTATGTCGCGCTGTGCGACGCGGCGACGCTCGCTCCGATCGATCGCGTCGCCGCCGGCGCGGCGGCCCGTCTGCTTGCCGCCGCGCGGATCGGCGGCGCGCGGCTGATCGACAATATCGCGGTCGGATGATCGGACGATGCGGGCGCTGTGGCGTTAACCAATTCTTCTAACCCTGTCTGCCAGACCGTCCCCGTGAACGGGGAAAGAAGCAGATGGGAAACAGCCTCAAGTCCGCCGCCTTCCTGATCGAGAGCCGCCTCGCCGATGCGGCGGGCGGCGATCCGGACGCGCTCTACGATCTCGGCATCGCGTACTCGACGGGCACCGGCGGCATCGACGTCGATCTGGTCGCGGCGCACAAATGGTTCAATCTCGCCGCGGTGGCGGGATCGCTGCGCGCCCAGCAGAGCCGCGCCGAGATCGCCGACGAGATGACCGCGCGCGAGATCGTCGAGGCCCAGAAACAGGCGCGCGCCTGGCTCGCGATCAACACCCGCCGCGCCGCCTGATCCGCCTTCCCGCGTCATTCCCAGCCTTCGCCGGGATGAGGAGAAGCGTCATTCCCTGCGGAACGGCGCGAGCTCGCCCAGCATCTCGATCTCGCGATCCATCGCGACGCGCTCGCGCGCCAGGAAGTCCGCGACCGCGCTCCTGAAGCCGGGATGCGGGATGTAGTGCGCCGACCAGGTCGGCACCGGCACATAACCCCGGGCCAGCTTGTGTTCGCCCTGCGCCCCTGCCTCGACGCGGGACAGTCCGAGCCGGATCGCCGCCTCGATCGCCTGATAGTAGCACAGCTCGAAATGCAGGAACGGCACCTCCTCGGTGCACCCCCAATAGCGCCCGTAGAGCGTGTCCGCGCCGATCAGGTTGAGCGCGCCCGCGATCGGCCTGCCACGGGCGTAGGCGAGGATCAGCAGCAGCTTGTCGGGCATCCGCTCGCCCAGAATCGCGAAGGCGCTGCGGGTGAGATAGGGCCGGCCCCATTTGCGCGTCCCGGTGTCCTGGTAGAACACCCAGAAGGCGTCCCATTCCGCCGCCCCGATCTCGGCGCCGGTCAGCGTGCGGATCTCGACCGCGGCCTGCGCGGCGGCGCGTTCCTTGTTGATCGCCTTGCGCTTGCGCGAGGCGAGCGCGGCGGTGAAGTCGGCGAAGTCGCGATAGCCGTCGTTGCGCCAGTGGAACTGGGTGCCGAGCCGGGTGAGCCACCCCGCCGCCTCGAACAGCGGCATCTGTTCGGCCGCGACGAAGGTCGCGTGCGCGGACGAGAGGTCGTGCTGCGCCACCATCGCCTCGGCCGCCGCGATCAGCGGCGCGGCGGCGCTCCCGTCGCGCAGCAGCAGGCGCGGCCCCGGCACCGGCGAGAAGGGCGCCGCGATCTGGAGCTTGGGATAATAGTCGCCCCCGGCGCGGCTCCACGCGTCCGCCCAGCCATGATCGAAGACATATTCGCCCTGGCTGTGGCTCTTGGCATAGGCGGGCAGGATGCCGGCGGGCCGGCCGTCGTCGCCGTCGATGACGATCGGCACCGGCTGCCAGCCGGCGCGCGCCACCGCGCTGCCCGAATCCTCGAGCGCCGAGAGGAAGGCGTGGCTGACGAACGGGTTGCCGTCGCCCGCGCACGCATCCCAGTCGGAGGCGGGAATGGCCGCGATGCCGTCGACGACGCGGACGGTCATGCGCGCTCCACGATCGCGCGATCGGCCTCGGCGGCGGCGGTCTGCCGCTCCTCAGGCGTGCGCACCGTCCACGCGAGCAGCGGCAGGCCACGCGCGCGGAGCGCGGCGGGAAGCGCGGACGGCAGCGCGCGGATGTCGTAGGCGACGAACTCGGGCCGCGCGCCCACCACCGCGAGCCGGCGGCGGACCGCGTCGCGCGCGCCGCGGCGTTCCTGCATCACCAGACCGCGGACGATGCGCGTCGCATGCGTCGCGAACCAGCGCGGCACGCGCGGATCGAAGCCCATCACCGCGACCGGACCGCGATAGCCCTCCAGCGCACGACGGACCGCGACGCAGAGCGCGAAAGGAGCGGCGTCATCGCTCTTGAGCTCGATGAGCAGCGGCACGCGGCCGGCGACGCGCCCCAGCAGCTGGGCGAGCGTCGGCACCCGCTCGGCGGTGCCCATCAGCCGCAACGCCTCGCGCGCGATCGTGGCGATCCGGCCGGGCACGCCGCACAGCCGCTCGGTCCCGGCATCGTGGAAGACGACGACCGCGCCGTCGTGCGCCAGCCGGACGTCGCATTCGATGCCCAGCGCCGCGGCGATCGCGGCATCGGCCGCCGCTAGGCTGTTCTCGGGCACGCCGCGACCATGCAGCCCGCGATGCGCGATGTCACGCGCGCGCAGGAACGCCACCCGCGCCGCATCGGGCGTCGCCGCCAGCCGCCGGTCAAGCAGGCCGAAGCGCGACGATCGCATCCACTTCCACCGCGGCGCCGAGCGGCAGCGCCGGTACGCCGACCGCCGAGCGGGCATGGCGCCCGGACTCGCCGAACAGAGCGACCATCAGCTCGGACGCGCCGTTGACCACCTTGGGCTGATCGGTGAAGCCGGGTTCGCTGGCGACGAAACCGCCGAGCCTGACGATGCGCTCGACGCGTTCCAGCGAGCCGCCGAGCGCCGCCTTGATCTGCGCGACCAGCATCAGCCCGCAGCGCCGCGCCGCCTTGGCGCCGCGCTCGATGTCGCGCTCGTCGGCGAGCATGCCCGTCATCAGCTGGCCGGTCTCGTCGAAAGGCAGCTGGCCCGAGACGTGAAGCAGCCCGCCCGCCTCGACCGCGGGGACATAAGCCGCCACCGGGGCGGCGGCGGTGGGCAGCGTGAGCCCGAGCTCGGCGAGACGCGCGTCGATATCCATGTCCGCCCGCTAGGCCGCGTCGCCCGGCTCGGTCAAGGTCGGCGCGGTCAGGACGGGTGCCGGCCCGTCGGCGAACCGGTCCAGGATCCAGGTGGTGGCCCGCGTCCAGTCGTCGATGCGGGCATGCGCGTCCGGGGCGGGGGGTCGCACCGCGGCGACCAGCGGCTCGGCGATCATCTGGAGCCGCCACACCTCGGGCGTATGGCGCGCGATCGAACCGTGCTGATGCGCGAGATCGTCGACGAACACGGTGACGCTGGGCTGCATCTCGGTGACGATCGCGGCGAGCGCGGCGCCCTTGCCGCCCTGGTTGCAGATCACGCGATGGCCGATGCCGTGCGCGGCGAGCTGGTCGATCCGCGCCGTCTGGCGGTGATCGGGGAGATTGGTGAGGATGACGATGTCGGCCTGGGCGCCGATCGTCTCGAGCGCGGCGAGCGCGCCCGGCACCGGCGTCTGGCGGGCCATCGCGTCATCGAAGAAGCCGTCGACGAACGGCCAGACCTCTTCGAGCGAGACGCGCTCGCCGGTGCCGCGCCGGCTCAGCGCCTCGCCCCAGTTCTCCTGCTCGACCGCGAAGTCGATGCCCTGCGTCTCGGCCAGCCAGTCGCGGAAATGCGCCACCATATGCAGCAGCACCTCGTCGCAGTCGGAGACCAGCAGCGGGCGGTTCACGCCGCCTCCTCCAGCGCGGCCTGGGTGGCGACGAGCCGGGCGGGGGTGGCGCCCAGCGCGGCGGCGCACGCGACCAGATCGGGCTCGTGCGCGGCGAGGAAGCCGATCGTCGCGGCGAGCAGCGCCGGATCCGCGGCACGGGCGCGCAGTTCGCCGGCATCGAGCCCGGTCAGCGCGAGCAGGCGCGCGGCGCGCGCCGGCTCGGCGAGCGTCCAGGCGAGCGCGCCCAGCGCCAGCGTCGCGCCGTCCTGGCCGGTGTGGTTTGTGTCGGGAGCACGCATCGCCTATCTCCCTGGGTCTCTCTCTCGGAGAAGCGGCTTTGGCGGGCAAGGTGCTCGTTGTCGAGGACAACGAACTCAATCTCAAACTGTTTTGCGATCTGCTCGAGGTCCATGGCTACACGCCGCACGCCGTCCGCGACGGGCGCGACGCGCTGGAGGCGGCGCGCGCGTTCGCCCCCGACATGATCGTGATGGATATCCAGCTGCCGCACGTCACCGGGCTCGAGCTGATCGCGGCGATGCAGGAGGAGGCGACGCTCGCCGGCATCCCGATCATGGCGGTCACCGCCTATGCGACGCCCGCGGACGAGGCGCGGGTGCGCGCGGCGGGCGCCCGCTCCTACGTCTCCAAACCGATCTCCGTGATGCGTTTCATCGAGGCGATCGAGGCGTTGGCCGCCGCATAGTCCGTAGTCCTGGTGCCCCGAAGACGGCCGGGACCCGGTAGCTTTGGCGACGCGCCCGGGACTGCAGGCCGCGGCCTGCGCCGGGAAACGGAACAAGGTTCGGGCGCCGGCGCGTCTACTTGATCTTGGCTTCCTTGAACGCGACATGCTTGCGCACGACGGGATCGTACTTCTGGAAGCTCAGCTTCTCGGTCTTGGTGCGCGGATTCTTCTTGGTGACGTAGAAGAAGCCGGTGTCGGCGGTCGAGACGAGCTTGATCTTGACGGTAGTCGGCTTGGCCATGATGCCCTCGAAATCGCGTGACGATCCGCGGTTCGGCGTCGCCGCTGCGGACACGTCCAATGCAAAAGAGCGGCGTCGCCGCCGCTCCATCGGTTGTGGCTCCTGCGACAAAGCGGTCGTGGAGTCAAGACGCGGACCTTAACACGCCTGCAACCCCGCGGCGCTAGAGTCGCTTCGAACGACTCGGGGCGGGGCAGATGCGACAGGGCTCGGAAGACGCGATGCGGCTGGTGCGCGGCGAGATGGGCCGCCGGCTCGACACGCTCGAGACGACGCTGGCGCGACGTGGCCCGGTCGGCATCGGGGTCCGCGGCGAGGTCGATGCGCTGTGCGCGCTCGCCGCCGAATATGGCCTCGTGCCCGCGCTTCGGCTTGCCGAGGGTCTGTCGGTGGCGCTCGGGCAGGGCGGTCGCGGCGCGGCGATCGGACCGTGGATCGAGCGGCTGCGCGACGCGATCGACTGCCAGGCGGCCGATCCGCGCGCGTCCGACACCTGGCTCGCCTCGATCATGGTGCGCTTCGCGGGCTGAGCGCCTACGCCCGGCGACATGGATGCGCTGATCCCCGCCTTTGTCGTCGCCGCGCTCGCCGAGACGGGCGATCGCACCCAGCTTCTCGCCATCCTGCTCGGCGCCCGTTTCGGGCGACCCGTCCCGGTGATCCTCGGCATCGCGCTCGCGGCGCTCGCGACGATGGCGCTGGCTGCCGCGGCAGGCGCTGCGGCGGCGGCGGCGGTCAGCCATCGGGCGCTCCAGCTGATGACCGGACTGGCGCTGCTGCTCGCGGGTGCGGGCGGTTTTCTCGCGGTCAAGCCGGCGCCGCCGGTCGATCGCTGGCGGCTCGGCGCGCTGGTATCGTCGGCGGGCGCCTTCTTCATCCTCGAATTCGGCGACAAGACGCAGTTCGTGACCGCCGCGATCGCCGGCGGCAGCGGCCACCCGGTCCTGACCGCGATCGGCGCGGCGGCCGGCGTGACCGCGGCCAACGCACCCGCGATCGTGCTCGGCGAGCGTTGGCCGCGCCTCGTCCCGCTGCGCGCGATCCGCATCGTCGTCGCCGTGCTGCTGGTGCTCGCCGGTACGGCGATGGCGCTGCGGGCGCTTCAGATCGGCTGATCCCGATCGGAGCGACCGGTTTATTTGCCGCCGTCCGCGGCTTGTGTCGAACTCTTGCGGCGCTACGTCGTTGAGGCACCCGAAACGACCTTACAGCAATGGAGACGCGCCATGACCGATGCGCCCGCACCCGCCCTCGACACCCCGACCGATCTCGAGACCAGCAACACCGAGACCGCGGCGGACGCGCTGAACGGCGTGCTGTCCGATCTCTTTGCGCTGTATATCAAGACCAAGAACTTCCACTGGCACATGTCCGGCCCGCATTTCCGCGACTATCATCTGCTGCTCGACGACCAGGGCGCGGAGATCCTCGCGATCACCGACGATGTCGCCGAGCGCATCCGCAAGACCGGCAACCTGACGCTGCGCTCGATCGGCGACATCTCGCGGCGGCAGGCGATCAAGGACAACGACGCCGCGTTCGTCGAGCCGCTGGCGATGCTCAAGGAGTTGCGGGACGACAATCTCGAGGTGATCCGCCATTTCCGCGAGGCGCGCGAGAAGTGCGAGGATGCCGAGGACACGCCGACCTCGTCGATGATCGACGAGTGGATCGATCAGGCCGAGAAGCGGGCCTGGTTCCTGTTCGAGGCGGCCCGCAAGAGCTGACCTCCGCGTTTCGGAGCGTCCCCCCGGGGCAGAGTCCGCGTCCAGGCGCTCCCGTCCCGAAGCGGATGGGAGCGCTTTGCGATGCAGGTGCGTTGGGACCGCCATGCGCGCCTTCGCCAAGCTGCTCGACGGTCTCGTCTATACCCGGTCGCGCAACGCCAAGCTGAAGCTGATCGCGGACTATCTGCGTGCCACCCCCGATCCCGATCGCGGCTGGGCGATGGCGGCGCTGACCGGCGCGGTCGATCTCAAGGCGGTGAAGAGCGCCGCGATCCGCGACATGATGGCCGAACGCGTCGACCCCGAGCTGTTCGCGATGAGCCGCGATTTCGTCGGCGACCTCGCCGAGACGGTGGCGCTGCTCTGGCCGCCGCCGGCCGAGGGGGCGGCGGACGTCGACGACGGCACCCTCGGCATCGCCACGGCGATCGCGCGACTGGCATCGGCGCCGCGCGCGGCCGCCCCGGCGACGCTGGCGGCGATGCTCGACCATCTCGATGCGACCGGCCGCTACGCGCTGCTCAAGCTCGCCACGGGGGCGTTGCGGGTAGGCATCTCGGCGCGGCTCGCCAAGACCGGGCTCGCCCAGGCGTTCGAGCTCGATGTCGATCAGGTCGAGGAGCTGTGGCACGGTCTCGCCCCGCCCTATACGCCGTTGTTCGACTGGGCGGAGGGCCATGGCGCGCTTCCCGTCGCGGACGCGCTGCCCGTGTTCCGGCCGTTCATGCTGGCGCATCCGCTCGAGGACGGCACCGTCGATCTTGCCGACTATGTCGCGGAGTGGAAATGGGACGGCATCCGCGTCCAGCTCGTGCGTGTCGCGGGCGGGACGCGGCTGTACAGCCGCGCCGGCGACGACATCACCGGCAGCTTCCCCGATGTCGCCGTCGCCTTCGAGCAAGCCGACATCGCGGGAGGCGTGCTCGATGGCGAGCTGCTGGTGCGTGGCGAAGGCCAGGGCCGTGCCGAGCATGGCGGCGAGACCGCGCGCTTCAACGCGCTCCAGCAGCGGCTCGGGCGCAAGGCGGTGTCGGCCAGGATGCAGGCGGATTATCCCGCCTTCGTACGGCTCTACGATATCCTGTTCGACGGCGGCGAGGATATCCGCGCGCTCGCCTGGAGCGAGCGGCGCGCTCGGCTCGAGGCGTTCGTCGCGACGCTGCCGCCCGACCGCTTCGACCTGTCCGCGACGATCGAGGCGCCCGATTTCGCGGCGCTGGGCGAGATCCGGCTGGCGTCGCGCGACGGCGCCATCGAGGGTGTGATGCTCAAGCGCCGCGACAGCCCGTACATTGCCGGGCGGCGCGCGGGACTCTGGTACAAGTGGAAGCGCGATCCGCTCGTCGCCGATTGCGTCATGATGTACGCGCAGCGCGGCCACGGCAAACGATCGAGCTTCTACTCGGATTATACCTTCGGCTGCTGGACCGCGCCGCCGGACGAGGGCGGCGAGCTGCTGCCGGTCGGCAAGGCCTATTCGGGCTTCACCGACGAGGAGCTGGCCGGGCTCGACCGCTTCGTGCGCAATCACACGCTCGCCCGTTTCGGCCCGGTGCGCGAGGTCGACAAGACGCTGGTGCTCGAAGTGGCGTTCGATTCGATCCACGACTCGAAACGCCACAAGTCGGGTCTGGCGATGCGCTTCCCCCGCATCAGCCGCATCCGCCGCGACAAGCCCGCGCACGAGGCGGACCTGATCGACACGCTGCGGCGGATGGTGGCATGACCCCGTACCCGTCATCTCCGCGATGCCGGGGATGACAGAGGTGAGGGAGCTTGCCGCGCAGCCCCGCTTCTGCTAATCGGCGCCGGTTCGCGGCTGAGGGGTGCCTTCAGCCGACCCTTTCGTTTTATGTGGTTCTGCGGGGCGCGGTCCCGTTCCACCCTCATCCGGTCGGAGAGTGACGGTTTTATGCAGATCATCGTGCGCGATAACAATGTCGACCAGGCGCTCCGGGCCCTCAAGAAGAAGCTCCAGCGCGAGGGCGTCTATCGCGAGATGAAGCTGC
>CAXTNX010000026.1:0-40459 GCA_964245815.1 uncultured Sphingomonadaceae bacterium | reverse complement strand
AGGATCACGACGTCCTTCTTGTGCTCGACCAGCCGCTTGGCCTTCTCGATCACCATCTCGGCGACCTGGACGTGGCGGGTCGCGGGCTCGTCGAAGGTCGAGGAGACGACCTCGCCCTTGACCGAGCGCTGCATGTCGGTGACCTCCTCGGGCCGCTCGTCGATCAGCAGCACGATCAGGAACACCTCGGGGTGGTTGTCGGTGATCGCCTTGGCCATGTTCTGGAGCATGACGGTCTTGCCGACCCGCGGCGGTGCGACGATCAGCGTGCGCTGGCCCTTGCCCTGCGGCGAGATGATGTCGATCACGCGCGCCGACTTGTCCTTGACGGTCGGATCGAGCGTATCGAGGCTGAGCTTGCGGTCCGGATAGAGCGGCGTGAGATTGTCGAAGTTGACGCGGTGGCGGACCACGTCGGGATCGTCGAAGTTGATCGAGATGAGCCGGGTCAGCGCGAAATAGCGCTCGCCGTCCTTGGGACCGCGGATCTCGCCCTCCACCGTATCGCCGGTGCGCAGACCGAATTTGCGGACCTGGTTGGGCGAGACGTAGATGTCGTCCGGGCCGGCGAGGTAATTGGCCTGGGGGCTGCGCAGGAAGCCGAAACCATCGGGCAGCACCTCGATCGTGCCCTCGCCCATGATCTGGTCGCCCTGTTCGGCCTGTTCCTTGAGGATGGCGAACATCAGGTCCTGCTTGCGCATCGTCGATGCGCTTTCGACCCCCAGTTCCTCGGCCATGGCGACGAGTTCGGCGGGCGGCGTTTTCTTCAGATCTTTGAGGTGCATGGAGCGTCCTGGTGGGGGCTTCGCGACGGTCGGGACGATGGGAACGTCGATGTCGGGGGACAAGCGCCACAGGCCTGCGGCGACGTCAGCGTGCCGGTTAGGTCGGCGCCGCGAGCAAGTCAAGCACGCCGGCCGGCTCCGCACGCTGGAGACGGGGCGCGCGCAAGTCGGCGGTCAGAAGGGCTTGACGATGACCAGGATGACGATCGCGATGGTGGCGAGGCTCGGCACCTCGTTGGCGAGCCGCAGCGCGCGCGTCGTCGCGGGCCGCCAGCCGCGCGCGAGCCGCCCCGTCACGCCGACCGCCCAGCCGTGATAGCCCGACAGCGCCAGCACGAGCGCGAGCTTGGCATGGAACCAGCCCATCGCCAGCGCGCCGATATCGAGCATCAGCGCGAGCCCGAGCAGCCAGACCAGGATCATCGCCGGCGACAGGATGATCCGCCGCAGCCGCGCCGAGCGCGCGGTCCATGCGGCGTCCTCGGGGGATCCGGGTGCCGTCTCGGCCTGATAGATCGCATAGCGCGGCAGCATGAACAGCCCCGCCATCCAGAACACCACGACGATGAGGTGCGCCGCCTTGATCCACGGATAGCCCGCGCCCAGAAACCCCACCCAGCCGGTCATGCGCGGGTCCTCAGCAGCGAGAGCAGGTCCTCGACATGGGCGACCGGCACCTGCGGTACGATGCCATGGCCGAGATTGAAGATGTGGGGTCGGCCGGCGAGCGCGGCGCGGATCGTCCGCACCGCCTCTTCGAGGGCCGCGCCGCCGGCCAGCAAGGCCAGCGGATCGAGATTGCCCTGCACCGGGAGTCCCGCCGGCAGACTGTCGTGCGCCCATCGCGGATCAACCGTCTCGTCGAGCCCGATCGCATCCGGGCGAACACCGTCGGCATAGTCGATCAGCTTGGCACCCGCGCCCTTGGGAAAGCCGATCACGGGCGCGTGCGGACGCCGTGTCCGGATCGCGCCGACGATCGTCCGGTTGGGCTCCACCACCCAGCGCTCGAACTGTGCCGGCGAGAGGCTCCCCGACCAGCTGTCGAACAGTTGCACCGCCATCGCCCCGGCGTCGATCTGACCGATCAGATAGGAGATCGTGACGTCGGTGATCGCCGCGATCAGCGCGCCGAACGCGGACGGGTCGCGATAGGCCAGCGTGCGCGCGGCGGTGTGGTCCTTCGATCCCTCGCCCGCGACCATGTAGGTCGCCACGGTCCAGGGCGAACCCGCGAAGCCGAGCAGGGTCGTCTCGGGTGGCAGCGCCGCGGCGACGCGCCGGACCGTCTCGTAGATCGGCGTCAGCCGCTCGGGGACGGCGACGAGCCCGTCCAGCATTCCATCGACCAGCGCCGGGCTCAACCGTGGCCCCTCGCCGGCGCCGAAACGCAGCGCCTGCCCCATCGCGTGCGGGACGACGAGGATGTCCGAGAACAGGATCGCGCCATCGAACCCGAAGCGGCGGATCGGCTGGAGCGTGACCTCGGCGGCGCTCGCCGGATCGTAGCAGAGCTCGAGAAAGCCGCCCTTCTCGGTCCGCAGCGCGCGATACTCGGGGAGATAGCGCCCGGCCTGGCGCATCAGCCAGACCGGGGGCGGATCGCGCCGCTCGCCGCGCAGCACCGCGAGCAGGGAACGCTCGGGTCCGGCGGCCGGAACGGCGCTGACGGTCGGTCCCATCTCTATCCTTATATGAATCATAGGAGATTGTAGGAGTCAGTAGGGCCTCCGATAGCGGGGCTTATTCGCGCCATGGCAAAATGCCAACAGCTTGACCGCGGCGCGGCCACGCGCGGCGCCGGAGTCGGACACGCCGCCCCCGCTATCCACAGGCGGGCTTTCCACGCATGCGGCTGTGGATGAAGCTGCGGATGCGGACCCGGTGAACGGGGATGTCTCGTCGCTTGCCGCGCATGCGCTGCTTCCGCTAGCATCCCGCGTCGCCTTATCCACAGGCTTTGCGCCACAACCGATATCCGTGCCTATTTCCGGGACGCGTCCGATCCATGACCAGGCTCCATCTCCATCTGCTCTCCGATTCGACGGGCGAGACGCTGGAAACGGTCGCCAAGGCCGGCCTCGCCCAGTTCGAGGGCGTCGAGGCGATCAAGCATTTCTGGCCGATGGTGCGCTCCGAAGGCCATCTCGACCGGGTGCTGATCGAGATCGCCGCGAAACCCGGTCTGATCATCTACACGCTCGTCAACTCGGCGGTTCGACGACGGCTCGAATCACGCTGCGCCGGGGTCGGATTGAGCGCGGTTTCCGCGCTCGATCCGGTGATCGATGCGCTGTCGCGCCTGCTCGGCAAGGAGACGATCAGCCGTCCGGGCGGGCAGCACGCGCTCGACGAGGCCTATTTCGCGCGTGTCGAGGCGATCCACTACACGATCGCGCACGACGATGGCGTCGCGCCCGAGGATTGGGAGGAGGCCGATATCGTGCTCGCCGGCGTCTCGCGTTCGTCCAAGACGCCGACCTCGATCTATCTCGCCAATCGCGGCTATCGCGTCGCCAACATGCCGCTGGTGATCGAGAGCCCGCCGCCGCCCTGCCTGTTCGAACTCGTCAGGCCGCTGGTCGTCGGGCTGACGACCAGCGCCGAGCGGCTGATCCAGATCCGCCGCAATCGGCTGCTGTCGCTCAACCAGACCGCCGAGACCGCCTATGTCGATCAGGAAAAGGTCGCGCGCGAGCTCGCCTTTGCGCGGCGCATGTTCTCGGACCGCGGCTGGCCGGTGATCGACGTCACGCGTCGCTCGATCGAGGAGACCGCGGCGGCGATCATCAATCTCGTCTCCGAACGCGCCGACCGGGGGCTGGCGGCGGAGTGATCGTGCTGGCGTCGGGCAGCGCGTCGCGCCGGGCGATGCTCGCGGCGGCGGGTGTGCCGTTCGAGATCGAGCCCCCGCGTGTCGACGAGGAGGGCATGAAGGACGCGCTGCGCGCCGAGGGCATCGATGCGCGCGGGCTCGCCGATGCGCTCGCCGAACTCAAGGCACTGGCGGTGTCGCGGCGGCGACCGGGACGCGTCGTCGTCGGCAGCGACTCCACGGTCGCGCTGGCCGACGGAGCGATGCTCGACAAGCCGGTCACGCGCGCGATCGCCGCGGACCAGCTCCGTCGGATGCGCGGCGGCCGCCACACCCTGGTCAGCGCGGCGGTCGCGGCGCGCGACGGGGTCGCGGTGTGGCGGTTCGTCGATACCGCGGCGCTGAGCGTCCGTGCGTTCTCGGACGCCTTTCTCGAGACCTACCTCGATGTCGAATGGCCCGCCATCGCGGGATGCGTCGGGTGCTTCCGGATCGAGGGACCGGGCGTGCAGCTCTTCTCGAAAGTCGAGGGCAGCCAGTTCACCGTCCTGGGCCTGCCGCTGCTGCCGCTGCTCGGCTGGCTGCGCGAGGTCGGCGAGCTGCCCGCGTGAGCGTCGCCTGGGCGGAAGTGATCGGCGACCCGATCGCGCATTCCCGATCGCCGACGATCCACGGCTTCTGGCTCGATGCGCTCGGGCTGCCCGGTCGCTACACGCGTGCGCAGGTCGCGTCCGGCGACCTTGCCGGCTTTCTGGACGAGCGTCGCGCCGACCCCGATTGGCGCGGCTGCAACGTCACCGCGCCCCACAAGGAGCGCGTCGTGCCGCTGCTCGATGGACTGACGGCGGTCGCGCGCCGCATCGGTGCGGTCAACACGATCGTGCGCGAGGGCGATCGGCTGGTCGGCACCAATACCGACGCCGAGGGATTCCTCGATCCCGTCCGCCCCCTGCTCGCCCGCGCGCACCTGTTCCGGATGGCGCGCGTGCTGGGGACCGGGGGCGCGGCGCGGGCGATCGTCGCCGCATTCGCCGACCGCGGCTTCACGATCGTGCTCGCCGGGCGCGACATCGCGAAGGCACGCGCGCTGCTCGATGCGGTGGCGCCCGGCGGCGGGCATCATGCCGCGTCGCTTGGCGATTTTGGCACGCCGACCGATTTCGCGTTCGACGATCGTGGCGGATGCCTGGATCTCGTCGTCAACGCGACGACACTGGGCATGACCGGCCAGCCGCCGCTCGCGTTCGACATGAGCCACGCGCCGCCCGGCAGCATCGTCTACGACATCGTCTACGCGCCGCTCGAGACGATGCTGCTGCGCGATGCCCGCGCCGCCGGGCATCGTACGATCGACGGTCTTGCCATGCTGGTCGGCCAGGCGGCGAGCGCGTTTCGCCTGTTCTTCGACGCGACCCCGCCGCGCGATCGCGATGCCGAGCTGCGCGCGGTTCTTGCCGCATGATACCGCACGCATGATCCTGGGCCTGACCGGATCGATCGGCATGGGCAAATCGACCGTCGCGGCGATGCTGCGGCGTGCGGGCGTGCCGGTGTTCGACGCCGACGCCGCGGTGCACGCGCTGCAGGGTCCCGGCGGTGCGCTGCTCGAGGCGATCGAGGCGGCGTTTCCGGGCACCACCGGGGCGCTGGGGGTCGATCGCGCCGCGCTCGGCCGGGCGGTGTTCGGCGATCGCGCCGCGCTGCGCCGGCTCGAGCGGATCGTCCACCCCGCGGTCGGCGGGAGGCGCGCCGCGTTCATGCGCCGCCACCGCGCGCATCGCCTGATCGTCGACGATGTGCCGCTGCTGTTCGAGACGCATGGCGAACGCCGGGTCGATGGCGTGATCGTCGTCTCGGCGCCTGGCTGGGTGCAGCGTCGCCGGGTGATGGCGCGGCCCGGCATGACCGCGGCGCGGCTCGCGCATATCCGCCAGCTTCAGGTGCCCGATCACGTCAAGCGCGCAAGGGCCGACATCGTCGTCCAGACCGGGACGATCCCCGTCGCCACCGCGCGTCAGGTCCGCCGCCTTGTCGCTTGCCTCCGCGCCCACGGGCTCCGATATTGCGGGTCATGCGCGAGATCGTCTTCGACACCGAAACCACGGGCCTGAGCCCCGCCGACGGACACCGGCTTGTCGAGATCGGATGCGTCGAGCTGTTCAACCGGGTCGAGACCGGTCGCACCTTCCATGCCTATTTCCATCCCGAGCGCGATATGCCGATCGACGCCGAGCGGGTGCACGGCCTGTCGATCGCCTTCCTGTCCGACAAGCAACGCTTCGCCGAGGGGGTGGACGCGCTGCTCGCGTTTCTCGGCGACGCGCCGCTGGTCGCGCACAATGCGAGCTTCGATTTCGGCTTCCTCAACCACGAACTGGACCGCTGCGGCCTCCCCTGCGTGCTGAACGCGCGGATGGTCGATACGCTGGCGCTCGCCAGGCGAAGGCACCCCGGCGCCAAGATGAGCCTCGATGCGCTGTGCATGCGCTACGGGATCGATCGGAGCCATCGCATCAAGCACGGCGCGCTGCTCGATGCGCAACTGCTCGCGCAGCTCTATGTCGAGCTGACCGGCGGCCGCCAGATCGGTCTGGGTCTCGCCGATGCCTCGTCTGCCGCCCTGGCGGTCGCCGAACTGGCGGCGGCGTCCGCTCCGATCGTCGTCCGGCCGGTCCGCGCGCCCCGCGCCCATGCCGCTTCCAGCGACGAGATCGAGCGGCACAGAGCGTTCGTTGCGACGTTGGAGACTCCGGTCTGGCATCGCTACGCGCCTGGCGGTTGACTTGGGCAGTGCGCGGCGCCTAGCCCGCGCCCCCGATGCAAAGGAGGACGACATGGAGATCCGCGTTTCAGGCCATCAGGTCGATACCGGCGAGGCCCTGCGGGAGCATGTCATCGATCGCCTGAACGGCATCGCCGAGAAGTATTTCGCGCGCGCGATCTGGGCGCAGGCGACCTTCGCGTCGGGTCCTCACGACCATGGCTTCAAGTGCGACGTCGTCGCGCACATCACCCAGGGCCTGGTGCTCAAGGCCTCGGGCGCCGCCATGGAGGCGCATCCGGCGTTCGACGAGGCCGCGAGCAAGATCGAGAAGCAGGTCCGTCGCTATTCCAAGCGCCTGAAGGCGCATAACGGCGCCGGCGCCGGCGCGGCGGAGCTCAACGACAATGCCGGCTACACCGTGTTCGAGGCCGGTCCCGACGAGCACGAGGCGAGCGATGCGCCGCTCATCATCGCCGAAACCCGCGTCGACGTCCCCGACGCCTCGGTATCGGACGCGGTGATGATGCTCGATCTGCGCAACACCGCGGCGCTGCTGTTCAAGAACAGCGGGACCGGCGCGTTCAACATGGTCTATCGTCGCGGCGATGGCACGATCGGCTGGGTCGAGCCGAACCGCGGCGCCTGAGCCGCCTCGCGCCAACCCGCCGATGGATGATTTCAGCGACCTCCTTGCGCCCGAGTCGGTGCGGCACGATCTCGCCGCGCCGACCAAGAAATCGTTGTTCCAGACGTTCGCGACGCTCGCCGCGGCGCGGACCGGACTCGACGCGCGCGAGATCGCCGAGCGGCTGGGCGAACGCGAGAGACTGGGCTCGACCGGCTTCGGTCACGGGGTCGCGATCCCGCACGGCAAGGTCGCCGGGCTCGATCATGTGATCGGCCTGTTCGCCAAGCTCGATCGACCGTTGGAGTTCGTCGCGATCGACGCGATGCCGGTGGACCTCGTGTTCGTGCTGCTCTCACCGCCCGACGCCGGGGTCGATCACCTGAAGGCCCTGGCGCGGGTCAGCCGCCGGCTGCGCGACCGCGCCTTCGTCGCCAAGCTGCGCGGCGCCGGCTCCGCCGATGCGCTCTACGCCCTGTTCGCCGATGGCGACGCACGCGACGCGGCGTGACCGCGGTTCCACCACCGCCGGCGGGCCAGGAGGCGCATTTCCGCGCGCTCGAGGCGCTCTATGCCGCAGCGCCCGTCAATCATCTGTTCGAATCGCGGCTCGAGGTCGTCAAGGCGGGGCATGCGCGCATCCGGTTCACCGTCGACGAGCGGATGCATCATGCCGCCGGCGCGGCGCATGGTACGATCTATTTCAAGATGCTCGACGACGCCGCCTTCTACGCCGCGAACAGCCTGGTCAACGACACGTTCCTGCTGACCACCGCGTTCAACATGCTGCTCACCCGCCCGATCCGCTCGGGACCGATCGTCGCGGAGGGACGCTGGGCGAGCGGACGCCGGCGCGTGCTCGTCGCCGACGCGCGGCTGGTCGACGGCGATGGCGAGGAGGTGGCGCGCGGCACGGGCACCTTCATGCGCTCGCGCTTCGCCCTGTCCTCGCTGCCGGGCTATGCGCGGCCGCCGGGATGACGCCGCGACTCGCCGCCCGAATCGAGGTCTCCGCGCTGATCCGACGCGTGGAGGGCGAGGGGGGCAATGCCGCCGTGATCGCACGCGGCGATGGCGAAGCCGGTGCGATCCTCCTGCAACTGGCGGAAAAGGGCCGGTTCCGGGGTCTGTACGGGCGCAATCTCACGCCCTCGGGGGCCTATCGCTGGCAGCCCGTCGGACCGGGTATTTCGGAAGGCTTACAAGCGGTCGACGCCTATGTCGGGCGCCGGCGGTCAAGCGACCGCGATCTCTGGGTGGTCGAACTGGACGTCGCGGATGCGGAACGGTTCGCCGCGCAACTGGTCGCGGACGCTTGACCGCCATCGTCGACATCTTCACCGAACCGTCACAAGCAACGACGGTCGCCGCCCTTGGTTCCGGGCGGCTCCCGTAGACGGGGGATCTCGCGAGTTCTGCGTGTTGCAAGCAGGCCTCGCCGGGTCGACCGCATCCTAGCGGAATGCAATGAAGCTGGTCTCGCGCGCTGCCGTAACGGTGGCGTCTCTCCTGTGCGTCGCCTCCGTCGCGACCGTCTCGGCCCCGTCCTTCGCGACCGAGATCGCGGGCACCGCGAGCGCCACCGCGATGCTCGCAGCGGTCACCGCGCCGCTCCTGGCGGTCGATGTGCATACGCTGCAGGCCGGCGGCACCGATTTCTCCAGTGGCGCCGCCGCCGCCGATCTGGCCGGCGATCCGGCATCGTCCGGTCCCAAGCCCTTCGCCGCCTCGCTCGCCGACCTGGTCGCGCAGAACAGCCGTGCCGACACCGCCAGCGAGGACGACCGCTGCCTCGCCACCACCGTCTATTACGAAAGCAAGGGCGAGCCGCTCGCCGGGCAGCTCGCGGTCGCGCAGACCATCCTCAATCGCACGACCTCGGGCCGGTTCGCCGATTCGGTCTGCGGCGTCGTGCGCCAGCATGGCCAGTTCTCGTTCCTGCGCGGCGGCGCCATACCCGAAGCGCCGCATAGCGATACCTGGGCGCGCGCGGTGGCGATCGCGCGGATCGCGCGCGAGGGTCTGTGGAAGCAGATCGCCCCTGCCGCCCTGTACTTCCATGCCCGCCGGGTCTCGCCGGGCTGGGGCAAGGTGAAGATCGCCGCGGTCGGCAACCATATTTTCTTCCGCTGAGCGGACTTCCATCCGTTCTCGTGATGTTCTAGCAGGATCGGCATGGCAGCCGCGTCTGCAATACCCTGTCTCGCCGACTCGCCGCCGATCGCGCGCGACGTCGCACGCGGGGTCGCGCGGCTGTTCTTCCATGCCGATCGCATGGCGCTCTGCGAGGTACCGCTCGGCAACGGGCGGCGCGCCGACATCATGGCGGTCGATGGCCGCGGGCAGATCGTCATCGTCGAGATCAAGGTATCGCGCGCCGACCTGCTCGGCGACGCGAAATGGCCGGACTATCTCGATTATTGCGACCGCTTCTACTGGGCGGTGCCGCCGCGCTTCGATCTCGCGCCGTTCGACATGCCGGCACTGCAACCCGAGCGGGCCGGGCTGATCGTCGCCGATCGATACGACGCGTGCGTGGTCCGCGAGGCGGCGTGCCGCCCGCTCGCCGGCGCGCGGCGCAAGGCCGAGACGCTGCGCTTCGCGCGCCGCGCCGCGCGGCGTGTCCTGGGGGGACTCGATCCGGACCTCGTCGCGTTCGAATGATCGTCAGCGGCCATTGATGCTCGGCCCCGCGACCGCTCTGCGGACCACCGGCCTGGCCTCCTGGAGCGCCTTGAGGACCGCGGGCATCCGCCCGTCGCGGACCGCATAATCGAGCGCGGACATGCCCGCGACGCTGTCGGTCGCATGCGGATCGGCGCCGCGCTCGAGCAGCAGATGGACGAGCGGCAGCGATCGTGCCTGTGTCGCGAGGATCAGCGGCGTCTCGCCGCGATCGTCGGCGAGATCGACCTTGGCACCGACCTCGACGAGCTGCTGCGCGCCTTCCGACCAGCCGAGCTGCGCCGCATCGGCGAGCGCGGTCATGCCCTGCGTGTCGCGCCCATCGACCGGTGCGCCACGGCCGAGCATGACCTGCAGCCAGGTGATGTCGCGGCGCTTGGCGGCGATGTGAAGCGCGGTTTCGCCGGTCGTGCCGTCGCGCGAGAGGACGATGTTGGTGCCCGGCTTGTCGAGCAGTTCCTGCGCCTTGGTCCCGTCGCGATCGCGCACCGCCTTGATGAAGGCCGAGCTGTCCGACAGGAATTTCTGGGCTGGGGCCGGCGTCGCACCGATGGCGCAGGCCCCGCCCGCCGCCGCCGCCAGGGCTGTCCGCCACAGGATCCCACGCCGCATCATGCCACTCCCCGTGCTGCCACCGACTTGCCAAGCCCGGTCTAGCAAAGCATGGCTGGCCGCGCCATGAATGCCCGTGCCTGTCTTGTCGTCGTGGCGCTGCTGGCCGCGGTCGCGTGCGGCCGCACGCCATCGGGACCGCCGCCGCTGGCCGGCGCATCGATCGGCGGTCCGTTCGCGCTGACCGACCAGGGCGGACGCGCGCTGACCGAGCGCAGCTTCGCAGGCCGGTATCGCGCGATCTATTTCGGCTACACCTTCTGCCCCGATGTCTGCCCGACGACCTTGCAGACGATGATGGCGGGCTATCATCGGTTCGCGCATGACGACCGGTCCGCCGCGGCAAGGCTGGCGCCGATCTTCATCTCGGTCGACCCGGCGCGCGATACCCCGGCGGTGATGAAGCCCTATGTCGCCGCGTTCGGCCCCGAACTGATCGGGCTCAGCGGCAGCACCGCCGAGACCGCGCGCGTCGCCAGGGACTATGGCGTCTATTACAAGGCGCAGGCCACGCCGAAGGGCGCGTCCGGCTATCTCGTCGATCATGCCAGCCAGGCGATGCTGTTCGGCCCCGACGGCCAGCCGATCGCGCTGATCCCGACGGACCGGGGACCGGACGCGGTCGCCGCCACGTTCGCCGAGTGGGTGAAGTGAGCGGCCGCTTCTGGGAGGACAAGACGCTCGCGCAGATGAACCGCGCGGAATGGGAGGCGCTGTGCGACGGCTGCGGCAAATGCTGCCTCCACAAGCTCGAGGACGATGCCACCGGCGAGGTGTTCGCGACCAACGTCGCCTGCAAGCTGCTCGACCGCCGCACCGGCCGCTGCAAGGATTACCGCCACCGTCACGCCTATGTTCCCGAGTGCGTGCGGCTGAACCCGCGCACGATCGCGGCGATCGACTGGCTGCCGCAGAGCTGCGCCTATCGCCTGCTCGCCGACGGCAAGCCGCTCGCCGACTGGCATCCGCTGGTGAGCGGCGATCCCGAATCGGTGCATCGCGCGGGCATCTCGGTGCGCGGCTGGACGGTGAGCGAGGACGAGGTCGGCGATCTCGAGAACCATATCGTCGAGCGTGAGCTCTGAGGGCGTCTTCGCGGGCGGCGGCTTCGTCCGCCGGCTGACCGTGCGCCGGGTGGCGAATGCGAGGACGATGCGGCTGGCGGTCGATCCGCGCGACGGCGCGGTCAGGCTCACCTTGCCGCCGCGCGGCTCGGAGCGGCGCGGGCGTGCCTGGGCGGAGACGCAGCGCGACTGGATCGAGCGCGCGCTGGCGGCTTTGCCCGCGCCGCGACGGATCGGGCCGGGCGCGACGATGCCGTTCCGGGGCGCCGAGATCGTCATCGACTGGCGCGCGCACGCGCCGCGCACGCCGCGGCTGGAGGCCGACCGGCTCATCCTCGGCGGCCCGCCCGAGGGTGTGGCGCGCCGGGTGCTCGGCTGGGCGAAGCGCCAGGCGGGCACCCTGCTCGAGACCGAGACGCGCGCCATCGCGGCGCGCGCGGGCGTGACGGTGGGCCGCGTCTCGATCGGCGATCCGCGCGCACGTTGGGGGAGCTGCTCGGCGCGCGGCGACATCCGCTATGCCTGGCGGCTGGTGCTGGCGCCGCCGTTCGTGCTGACCGCGACCGTCGCGCACGAGGTCGCGCATCGGCTCCACATGGATCACGGCCCCGCCTTCCACGCCGCCGAGCGCGCGTTGCTGGGCAGCGATCCGGCGCCGGCGCGGGCATGGCTCAGGGCGCATGGCACGGCGCTTCACCGGGTGGGGGCGGACTGAACCCGGCGGGAGGCATGTTCGTCGGCGGCACGGAAATCGACGAAGTGGACGCCGTGCCCCTTCCGGATCCCGTCCCGCATGCCCGCGTATCCTGGCGGCCATCGCGGTGGAGAGTCGCCGACCACTGGGATCCCGGTATTCGACCTTGGTCTAGACCGGGTCGCCATTGGTCTAATTCGCGCCGCCCCCGCCCCCCGTCTTTACTGCTCGTTAGCCGTACCAGCGCCCTCTGCCGCGTCGAACAGCAGGGGTCATGTCATGTCCGGTTCATCGTTTTCGCGTCGCGGCAAGCTCGATCGCCTGTTCTACGGCAGCGCGGGCATGACACCGATCGTGGCGATGCTCGCCGTGCCCCAGCCGACGCTCGCCGCCGTCCTGCCGGCCGCGAATACCGTCGGTGTCTGTTCGGGTGTGTCGCTGCCCAAATCGACGATCACCAATCTCGTCACGCCGATCGTGCAGGCCGGCATCCAGCCGATCGAGACCACGACCAATGCGATCCTCCATGACGGGCCTCTCGCGAACCTGCTCGGATCGACTCTCAGCAACACGACGCTCAACGTCGATCTGAGCGCGACCGTCGCGCAGGTCAGCGCCGGCGATCCGATCACGCTCCAGGTGCTCAGCGACAGCGGCCAGCTCCTCGGCCCGCAGAGCACCTGCTACGCGCGCGCCGACGGCGTGACGCTGACCAACGCCGCGGGTCTCGCGATCGGCGGCAATGTCATCAGCGGGCTCGGCGACACGCTGCAGCCCGCCGCCAGCGCCGGCGACGTCAACTCGATCGCGTTCGGCAACAAGGCGACGAGCGATGCGGGCGCCAGGGGTTCGGTCGCGATCGGCACCAACACCGTGATCGGCGCGTCGGGGACGGGCGCGGTGGCGATCGGGACCGCGTCGGGCGTGTCCGCGCTCAACGGCATCGCGCTCGGCGCGTCCGCCCAGGCGACCGGCAGCGGCGGTGTCGCGATCGGCGGCGGCGCGAGCGTATCCGTGGCCAATTCGGTCGCGCTCGGCGCCGGCTCGACCGCGACGCGCGGTGCGGCGACCTACACCGGCTATGCGCTGAGCGCGCCGACGCTCTCGGCCGGGGAGGTCTCGGTCGGCGCGGCGGGCGCGACGCGCCAGCTCACCAATGTCGCTCCCGGCCTGTCGGGTACCGATGCGGTCACCGTCAGCCAGCTCACCGCGGTCGACACCGAGGTCCAGACCGATACCACCGCCATCGCCGGACTGGGCGCCGGCGTGACGAAGAACACGGCGGACATCGCGACGAACGTCGGCGACATCGCGGGGCTCAAGACGAGCGTCACGCAGAACACGACCGCGATCGCCGCCAACGCCGGCGACATCGTGGGCCTCAAGACCAACGTGACCAAGAACACCGCCGACATCGGTGTCGACACCGCGTCGATCGGCGGCCTGACGACGCGCGTGACCACCAGCGAGGGTGACATCGCGGGTCTCAAGACCAACGTGGTTCAGAACACGACCGATATCAGCGCGAACACCGCGTCGATCGGCGACCTGACCACGCGCGTAACGACCAGCGAAGGCGATATCGCGGCGCTCGATACGGACGTGACCAGGAACACGGCGGATATCGCGACGAACGTCGGCGACATCGCCGGTCTCAAGACGAGCGTCACGCAGAACACGACCGCGATCGCCGCCAACGCCGGCGACATCGTGGGCCTCAAGACCAACGTGACCAAGAACACCGCCGACATCGGTGGCAACACCACGTCGATCGGCGGCCTGACGACGCGCGTGACGACCAGCGAAGGCGATATCGCCGCGCTCGATACGGGCGTGACCAGGAACACGGCGGATATCGCGACGAACGTCCGCGACATCGCCGGTCTCAAGACCAACGTCGCTCAGAACACGACCGACATCAGCGCGAACACCGCGTCGATCGGCGGCCTAACCACGCGCGTGACGGCCAGCGAAGGCGATATCGCGGCGCTCGATACGGGCTTGACCAGGAACACGGCGGATATCGCGACGAACGTCGGCGATATCGCCGGCCTCAAGACCAACGTCGCTCAGAACACGACCGATATCGGTGTCGACACCGCGTCGATCGGCGGGCTCGCCACGCGCGTGACGGCCAGCGAAGGCGACATCGCGGCGCTCGATACGGGCTTGACCAGGAACACGGCGGATATCGCGACGAACGCCGGCGATATCGCCGGCCTCAAGACCAACGTCGCTCAGAACACGACCGACATCAGCGCGAACACCGCGTCGATCGGCGGCCTGACGACGCGCGTGACGACCAGCGAAGGCGATATCGCGACGCTGGCCGGCCAGGTGCGGACAAACGCCGACGACATCACCACCATCGATGCGCGCGTCACCCGCAACAGCGCCGACATCGCGGTCGATACGACCGCGATCGGCGCGTTGCATGACGATATCGCCAACGGCGCGATCGGACCGGTCCGCTATTCGGATCACGCGACGCCGACGATGCCCAACAACGGTGTTCCCAGCGACGACCTGACCCTGGTCGGCGCCAGCGGCGGCGCGGTCCGGCTGCACGATGTCGCGGCGGGCAGCGTCTCGGCGACGTCGACCGATGCGGTCAACGGCAGCCAGCTCTATGCGTTCGAGAGCCAGGTCCCCGCCGATGGCGGTCTCGGCGTCGCCTATGACGATGATCTGCGCAGCCATGTCACGCTCGGCGGGACGAAGGCGACGGCTCCCGTCGGGGTCTCCAATCTCGCCGACGGCGTCGTCGCGGCCGGTTCGAGCGATGCGGTAACCGGATCGCAACTGTTCGCGACCAATCAGTCGGTCGGCACGCTCGGCCGGGCCGTGACCGGTCTGTCGACGACGGTCGACGGCTATGGCGCGCGGCTTGATACGCTCGACACCGAGACCGCAGGCAATACCGGCGCGATCGGCGTGGTCGGCGATCGGGTGACGACCGCGGAAAGCAGCATCGCGGGCCTCGACACGCGCGTGTCGAGCAACACCGGCGCGATCGCCGCCGTAGCCGGCCGGACGACCACGGCGGAACTCGACATCGCCAGCCTCAACGGCCGGGTAACGATCAACACCGGCGACATCGCCGCCAACACGACCGGTATCGCCGCGGTCGGCGACCGTGTGACGACCGCGGAGACCGACATCTCCGGTCTCGATACCCGCGTCGGCACCAACACCGGCGCCATCGCCGCGCTCGACACGCGGGTCACGACCAACGCGGCGGCGATCGCGACCGTCGATGCGCGCGTCACCGGGGTGAACGATCGGGTGACCACCAACACCGGCGCCATCGCGGGGCTCGACACGCGGGTGACCGGCGTCGCCGGCAGCGTCGCCGCGCTGGACGGGCGGTTCGGCGCGTTCAGCGGCAAGGTCGCCCATGGCGGCGTCGGGCCGGTGCAGTACAGCGATGCCGCGACGCCGACCACGCCCGATGGCGGCGTGCCGAGCAACGAGCTGACCCTGGTCGGCGCCGCGCCCGGCGCGGTCGGGCTGCACGATGTCGCGGCGGGCAGCGTCTCGGCGACGTCGACAGACGCGGTCAACGGCAGCCAGATCTATGCGCTGGAAAGCCAGATCCCCGGCGACGGCGGACTCGGCGTCGCCTATGACGACGACACCCGCAGCCATGTCACCCTCGGCGGCAGCGGCGCCGCGACGCGCGTCGGCATCTCCAATCTCGCCGATGGCGTCCTCGCCGATGGCTCGAGCGATGCCGTGACCGGCTCGCAACTGTTCGCCACCAACCAGTCGGTCGGGACGCTCGGCCAGGCCGTATCCGGCCTCTCGACGACGGTCGCCGGCTATGGCGACCGGCTGACCGCGCTCGACACCGAGACCGCCGCCGACACGACCGCGATCGGCGCGATCGGCGGTCGGGTGACGACCGCGGAGACCGACATCTCCGGTCTGGACGGACGGGTGACCGCCAACACCGGTGCGATCGCGGGGCTCGACACGCGGGTCACGACCAACGCGGCGGCGATCACGACCGTCGATGCGCGCGTCGCCGGGGTGAACGACCGGGTGACCGCCAACACCGGCGCGATCGCGGGGCTCGACACGCGGGTGACCGGCGTCGCCGGCAGCGTCGCCGCGCTGGACGGGCGGTTCGGCGCGTTCAGCGGCAAGGTCGCCCATGGCGGCGTCGGGCCGGTGCAGTACAGCGATGCCGCGACGCCGACCACGCCCGATGGCGGCGTGCCGAGCAACGAGCTGACCCTGGTCGGCGCCGCGCCCGGCGCGGTCGGGCTGCACGATGTCGCAGCGGGCAGCGTCTCGGCGACGTCGACCGACGCGGTCAACGGCAGCCAGCTGTATGCCGTCGCCGCGGCGGTCACCGGCGATACCGGCCTGGCGGTCGCCTATGACGACGCGAGCCGGACGCACGTCACGCTCGGCGGCACCGGCGCGACGACGCGCATCGGCCTCTCGAACCTCGCCGACGGGCTGCTCGCGGCGAACTCGGGCGATGCGGTCACCGGCGGTCAGCTCTACGCGACCAACCAGGCGGTCGGCACGCTCGCCGACAGCGTGACCACCGTCTCGGGCCATGTCGACGACCTCGGCCACAGCCTCGACACCGTGTCGGACAGCGTCGCCGCGCTCGGCAGCGGCATCGCCGACGGCGCGCTCGGCACGGTCCGCTACAGCGACGCCGCGACGCCGGCGACCGCCAATGGCGGCGTGCCGTCGCAGGACCTGACGCTGGTCGGTGCCGGCAGCGGTGCGGTCGGCCTGCACAATGTCGCGGACGGCCGGATCGCCTCGGGATCGAGCGACGCGATCACCGGCAGCCAACTCTATGCGACCAACGGCGCGATCGCCACGGTCGGCGGCGATGTCGAGCGGCTCTCCGGGGTGGTCACCGGGCTCGGCGGCACGCTGACGACGGTATCGAACCAGGTCGCGACGCTCGGCGATCGCTATGCCAGCCTCGACGATGCGTTCACGAGCTTCTCGGGCAGCGTCTCGAACGGTGCCGTGGGTCCGGTCCGCTACAGCGATGCCGCGACGCCGACGGTCGCCAATGGCGGCACGCCCTCGCAGGAACTCACGCTGGTCGGCGCGGGTGCGGGCACGGTCGGGCTGCACAACCTCGCCGACGGACGGATCGCGGTCGGATCGAGCGACGCGGTGGCCGGCGGCCAGCTCGCGACGATCGGCAACGCCGTCGCGGGGACGCTGGGCGGCGTCAGCTACGATGCGGCGACCAACAGCTTCACCGGCGACTATACCTATGCCGGCGCGCACTATGCCACCGTCCAGGACGCGCTCGACGCGATCCGACCGGGCGCGGCGGTGCCGACGCCCACCGACGCCGGGCTCAAATATTTCCACACCAACTCCACCGAGGACGACAGCCAGGCCGCCGGCGCGAATGCGACCGCGATCGGCGCGGAGGCGGTCGCCTCGGGCGACCAGTCGGTGGCGATGGGGAACAACGCTCAGGCGACCGGCGCGAACGCGGTGGCGATCGGCGAGAACGCGATGGCGCAGGACGGCAAGGCGGTCTCGATCGGCGTCGGCAACATCGCGTCGGGCGATGGCGCGGTCTCGATCGGCGATCCGAACAGCGCGATCGGCGAGGGCACCGTCGCGCTCGGCAGGGACAATTCGGCCTCCGGTCTCGGCGCGATCGCACTCGGCAACACCAACATGGCGACGGGCGAGGGCGCGGTCGCGCTCGGCTCGGGCAACGTGACCAACGGCGCCGGTGCGGTGTCGCTCGGCTATTACAACCTCGCGACCGGCGTCGGCGCGATCGCGATCGGTTCCGGCAACATCGTCGCCGGCGACGGGTCGCTGGCCCTGGGCAACGGCGTGACGACCAGCGCGGTCGATACGCTCGCGATCGGCGCGTCGGCATCGGCGACCGCGGCGAGCGCGCTCGCGATCGGCAACCGCTCCGCGGCGACCGATGTCGATGCGATCGCGGTCGGCACCGACAGCGCGGCGACCGATCAGCTCGCATCGGCCTATGGCAACAGCGCGAAGGCGACGAAGGACTTCAGCACCGCGATCGGCGCCGGGGCCCAGGCAAACGCCGTCGGCGGCACGGCGACCGGCACCGGCGCGGTGGTCAACGCGTTCGCCGGTACCGCTATCGGCAGCGGCGCGACGGTTCTGAACGACAACAGCGTCGCGCTCGGTGCGGCGGTGCAGACCACCCGCGGCGCGCTCGCCGACTATACCGCATTCGGTCTCGACACCGCGCAAAGCTCGAACGGCGAGATCGCGGTCGCGCAGAACATGGTCTACACCAATCCCGAGACCGGCCAGTCCGGCACGACCGGCAACCGCCAGATCACCGGCGTCGCCGCGGGCAGCATGGACAGCGACGCGGTCAACGTCGCGCAGCTGCGCGGCGTCTCGACCGCGCTCGGCACCGCGGTCGCCAGCGGGCTCGGCGGCGGCGCGGCCTACAACGTGGCGACCGGCCAGGTGACGGGCGGCAGCTACACGGTCTCCGGCGTGACCTACGGCAATGTCGGCGATGCGGTGCAGGCGTTGGCATCGCGCGGCAGCGGGACCGGCACGGCGGCTGCGACCGATCCCGCCGCGGTCCATTATGGCGACGCGACCGGCAGCACCGTCACGCTCGCGGCGGGCGGCACGCTGATCTCGAACGTCGCGGCGGGCGGCGTCACCGCCGGCTCGACCGATGCGGTCAACGGCGGCCAGCTCGCCGATACCAACGCGCGCGTCGACGCCAACAGCGCCGCGATCGCCGGTCTCGGCCAGCAGGTCGGCGCCAATACCGGGGCGATCGCGACGCTGGCCGGCAAGGTCGACAATGGCGCGACCGGCACGGTGCAATATTCCAGCGCGGCGACCCCGACCACATCGAACGGCGGCACCAAGAGCAACGACGTGACCCTGGTGGGCGCCGATGCGTCGGCGCCGGTGGCGCTCCACGACGTCGCCTCGGGCACCGTCGCCTCGGGCTCGACCGATGCGGTCAACGGCGGCCAGCTCGCCATCACCAACGCCCGCGTCGCCACCGTCGAGACCACCGCCGCCGGCGCGCTGGCGATGGGCCAGGCCTCGGTCCAGTACGACGATGCCGCGCACGGCGGCGTGACGCTGGGCGGCGCCTCGGCCGATCCGGTCGCGGTGCACAACGTCGCGGACGGCACCGGCGGTCACGACGCGGTCAATGTCGGCCAGCTGGTCAACACCGCGAACGCGGCGCTCGGCCAGGCCGAAGCCTATACCGATACCCAGGTCGCCCGGCTCTCCTTCGATCTTAACAAGGTCAGGAAGGATCAGGCGGCGGGCACCGCCGGCGCGCTGGCGCTGGCCGGGATGCCGCAGCCCTACGAGGCAGGCCGCGGCATGATCGCGATGGGCTTCGGCACCTTCCAGGGCCAGACCGCGCTCGCGGTCGGTCTTTCCAAGGCGCTCTCCGACGACCATACCGTGGTCAAGCTCGGCGCGACCTACAACAGCCGCGGCAGCGTCGGAGCGAACGCCGGTGTCGGCTACCAGTTCTGATGCGATGCCCGCGGCTCAGGCCCCGGCATCCGGCGGCGCGCGGGGCGTGACGACGGGGGAGGAGGATCGTCGTCGCGCCCTCGATCGGATGCGCGCCGCGCTCGCCCTGCCCGACGATGCCGGGGAGCAACGCGTCACGGTACGCCTTCAGCCGGCGCTCGATCTCCTCGACGAGAGCCCCGCCTTCGCACGACCGGGAGCGTTGCCGACATGTCACTGAAAGGGCCGGCGTGGATTTCGCGGAACCAGCCGGGCAGTCATTCGTCCTTCCTACCCAGGCGGACGCAAGGCATGACCATCTTCCATATGGTGCTGGTCTCTTCGGACGACAGCCGCGAACCGGTCGACGGGATGCACGCGGACCTCGACACGGCCTGCCGCAGGGCGTTCCAGATCGCCGCCGAGGCCGGACGACCCGGCTGGCGGACCAGCGGAGCCAGGCCGGTCCGCGTCAGCGTCTATCGCGATGGCGCGTTCGAACTGTCGATCGAGATCGCGCAGGATCGCAACCCGCCCTCCCCTCACGCCGCGACATAGACCCAGGCGTCTAGACCCGAGCGCAGCGTCACCCGGATGCGGCGATAATCGTCGACCTCATAGGCATCGGCCGACCGCAGCTCCTCCGCCGAGACCGTGAACACCAGGCCGGGAACCCCATCCGCCGGGTTCCCGGTCTCCCGGACGATGGGATGATGGCGCTCGCCCGACGTCGCGATGACCGACGGATCGGTGATCTCGACCATGTCGCGACGCCATCCGGATAGCGCGTCTGCGACCCCGTCGAGCCGGCGCCCGAACTGCGCGATCTGCACCGCCGCCAATTGCAGCGTGCCGTAGGAGAAGAGGCGTTCATCCACCGGCATCAGATCCAGTCACGCGCGGTCTCGACGACGAAAGCGAGCAGGCTCGACGTCAGCCCGACCAGGAAGACGCGATAGGCATAGCCGAGCAACCGGTATTTCTTGCCTGCGAGCACGCGGCCGTTCTGGTAGATGTCGGTCGTCATCGTCCGGAACACGGTCTCGTCGGTGGCCAGCGCGTCGAGCATGCGGTCGATATACTCGTCCTGGCTGAAGCGGACGAACGACCCGAAGAACAGCAGGTTGACCGGGCCGTCCCGGCGCGGCGCCGCCGCGGGCAGCACCGCCATCACCGCCAGGAACGCCGAGACGAACGCGAACCCGCCGAGGATCAGCAGCGGCAGCGCCGCTCCGGTGCCGGCCTTGAACTGGCCGAGCGTGATGGTGAAGGTCACGAAGGTCGCACCCATCAGGATCGATGCCTTCTGGTCCGCCATCTGGCTGAGCTGATAATGCGCCTGCTGGGTGGTGCGGACCATGTGGATCGCGGTGGCGGGCGCGAACGTGCGCTGCGGCCGTTCCTGTCGGGTCGTGATGTCGGTCATGTCGCACCCCCAAGGCGCTGGCGGATGTGCCATGATGCCGGCGCTTCGGCAACGCGGGTGATGACGCTTGCGCGACGGGCCGGCTTCCCTAGGATCGCGTCCGATCGTCGAAAGGGTTCTCATGCGTCGCCTGCCGTGCCTGTCGCTTGCCGTGTCCTCTGCCATGGCGATCGCCGCCGCCGCGCCCGCGCCCGATTTCAGCACTGCGCGCGTATCGGACGATATCCGCGTGCTCGCCTCCGATGCCTTCGAGGGCCGCGGTCCCGCGACCCCGGGCGAGGAGAAGGCGGTCGCCTACATCATCAGGCAGATGCAGGCGGCGGGGCTCCAGCCCGGTGGCGACATGGTGCAGGGCAGGCGCGGCTGGACGCAGGACGTGCCGCTGCTGCGCTCCGAGATCGATGGCATGCCGCAGGTCTCGGCGGGCGGACAGGCGCTGACCCAGGGCAGCGAGATCGCGATCCGCGCGCCGCTGGATGGCGGAAAGCGGGTCGACATCGCGAACGCGCCGCTGGTGTTCGTCGGCTACGGCGTGACCGCGCCCGAGCGCAGGTGGGACGACTTCAAGGGCGTCGACCTGCACGGCAAGATCATGGTCGTGCTCATCAACGATCCCGATTTCGAGACCGCGATGGCCGGACAGCCGGGCGGCGATTTCGGCGGCAAGGCGATGACCTATTATGGCCGCTGGACCTACAAGTACGAGGAGGCGGCGCGGCGCGGGGCGGCGGGCGTGCTGATCGTCCACGATTATGCGGCGGCGAGCTATGGCTGGCCGACGGTCAGGAACTCGAACACCAACACCCAGTTCGATATCGTCCGCAAGGACGCCGCCGGCGTCCACACCTCGATGGAGGCGTGGATCACGCGCGACGAGGCGGTCGCGCTGTTCAAGGCGTCGGGGCTCGATTTCGACGCTGCCAGGACGCAGGCGCAGACCCGCGCCTTCACGCCCGTGACGCTCAAGCCGACCCTCACCGCGCATTATGCCGCGCAGGTCGGCGTGATCCATTCCAGGAACGTGCTCGGCCGCCTGCCCGGCGCGAGCCATCCCGACCAGACCGTGATCTATTCCGCGCATTGGGATCATCTCGGCGTCGGCCAGCCCGATGCGAAGGGCGATCGCATCTACAACGGCGCCGCCGACAACGCCTCGGGTATCGCCGCGCTGCTCGAGCTCGGGCGCGCCTATGCGCACGCGCCGCGGACCGCCCGCTCGGTCGTGTTCCTCGCGGTCACCGCGGAGGAGAAGGGGCTGCTCGGTTCCGAATACTATGCGTCCGACCCGATCTATCCGCTGGCGACGACCGCGGGCGTGTTCAACATGGACGGTCCGTTCGGGCTTGGCGCGGCGAAGGATTTCACGATCTCGGGCTCGGCCAGGCTCGGCCTGCTCGACATGCTCGAGGCCGAAGGCGCGACGCAGGGCCGGCACTATTCGCCCGACTCGCGACCGGAGGCGGGCAGCTTCTTCCGATCGGACCATTTCTCGTTCGCCAAGCAGGGCGTGCCCGCGATCAGCTACGGGCAGGGCATCGACCTCGTCAACGGCGGAACGACGCGCGGCAAGCTGCTCCGCGACGCCTATGTCAGGGACCGCTATCACCAGCCCGCGGACGAATGGTCCGCGGCGATGGACTTCACCGGCGTGCCGCAGGTGCTGGGGCTGCTCTACGCGACGGGTCGCGATCTCGCCGATCGCGGCGACTGGCCGAACTGGAGCGCGGACAGCGAGTTCCGCGCCGCGCGCGACGCGACCGCGAGCCGGCGCCAGTGAGCGCCTGTCGATGAGCGATGCCGCCGTGGCGCGCGCCGCCTTCGCCGAGGCCGGTGCCCGCGACGCCGGGCTGCGACGCGGCATCGGTCCGATCGCGCTGGCGGCGGCGATCGTCAACATCGTCATCGGCGCGGGCATCTTCTCGCTGCCTGCGGGCATGGCGCGCGCTGCCGGACCCTATGCCCTGGTCGCCTATCTGCTGTGCGCGCTGGCGATGGCGGCGGTGGTGCTGTGCTTCGCGGAAGCCGGGAGCCGGGTGCCGACCAGCGGCGGAACCTACGGCTATGTCGAGGCGGCATTCGGGCCGCTTGCCGGGTTCATCGCAGGCGTGCTGCTTTGGCTGTCGTGCGTGCTTGCCGCCGGCGGCATCGCCTCGGCGTTCGCGACCGCGCTCGGCCGGCTGGCGCCCGCGCTCGCGCAGCCGGGCTGGCAGGCGGCGCTGATCGTCGCGGTGATCGCGCTGGTGACCGTGGTCAACCTGGCGGGCGTGCGCCCCGCGTCGCGGCTGATCGCGGCGACGACGCTCGTCAAGCTCGTGCCGCTCGTGCTGTTCGTCGCGGTCGGCGCGTTGTTCGTGCGCCCGGCCAACCTCTCGGCGGGGGTCTCGCCCGATGCCGCCGGGATCGGGCGCGCGATCCTGCTCTCGCTGTTCGCCTTCCAGGGCATGGAGACCGCGCTCGGCGCGAGCGGCGAGGTCGCCGATCCTGCGCGCACCCTGCCCCGCGCGCTGGTCGGCGCGATGGCGTTCGTCGCCCTTTTCTACATCGCCATCCAGACGATCGCGCAGGGGCTGCTCGGCGCCGCGCTGGCCGGATCGACCGCGCCGCTCGCCGATGCGATGGCGAGCATCGACCCGCGGCTTGGCGTGCTGCTCGTCATCGGTACCGCGGTGTCGATGGGCGGATGGCTGGGCAGCGACATGCTCGGCGCGCCGCGCGTGCTGTTCGCCTTCGCGCGCGACGGCTATCTGCCGCAGGCGCTGGGTCGGGTCTCGCGCCGCACCCGCGTGCCGCGGCTCGCGATCCTCGCGCACGCGACGCTTGCTGCTCTGCTCGCGGTGACCGGCACGTTCGAGACGCTGGTCGTGTTGTCGGTGCTGTCGGCCTGCGCGCTGTACTTCGCGGGCTGCGCGGCGGCGCTGGTACTGCGCCGGCGGGATGTCGCGCAGGCCGGCACACCGTTGCGGTTGCCCGGATTGACCGCCTGGACGGTATTCGGCTGCGGCAGCATGATCGCGGTGATCCTGCTCGCGCAATGGGACGAGATCCTCGGTCTCGCCGCGGCGGTGGCGGGGTCGTGCGTGCTCTACTGGCTGGCGGCGCGGCGCCGCGCGTAGCTCATAGCAGCCGGTCGATCGTCACCGGCAGGTCCCGCACCCGCGTACCGGTGGCATGGAAGATCGCGTTGGCGACCGCGGCGGCGGTGCCGACGATGCCGATCTCGCCCAGCCCCTTGATGCCGAGCGGATTGACCTCGGGATCGGGCTCGTCGACGAATACCACCTCGATGTCGGCGATGTCGGCGTGCGCGGGCATGTGATACTCGGCGAGACTGTGGTTCATCCAGCGGCCGAGGCGATGATCCATCATCGTCTCCTCGTGCAGCGCCATGCCGATCCCCATAACCACCCCGCCGAGCACCTGGCTGCGCGCGGTCTTGGGATTGATGATGCGACCGGCCGCGACGGCGACGACGACGCGGGTGACGCGGATCTGCCGCAGCTCGTCGTCGACCTTGACCTCGACGAACACCGCCTGATGGGTGTTGCGCGCCTTGCCGGGCGCCTCCAGCACCTTGGGGCCGACACTCTCCTCGACCGAGATCGGCCCGCCTTCGCCGCGGATGAACGCCGCGAGATCGATCGCGCGCGCCGGATCGCTCTTCAGCCGCATCGTGCCGCCGGCGAACTCGACCAGGTCGACGGACGCATTGGCGAGCGGCGAATCGTCCCGCTTGCGCGCCGCTGCGACGAGCGCCCCGCGCAGGCTGGCGCAGGCGACGACCAGCGCGTTGGCGATCGACGCCGCGCCCCAGCTGCCACCTTCGACCGGCGCCTTGGGCAGCGTCGAGTCGCCGAGCAGCGCGTCGATGCGATCGACGGGCAGCCCCATCTCCTCGGACGCGATCTGCGTCATGATCGTATAGGTGCCGGTGCCGATATCGGCGGATGCGGTCGCGACCTCCAGCCGGCCGTCGGTGCCGAGCCGGGCGCGCACGGTATGCGCCTGGAACAGCGTCTCCCAGCAGCCGGTGGCGACCCCCCAGCCGACCAGCTCGCGACCGTCGCGCATCGATCCGGGCGCCATCGTCCGGCGTTCCCAGCCGAACCGCGCGGCGCCTTGCGTATAGGCCTCGCCCAGCGCCTTCGACGTGTACGCCGCACCCGACAGCTCGTTGCGGTCCGAATAGTTGATCCGGCGCAGCTCGAGCGGATCGATGCCTACCTCGTAGGCGAGTTCGTCCATCGCGATCTCGAACAGGTTGAGCCCGGTCGCCGCACCGGGTGCGCGCATCGGTCCCGGCGTGTAGGTGTCCAGCGGCGCGACCCGATAATCGATCTCGGCATTGTCGCAGCGGTAGATCTGCGGTCCCCAGTTGACGACATTCTCGGCGTTGACCTCGAAGCGGGACGTGACCCCGATGCAGTCGGAACGGATCGCCTGGAGCTGCCCCGCGCCATTGGCGGCGAGCGCCACGTCGTAGACGACGTGCGGACGATACTGGTGCGAGAACATCTGCTGGCGGGTCATCACGACCTTGACCGGGCGCCCGACCATCCTGGCCGCCATCGCCGCGAGGAAGGTCTGGTACTGGGGCCGCAGGCCGCAGCCGAAGCCGCCGCCCATGAACGGCGCCACGACATGCACCTGCTCGGGGTCGAGCCCGAAGATGCTTGCAAGATAGGCCTGCGGGTTCTGGGCACCCTGCGTCTTGTCGTGGATCAGCAGGGTGCCGTCGGGCAGCCAGGCGGCGGACGAGGCGTGCGGCTCCATCGGATTGTGATGCTCGGGCGCGATCCGATACGTCGCGGCGACGCGATGCGGCGCGGCGGCATAGGCGCTCTTGAAATCGCCACGCGACTTCTCGGGCGAGTAGGTCCCGTCCCCCTTGGGATAATAGGCGTCGCCGACGGCGAGCCGCAGTTCGGTGACGATGTCGTCGCTGTCGTAGGACACCGCGACCAGCAACGCCGCGGCGCGCGCCGCCTCGAACGTCTCCGCGATCACCAGCGCGATCGGCTGCTGCGCCCATGCGATCTCGGGCGAGGACAGCGGCTTGAACGGCGAGCCGTTGGGCGCGACCGCGTCCTTCCACGCCTTGTCCTTCTCGACGACCGCGATCCGGTTTTCGTGCGTGACGATCTCGATCACGCCGGGCACGGCGCGGGCGGCGGCAAGATCGAAGCCGGCGATCCGCCCGCGCGCGATCGCGCTCGACACGATCGCGCCATAGGCCAGCCCCGCCATCGCGAAGTCCGCCGCATAGGGCGCGCGACCCGATGTCTTGAGCCGGCCGTCGACGCGGCTGAGCGGATCGCCGATGCGGCTGGTCGGGGATGGGGTGGCGGCGGCCATTGTCGGGATGGTCCTCAGGCGATGCGCTTGTCGGCGATGGATTGCGGGGTGCCCGCCGTGGCCTGCTCGAGCGCGCGGATCACCGCGCGCCGGCCGAGCTCGATCTTGAAATCATTCTCGCCGCGGCCGGTCGCACCGGCGAGCAGCCGGTCGGCCGCTTTCGAGAACGTCGCGCGATCGGGCGTCTTGCCCTCGACGATCTGCTCGGCGGCGCGGACACGCCACGGCTTGTGCGCGACGCCGCCCATCGCGATCCGCGCGGTGGTGACGATGCCGTCCTCGATCTCGAGCCCGACCGCGACCGACACGAGCGCGAACGCATAGGACAGTCGGTCGCGCAGCTTGAGATAGGTGTAATGCTCGGCGAAGCCCCGCGCGGGCAAGTCGATCGACGTAACGATCTCGCTCGACCGGAGCGTATTGTCGCGCGTCGGATCGTCGCCCGGCAGGCGATGATAGTCCCCGACCGGGATCGCGCGCGCCCCGTCCGGGCCGTGGACGCGCACGTCGGCGTCGAGCGCCGCCAGCGCCACGCACATGTCGGAGGGATGGGTGGCGATGCAGGCGTCGCTCGCGCCGAGGATCGCGTGGATGCGGTTCACGCCGCCGACCGCGCCGCATCCGGCGCCCGGTGTCCGCTTGCCGCACGGCGTCGCGCGGTCGTAGAAATAATAGCAGCGGGTGCGCTGATTGAGATTGCCGCCATTGGTCGCCGCGTTGCGCAACTGCGGTGAGGCGCCGGCGAGGATGGCGTGGGCGAGCAGCGGATAGCGCGCCTCGACCCGCGTATCCCAGGCGGTGTCGGCGTTGGACACCAGCGCGCCGAGGCTGAGCCCGCCATCGTCGCGCGCAACGATCTCGTGCAGCGGCAACCGGCCGAGATCGACGACGAGCGATGGCGTCTCCGCGCCTTCCTTCATCAGGTCGACGAGATTGGTGCCGCCGGCGATGGCGCGCGCGCCGGGCCGGGCGAGCAGCGCCGTCGCCTCGTCGAGGGTGGCGGGGCGGGCGAAGGCGAAGCGGTTCACGCCGCCTTCTCCGCCATCGCCTGGCAGATGGCGTCGGCGATGTTGGTATAGGCCCCGCACCGGCAGATGTTGCCGCTCATCAGCTCGCGGATCTCCGCGCGAGAGTGCGCGCGACCTTCGTCGATCAGGGCGGTCGCCGAGACGATCTGTCCGGGCGTGCAATAGCCGCACTGGAACGCGTCGCAGTCGATGAACGCCTGTTGCACCGGCGACAGCGTGTCGGGCGCGCCGATGCCCTCGATCGTCGTGATCGCCGCGCCGTCGAGCGTCGCGACGAGCTTGAGGCAGGAATTGATCCGTCTTCCGTCGACCAGCACGGTACATGCGCCGCACTGGCCATGGTCGCAGCCCTTCTTGGTGCCGGGCAGCGCAAGCCGCTCGCGCAGCAGATCGAGCAGCGTCACCCAGGATGGCAGCACCAGATCGTGCGGCGTGCCGTTGACGATGAGCGTCGTAACGACCTCGTCGGCCACCATGTCACGCTCAACGGCCTCGATCGTCACATTGCGCTCCCTGTCAGTCGCTGCCGGTCAAGCGTCGGGAAGGCGATGGGTTCCGATCGCCGGTGGCGATCCGGCGCGTGGGCGGCGGGTGGCCGCGGTCCGGCCGTTGGGGCTCTGACGCTCTCGCGTGATCGCCGACCACCCGCCGCCGGATTGCATCCCGTCCTACGACACGCCCCGGTAGAACCGGAAGCGGACGCAAGCAAGCTTTCAGGCGGTCGCGCGATCGTCGCGGCGTCGCCTTTTGAAACGCGCCGGGAGGCTGCGGATCAGCACATAGATCATCGGCACGAAGAAGATCGCCAGCACCGTCGCGGTGATCATCCCGCCGACCACCGCCGTGCCGAGCGCGACGCGGCTGGCCGCGCCCGCCCCCGTCGATATGGCGAGCGGCAGCGTGCCCGCGACGAAGGCGAGGCTGGTCATCACGATCGGGCGCAGCCGCAGCCGGGCCGCCTCCATCGCGGCGTCAAAGGCGCTCTTGCCTTCCCTGACCTCGGCGTCGAGCGCGAACTCGACGATCAGGATCGCGTTCTTCGCGGACAGGCCGATGGTGGTGAGCAGGCCGACCTGGAAATAGACGTTGTTGTCGAGCCCGCGCGCCATCACCGCGAGCACAGCGCCGATCACGCCGAGCGGGATGACGAGCAGCACCGAGAACGGGATCGACCAGCTCTCGTAGAGCGCCGCGAGACACAGGAAGATGACGAGGATCGATACCGCGTAGAGCATCGGCGCCTGGCCGGTGGAGAGGTTCTCCTGGAAGCTCAGCCCCGACCAGGTCGTGGTCGCCGACGGCACGTCCTTGCGCGCGAGTTCGACGATCCGCTTCATCGCGTCGCCCGAACTGCCGTTGCCCGCCGCCTGTCCCTGGAGCTCGAACGACGAGGTGCCGTTGAAGCGCTGGAGGATCGTCGGCGCCTTGCTCCAGGTCGAGCTCGAGATCGCCGAGAACGGCGTCATCGTCCCCGTCGTCGAGCGGACGTGCCACGCGCCGAGATCCTGCGGCGTCCCGCGATACGGCGCATCGCCCTGCATATAGACGCGCTTGACGCGGCCGCGGTCGACGAAGTCGTTGATATAGGTGCCGCCCCATGCCGCCGACAGCGTCGCATTGACGCTCGCCTGGCTCAGCCCGAGCACGCCGAGCTTGGTGTTGTCGACCGCGATCTTGAGGTGCGGCGTGTCCTCCAGCGTGCCGAGCCGGACCGCCGACAGCAGCGGATCGGCGTTGGCCTCGGCGAGCAGCTTGTCCTTGGCGGCGGTGAAATCGGCCTGGGGGAGATTGCCGGTGTTCATCAGCTCGAGCGTGAAGCCGTTGGTCTGGCCGAAGCCGCTGATCGGCGGCGGCAGCACGGTGATGATCTGCGCGTCGCGCATCCCGCGGAGCGCCTTCTGCGCGCGCCCGACCACCGCCTGCGACGTGTTGGCCGCGCCCTTGCGATCGTCCCACGGCGTTAGCGCGAGGAAGGCCTGGCCGACATTGCTGCCGGTGCCGTTGAAGTTGCGACCCGAATTGGCGAACATCGCGGCGACGTCGTGCTCCTGGTGGAGGAAATAATCTTCGACCTGCGCGGCGACCGCCTGGGTGCGATCGCGCGTCGTGCCGGGCGGCAGCTGGTACTGGACGATGGCCTGGCCGATATCCTCGGTCGGCAGGAACCCGGTCGGCAGCTTGACGAACAGGAAGACGAGCGCCGCGACCAGCGCCGCGAAGGCGATCATCGTCACGCCGGTGCGGCGGATGACATGCTCGACGCCGCCGACATAGCCGTTGGTCACCCGGTCGAACATGCGGTTGAACCAGGCGAAGAAGCGCTTGATGGGGTTGCGCGACGGGCGCGCGTCCTTGTCGGGGCGCTGCTTCCATTTGGGCCGCAACAGGCTCGCGCACAGCGCCGGCGTGAGGATCAGCGCGACCGCGACGGAGAGCGCCATGGCGGTGACGATGGTGATCGAGAACTGCCGGTAGATCGTCCCGATCGATCCGCCGAAGAACGCCATCGGCAGGAACACCGCGGCGAGCACCATCGCGATGCCGATCAGCGCGCCCGAGATCTGGTCCATCGATTCGACGGTCGCGTCGCGCGCCTCGAGATGCTGCTCCTCCATCACGCGCTCGACATTCTCGACCACGACGATGGCGTCGTCCACTAGGAGCCCGATCGCCAGCACCATGCCGAACAGGGTGAGCGTGTTGATCGAGAACCCGGTCAGGTACAGCACCGCGAACGTGCCGAGCAGCACCACCGGGATCGCGATCGCCGGGACGAGCGTGGCGCGCCAGTCCTGCAGGAACACGTACATGATGAGCACGACGAGGAGCATCGCCTCGAGCAGCGTCTTCTCGACCTCGTGCACCGAGAGCAGGATGAAGTCCGTCGAGTCGCGGACATAGGCGACCTGATAGCCGTTCGGGAAGGTGCCCTGGAGCGAGGCGACCTTGGCCTTGACCGCATCGGCGGTCTTGAGCGCGTCCGCGCCGGGCGCGAGCGCGATGGCGAGACCCGAGGCCGGATGGCCGCTGAACCGCGAGACCGAGTTGTAATCCTGGTCGCCGAGCTCGACGCGCGCGACGTCCGAGAGGCGGACGATCGATCCGTCGGTCTCGGTCTTGAGGACGATGTCGCGGAACTGCTGCGGGCTGGTCAGCCGCGACTGCGCGGTCACGGTGGCGTTGAGCGCCGCGCCGGGGGCCAGCGGCAGGCCGCCGATCTGGCCGGCCGAGACCTGGACGTTCTGCGCGGTCACCGCGGTCGACACGTCGGATGGCATCAGCTGGTGCGCGGTCAGCTTGAACGGATCGAGCCAGATGCGCATCGCATATTGCGAGCCGAACGCGGTCGCCTCGCCGACGCCGCTGACCCGCGACAGCGCATCCTGGAGGTTGGAGCCGAGATAGTCCGAGACGTCCGACGGGGTGCTGCGACCGGTGGCGTCGTAGACCGCGACGATCAGCAGATAGTCGGGCGAGCGCTTGGTGACGGTGAGGCCCTGCTGCTGCACCTCGGTCGGCAGCCGGGGCAGCGCCTGCTGCACCTTGTTCTGCACCTGGACCTGCGCGATGTCGGGGTTGGTGCCGTTGTCGAACGTGACGGTGATCGTGACCGTGCCGGCATCGGACGAGGTCGACTGGAAGTAGAGCAGCCCGTCGAGCCCGGACAATTGCTGCTCGATCACCTGTGTCACCGAATCCTGCAGCACCTGCGCGGACGCGCCCGGATAGGTCGCGCTGATGCCGACGGTCGGCGGCGACACGCTCGGATATTGCTCGATCGGCAGGAAGTTGAAGCTGCCGAGCCCGGCGAGCATCAGCACGATGGCGAGCACCCAGGCGAAGATCGGGCGCGCGATGAAATAGCGCGAGATCATCTGCCCGCGGCGGCGCCGCCCCCGCTGCCCTTGCCGGAGGATTTGGCCGGCGGCGTGACGATCGCCGATTCGGCGGCGCTGCCCGTCGCCGCGACCGGGCGCACCACCGTGCCGGGCTTGGCGTTGCCGGTGCCCACGATGACCACGCGATCGCCCGCCCTGAGCCCTTTGGTGACGACCCAGGTGTCGCCCTGCATGCCCTGCGTCTCGACCGGGCGCTGCTCGGCCTTGTTGCCCGCGCCGATCACGATCACCGAGGCGTCGCCGCGCGGGTTGTGCTGCACCGCCTGCGCGGGCAGCTGGAACACGTCGGTGCGGCGCGCCTGCGTCACCACCGCGCGCACGAACATGCCGGGCAGCAGGAAGCCGCTCGGGTTGGAGAAGCGCGCGCGCAGCAGCACCGCGCCGGTCGAGGGATCGACCGTCACCTCGGCGAACTGGAGCTTACCGGCGGCGGCGTAGGGGGTGCCATCCTCGAGCTTGAGCCTGACCGGCGCCTCGGCCGGCAGCGCGCCGCCGCTCATCATCGCCTTGCGCAGCGCGAGCAGCTCGCTCGAGCTCTGCTGGATATCGACATAGATCGGATCGAGCGTCTGGATCGTCGCCAGCGCATCGGTCTGGCTCGCGGTGACGAGCGCGCCGGGCGTGACGATCGAGCGGCCGATCGTGCCCGAGATCGGCGCGCGTACCGTCGTGTAGTCGAGATTTATCCGCGCCGCGTCGAGCGCGGAACGGCTCTGCTTGATCGAGGCGTCGGCCTGACCTGCGGTGGCGCGCGCGTCGTCCGCGTCCTGCCTGGCGACCGCGCGCAGCTTCTCGAGATCGCCGTAGCGGCCAGCCTTGAGTCGCGCCGCCACGGCGGTGGCCTGCGCCGAGGCGAGACTGCCCTGCGCCTGGCCGAGCGCGGCGCGATAGGTCGACGGATCGATCTTGTAGAGCGGTTGCCCGGCATGGACATGGGTGCCCTCGACGAACAGACGCTTCATGAGGATGCCGGTCACCTGCGGCCGCACCTCGGAGGTCTGGAACGGCGCGGTGCGACCGGGCAGCTCGATGTCGATCGGGACGCTGCTCGGCCGGACGGTGAGCACGCCGACGACGGGGGGCGGAGGCTTGGGCGTCTCCTGCTTCTTCGCGCACGCGCCGAGCAGCGCCGCCGCGGTGAGCGCGGCCAGCCAGGCGCGGATGGGGAGGATCGGCGGGGACGACATCGTGGCGGCGCCTTCCCTAGGGCTGTTTCCGCACGATGTCAGCGTGGAAATGCCGAACATGCGAAGGGTGGCCGGCATCGCTGCCGACCACCCTCCGTACGCACCCGGGTGTGCCCCGATCGCGCCGGTCAGAAGCCGATATTGACCGTGCCCGAGATCGTGCGCGGCGCGCTGAGCTGCCAGAAGTTGACCACGGTGTTCGATGCGGTCGCGTTGCTCGTCGAGGAGGCGCCGGTGTAGAACTTGTCGAACAGGTTGGTCACGTTGAACTGCAGCCAGGTGCGGTCGTTGAGCCCGAAGCGGCTGAGCGACAGCCGCGCGTCGAGGTCGACGACGGTGTAGGGCTTCGTTTTCGCGCCATAGACCTGGTAGAACACCGTCCCGGCGCCGGTGCCGTAGCTCTGATAGACCGCGGTGTTCTGGTCGTTGATGTAGCGCGGACCGGTCCGCTTGGCCTGGATGCCGACCTCGAGCGGGCCGAAATCGCCCTCGGCGCGACCGCCGAACGTATAGGTCGGCGCGCCGGATTCGCGATGGCCCGCGGTATTGGCGAAGATCGCGGAGCCGGTGGCGCACGGCGTCACGGCCGGGCCGACCGAGGTGTTGAACCCGGTCGTGCAGGTGCCGATCTGCACGTCGTCGAGGATCTTCGACTTCAGGTACGAGCCGAAGCCGTAGAGCGAGAGCTGCGGGAGGACCTGATACGCGATCGAACCGTCGACGCCGTACTTATGCACCGTGCCGAGGTTGGTGTAGGTCGACAGCTGGAGGATCGGATCGTAGTTCTGCTCGATCCGGTTCCGGAAGATCGTGTACCAGCCCGCGATCTGCGCCTGCACCTTGCCGCTGCGCATCCGCACGCCGGCATCGAAATTGTCCGAGGTCTCGGGCTTGGGGCTCGCCGCGGCATTGTCGCGCGGATAATAGTACGCGTTGTAGAGCTGGTCGGTGCCGGGCACCTGCAACCCCTTCGAGTAGCTGCCATAGACGCTGACCGAGGGGGTGAGCTTGAAGGTCAGGCCGGCGGCGGGAAGCGGCTTGTTGAAGTGGTAGGTGCGTTTGGCGGGCGGATTGTAGCCGACCGGCAGCGCGGTGGCGGCGCTGAGGCTGTAGGCGTTGACCGCCGCATAGGCCGCGTTCTGGCTCGGATCGTCGGTACAGTCGACATTGCCGTTGCCCGCCGTGGTGAAGCAGCGATTGTCGAGCTTGCGGGTGAAGAAGGCGCCGCGCACGCCCGCCTCGACGGTCAGCTTGTCGTCGAGGAACCTGCCGCGATACTGGCCGGACACCTGGTTGAGGATGGCGATCGAGAGCCGGTTGCGCTTCTGGAGCACGTCGCCGTTGGCGTCGGTATAGGCGCCGTTGTCGTGCGGGAAGAGGTTGGTCGGCCGGCCGCTGACGGTCAGCCCCGCCGCTTCGCCGGTCTGGCGATGATGGCCGTAGTCCAGCGTGTAGTTGACGCGGACGGTCTGCGTGGGGGTGAAGTTCCACAACAGGTTGGCGATGACGCCGTAGCGGTTGGTGACCGTGTTCGACGGCGCGAGCAGCAGCAGCGTGTCCCTGGTGTCGCCGTCGCCGTTGATGTCGCGCCCGGTGTAGAGCGTGCCGCCGAAATAGCCGTAGCCGGTGAAGGTCGTGCCGTTGGCGGTCTTGGTGAAGGCGCCTTCGCTCGCCTTGAGCGTCCCGCCGCCGTTGGCGTCGGTGTATTCGTAGAACGGATCGACCGTCAGCGTCAGCGCCGGAGTCAGCGTGAAGCGCGAGTTGACGCGGATGTTGGCGGTCTTGGACGGATTGTAGCGGTCGTCGTATTCGGAGCCGCAGGCGGCCTGGTTCTGGTTGGCGAGGCTGGCCGCCGCGGTCGAGATCGACGTGGTCTCGATCTGCGCGCCGGGTCCGCCGGCGATCCGCGCGCACCGGCCGAGCGTGTAGTTGAGCTGGTTCTGGTAATAGCGTTCGTCCGCGTTGCTCGCGAAGCGGTTGGACGAATCCGGCCCCGGAGTGCGGGCAAGCGGCTGGCCGTCCAGACCCAGGACCGGCGTGCCGGTCGCGCTCAGGATGGTCGTGTCGTTGCGCAGCGGCTCCGACCCGAAGAAGTTGTTCATGTTCTTGTTGTAGTGGCCGGCGACCGAGACGAAATCGCCGCCCGAACCGATCGGCTGGTAGATCTTGGCGTTGTACTGCTGCTTGTCGATCTTGCCGAAATCGTTGAACGGCGCGTTGTAGGTCTGCTTCGAGGCGGCGAGCCACGCCTTGGTGCCGAACGAGGTGAAGGTTCCGGTGTCGACGACGCCGAAGATGCGCAGCTCGTCATATTCGCCGATCGAGCTCTGCATCCGGACATGGAAGTCGTCCGTCGGGGTGCGCGTGGTGTAGTTGACCGTCGAGCCGGTCGCCGACGGCGTCGGGCTGTCGACGTCGGTGGACCCGAGCGACACGTTGACCTGGTCGATCAGCTCGGGATCGAGCTGCTGGTTGGAATAGAGCGCATAGTTGCCGGTGTCGTTGAGCGGGATGCCGTCGAACGTCTCGGAGATGCGCGACTGGTCGAAGCCGCGGATGGTGAGGAAGCCGCCCGACGAGCCATAGCCGTCATTGCCCTGGAAGCTGACGCCCGGCACGAGGTTGATCGTGTCGTTGATCGTCTGGCCCGGCGTCAGGTGGGTGATCAGCGCCTGGGTCAGCACCTCGCGCGTCTTGACCGTGTCCGGCGACGAGATGCCGCCGACATTCTGCGGACCGTGGGTGCCGGTGACGACGATCTCCTGCTGGTCGAACACCTGCGTTCCGGTCGACTGGGCGAGGACGGGCGCGGCGGCGCCGAGCGCGATCATCGAGACCGACAGGCGTGCGATGGACTTGGTAAGCCTCACTTGTAATCCCCTCATGGATCCCGCGGCGGCGTATCCGGCCGTCGCTGCCCGGCGCGGCTACCGGCGGAGGATGACGGTATCGCTACAATGTCGCGGCCGATCGTCAGGGTCTCCGCTTCGCGTGGCGGGTGTTGCAACGGCACAACATGGGGTTGCCCGGGGATGCAGGATCGCTAGGGGCGGGGAATGCGCGAGACCCTCCATTCCTATGCCGTCGCCGATGGCCACGGCCTGCCGCACGACCCTTTCAAGGCGATCGTCGCGCCACGGCCGATCGGCTGGGTGGCAACCGTCGACGCCGCCGGGCGGCGCAACCTCGCGCCCTACAGCTTCTTCAACGCGGTCGCGTCACGGCCGCCGATGGTGATGTTCGGCAGCGAAGGGTGGAAGGACAGCGTCGCCAATGCCGATGCGACCCGCGCCTTCACCTGGAACCTGGCGACCCGCGCTCTCGCCGAGCGGATGAACGCGACCTCCGCGCCGGTGGCGCACGGGGTCGACGAGTTCGCGCTCGCCGGGCTGAGCGCGGTGCCCGGCGTCGCGGTCGCCTCGCCGCGAGTCGCGGAGAGCCCGGCCTCGCTCGAATGCCGGGTGGTCGACATCGTCCGCCTGCGCGACGTCGCCGGCGAGGCCTTGGACAGCTGGCTCGTGATCGGCCAGGTCGTTCATGTCCATATCGCGCGCGAATGGCTCACCGCGGACGGTCGCTTCGACCTGTTCGCGACGCGACCGATCCTGCGCGCCGGGTATGCCGCCGACTATGCCGGCATCGAGCCCGGGAATCGCTTCGAGATGACGCGACCGGATGCCTGACACGGCACGGGGCCGGCACCGCCTCCCTGAACGCGGGGGATCAGCGGCGATGGCCGCCGTGATGATAGCCGCCGCGGTAGCCACTGCGATACCCGCCGCCGTAGCCACCGCGATAATAGCCGCCGCGATGGCCGTAATAGCCGCCATAGTAGACCGGCGCGTAGCCGCCGTAATAGGCCGGGTAGCCATAGGCGTACGGCGCATAGCCATAGGCGGGATAGCCGTAGGCCGGATAGCCGTAGCCATAGGCCGGAACGCCGACGCCGAACGACACGAAGGTGCGCGCCTCGGCTGGCGCGGACGCGACGATGCCGGCACCGGCGAGCGCGGTGGCGGCGGCGATTGCGGTGATGAGTGGGCGACGCATAGAACTCTCCTCTACTCCGGATGGAACTCTACGGGCGGATGTCTGAACCGGGGCTGATCCGGCCATTCATTTCGCGGCAAGGCTCGTGCCCGCACCGGCCGCGGTGACCCGCCACACGATGTTGCCGCCATCGTCCGCGACGAGCAGGCCGCCGGCCCGATCGATCGCGACCCCCACCGGCCGGCCATGCGCCTTGCCATCGGGGGTGAGGAACCCGGTCAGCACGTCCTGCGCGGGGTTAGGCAGCGGCCGGTCGCCGGCGAAACCGACGAACGCGACCTTGTAGCCCGACGGCGGATCGCGATTCCACGAGCCGTGCTGACCGACGAAGGCGCCGTCGGCATATCGCGGCCCCAGCTTGGCGCCGCTCGCGAACGCCAGCCCGAGCGAGGCGGTGTGCGGACCGAGCGCGTAGTCGGGCGCGAGCGTGTGGGCGACCTCGGGCGGTGCCGGATCCTTGACCCGGCGATCGACATGCGTGCCGTAATAGCGCCACGGCCAGCCATAGAAGCCGCCCGGTTTCACCGAGGTGAGATAGTCGGGCACGAGGTCCGATCCAAGTTCGTCGCGCTCGTTGACCACCGTCCACAGCGTGCCGTCGGCGGTGAAGCCCATGCCGTTGGGGTTGCGCAGGCCGCCCGCGAACACGCGATGCGCGCCGCTGGCGAGATCGACCGCCCAGATCGCCGCGCGCCCGGTCTCGGCGGCGATGCCGTTGTCGTCGACGTTCGAGTTCGATCCCACCGTGGCGTACAGCGTCCTGCCGTCCGGCGAGACGATCACGTTCTTGGTCCAGTGATGGTTGATCCGCCCAGCCGGCAGATCGACGATCCTGCGCGCCGGCGCGGTGATCCGGGTCGCGCCGGCGGTGTAGGGGAAGGCGAGAACCGCGTCGGTATCGGCGACGTAGAGCGTCCGTCCGTCGGGGGACAGCGCCATGCCGAACGGGCTGTTGAGCCCGGCCAGGAACACGCTGCGGAGGTCCGCCACGCCATCGCCGTTGGTGTCGCGCAGCAGGGTGACGCGGTTGGCGGACGGGCTGGCGCCGCCGGCGCGCTTGATCGCGATCTTCTGGAACCAGCCGCGGATACCCTGGCCGTCGTCGGGCTTGGGCGGCGCATTGGTCTCGGCGACGAGCACATCGCCGTTGGGAAGCGGCAGCAGCCAGCGCGGATGGTCGAGACCACGCGCGAAGGCGGCGACCTGGAGCCCCGGCGCGGGCGTCGGCGCCTCGCCGTGCGACCAGCCGATCGCCTTCGCCATCTTGACGGTCGGGATCAACTTGTGCTGCTCGGCCGGCAATATGGGGTGCGGTCCCTCGCCGGCGGCAACGTCGTACTGCGCCTTGCTCCCGCACGCGGCGAGCAGAAGCAGGGCGATCAGCGGCGAGGTGCGGCGGTTCATGGCAGGTCTCCGGGCGGTGTCGTCGGCCCGCGGATCAAACCTCAATCGGGCTCGACCGGTTCCGCGACCGGAGGATGCAGCCTGAGCCGGGTGACCCGGCGCTGGTCGCCATCGGTGACCTCGAGCCGCCAGCCGCTCTCATGCTCGAGGACGTCGCCGACTTGCGGGATCCGCTCGGCGATCAGCGCGGCGAGGCCACCCAGCGTATCGACCGGCTCGTCTGTCTCGGCAAGCCGCGGGTCGATCGTCTCGGCCACGTCGTCCAGTTCGGCGCGCGCGTCCGCATCCCACATCCCGTCGCCCAGCGCGACGAGCAGTTCGGCGGGCGCCTCGTCATGCTCGTCCTCGATGTCGCCGACGATCTCCTCGACCAGGTCCTCGATCGTGACGAGTCCCTCGGTGCCCGAATATTCGTCGACCACGATCGCCAGGTGCGTGGCGGTGGCGCGCATCTCGGCGAGCAGGTCGATCACGCCCATCGAGGTCGGCACGTAGCGCGGCTCGCGGATCAGCGCGGAGATGCTGTCCGGGCGTGGGCCGGTGCCGGCGAGGATCGCGAAGACGTCCTTGACGTGGATCATGCCGGTGACCGTGTCGAGGCTCTCGCGGAACACCGGGAGCCGCGAATGCCCGGCCTCGGCGAACAGCGCGACCAGCGCCTCGAAGCTCGCCTCCTCGTCGATCGCGACGATATCGCCGCGCGGTACCGCGACGTCGCGCACCGTGCGGTCGCCGAACTCGAGCAGGTTCTGGAGCATGATCCGCTCCTGCGCGGAAAGATCGCGCGCGTTGGCGGGATCGTCCTGATGCGCCTCGATCGCCTCGAAGATCTGGTCGCGCAACGTCGGCTCGGCCCCTTCGCCGAACAGCAGATGGCGCAAGCCGGACCACAATCCCCCGCCGGTCGCGGCGGGGCTCCTACTGGAATCGTCGGGCATGGCGGTGCTGATTCGGATCCCTTGCCGTGATGCGGCGAATGTAGCGGGGCGGGGACGAGCGTGTCGAGGGGGCGTGGACGTCGATGGAATGGAGGCGCCCATCGCCCGGTCCGGACAGGCGCCCGACTCGGGCCGTGGACGTGCCGGACGACGCACGGCTCCGATCGAGGAACCGCACGTGAGAAGCGCTGGTGCATGCATGTTCGGTCTCCGACGATCGAACACACCAGCTATACCGCGGTTTCAAACTTTGGAAGGGCGAACGACCGCGCGACGGTGATGCCGTCGACCGACGGTTCACCGCTGCGCGCGCCCCGCCTAGCAGCCGTTCCGCCGGTTCTGGGCGGCGTCGTGGCGCTTGTCGATATGGCGACCGAGCAGCCCGCCGCCGACGACGCCGGCGGCGATGCCGAGCGGCCCGGCACCGAGCGCGGCCGCACCCACGCCGCCCACCCCGGCGCCCGCGAGCAGGCCGGTCGTGCCTCTACTGCGCCGGCAGCGATAATGATAGCGGCCGCCCCGGCCATGGTAGGTATGGCCGTAATGCCTCGCCGCCACGACCGGGGCGGGAACCGCGACCGGGGCGACCATCGCGACCGCCGCCGCCGACATCAGCAATTTCTTCAGCATGGCCAACATCCTCGTCCGTCTCATCCGCGAGCCAACGTCGATCCCCGGCAAACGATCCGTTCCGTACCCGAAAGAGTCGGAATGCCGTGCGACCGTCAGCCGACGGTCAGGCCGCGGGCGGTCGCACGATCCCGTTCAGCGTTCGTCGGCCGCATACGGATCGGCGATGCCGAGCGCGGCGAGCGCCTCGCGTTCGGCCTGCTCCATCTCCGCGGCGTCGGCGTCGGTCATGTGGTCGTAGCCGAGCAGATGGCAGGTGCCGTGGACGATCAGGTGCGCGGCGTGCGCCTCGACGCCGATGCCCTTGCCGGCGGCTTCCGCCACGCAGACGCCATGCGCCAGCACGATGTCGCCGAGCAGCAGCTCGCCGTCGTCCGAGTTCTGGTCGACCGCATCGAGCAGGTCGGCCTGCACCATCGGGAAGGAGAGGACATTGGTGGGCTTGTCCTGCTGGCGATAGTCGCGGTTGAGCGCCTGCACCTCCTCGTCGGACGTGAACTTCACCGAAACCTCGACCGTCACCGCGGCGGCGACCAGCGCGCGCTCGGGCGAGTGCGCGATTCCCGCGCGGACCGCCTTGTCGGCGAGCGCCGCCCAGTCGGTGCCCCCGGGCCAGCCGGCGGCGTCGGTCTCGACGTGGATCATACGGCCCTTTCCCTGTCGGGGAGAGGGAGGGGACCCGCCGCGCAGCGGTGAGGAGGGCGAGGGCATGCGCCATGCCGGGCGCGCCACCCCCTCATCCAACTTCGACGAGCCGGCCAGGCCGCTGGGTCTGCATATCCTTCTCCCTCGCGGGGAGACGGTTTCGGCTCACGCATCATCCGGCCCCTCGTACGCCTGCACGATCCGCCCGACCACCGGATGCCGCACCACGTCGGCCGCGCCGAAGCGGACCATCGAGATGCCGGGGATGCCGTCGAGCTTGGCGACCGCGTCGGCGAGGCCGGACTTGCCGATGTCGGGCAGGTCGATCTGGCGCGGATCGCCGCACACCACCATCCGGC
>CAXTNX010000025.1:0-40946 GCA_964245815.1 uncultured Sphingomonadaceae bacterium | reverse complement strand
GCAGATCGTCGCGGCTCATGCCGGGCTTGCGCGCGACGCCGGCGGTGACGATGATGACGTCGGCACCGGCGATGTCGGCATAATCGTTGGTGCCGAGGATCGTCGCGTCGAAGCCCTCGACCGGGCCGCACTGCGACAGATCGAGCGCCTTGCCCTGCGGCACGCCCTCGACCACATCGAACAGCACGATGTCGCCAAGGCCCTTGAGCGCAGCCAGATGGGCGAGCGTGCCACCGATGTTGCCCGCGCCGATCAGCGCGATCTTCTTGCGTGCCATTGAGCCTCCAAGGGTCCAGTATTGCGTGCCGAGACACGAGTGCGACGGGGCCGCGCGAGAACCGGCGGCCGCCGGAAAGCGGGGTTCGCTTAGACCCGTCGGACGGGCGGTTCAACCGCTTTGGGCGGCAGGTGTCCGAGAAAATCGTGCCCGTCCCGTTCGGGCTGAGCGAAGTCGAAGCCCCGTCCTTCTTACCCCGCAGAGAACAAGAACGACCCTTCGACTTCGCTCAGGGTGAGCGGAGACGAGTGGGGACAAGCTCCCCTTCAGATCGCCCCCGTCGTACCGGTATCCCCGCCATGTCCCTTGGCGAGATACGCGATCGATCGCATCTCCATCAGGCGCGAGACCGTGCGCTCGAACTCGAAGGCGTCGTCGCCATCGACATAGAGCGCTTCGGGCTCGGCGTCGGCGGCGGCGAGCAGCTTGACGCCATGCTCGTAGAACGCGTCGACCAGGATCTTGAAGCGCGCCGCCTCGTTGCGCTTCTCCGCGGTGAGCAGCGGCACGCCGACGACGATCACGGTATGATAGCGGCGCGCGATCGCGAGATAATCGGCGGCGCCGCGCGCCGCGCGGCACAGCCGCGCGAACGAGAACACCGCGACGCCCTTGACCGCCCGCGGGACATGCAGCGTCCGCCCGCCCTGTACCGCCACGTCCTCGGCAGGCACATGCGCGCTGTCCTCGACGGGGAAGTCGGTAAGCCGGAAGAAGGCGCGCGACAGCGCTTCGGTCGCGCCCGGTCCGTTGGGGACGTACCAGGTCGGAAAGCCCGCCAGCCGCGCCAGCCGATAGTCGGTGTCGCCGTCCAGCGCGACGACGTCGAGCCGTTCGCCGAGCAGCGCGATGAACGGCAGGAAATGCTCGCGGTTGAGGCCGTTCAGGTAGAGCTGGGCGGGCGCGCGGTTCGAGGTCGCGACGATCGTCACGTCGTGGCCCATCATCCGCGTGAAGAGGCGCGACAGGATCATCGCGTCCGCCGAATTGGTGACCACCATCTCGTCGAAGGCGAGCAGGCGCGCCTCCTCGGCGAGCGCGTCGGCCACCGGCATCACCGGATCGGGCACCTCGCGCGATCGCTCGACGCGCAGCCGGTCGTGGACCTCGAGCATGAACTCGTGGAAATGGACGCGGCGTTTCTGCGGGATGTCGAGGCAGCCGTAGAACAGGTCCATCAGCATCGACTTGCCGCGACCGACCCCGCCCCACAGATAGACCCCGCGGATCGGCTCGGGCCGCTTGCGCAGGACGCGCCACAGCACCGATCCGCGTTGCGGCCGCACCGCGAGAGCGTCGGCGAGGCCGTCGAGCCGGGCGGCGACCGCCTGCTGGATCGGATCGGGCCGCAGCTCGCCGCCGGCGACCAGCGCGTCGTAGCGCTTGAGCACCGTGCTCATGCCGGAGCCTCGCCGTAGAAGGTCCAGCCGTTGAGGCCATCGGAGCCGCCACGAACCGGCTCCTCCGGGCGCTCGCCCGTCACCATCGGCTCAGACGACCCGCTCGACTTCCATCTTCTTGATCTCGGCGATCGCCTTGGCGGGCGACAGCCCCTTCGGACAGACGTTGGCGCAGTTCATGATCGTGTGGCAGCGGTAGAGGCGGAACGGGTCCTCGAGCTCGTCGAGCCGCTCGCCGGTCCGCTCGTCGCGGCTGTCGGCGAGCCAGCGATACGCCTGGAGCAGGATCGCCGGCCCGAGGAACTTGTCGCTGTTCCACCAGTAGCTCGGGCACGAGGTCGAGCAGCAGGCGCACAGGATGCATTCGTACAGCCCGTCCAGCTTCGCGCGGTCGTCGGGCGACTGGAGCCGCTCCTTGCCAGCGGGCGCGGGCGTGACGGTCTGCAACCAGGGCTGGATCGAGGCGTATTGCGCGTAGAAATGCGTGAAGTCGGGGACGAGATCCTTGATGACGTCCATGTGCGGCAGCGGCGTGATCTTGACCTCGCCCTTCACGTCGGCGATCGCCTTGGTGCAGGCGAGCGTGTTGGTGCCGTCGATGTTCATCGAGCACGATCCGCAGATGCCCTCGCGGCACGACCGCCGGAAGGTCAGCGTCGGATCGACCTCGTTCTTGATCTTGAGCAGCGCGTCCAGCACCATCGGCCCGGTCTGCTCGAGATCGAGGTCGTAGGTATCGTAGCGCGGATTCTCCCCGCTCTCGGGATCCCAGCGGTAGATCTTGAACCTGCGCGGTTTGGCGGCGCCGGACGCGGCGTGCGCCCTGCCCTTGCCGCTGATCTTCGAGTTCTTGGGGAGTGCGAATTCGGCCATGACTTACTCCGCTAACAGCCCCGATCGTCCATCCTGACAATCTGGGCAGCGTCTGATGTGAAAATCGCAGCTATTGGCGCCATACCGGGAGTCGCAGTCGCCACACTCGATCTCATAGGGTCTGGCGAACGGATGGTTCGGTCGGCCACGCCATGGGCCAACGACGGACTGGCGGAAACCGTTCGTCTGGCCAGCCTGGACGGCCATCAGTAAACCCGCGCCTTGGGCTTTATATAGTCGACCTCGTCGGTCAGCGTATAGTCGTGGACCGGGCGGTAGTCGATCCGGACCGCCGCGGCGGCCTTCTCGTCGAACCACGCGATGGTGTGCTTCATCCACGCGCCGTCGTCGCGATTGGGGAAATCCTCGTGCATGTGCGCGCCGCGGCTCTCGGTGCGGTTGGCGGCCGAATGCACCGTCACCGCCGCCTGCGGCAGCATGTTGTCGAGCTCGAGCGTCTCGATCAGGTCGGTGTTCCAGATCAGCGAACGGTCGGTGACGCGGACATCCGCCATCTTCGCCAGGACCGCATCGATCCTCTCGCGGCCTTCCTCGAGCAGCGCGGTGTCGCGGAACACCGCGGCATGCTTCTGCATCGTCCGCTGCATCTCGAGCCGGATCGCCGCGGTCGGCGTGCTGCCGCCGGCGTTGCGATAGCGGTCGAGCCGGGCAAGCGCGATCCCGTCCGACACGGTATCGATCGCGCCGTGCTTGGTGTTGGGCTTGACGAGCTCGGCGATGCGAAACCCGGTGGCGCGTCCGAACACGACCAGGTCGATCAGCGAATTGGAGCCGAGCCGGTTGGCGCCATGGACCGAGACGCACGCCGCCTCGCCGACCGCGAACAGGCCGGGCACGACCGCGTCGGGATCGCCGTCGCGCAGCGTGACGACTTCACCGTGATAGTTACACGGGATGCCGCCCATGTTGTAGTGCACCGTCGGCGTCACCGGCAGCGGCTGGCGCGTGAGGTCGACATTGGCGAAGATCTTGCCGGTCTCGGTGATGCCGGGCAGCCGTTCGGCGAGCACCTTGGGATCGATATGATCGAGGTGCAGGTAGATATGATCCTTGTTCTCGCCGACGCCGCGTCCCTCGCGGATCTCCATCGCCATCGAGCGGGAGACGACGTCGCGCGACGCAAGGTCCTTGGCCGACGGGGCATAGCGCTCCATGAAGCGCTCGCCCTCCGCATTGGTGAGATAGCCGCCCTCGCCGCGCGCACCCTCGGTGATGAGCACGCCCGCGCCATAGATGCCGGTGGGGTGGAACTGGACGAACTCCATGTCCTGCATCGGCAGGCCGGCGCGCAGCACCATGCCGCCGCCGTCGCCGGTGCACGAATGCGCCGAGGTCGCGGAGAAATAGCAGCGGCCATAGCCGCCGGTCGCGAGCACGACCGCGTGCGCGCGGAAGCGGTGGATGGTGCCGTCCTCCATGCACAAGGCGATCACGCCCTTGCACACGCCGCCCTCCATGATGAGATCGAGCGCGAAATACTCGATGTAGAAGTCCGCGTCGTACTTGAGGCTCTGCTGGTAGAGCGCGTGGAGCATGGCGTGGCCGGTGCGATCGGCCGCCGCGCAGGTGCGCTGCACCGGCGGCCCGGCACCCATGTTCTGCATGTGGCCGCCGAACGGGCGCTGGTAGATCGTGCCCTCCGGGTTGCGGCTGAACGGCACGCCGGCATGTTCGAGCTCGATCACCGCGGCGGGCGCCTCGCGGACCATGTATTCGATCGCGTCCTGATCGCCGAGCCAGTCCGAGCCCTTGACGGTATCGTACATGTGCCACGTCCAGTGATCGGGCGTGTTGTTGCCGAGGCTGGCGGCGATGCCGCCCTGCGCGGCGACGGTGTGGCTGCGCGTCGGGAACAGCTTGGTGATGCACGCGGTCTTGAGCCCGCGCTCGGCGATGCCCATCGTCGCGCGCAGACCCGAGCCGCCCGCGCCGACGACCACGGCATCGTAGACATGGTCGATGATCTTGTACGCTTCGGGCATCAGGCGGCGACCCCACCAAAGGCGATCTTGAGGATCGAGAACAGGCACAGCGCGGCGATCGCGACGGCGTAGGCGGTGACGAGCAGCGTCATCGCGATCTTGGGCCCCTCGTGGACATAGTCCTCGATCACGACCTGGAGCCCGAGGCGGAAATGCCAGCATACCGAGACGACGAGCAGGACCAGCGGCACCGCGACCAGCGGAGACTTGAGCCACAGCACGACGGCCTGATGATCGACGATCGGCAATCGCGCCAGCGACAGCATGAACCACAGAACCAACAGCAGGTTGGCGGCGGCGGTGACGCGCTGCATCCACCAGTGGTGCGGGCCGTGCTTGGCGGAACCATGGCCACGGACCTGCCCGAGCGGCGTTCCCGAGCGCATCAGAACTTGGTCCCCCAGATATAGCCCCAGAACAGCGCCGTCGCGAGGACCGAGACGAGGATGGTCGCCATCGAGCCCAACCGGTTGGTGTTGAGCTCGTAGCCGGCGCCGGTATCCAGAACGAAGTGCCTCACGCCCGTGCACATATGCTGGAAAACCGCCCATGTAAGACCAACGCCGACCAGCCTGGCTAAAATATTGACGAGGTGCTGGCCGCCCGTCCGGCCGTCGGCCACCCACGCATAGAAAGCGGCATATTCCTTCGGGCCGGCCGCGGCGCACGCCAGCCACGCGGCGAAGATGATGCCGCCGCCCGCCGTCAGCGCGACGCCGGTCACGCGGTGGAGGATCGAGACCAGCATGTGCGGGCCCCATTTCCAGATCGTCAGATGCGGTGAGAGCGGTCGCGCAGGATGATGCGCCATGGATCCTCCCTGGATGGCGCGCCTCTAGTAGCCCAAGCCGCGCCCCATGCAAGCGCCTCCGACATCGACCGGCTCGAGATGGGATCCGCGCAGCCCGACGCGCTCGGGAATACCACCGGCGCTTTCGCCGCTCGGCTGGCAGGATCGCCACGAAACGCGCGCGTGACCTGATGATCCGCTACGCATCCACCAGCACCGCGAGCTCGTTCCCCGCCGGATCGCGGAAATGAAACCGCCGCCCGCCCGGAAAATCGAACGCCGCGCGGCTGATCGAGCCGCCCGCGGCCGTCACCGCCGCTTCCGCCGCATCGAGATCGTCGACCCGGATCACCGCCAGCGGCGCGGCGGTGGTCTCGCCCGCGTCGCCCTGCAATCCCAGATCGACGTCGCCGCTCATGGTACAGGCATAGCTCGACCCGAAGCCGGTGAGCGCCCAGCCTAACGCGCGCTCGTAGAAGGCCTGCGCGCCCGCGACATCGGCAACCGGCAGTTCGACGAAGCAGATCCGAGCCATTGCGACGCTCCCGTTGTTCTTGATACGTTCTCGCATGACGCGTAGCTTTTGTCAATGCCGATTCGCTCTCCGGACCAGCGCGCGGGACGCGGTGCGACGCTCAACGAGACGCCGTCGCGCTTCGGGCTGCCGACGCGCGAGCATGACCGCGACTGGCTCGACGCGCGCGAGACGATCGACGGCGCGACACCGCCGCTCCGCACGACCGTGACGATCGAGACACCGCGCACCATCATCACCCGCAACGCGTCGCCCGACGTGCCGTTCGATCGATCGATCAATCCCTATCGCGGCTGCGAGCATGGCTGCGTCTACTGCTTCGCGCGGCCGACCCACGCCTTCCACGATCTGTCGCCCGGGCTCGATTTCGAGACGCGGCTGTTCGCCAAGGCCGGAGCGGCAGCGCTGCTCGAGCGCGAACTCGCCGCACCGGGCTATGTCTGCCGGCCGATCGCGCTCGGCACGAATACCGATCCCTATCAGCCGATCGAGGCGCGCTACCGGATCACCCGCGACTGCCTGGCGTTGCTGGCGCGCTGCCGGCATCCGGTCACCATCACCACCAAGTCGGACCGGGTGCTCGCCGATCTAGAGACGCTTTCGGGTATGGCCGGGGAGGGGCTGGTCGCGGTCTGCCTGTCGATCACCACGCTCGATCCGAAAACGGCGCGCACGCTCGAGCCGCGCGCGCCCCATCCCGAGCGGCGACTGACGGCGGTGCGCCGCCTCGCCGATGCGGGCGTGCCCGTGCATGTCTCGATCTCGCCGATCGTCCCGCAGGTCACCGACCACGAGATCGAGGCGCTGGTCGCGCGCGCCGCCGAAGCCGGCGCGCGCGGCGTCTCCCATATCCCGGTCCGGCTGCCGCACGAGGTCGCGCCGCTGTTCCGCGCCTGGCTCGACGCGCATCATCCCGATCGCGCCGGCAAGGTGATGGCGACGATCCGGGCGATCCGCGGCGGGCGCGACAACGATCCCGATTTCTTCACGCGGATGCGGGGACAGGGGCCATGGGCGGACCTGATCGCGCGGCGCGTCGCGCTCGCGATCAGGCGGAACGGCATCCCGAACCGACGCTTTGCGCTGTGCACCGACCTGTTCGAGCCGCCGGTGCTGCCCGGCACGCAGATGTCCTTGTTCTGAGCTGTGCGCCCGGACCGCTTTTCCGTCGGAGGAGGTTCACGCAGGCTGGAGCGTACCCTGATCCCGCGCCTGCCGCCGCCGCGCCGCGAACCCGTCCACCACCCGCGCCACGAACGCCAGCGCGCCGAGCAGCAGCACCGGCGCGATGTCGAACCGCGCGCGGTTGTTCTCCCAGACGTCGAACGCGCTCGAGATGACGATCACCCAGGCGCCGAGTAGCGCGAGCGCGGCGGGTGTCGCATCCGCCAGCGCGGGCAGCCGGCGTGCGCGGGCATCGCCGAGCAGCCGCCAGCCGAGCAGCACGACGCCGGCGAGGAAGCCGATCGTGACCAGCACCTGGGTATAGGCGATCTGGAGCAGCGGCGCCGCCTGCCGGTCGGGATCGAGCGTCCCGCCGAACCATGCCGCCGGTTGCAGCCCGACCGCCGCATTGCCCGCGCGTTCCCATGGCGCGATCACCGCGAGGTTACGCTCGAGCCCCTTGAATTCGCTCGGCGGACGGTGGAAATGATAAAGCGAGGTGCCGAGCAGCTTGGCATATCCGCCCGGATCGACCGCCAGCGCGACGAGCGCGTCGTGCATCCGCTCCCTGCCGATCCTGGTGTAGAGGATGTGGTTCCAGTTGTCCTCGCCGGTCGACTTGCGCAGATTGTCGAGGCTGGGCTCGCCGGTCGGCGCGATCGGCGGCATCATGGCGAGATAGACCGGCGGCGGCGAGAAGCCGTCGACCACGGCATAACGCGACAGCCTGCCTTCGCGGACCAGCGCGACGCGGGTCGCGGCCGGCAGGCGATCGACCGTGGTGTGATCGAGCTGGAGCGGCGCCCAGCTGCTCAGCGACGCCGCTCCGAACACGACCATGTTCTTGACCAGCACGGCGGCGACCGCGGTGCCCGGCAACAGCGCCGCCGTCGCCAGCCGCAACCGCTGACCGTGCGCCGGTAACACATAGATCGCCAGGATCGCGACGAACAGCACGGGGTGGATCATCGAGCGAAGCAGCGTCGTCGCCGCCAGCATCGCGAAGCCGAAGGACAGCCACGCGAACGACCGCCGCGCGGTGCCGACATGCAGCCCCCACACCGTCATGCACAGCAGCCACGGCACCATCCCGTCATAGTAGAGCTTCTGCGAGAAGAGCAGGACGGCGGGCGATACGCACAGCCATGCCGCGGCCAGCAGCGCGAACCGCGGCCGGCCGGTCAGCACACCGGCCAGACCATGGAACGCAAGGATGCCGCCCAGCGTCACGACCGCGTAGACGAGGCCCATCACCCACGGGAACCCCGCCGTGCCGAACCGCAGCGCGGTGCCGACCAGCAGATTGAACAGCGGCGGCTGGGTGTGGAGATACCAGAGCGTCCGAAACAGGTGATCGCGCAGCAACGCGACGTCGGAGATCTGCATCCAGCTCGTCAGATTGTCGGCGTCGAAGCGCATGCCGAGCGCGAGCACGACAAGGCGGACGACCGCGAAGAACGCGATCAGCGCCGCGATCGGATGACGGTCCGGCCAGGTTGCTGTCCGTGTGCCCGTCACCGCGTCCGCCTTCCTCTTGCCTGCGGACGGGCCTAGCGCGAGCGGGTAAACATTGTCCCAATCACCGCGTCGCGACGCCCGCGCGCGCGAGCTCCGGCCCGAGCCGGCCGCTTACCCACAGCGCGTACATCCGAAAATCCGAGAGCAGCGACCAGAGCGGGTGGCGGAAGGTCGCCGGCCGGTTCCGCTCGACCAGGAGATGCGCCGTCCAGGCGAAGCCGTAGCCGGCGACCGGCATCGTCCAGAACAGCCAGGTACGGCCGGTGACGAGGCCCGCGACCAGGCAGACGAACACCAGGCTCGTCCCGACGTAATGCAGCGCACGCGTCGCTCGCCGGGCATGCTCGCGCAGGTAGAAGGGCCAGAACGCGGCATAGCCGGTCATCGCGATGCGACCAGCCGGAGATCGCCGCGTCCCCCCGCGAAGGGCATCTCGGCCGGCGCGAGCCGAACGTCGCCAAGCCCCGGCAGCCGCTCGAGCCGACGGACCAGCTCGGCATCGAACGCGAAGTCGCGGCCCGCCAGGATGTCGATCGGACCACCCTCGGGGCCGTCGGTGAGGATGTGGAGCTCGCCCCTGCCGCTGCGTCGATCGGCGAGCGCATCGGCGAGCACGGCCACCGCCTCGGGATCCGCGATCCGCACCGAGAGGCTGAGCCGCGTCGCCAGCGTCATGCCGTCGAACGGGCGGACGCCGCGCACCGTCACGCGCGGCGTCTCGTCGCCATCGCGCCGATCGAGCTCGACGGTAAGCAGCGCGCAGCCGCCCGCCTTCGCGGTTTCCTCGAGCATCGTCGCGACATCGTCGTCGAAGCAGCTCGCCACGAACTGTCCCGACACATCCGAGCAGAGCGCCGTCAGGTAGCGACGACCGCTCTTCGCGGTGCGCCACGTCGCGCTTTCGATCAGCCCCGCCATCGCCACGGTCGGCGCGGGCTGGCGGCGGCCGCGCTCGTCGACCTGGGCGGCGGGCGTCTGGAGCTCGCAGCACTGCCCGTAGCTTCGGCAGCCATGCGCCTGCGCAAGATGACGGAAGCGGTCGGTCGGGTGCGCCGAGAAATAGAAGCCGAACGCCTCGCGCTCCTGCGCCATCGCCTCGGCGATCGACCAGGTCGCGGCGGCGAGGCGGATCGGGGGCACCGCGACATCGTCGCCACCGAACAGGCCACCCTGCCCGCTGGTGCGGGCGTCGTGCGCGGCGTTGGCGTGGGCGAGCACGATTTCTGCGGCGCCGTGGACCGCGGCGCGCTCGTGGCCGAGCGGCTCGAACGCGCCGCCGGCGGCGAGGCTCTCGATCTGGCGCCGGTTGAGCAGCCGCGGATCGACGCGATCGGCGAAATCCTCGAGGCTGCGGAAGGCGCCACGCGCGGCGCGCTCGGCGACCAGCTCCTCCATCGCACGCTCGCCGACGCCCTTGAGCGCGCCCAGCGCATAGCGCACCGCGAGGCCCTCGCCCCGCGTCTCGACCACGAAACCGGCCTCGCTGTGATTGATCGACGGCGGCAGGCAGGTGACGCCCATGCGCCGCATATCGTCGGCGAAGATCGCGAGCTTGTCGGTCTGGCCGAGATCGAAGCACATCGAGGCGGCGAAGAACTCGACCGGGTGATGCGCCTTGAGCCAGGCGGTCTGGTAGGTGAGCAACGCATAGGCCGCGGCATGGCTCTTGTTGAAGCCATAGCCCGCGAACTTGTCGATCAGGTCGAACAGCGTGTTGGCCTCCGCCGCCCGGATGCCGTTGACCCGCAGGCAGCCCTCGACGAACCCCGCACGCTGCGCGTCCATCTCCGCCTTGATCTTCTTACCCATCGCGCGGCGCAGCATGTCCGCCCCGCCGAGCGAATAGCCCGCCAGGATCTGCGCGGCCTGCATCACCTGTTCCTGATAGACGAAGATGCCGTAGGTCTCGGCGAGGATCCCCTCGAGCAGCGGATGCGGATATTCGATCGCGACCGTGCCGTTCTTGCGCGCGCCGAACAGCGGGATGTTGTCCATCGGTCCCGGCCGGTACAGCGCACCCAGCGCGATGATGTCCTCGAACACGGTCGGTTTCACCGCCGACAGCGTGCGACGCATGCCCTCGGATTCGACCTGGAACACGCCGACCGTGTTGCCCGACTGGAGCAGCCCGTAGGTCGCCGGATCGTCCCAGGCGAGCGTCGCGAAATCGACGTCGTCGCCCTTGGCGCGGATCATCCGGACCGCCTTGTGGAGTACCGACAGCGTCTTGAGGCCGAGGAAGTCGAACTTCACCAGCCCCGCCTCCTCGACATATTTCATGTCGAACTGGGTGACCGGCATGTCCGAGCGCGGATCGCGGTAGAGCGGCACGAGCCGGTCGAGCGGCCGGTCGCCGATCACCACCCCGGCGGCATGGGTCGAGGCGTGGCGCGGCAGCCCCTCGAGCTTCATCGCGAGATCGAGCAGGCGGGTGACCTGGGGCTCGCGGGCATATTCGGTGTGGAGCTCGGACACGCCGTCGATCGCGCGCCTGAGCGTCCACGGATCGGTCGGGTGGTTGGGCACCAGCTTGGCGAGACGATCGACCTGGCCGTAGCTCATCTGGAGCACGCGGCCGGTATCCTTGAGCACCGCACGCGCCTTCAGCTTGCCGAAGGTGATGATCTGCGCGACGTGATCGCGGCCGTATTTCTCCTGGACGTAGCGGATCACCTCGCCGCGCCGGGTCTCGCAGAAGTCGATGTCGAAATCGGGCATCGACACGCGCTCGGGGTTGAGGAAGCGCTCGAACAGCAGGCCGAGGCGCAGCGGATCCAGATCGGTGATGGTCAGCGCCCAGGCGACCACCGATCCCGCGCCCGAGCCGCGGCCGGGGCCGACCGGGATGTCGCGGTCCTTGGCCCATTTGATGAAATCGGCGACGATCAGGAAATAGCCCGGGAAGCCCATCGCGACGATGACGTCGACCTCGAAGTCGAGCCGCTCGAAATAGGCGGCGTAGCCGTCCTCGAGCGGACCGTCGGGCTGGTAGAGACGCAGCCGCGCGATCAGACCTGCCCGCGCATCGCGGCGCAGCAAGGCCGCCTCGCCGTCGCGATCGTTGGCGAGCCCGGGAAGGATCGGCTTCCGCCTCGGCGCGGCGAACGCGGTCCGTCGCGCCACCACCGCGGTGTTGAGCAGCGCCTCGGGCAGGTCCGCGAACAGCCCGGCCATCGCGTCCGCGTGCTTGAGCCAGGCCTCGGCGGAGGACCGGCGGCGATCGTCTGCCTCGACATAGGCGCTGTCGGCGATGCACAGCATCGCGTCGTGCGCGGCGTGGAAGCCGGGCTCGGCGAAACAGGCCGGATTGGTGGCGACCAGCGGCAGGTCGCGGGCATAGGCGAGTTCGATCAGCGCCGCCTCGGACCGCTCCTCGACCGCCTCGCCGCGGCGCGCGATCTCGACATAGAGACGCTCCGGGAACAGCGCGGCCAGGCGATCGGCATAGGCCTCGGCATGGCTCGCCTGCCCGTCCGCGAGCAGCCGCGCGAGCGCCCCGTCGGCCGCGCCGGTGAGCGCGATCAGGCCGGCGGTACGCCCATCGAGCGTGGCGAGCGCGACGTGCGCATCCTCGTCGGACGGCCGGTCCAGATGCGCCGCGGAGACCAGCGCGCACAGATTGTCGTAGCCCGTCGCATCCTGCGCATAGAGCGGCAGCCAGTCGATCAGCGGCGGCTTGCCGGGCTCGGCGCCCCCGCAATCGCGTGGCCGCGACACCGCGAGCAGCGTGCCGATGATCGGCTGCACGCCCGCCCCGCCGGCGGCGGCCGAGAACGCCATCGCCGCGTAGAGCCCGTTGCGGTCGCAGATCGCGGCGGCGGGGAAACCGAGCTCGGCGGCGTGGCCGGCAAGCGCCTTGGGATCGATCGCGCCTTCCAGCATCGTGAAGGCGGTAAAGACGCGCAGCGGGACGAACGGAGGAGCCATGCCGCCTTATGCGCCGGCGGGACGATTCGGGGAACAGGCGAGCGGTCCCGTATCCGCACCCTTCTCGTCATCCCCACGAGGGTTGCGATCTCCCCGGGACGGCGCGCGCTCCAAACCGGGAGATGCGAGCCTCCGCCGGCATGACGAGGGAAAAAGCGGGATGACGAGACCGGGGATGACGGATCAGCGGCGACCGTCACGAGCGACGCACGAACGCCGCCTTAACCGTCGCGCCGCTACGCCGGCGGAGATGTCCGTATCCCCGACCCGCTTCGCCCGGCTCCCCGCCTGGCCCGCGCGCATGGCGCTCGCCGCGCTCGTCCTGCTGATGGCGCTCGGCGTGACGATCGCCAGCACGCCCGCGCACGGCCCCGACCTCGTCGCGCCGGGCAAGAGCGACACCGCGCTCTACCGCGCGATCGCGCGCGACACCGCGGCCGGAGGAGCGACGCCGGCCGCCTATTACCGTGCCGTCGCCGCCGAGCAGCGCGCGCGCGGCTATCCGCTGCGTCCGTTCGTGACGGTGCGCGAGCCCGCGCTGGCCTTGCTCGCCGCCTGGCTGGGAAGCGGCCCGCTCGGCTGGCTGTATCGTGCGCTCGCGCTGGTCGCGACCGGCGCGCTGGTGTGGCGCATCCAGGGCGGTCTTGCGCGCGCCGAGCGGATCGGCGCCGCGCTCTGCGCCACGATCTCGGTGCTCATCCTTGCGCAACCGGTGATGGCGGTGTGGCACGAGGCCTGGGCGGCGCTGCTGCTCGTGCTCGCGCTGGTCGGCGCGGGCGGTCGGCGCTGGTGGCTCGCCTGCGTCGCGGGCCTCGCGATGCTGCTGGTGCGCGAACTCGCCGCGCCCGCGATCGTCGCGCTGGCGTTCGCCGCGCTCGCCGAGCGGCGGCGCGCGGAGGCGACCGGCTGGTCGCTGGTGCTGGTCGCCTTCGCGCTGACGATGCTGGCGCATGCCCATGCGGTCGCGGCGGTCACGCTTCCCGGCGATGCGGCATCGCCGGGCTGGACGAGCCTCGGCGGCTGGCGCTTCATCCTCTCGCTGACCGCGAACAGCAGCGCCTTTTCTCTGCTCCCGCTCTGGCTGACCGCGCTCGCCCTCCCGCTCGCGCTGTTCGGCTGGGCGAGCCGCGGCGATCCGTTCGCCGATCGCGTGACACTCGCGCTCGCCGCGCTGATCGCGCCGTTCATGGGGATCGGACGACCGGACAATTTCTACTGGGGCCTGCTGATCGCGCCGCTGCTGCCGATCGGGCTCGCCTTCGCGCCGCGCGGCCTTGTGGATCTGGCGCGATCGGCTCGACAATCCCGCGCCGGAACGGCATGGGACGCCGCGTGGACGGCAGACGCATCCTCCTGATCGTCGGCGGCGGCATCGCCGCGTTCAAGGCGTGCGCGCTGATCCGTACGCTGCGCAAGCGCGGCCATACGGTACGCTGCGTGCTGACCGCGGGCGGGGCGCACTTCGTCACGCCGATGACGCTTGCCGCGCTATCCGGCGAGCCCGTCCATACCTCGCTGTGGGAGCTCAAGGACGAGGTCGAGATGGGCCATATCGAGCTCAGCCGCGCCGCCGACCTGGTCGTCGTCTGCCCCGCGACGGCGGATCTGCTCGCCAGGATGGCGGCGGGCATCGCGGACGATCTCGCCACCACGTTGCTGCTCGCCACCGACAAGCCGGTGCTCGCCGCGCCCGCGATGAACGTGCGGATGTGGCAACATGCCGCCACGCAGCGCAACGTCGCGCGGCTGCGCGGCGACGGCGTCACGGTGCTCGCTCCCGACGACGGCGCGATGGCGTGCGGCGAGTTCGGTCCCGGGCGCCTGCCCGAACCCGATGCGATCGTCGCCGCGATCGAGGCGGCGCTGTCGCCGCAGCCACAGACCCTTGCCGGCCGGCACATCGTCGTGACCGCGGGACCGACGCATGAGCCCATCGACCCGGTGCGCTACATCGCCAACCGCTCCTCGGGGAAGCAGGGCTTCGCGATCGCGGCCGCGATCGCGGCGCGTGGCGCGCGCGTGACCCTGGTCGCGGGTCCGGTGACGCTCGCGACGCCGCCCGGCGTGACCCGCATCGATATCGGGACGGCGCGCGAGATGGCGGACGCGGTCGACGCCGCGCTCCCTGCCGATGCCGCGATCCTCGTCGCCGCGGTCGCCGACTGGCGCACCGAACAGCGCCTTTCCAAGGTCAAGAAGCAGGATGGCGCGCCGGTACTGACGCTGATCGAGAATCCGGACATCCTCGCCGCGCTGTCGCACGGCCCCAGGCGGCCGCGGCTGGTCGTCGGCTTCGCCGCCGAGACCGACGCGCTGCTCGCCAACGCGCAGGCCAAGCGCGCGCGCAAGGGCTGCGACTGGATCGTCGCCAACGACGTGTCGGGGGATGTGATGGGCGGCACCGTCAACACCGTCCACCTCGTCACCGCCGATGGTGTCGAGGATTGGCCGGTCATGCCCAAGGACGAGGTCGCCGCCCGCCTCGCCGATCGCGTCGCGCAGGCGCTGGCATGATCGAGATCAGTCTCAAGCGCCTTCCCCACGGCGAGGGCCTGCCCGCGCCGGCCTACGCGTCGACCGGTGCGGCGGGGCTCGACATCGTCGCCGCCGAGACGGTGACCCTCGCTCCCGGCGGGCGCGCGGCAATCGCGACGGGTTTCGCGCTCGCGATCCCGCCCGGCTACGAGATCCAGGTCCGGCCGCGCTCGGGCCTCGCGCTCAAGCATGGCGTCACCTGCCTCAACACGCCCGGCACGATCGACGCCGACTATCGCGGCGAGGTGAAGGTGATCCTCGCCAATCTCGGCGACGAACCGTTCCTCGTGACGCGTGGCGAGCGGATCGCGCAGCTCGTCCCCGCCGCGGTCGAGGTCGCGCGTTTCGTCGAGCTCCCCGATCTCGACGGGACGGTGCGCGGCGCAGGCGGCTTCGGATCGACCGGACGCCATTCGCTGCCGTGACGCTCACCGACACGCAGCTCGATCGCTACGCCCGCCACATCATCCTCAAGGAGATCGGCGGCGACGGCCAGAAGCGCCTGCTCGGCGCGCATGCGCTGGTTGTCGGTGCGGGCGGCATCGGCGCGCCGGTCATCCAGTATCTCGCCGCCGCCGGGCTCGGCCGGCTGACGGTGGTCGACGACGATCATGTCGGGCTTTCCAATCTCCAGCGCCAGACCCTGTTCGCGACCCGCGACGTCGGCGCGCGCAAGGTGGTCGCCGCCGCGAACGCGGTGCAGCGGCTCAATCCCGACGTCGTGTTCAAGCCGATCGACCGGCGGCTCGACGCGGCGACCGCGCCCGCGCTGATCGGCGGTGTCGACGTCGTGATCGACGGCTCGGACAATTTCGAGACGCGGCTGCTCGTCGCGGACACCGCGCTGGCGGCGCGGGTGCCGCTGGTGTCGGCGGCGGTCGCGCAGTTCGAGGGCCAGCTTGCCGTGTACCGTGGCTGGGAGCCGGACAGACCCTGTTACCGCTGCCTGGTCGGCGACGCGCCCGAACGCCCCGATACGAGCTGTGCGGATCAGGGCGTGCTCGGCGCACTGACCGGCGTGCTGGGCGCGCTCGCCGCGATCGAGGCGGTGCGGCAGGTCGTGCCGTTCGGTACCGACAGCGCGGGCACGCTGCTGCTCGTCGACGCGCTCGCCTTCCGCTTCCGCACGATCGCGCTGCCCAGGGATCCGGGATGCCGATGCGCGGCCTGACCGTCATCGTCGCCGACATATCGTCGGCGCGGTTCCGCGCCGCGCTCGCGCTCGCCGCCGCCAATGCCGCGCTTGGCGGCCGCGCGCGCCTCTTCTGCCAGGGCGAGGCGGTCGCCGTGCTGCGGCCGCCGATCCAGGGCATGGAGGACGATACGCACGAGAATGCCGGCCTGCCCGCGCTCGCCGACCTGTTCGAGGAGGCGCTCGGCCTCGGCGTCGAGCTGATCGCCTGCCAAAGCGGAATGCAGCTCACCAATACCGACATCCGAACCCTCGACAGGCGGATCGGCTATGCCGGGCTCGTGAGCGTGATGCAGACGCTGGAGGCGGACCGGCTGGTGGTAGTTTGAGGACTTAGGCCCGGACGATCCGGTCACGGAACCAGGTCGCCAGCGGGTCCTCTTCCAGCTCTCCTGCCGCGAGCGCCAGGAAGATGACGACGAGTTCCGCATCGCCGGCAGTCAGATTCAAGCCGTTGATATCGAGAAATGTTTCGCTGACGACCGCCGCCGTGCGCTTGTTACCTTCCACGAAGGGGTGGTTGCGCGCGATGCCGTAGGCATAGCTCGCCGCCAGCGCTGCGACGTCGGGGTCTCCACAGGCAAACGGATTTAGCGCCTTGCGAGCGCACCCTCCAGCAAACCGAAGTCCCGGATTCCCTCGCCACCGCCGTGATCCGCAAGCTGCTCGCGATGCGCGGCGAGCGCGACCATGCGGCCGACCCACGCCCAGGCGGCCATGGCTATTCCGCGAGTTCGCGCAGCGCCGCCCTGCGACGATGCATCACCGCACGCGCCGCCGCCATCTGCTCTTCGAACGCCGGATCGAGAACGCGCGCCTCGATCCCGTGCTGGGTCTCCACAAGACTGAGGCTGTCGCCCTGTCCGAGCCTGAGGCGAGCCAGCACGTCCTTTGGCAGGACCACGCCGGTGGAGTTGCCCACGGCGACGAGTTTGAGCGGCTTGTGCATACAAGCGTATATACGCTTCAAACCCGGCAAAAAATCAACCTGTCGCTGCCGCCGTCTTTTTCGGCTTGACCGCCCCCTTCTTCTTGACGGGCTTCCTGCCCTTCGCCGGCGCCTTGGCGGCGCGTTCGGCGAGCAGGATCACCGCTTCGTCCAGCGTCAGCGTCGCGGGGTCGGCACCTTTGGGCAACGTCGCGTTGGTGGTGCCATCGGTCACATAGGCGCCGTAGCGGCCCTCCATCACCTTGACCGCCTCGCCGCTCTGCGGATGCGCGCCGAGCGCCGCCAACGGCTCGCGCGCCGCGCCGCCACGGCGACCACCGCCGGCCGCCGCCTCGGCGAGCTTGACGACCGCGCTGTTCATACCGGTCTCGAAGACCTCGGTCGTGGATTGCAGGCGGGCGTACTTGCCGTCGTGGAGCAGATAGGGGCCGTAGCGGCCGATCGCGGCGGTCACCGGCAGGCCGCTCTCGGGATGGGTGCCGATCGTGCGCGGCAGCGACAGCAGGCGCAGCGCGGCGTCGAGGTCGAGCAGCCCCAAGTCCTTGGGGATCGAGGCGCGCTTGGCCTCCTTGCCCTCGCCGAGCTGGATGTACGGCCCGAACCGGCCGGAGCGCCGCGTCACCGCCTCGCCGCTCTCCGGATCGGTGCCGAAGTCCTCGGGACCGGTATCGTTGGCCGCCTCGCCGGGCGCGCCGGCCTGCGCGAAGCGGCGGGTATATTTGCAGTCGGGATAGCTGGAGCAGGCGATGAACGCGCCGAACTTGCCGCCGCGCAGCGCGAGCTGCCCGCTACCGCAAGACGGGCACAGCCGGGGATCGGTGCCATCGTCCCTGTCGGGGAAGAGATAGGGCGCGAGAAACTGATCGAGCGCGGCGGTCACTTCGGAGGGCTTCTGCTCCATCACCTCGGCGGTCTTGGGCTTGAAGTCGCGCCAGAAGGCATCGAGCACCGACTGCCACTGCGCGCGCCCGCCCGACACGTCGTCGAGCTGGTCCTCGAGACCCGCCGTGAAGTCGAACGAGACGTATTTCTCGAAGAACCGCTCGAGGAAGGCGGTCACCAGCCGGCCGCTCTCCTCGGCGAAGAAGCGGTTCTTCTCGATCCGCACATAGTCGCGATCCTTGATCGTCTGGAGGATCGACGCGTAGGTCGAGGGACGGCCGATGCCGAGCTCCTCCATCTTCTTGACGAGGCTGGCCTCGGAGTAGCGCGGCGGCGGCTGGGTGAAATGCTGCTCGGCGTCGACGGCCTTCACCGCCGGCGCATCGCCCTCCTTCATCCGTGGCAGGCGGCGCGAATCCTCGTCATCGCCCGCGTCGGGCTGTTGCCCCGAGCGGGCGACAGGGGCATCGTCGCAGCCTTCCTCGTAGAGCGCCAGATAGCCCGGGAAAAGCACGACCTGCCCGGTCGCGCGCAGGCCGAGCATGCCGGTGCCGTCGGTGAAGTCGACGGTGGTGCGCTCCATCCGCGCGGACGCCATCTGGCTCGCCATCGCGCGCTTGAAGACGAGATCGTAGAGCCGGGCATGATCGCCCGACGCGGCGGCGGGCCGGCCGAAGTCGGTGGGCCGGATCGCCTCGTGCGCCTCCTGCGCGTTCTTGGCCTTGGCGATGTACTGACGCGGCTTGTCGGGCACATAGCCGCCGTCGTAGCGGTCGGCGATCGCCTTGCGCGCCTGGCTGATCGCGCCCTCGTCCATCTGCACGCCGTCGGTGCGCATATAGGTGATCAGCCCGTCCTCGTAGAGCGACTGGGCGACGCGCATCGTGTGGCTCGCCGAGAAGCCGAGCTTGCGCGCCGCCTCCTGCTGCAGGGTCGAGGTCGTGAACGGCGGCGGCGGGTTGCGCATGACCGGCCTGGTCTCGACCTGCGAGACCGACAGCCGCGCCGCGTCGACATCGGCCCTGGCGGCGAGCGCGTCGTCTTGCCGGCCGATCGACAGCCGGTCGAGCCGGTCGCCCTTCCACTTGACCAGCCGCGCGGCGAAGCCGACGCCGTCCTGCTCCATGTCGGCGATCACCGACCAGTATTCCTGTGCTCGGAACGCCTCGATCTCGCGTTCGCGATCGACCACCAGCCGCAGCGCGACCGACTGGACGCGGCCCGCGGACTTGGCGCCGGGCAGCTTGCGCCACAGCACCGGCGAGAGCGTGAAACCGACCAGATAGTCGAGCGCGCGCCGCGCCCGGTAGGCATCGATCAGGTCCTCGTCGAGCGCGCGCGGATTTTCCATCGCCTTGAGCACCGCGGGCTTGGTGATCGCGTTGAAGGTGACGCGCCGCGTGTCCTTGGGCAGCGCCTTGCGTTTGCGCAGCACCTCCTGGACATGCCACGAGATCGCCTCGCCCTCGCGATCGGGGTCGGTCGCCAGGATCAGCGCCTCGGCACCCTTGGCCTCGTCGGCGATCGCCTTCAGCTGGCGCGCCTTGTCCGCGTAGTTCTCCCACTCCATCGCGAAGCCGTCGTCGGGGTTCACCGAGCCGTCCTTGGCGGGCAGATCGCGGACATGGCCGTAGGAGGCGAGGACCTTGTAGCCGGGACCGAGATACTTCTCGATGGTCTTGGCCTTGGCGGGCGATTCGACGACGACGAGCTTCATGGCCGGGTGGTATCCCTCACGTGTACGCGTATGAGTTGGGGAGCGAAACGAGGGCACGTCAACTCCCCCCCCCCCCGACGCCCATCGACGATCCCGTCATGCCGGTCTTGATCCGGCATCCCGCTTCTTCTCGGGCGGGAGAGGCAGCGGGCCCCGGATCACGTCCGGGCGACGAACTCCGGCGCGACGACCATAGGGACACGAATCCAAGCATCTATTTCTTGCGCGTGAAGTCCACCGAGACGACGTTGGAGCCGTCCTCCTGCGCCGGGCTCGGCGCGTCGTTGCCTGCCTCCGCCGCGGGCTCGGGCTCGATGCCTTCGGCCTGCGCCTGGAACTGGAGCGCGAAATTGACCGCCGGATCGACGAATCCCGTCACCGCCGCGAACGGCACGATCAGCTTCGCCGGGACCTGGTTGAACGAGAGCCCGACCTCGAATCGATCGGGCGACACCTTCAATTCCCAGAAGCGGTTCTGGATGACGATCGTCATCTCGTCGGGAAAGCGCTGGGTGAGATGCAGCGGGATGTCGACGCCGGGCGCATGCGTCTTGAAGGTGATGTAGAAATGATGCTCGCCGGGCAGGCCGCCGCCGCGCTCGACCTCGCCGAGCACGCGGCCGACGACGGCGCGCAGCGCCTCCTGGACGATCTCGTCGTAGGGAATCAGGCTGTCGGGCGCGGCCGTTTCGCTCATGCGCGTTCACTGAACGCGGGGGCAGCGACGGTCAAGCCGTTGCGCCGCGCCCGCAGGACGCTAAGAGGCGCGCGACACGAGGGACCCTTCCATGCGCCGCGCCAGCATCCGCCGCGACACGTCAGAGACCCGGATCGCGGTCGATCTCGCCATCGACGGCACCGGCGCCTACCGGGTCGCGACCGGCATCGGCTTTCTCGACCACATGATCGAGCAGCTGTCCCGCCACGCGCTGATCGATCTCGACGTCACCGTGACGGGCGATCTCCACATCGATCAGCATCACACCGTCGAGGATTCGGCGCTGGCGATCGGCGCCGCGCTCGCCCAGGCGCTCGGCGACAAGCGCGGGATCCGCCGCTATGGTGACGCGCTGTCGCCGATGGACGAGACGCTGACCCGGGTCGCGCTCGACATCTCGGGGCGTCCCTGGCTGGTGTGGAAGACCGAGTTCACCCAGAAGCGGCTGGGCGAGATGGACACCGAGCTGTTCGAGCACTGGTTCCACTCGTTCGCGCAGGCCGCCGGCATCACGCTGCACGTCGAGACGCTCTACGGCAGGAACAACCACCACATCGTCGAGAGCGCGTTCAAGGGGCTGGCGCGCGCGCTGCGTGCCGCGGTCGAGATCGATCCCCGCAAGGCCGACGCGATCCCGAGCACCAAAGGCACGCTGTGACGCTGGCGCTGATCGACTACGGCGCGGGCAATCTGCGATCGGTCGCCAATGCGCTGGCCGCGGCGGGCGCCGGCACCGTTCGTGTCACCGACGATCCCGCGATCGTGCGCGCGGCCGACCGCATCGTGCTGCCCGGGGTGGGTGCGTTCGGGGCGTGCATGGCGGCGCTCGCGGCGCTGCCGGGCATGGTCGAGGCGCTCGATCGGCGCGTGCGGGAGGGCGCGGTGCCGTTCCTCGGCATCTGCGTCGGCATGCAGCTGATGGCGGACGCCGGCGAGGAGATGGGCCGCCATCAAGGCCTGGGCTGGATCGCCGGCACGGTTCGCGCGCTCGCTCCGGCACCAGGCCTGCGTATCCCGCACATGGGCTGGAACGACGTGACGCCTGCGGCCGGGCATCCGCTGGTCGACGCCGGAGAAGCCTATTTCCTGCACGGCTTCGCCTTCGACGTCGCCGATCCCGCCGAACGGCTCGCGGCGACCGACCATGGCGGCGCGGTGACGGCGGCGATCGGCCGCGACAACCTGGTCGGCGTGCAGTTCCATCCCGAGAAGAGCCAGGCTTACGGGCTGGCGTTTCTCGGGCGGTTCCTGGCGTGGCGGCCATGATGGACATTCTGCCGGTATCTCGGTTCGGGCTGGGCGCGGTCGAAGCCCCGCTTCGTCGCGAGCAACACGGCCCGGTGCGCCGGCGCTTCGACTGCGCTCGGCGCGAACGGGGGGCGGGCCTAGCATGATCGTCTTTCCCGCGATCGACCTGAAGGGCGGGCGGGTCGTCCGCCTCGCCGAGGGCGATATGGCGCGCGCGACCGTCTATGGCGACGATCCCGCAGCGCAGGCGCGATGGTTCGCGGATGCCGGCGCGACGCACCTCCACGTCGTCGACCTCGACGGTGCCTTCGCGGGCCGCGCGGTGAACGCCGCGGCGGTCGAGGCGATCGTCGCCGCCTTCCCCGGCAAGGTCCAGCTCGGCGGCGGCATCCGGGATCGCGCCGCGATCGAGCGCTGGCTCGCGCTCGGGGTCGATCGCGTCGTCATCGGCACCGCCGCGCTCGACGATCCCGCACTGGTCCGTGCCGCCGCCGCCGATCTGCCGGGGCGGATCGTCGTCGCGGTCGATGCGCGCGACGGCCTCGTCGCGACCCGGGGCTGGGCGGACGTCTCGCAGGTGCGCGTCGTCGCTCTCGCCGCGCGTTTCGCCGATGCCGGCGTCGCGGCGCTGCTGTTCACCGATGTCGGTCGCGACGGCCTGCTCACGGGCTGCAACGTCGCCGCGACACGGGCGCTCGCGGAGGCGACGGTGATCCCGGTGATCGCCAGCGGCGGCGTCGCCGGGATCGGCGATATCGCGGCGCTGATGCAGGCCGACGCCGATCTGTCCGGCGGCGGGATCGAGGGCGTCATCACGGGTCGCGCGCTGTACGACGGGCGGCTCGACTTGGCACAGGCGCTGCGGGTGGCGGCCGGGTGACCGTCCGCGTTCGCGTCATCCCCTGTCTCGACGTCGCCGGCGGGCGCGTCGTCAAGGGCGTCAATTTCATCGATCTGGCGGATGCCGGCGATCCGGTCGAGCAGGCCCGCGTGTACGACGCGGCGCATGCCGACGAATTGTGCTTCCTCGACATCACCGCCACCCATGAGCGGCGCGGCACCATCCTGGAGGTGGTCGCACGCACCGCCGCGGTGTGCTTCATGCCGCTCACCGTCGGCGGCGGCGTGCGATCGGCGGACGATGCGCGCGCGCTGCTCCTCGCCGGCGCCGACAAGGTGGCGGTCAATTCCGCCGCGGTGGTCCGGCCGGCGCTGGTTTCCGAGATGGCGGAGCGGTTCGGTGCGCAGTGCGTCGTCGGCGCGATCGACGCGCGCCGGACGGGACCGGGACGCTGGGAGGTGTTCACCCATGGCGGCCGAACGCCGACCGGCGTCGACGCCGTCGGCCATGCCCGCGATCTCGCCGCGCGGGGCGCCGGCGAACTGCTGGTCACCTCGATGGATCGCGACGGGACGCGCGACGGCTACGATCTCGCGCTCACCCGCGCGATCGCGGATGCGGTCCGGGTGCCGGTGATCGCGAGCGGCGGCGTCGGCACCCTCGACGATCTGGTCGCAGGGGTCCGCGAAGGCCATGCCTGCGCGGTGCTGGCGGCGTCGATCTTCCACTTCGGTCAGCACAGCGTCGCGGATGCGCACGCCGCGCTCGCCGCCGCGGGGCTGCCGGTCCGCGGCTGACCCAGTTCGGTACGGCCCGTGGAACAAAGCCCTTACGGGGTGGTCCGATGCCGCCTAGGGATCGTGCGTTCGCCAGTTAGCAGGACGGGGTTTTGAAATGACCGCACAGAAATTCCTCTTCGCCGTCGCGCTGGCCGCTTCGACCACGCCCGTGCTCGCGCGTGATCTCGGCCCGATCACGACCCCGGTCTCGGCGCCGACGTCGGTGCCCGAGCCCGGCGACGCCGGGCTGTTCCTGCTCGGTGCGATCGGTGTCGCCGCCGGCCGCTGGATGCATGCGCGCCGCACCCGCAAGCAGAAGGCGGATCAGCCGGGCGAGTGAACCGCCGGTCGCGCCGCGCGTCCGCGCGACGGTTGACCGGCAGGATCGGGCGGCGCAAGGACGCCGCCTGATGCCGGATACGCTGACCCGCCTCGCTGCCGTGATCGCCGAGCGCCGCGCCGCGCCGGCCGACACATCCTATGTCGCCGCGCTGCATGCCAGGGGCGTACCCGGCATCGCCCAGAAACTGGGCGAGGAAGCGGTCGAGACGGTCATCGCCGCCGTCGCCGGCGACGGTGCCGCGCTGACCGGCGAGGCCGCCGACCTGATGTTCCACCTGCTCGTGCTGCTCGACGCCCGGGGCATCGCGTTCGGCGATGTCATCGCCGAGCTCGACAGGCGCGACGGCGTCTCGGGCCTGGCCGAAAAGGCGCAGCGCAAGCCCCGCGCCGCGCCCGCGCCGGCCCCGATCGCAACCGCCCCCGATAGCGCACCGGTTTCCCTGCCGATGATGGCGGACGGCGAACCGCTGCTCGCGCTCGGCCGCGAGACGCCCGCGCGACCGCGCATCCGCAAGGGCTGAGCTCAGGCGCGTGCGCCCCTTGCGCGATGCGGCGAAGCGGCTAGGCTCGTGCGTATCCGTGACGATGCGATGACGCATCGCCGGCAAGGGGCACAGGCATGATCTTTGGCCGGGTAAAGCCGCTCGACGCGATCCTGGCGACGGCGGAGAAGAAGGGCCTGCAACGCTCGCTCGGCGCGTTTCAGCTCACCATGCTGGGTATCGGCGGCGTGATCGGCACCGGCATCTTCGTGTTGACGTCGGAGGCGACCCAGAAGGCCGGGCCGTCGATGATCGTCTCGTTCATGATCGCGGCCTTCGTCTGCGCAGTCGCGGCGCTGTGCTATTCCGAGCTCGCCTCGATGGTGCCGGTCGCGGGCTCGGCCTACACCTATACCTATGCGGTGGTCGGCGAAATGCTGGCCTGGATGGTTGGTTGGGCGCTGATTCTGGAATATGCGGTGGGCGCCAGCGCGGTGTCGGTCGGCTGGTCGGGCTATATGGTCGGGCAATTGAAGGGCTGGGTGGGGATAGACCTGCCGGCCGACTTCGTATCGGGGCCGTTCGCGGGCGGGATCATCAACATCCCCGCCGTCATCATCTCGCTGCTCACAACCTGGCTGCTGATGATCGGCACCAGCGAGAGTGCGCGCGTAAACGCCATCCTGGTGGCGATCAAGATCACCGCGCTCACGGTATTCGTGATCCTCGCCGTTCCGGTGATGGACATGAAGAATTTCCACCCCTTCATGCCGCTCGGCTCGGCCGGTACATTCGGCGCGGCGGCGTCGATCTTCTTCGCCTATGTGGGCTTCGATTCAGTGTCGACCGCGGCGGAGGAAACCAAGAACCCGCAGCGCAACGTGCCGATCGGCCTGATCGCCTCGCTCATCATCTGCACGATCTTCTACATCGTCGTCGCGGCCGGCGCGATTGGATCGCCGCTGGGCGGCCAACCGGTACGCAACCTCGCGGGCGTCGCGCTCGATCCGGGTTCGGTCGAGCTTGCCGATCGCTGTCGCGCGATCGTCGCCGGCGGCGCGCTGGAGCCGATGCCCTGTTCGCACGAGGCGCTGGCGCACGTGCTGCGCATCATCGGCCATCCGGCGCTGGGTAATCTGCTCGGCCTCGCCGCGACGTTGGCGCTGCCATCAGTCATCCTGCTGATGATGTTCGGCCAGACCCGCATCTTCTTCACGATGGCGCGCGACGGCCTGCTGCCCAAGCGGCTGGCGTCGGTGCATCCCAAATGGCGGACGCCGCATGTCGTGACCGCGATGACCGGCGTCGCGGTGGCGCTCGCCTCGGCGTTTCTGCCGGTCGGAAAACTCGCCGACTATTCGAACTCGGGCACGCTGTTCGCGTTCGCGATGGTCGCGATCTCGGTGATGGTGCTGCGCAAGACCGATCCGGATCGTCATCGCCCGTTCCGGACGCCGGTGATCTGGCTCGTCGCGCCGCTGGCGATCCTCGGCTGCCTGGGACTGTATTTCTCGCTGTCGATCGGCGCGATCCTGGTGTTGCCGATCTGGGCGGCGATCGGGCTGGTGATCTATTTCGGCTATAGCCGCTCGCGCAGCTATGTCGGGCGCGGCATGCTCGACGGCGACGACGAAGAGGTCGCGATCGTCCACTGATCGGGATCGAATGCGAAAAAGGGCGGCTGGCACAGGTGCCAGCCGCCCTTTTTTGTTCGTTATCCTCCGCAGCCGTTCGCACTGAGCGAAGTCGAAGTGCAGCCACCGCCGTGCGCGTAGCCTTCGACTGCGCTCAGGCCGAACGGCCGTAGCGTTTTATCCCACCGCCGAAGCGACCAGCGCCTTCAAGTCGGCCTCGGGTCGCGCGCCGTAGTGCGAGATGATCTCGGCGGCGGCGATCGCGCCCATGCGCAGACAGTCGGCGACGGGGCGGCCCTGGACATGGCCGACCAGATAGCCCGCCGAGAACAGGTCCCCCGCCCCCGTCGTGTCGACGACGCGCGCGACGGGCTCGGCACCGACCTCGTAGCGCTCGCCGTCGGCGATCGCGATCGCACCGTCCGCGCCGCGCGTCGCGACCAGCACCGGCACCCTGGGCGCCAGCGCCGCCACCGCCGCCTCGACGTCGCTCTCGCCGGTAAAGGCGAGCAGCTCCTCCTCGTTGGCGAACAGGATGTCGATATCGCCCGCGTCGACCAGCGCGCGGAACTCGGCGAGGTGGTTGAGGATGCAGAACACCGCCGAGACGCCGAGCGCGACCTGCCGGCCGGCGTCGCGCGCCATACGGATCGCCGCCTTCATCGCCGCGCGCGGCTCGGCCGGGTCCCACAGATAGCCTTCGAGCAGCAGCACCCTGGCGGATGCGACCAGCGCTTCATCGATCGCGGACGCCGGCAGGAACTGCGCCGCGCCGAGATAGGTGTTCATCGTCCGCTGCCCGTCGGGCGAGACCAGGATCAGGCAGCGCCCGGTCGGCACGTCGGCGGCACGCGCCGGAACGTCGCAGGCGACGCCCTGCGCGCGCAGATCGTGGACATACACCTCGCCGAGCTGATCGGCGGCGACCTGGCCGACGAACGCGCAGCGCGCGCCGAGCATCGCCGCGCCCGCCATCGTGTTGGCCGCCGACCCGCCCGAGACCGCTCGGCCCGGCGCCATCCTGGCGTACAGGCTGGTCGCGCGCTCCGCGTCGATCAACGACATGCTGCCCTTGTCGAGCCCCTCGGCGGCGATGAAGGCGTCGTCGGCGGGCGCCAGCACGTCGACGATGGCGTTGCCGATGGCGAGGATGTCGAGCGTGGGTTCGGTCACGAGGGTCTCCGGATGCGGGGTCGCGCGGCGGATAGCGGTGGCACGGGCGGCACGCAACGCCGCAAGCCGGTTTGCGAACGCGCGTCCGCATGGCATGGCCGGCGAGATGAGTCGCCGCCCCGCCGTTCCGCTCGCACTGAGTCCGTTGGCGCTCGGCCTGCTCGTCGCGGGCTGCGCCACCGCGCCGACGGCGGTCGCGCCGGTCGCGGAGCGACCGGCCAATCTCCACGAGGCGGGGCTCGAACGCGTGATGGGCCGCACCGCGCCCGATCTCGTCGCGCTGTTCGGCGATGCCGATCTCGATCTCCACGAAGGCCAGGCGCGGCGCCTGCAATTCGCCGGCCCGGTCTGCGTGCTCGACACCTATCTCTATCCGGGCAAGGCGGGTGGCCAGCCGATCGTCACCTATCTCGACGCGCGCCTGCCCAATGGCGACGATATCGACCGCGCCTCGTGCGTCGCCGCGCTCAGCCGACGGGCGGCGGCGAAATAGTTTATATCGGATTCATAACGGTATCGATCCGCGTCAGCGCCCACCCTGCGGCCTCCGCGACGACCGGATCGTCATCCCCGACCAGCCCTGCCAGCGCCGGCACCAGCGCCGGCGAACCGCTGTTCCCTGCCGCGATCGCGGCGTTGCGGACCATGCGGTCGCGACCGATGCGCTTGATCGGCGAGCCCGCGAACACCTGCCGGAACGCGGCGTCGTCGAGCGCCAGCAGATCGGCGAGCGCGGGTGCGGCGAGCTCGGCGCGCGCCGCGAACGCGCGGTTGGCATGCGCGGCTTCGGCGAACTTGTTCCAGGGGCAGACCGCCAGGCAATCGTCGCAGCCATAGACGCGATTGCCGATCGCGGCGCGATGCTCGTGCGGGATCGGCCCCTTGTGCTCGATCGTCAGGTACGAGATGCAGCGCCGCGCATCGATGCGGTAAGGCGTGGGGAAGGCGTCGGTCGGGCACGCACGCAGACACGCGTCGCACGATCCGCAGCCGCCGGTCTCCGCCGCATCGGCATCGAGCGCGGCGGCGGTGAAGATGCAGCCGAGCAGCAGCCAGCTGCCATGCGCGCGGCTGACCAGATTGGTGTGCTTGCCCTGCCAGCCGAGCCCGGCCGCTTCGGCGAGCGGCTTCTCCATGACCGGCGCGGTATCGACGAACACCTTGAGCGGCAGCCCGGTCTCGTCGCCCAGCCAGCGGCCGAGCGCCTTCAGCGCCTTCTTGATGATATCGTGATAATCCTGGCCCTGCGCGTAGACCGAGATGCGGCCATATTCGCGGGCGGCGGCGAGCGCCAGCGGATCGTGCGCGGGCGCGTAGCTCATCCCCAGCACGACCACGGAGCGCACGTCGGGCCACAGCGCGGCGGGCGAGCGGCGCTGCCCGGCGCGCGTCGCCATCCAGTCCATCGTGCCGTGCGCGCCATCGGCGACCCACTCGTCGAGCCGCGCCCCCGGAAGCGTCTCGTCGACGCGCGTCGTGACGCGGCAGGCGACGAAGCCGACGCGCTCGGCCTCCCCGCGCAGCCGCGCGGTCAGCGTCCCGGGCATGCGAAGTGGACACGGTCGAGGGCATGTCGCGCGCACCGTAGCGGACGAGGGCGGGACATCGGCGAAAGGCAGGCGGAGCGCGGCATGCCGGCAGTCTCGCATGCACGATCCGACACGTCTCCAACATTCGCGGCATGCCTGCACGGTCCCCGGAAAGCCCGGCGGCCCGCATGGCGACGATGGACGGGGCGGGCCATGCTCCGGGTGAGGTCGGCTCCCCGCGGCGACGGCCGGCGGTCCGCGCGAAGGTCCGCGAAGGCGGGTCGACGACGATGCGCGCGGGCAAGAGAGAGACGAGGGCCGCCGCGCGACCCGGACCGCCCGGGTCGTGCGCCTGTTGGAATAGAATGGCCTGACAGTCGGCCGATCGCGTTCGGACCGGTTCAGGTTCCGATCGCCGCGATACGCTTCGCCCGCGCGACATGCCGGCCGCTCCGCAGCAGTAGCAGCCCCGCACTCAGCGCGAGCACCGCCACCAGGCGCGGACGCAGTCGCAACGCGGTATAGACGCTGCGGCGGGCGACGTGTCCATGGGTATCGCCGCTCACCGTCCCCGGCGCGGACGGATCGAAAAGATTGTCCGGCCGATCGGCCCGCGGCGCGACGGTCATGAACAGGCGCCGCGCCGATCGCGCGGCCACGAGATCGGTCAGACCCGGCAGCGCCTGACCGAGCACGCTGCCGAAACGCGCCGCACTCCCGACGAACAGATCGCGCACGCGATGCTCGGCAGCGTAGAGGATGGCGGCAGCGACGTCCTCGGGGCTATAGAAGGGTGGCGGCATCGTCGCTTGCCGGCCGAGCCGGTTACGCTGGTGCTCAAGCACCGGCGTCGCGATCGGCGACGGCTTGACGAGCGTCACCGACACGGGCCGCCGATCGATCATCAACTCGATGCGGAGCGCGTCCGTATAGCCCTTGATGGCGTGCTTGGAGGCGGCATACATGCCCATATACGGTGCCGCGACGTCCGATACGAAGCTGCCCAGGTTGATCAGCGCGCCGCCCTGTCGCGCGAGATGGGGAAGCGCCGCCTGGCTGCCGGCCACCACGCCCCAGAAATTGACGTCGAACAGCCGACGCGCCTCCTCTCCCGGCAGGTCCGCCAGCGGCGAAGCGATCGCGACCCCCGCATTGTTGACCCAACTGTCGATCCGGCCCGCCCAGGCGATCGTCCGGTCGGCCAGCGCGGTGACCGCCGCCGCTTCGGCGACGTCGCACCGCACCGCCAGCGCCTGCCCGCCTGCCGCGACGATCTCCTCGACCAGCCGATCGAGCGCCTCCTCTCCGCGCGCCGCGCAAACCACCCGCGCCCCCCGGCGCGCCGCCATGAGCGCGGTCGCCCGACCGATGCCGCTCGATGCCCCGGTGATGACGACAACCTGCTCACCGAGCGGCTTGAGCTTGGGTCGAAAGAAGCGAGGCAAGCGCGGGTTCCCGGATCGTCGATCTCGCACAACGTCGGATCGCGCCCATCGATACCGGATTGTCCGTCGATTTCCGGGATGCTTGCGCGATGGGAAGCCGGGGCACGATGCTGCGGGACTGACCATGGCAGGTCTCCGCCGTCCCGTAGCGCCCCAGCGGTAGCGCCAGCCGCCGTGCCGGCGCTCGCGGTGCTGGTACAAGCGGTACGCGTCCGTTCGGGTTTCCGCCCAAAGGCATCTCCTTCTTCCGTTCGTGTCGAGCGACGTCGAGACACCTGCGCAATGTCCCGCCCTCGACCTCGCTCGGGACGAACGGACGGTTTGCGTGCGGGAGCGATGCCCTTGGCGCCTCAGGATGCGAGGCTCACCTGGCCGCCGGCATGGCGCTCGAGCCGGCCCGCGAGATCGAGCTCGAGCAGCACGGTCTGGACGATCGCGGGTGCGCGACCCGACTGGCGGACGAGTTCGTCGACCGGCACCGGTACCGGACCGAGCAGCGCGACGATCGCGGCGCGATCGGACGCCGCCACGTCGCCGCCGACCGGCGCCGCGGCATAGCCGCCCGCCCCGGGCTCGCCCAGCCGCGCGCGCGGATCGAGCGGCGAGAGCGCCTCCATCACGTCGTCCGCGCTCTGGATCAGCGTCGCGCCCTCGCGGATCAGCAGGTTGCAGCCCTGCGCGCGCGGATCGAGCGGCGAGCCCGGCACCGCGAGCACCTCGCGGCCATAGTCGGCGGCATGGCGCGCGGTAATCAGCGAGCCCGATTTCGGCGCCGCCTCGACCACCAGCACCGCCTGCGCGAGGCCCGCGATGATGCGGTTGCGATAGGGGAAGTGGCGCGCGCGCGGCTCGGTGCCGGGCGGCTGCTCGGCCACCAGCAGGCCTCGGCGGGCGATCTCCTCCTGCAACGCGGCGTTCTCGGGCGGATAGGCGATGTCGATGCCGCCCGCGATCACGCCGATCGTGCCCCCCGGCCCGTCGGTGCCGAGCGCGCCCTGGTGCGCCGCGCTGTCGATCCCGCGCGCCAGCCCCGACGCGACGGCGACGCCGCGCTGGCCGAGCTCGGCGGCGAGCCCGCGCGCGAAGCGGCAGGCGGAGGCCGACGCGTTGCGCGCGCCGACCATCGCCAGCACCGGGCGATCGAGCAGATGCCGCACGCCGCGCACGATCAGCGCGGGCGGCGCGGTCGGGATCTCGGCCAACGCCGCCGGATAGCCTGGCAGGCCGACGAACAGGTAGCGCGCGCCCGCCGCCTCGACCGTGGCGACCTCGCGCTCGATCTGCGCGGACGTGGCGAGAACAGGCGGCGTGCCGCCGCCGCGGCACGCGAGATCGGGCACCGCGGCGAGCGCGGCCTGCGCGTTCGAGAAGCGCTGGACGAGCTGGCGGTAGCTGACCGGGCCGATGCCGGGGGTGCGGATCAGCCGCAGCCGCGCGATGCGGTCGCCCTGCGCGTCGGCGGACGCGCCCCCGTGCATCTCAGCCGCCGCCGAAGCGCGGCTCGGTGCCGTCGAGCAGCCGCGTCAGGTTGGCGCGGTGCTTCCAGACGATGACCATGGCCAGCAGCAGGAAGGCGAGCGTCAGATCGGACTGGCCGTACAGCGCGGCCGCCACCGGCGTCGCGATCGCGGCGGCGATGCCACCGACCGAGCTGTGCCGCGTCGCCGCGAACGCCGCCAGCCAGACGATCGCGAAGGCGATGCCGCAGGGCCATGACAGCGAGAGCGCGACGCCGAGCAGCGTCGCCACCCCCTTGCCGCCGCGCAGGCGCAGCCAGATCGGAAAGACATGCCCGAAGAACGCGCCGCAGCCGGCGAGGATCGCGGGGAGCGACGGCGGTGTCGGGTCCGGCCAGATCGCGCCGACCAGCAGCACCGCGGCCGCGCCCTTGGTGGCATCGAGGATCAGCGTCGCCGCGGCGAGCTCCTTGCGCCCGGTGCGCAGCACGTTGGTGGCGCCGATATTGCCGGATCCGATCGTGCGCGGATCGGCGGCGCCGCCGATCCGGGTGACGAGCAGGCCGAAGGGCACCGATCCCATCAGGTAACCGATCGCCGCCGCCACCAGCAGGGCCACTCCGGTCGCCCCGGTCACGCACGCTCCCCTTCGCCCACCATACCCTACATAGAAGTTCCCTCCGCGCACGCAACAATGTGGATTGGCATCGCGCGCCCCCCGGAGGGCCGACCGGGCGACGGGATTGCGTCGGGCGCGATGCTGTGGCTAAGCGCCGCCGCGATGGACCAGGCCGCGCCGCTTCTGCTGTTCGATTCAGGCGTCGGCGGCCTGTCGGTGCTGGACGCGGTACGCCGCCTGCTGCCCGCCGCGCCGCTGGTCTATGTCGCGGATTCGGGCGGCTTCCCCTACGGCACCAAGAGCGAGGCCGAGATCGCGGCGCGGGTGCCCGCCCTGCTCGGCCGGCTCGCCGAGCGCTACCGGCCGCGGCTGATCGTGATCGCGTGCAACACCGCCTCGACCATCGCGCTGTCGGTGGTGCGCGCGGCGCTCGACCTGCCGATCGTCGGCACGGTGCCGGCGATCAAGCCCGCCGCCCTGGCCAGCGTCACGCGCGTCATCGGCGTGCTCGGCACCGACGCCACGGTGCGTCAGCCCTATGTCGACGGCCTTGCCGCCGCGTTCGCGAGCGACTGCATCGTGCTGCGCCATGGCTCGGCGCGACTGGTCGAGCTCGCCGAGGCCGAGCTGCGCGGCGCGCCCGGGCCCATCGCGGAGTATCGCGCGATCCTGGCCGGGCTGCTCGATCAGCCGGGCGGCGACCGCGTTGACACAGTCGTGCTCGCCTGCACGCACTTCCCGCTGGTCGCGTCGCGGCTGGCCGACGTGATCGCGCCGCGCCGGCTGACCTTCGTCGACGGTGCGGAGGGCATCGCGCGCCGCGCCGCCTCGCTCACCGCGGGCCAGCCCTGGCCGGACCATGTGCCGCCCGGGATCGCGGTGTTCACCTCCGCGATCGACACCGCGCCGCTTGCACCGGCGCTGACGATGCGCGGCCTGTCGCGGGTGGAGGTGCTTTAGCAACCGACCGCCCGCGTGTGGTGCCTGCGATCCTCCGTTGTCCCCTCGGTCGCGGAGACGGCGAAGAAGACGGAAAAGCCGGGGAAAATCGATCACCCCAATCGGGAACTTTCCGGCGCGTGGCGCTGGAAACCCGCTACGCAACGCGCTATGGCGCGCCTCCGGGGGACCGAAAGGAGCGGGATTTGGACTATAGTCGCGTGTTTGCGCAAGCGATCGACCGTCTGCATGCCGAAGGTCGCTACCGGGTGTTCATCGACATCCTGCGCAACAAGGGGATGTTCCCCAACGCCCGCTGCTTCCATCATCACAACGGCCCCAAGCCGATCACGGTGTGGTGCTCGAACGACTATCTCGCGATGGGCCAGCATCCCAAGGTGATCGCCGCGATGGAGGAGGCGCTGCACGATGTCGGGGCGGGCTCGGGCGGCACGCGCAACATCGGCGGCAACACGCATTACCATGTCGATCTCGAGCACGAGCTCGCCGACCTCCACGGCAAGGAAGGCGCGCTGCTCTTCACCAGCGGCTATGTCTCCAACGAGGCGACGCTGTCGACGCTCGCCAAGGTGCTGCCCGGCTGCGTCGTCTTCTCCGACGAGCTCAATCACGCCTCGATGATCGCGGGGATCCGCAATTCGGGCTGCGAGAAGCAGGTGTTCCGGCACAACGATCTCGTCCACCTCGAGGAGCTGCTCGCCGCGGCCGATCCCGAGCTGCCCAAGCTGATCGCGTTCGAGAGCGTCTATTCGATGGACGGCGACGTCGCGCCGATCGCCGCGATCTGCGATCTCGCCGACACGTACAATGCGCTGACCTATCTCGACGAGGTCCACGCGGTCGGCATGTACGGCGCGCGCGGCGGCGGCATTTCCGAGCGCGACGGCGTCGCGCACCGGGTGACGATCATCGAGGGGACGCTGGGCAAGGCGTTCGGCGTGATGGGCGGCTATATCGCGTGCGACAGCCAGATCATCGATGTCATCCGCAGCTACGCGCCGGGCTTCATCTTCACCACCTCGCTGGCCCCGGTGCTGGTCGCGGGCGTGCTGGCGAGCGTGCGCCACCTCAAGCAATCGAGCGCCGAGCGCGACAGCCAGCAGGCCGCCGCCGCGCTGCTCAAGCGGCTGTTCGCCGACGCCGGGCTGCCGGTGATGCCGTCGACGACCCACATCGTGCCGCTGCTCGTCGGCGATCCGGTCAAGGCCAAGCGGATCAGCGACATCCTGCTTGCCGAATACGGCGTGTACGTCCAGCCGATCAACTATCCGACGGTGCCGCGCGGCAGCGAGCGGCTGCGCTTCACGCCGGGCCCCGCGCACAGCGAGGAGATGATGCGCGAGCTGACCGTGGCGCTGACCGAGATCTGGGACCGGATGGAGCTCCGCCAGGCGGCGTGAGCGGGCTTGGCCGCGCGCGGCCGGCTGTGCTAGCCTCCCGGCACCGGTCCGGGGAGGAATGATGGCGCGCTCGTTCGATACTCGCAAGACGCTGAAGCGGCACCGTCAGAACCCGCACAGCGTGTGGTGCCGGTCGCCGGGATCGGGCGTCCGCAGTACGTTCCCGGAAGACGCGTCGAACCGCATCCATCACGGCTACGCGGTCGTGCAGCCGAGCTACACCGGTGCGAGGCTGGTCTCGGACTCGCAGGTGTTCGCGATGGGCTCGTGCTTCGCGCGTGAGATCGAGGCGCATCTGGTCCAGCGCGGCGGCAAGGTCATCAGTGTCGACGACACCATCCAGCGCCCCGAGTTCACCGATGAGACAGGACGCGTCCGCAGCGGCTTCTTCCACCGCTTCACGCCGCTCTCGATGCTCCAGGAGTTCAGGGCGGCGTTCGGCGAACTGCCGGGTTGGCAGGACGATACGCTGATCTATCCGCGCGACGACGGCGTCATCGACCTCAACTACACCTTTATCGATACGGCGGATGCCAGTGCCGCCGCGGTCGCGACGCGGCGCTCGATCGCACACGCGCTGGTGCGCCGCGCCGCCGAGGCCGACGTGGTGATCCTCACGCTGGGGCTGATCGAGGCATGGATCCACAAGGCGACCGGCTTCACCGCCAATTACGTCGCGCCCAAGCTCCTGGTCCGCAACGCCGACGAGTTCGAGTTCCAGCTGGTCGACTTCGACGAGACCGTGGTCTGTCTCGAGGAGATCCGTGCGCTGCTCGGGCGGCACAATCCCAAGCCGGTCCAGCTCGTCGTCACCGTGTCGCCGGTGCCGCTGTCGTCGACCTTCACAGACAAGGACATCGTCATCGCCAACGGCGATTCGAAGTCGACGCTGCGCGCGGCGGCGGCGGCGTTCTGCGCACGCCACGATGACGTCCACTATTTCCCGAGCTACGAGATCGTGACCAACTCGGCCTTCTCCAAAGCCTGGCGCCCGGACGGCCTGCACGTCATGCAGCCGATGGTGCGACATGTCGTCGACACGTTCATCCGCAACTACTACGAACCCGGCGCGCTGCTCGATGCGCCCGTCGCGCGCCCGAAGGCGCTCGCCGCCGCCGCGGAATAACGACGCCGCCGCGTCAGAGAAGCGCGGCGAGGCCCAGCGTCATCACCGCGAGACCGCCCGAGAGCGGGACGCGAAGCCGCAGCCACCAGCGCGGCGCGAGACCGTCGGTCACGAGCCGGCGGTCGACCGGCAGGGTGCCGAGCAGCGCCACCGCCAGCAGCACGGTGGCGACCTGCGGATACCATCCCGACGCGACCTGGAGCACGAAGGCGATCAGCGTCGGCACCACCGACACGCCGAGCGCGATCCCGATCCGATCCGCGGGCAGTCGCGCCGAGGCGAGCCCCCACCACAATCCGCCCAGGAAGCTGAGGATCAGCGAGACGTAACCGAGCCCGAGCAGCATCGCGAAGCGCGCCAGGGGCACCCCGCCGCCGGCCGACAGGCGGACGAAGATCGCGAACAGCGGCGGCAGCAATCCCGCCGCACCCAGCACCAGCGCCGGCACGGGAACGCGGCGCGAACCGAAGCCGCCGCTCTCGTCCGCGATCCCCCCGCCCCCCGTCGTCATCGTCATCGTCATCGCGCGATCCCCAGTCCGAGCCGCTCCCGGCGCCGTGTGCGATCGTAACCGCGCAGATCCTCGCCATAGCCGGTAAACCCCGGAACACCGCATAAAGCGGCACGCCCGCCAGCCGCAACACCGGATCGCGGAGATCGGCCGTGACCGGAGACGAAGTCCGGCAGCCCCGATATCGCGAGCATGAACGCGTCGGGCTGCCCGGCCGGGACCGTCGGCGCCTGATGGACCGCCTGATGCGCGACATGGCGCCAGTCGATGCGGCGCGGGTCGGGAGCAGGAAGCGCGATGCGGCGCACCGTGGCCGTCGCGCGAGGCCAGCGTCCACCCGATTCCAGCCGCCCCGGGCGATCACGGCCATTGGCCTGACCGGGTTTGCGCCCTAGAGAGTCGGCGTTTCGACTCGCCCGTCGCAAGAGGAGACCCGCCATGGCGCTCCGTATCGCTTTCGCGTCCGATCACGCTGCGCTCGACCTCAAGGCCGCGCTGATCGATCATGCCCGATCGCTGGGCCACGAGGTCAGCGATCTCGGCCCGCACGAGGCCGCGTCGGTCGATTACCCCGATTATGGCTACAAGCTCGCCGAGACGCTGGCCGCCGGCGACGCGGATCGCGGCATCGCGCTGTGCGGTTCGGGGATCGGCATCTCGATCGCGGTCAACCGCCATCCCGCGGCGCGCTGCGCGCTGGTGTCCGAGACCGTCTCCGCCGGCCTCGCGCGCGAGCACAACGACGCCAACGCGATCGCGATGGGCGCGCGGCTGATCGGCGTCGACCAGGCCAAGGCCTGTCTCGAGACCTTCCTCGCCACCGCGTTCGGCGGGACGCGCCACGCGCGCCGCGTCGAGAAACTGACCCACCCGCGCTTCGTCAAGGAAACCGCATGAGCACCCGTCCCGCGCCCGCCCCCGACCCGCTCGGCGTCGACGGGATCCGCAAGAGCGGCTTCTTCTCCGAAGGTCTGGCGGCGGCCGATCCCGCGGTGTTCGCGGGCGTGGCGCACGAGCTCGATCGCGAGCGGCACCAGATCGAGCTGATCGCGTCCGAGAACATCGTCTCGAAGGCGGTGCTGGAGGCGCAAGGATCGGTGTTCACCAACAAATATGCCGAGGGCTACCCGGGCAAGCGCTATTATCAGGGCTGCGCGCCGTCCGACGAGGTCGAGAGCCTGGCGATCGACCGCGCCAGGCAGCTGTTCCGCTGCGGCTTCGTCAACGTCCAGCCGCATTCGGGGGCGCAGGCCAATGGCGCGGTGATGCTCGCGCTGACCAAGCCCGGCGACACGATCATGGGGATGAGCCTCGATGCCGGCGGGCACCTGACGCACGGCGCCAAGGCGGCGATGTCGGGCAAGTGGTACAACGCCGTCCAGTACGGCGTCCGCCCCGACACGCATCTGATCGACTACGACCAGGTCGAGGCGCTCGCCCGCGCGCACCGGCCGCGGCTGCTGATCGCGGGCGGCTCGGCCTATCCGCGGCATATCGACTTCGCCCGCTTCCGCGCGATCGCCGACGAGGTGGGCGCGACCTTCATGGTCGACATGGCGCATATCGCCGGGCTGGTCGCGGGCGGCGTCCACCCGACCCCGTTCGGCCACGCGCACGTCGTCACCACGACCACCCACAAGACGCTGCGCGGCCCGCGCGGCGGCATGGTGCTGACCGACGACGAGGGCATCGCCAGGAAGATCAATTCGGCGGTGTTCCCGGGGCTTCAGGGTGGCCCGCTGATGCATGTCATCGCCGCCAAGGCGGTGGCGTTCGGCGAGGCGCTGACGCCGGAGTTCAAGACATACTCGCGCGCGGTGATCGAGAACGCCAAGGCGCTCGCCTCGCGCCTGAAGGAGCGCGGCGCCGACCTGGTCGCGGGCGGCACCGACACGCATCTCGCACTGGTCGACCTGCGCCCGCTCGGCGTCACCGGGCGCGACGCCGACGAGGCGCTGGAGCGCGCCGCGATCACCTGCAACAAGAACGGCATTCCGTTCGATCCGCTGCCGCCGGTCAAGACCAGCGGCATCCGCGTCGGTTCGCCCGCCGGCACGACGCGCGGCTTCGGCATCGCCGAGTTCCGCGACATCGCCGACATGATCGCCGATGTGCTCGACGGGCTTCGCGCCAGGGGCGAGGGCGGCGATGCGGCGGTCGAGGCGAACGTCCGCTTGCGCGTGCGGACATTGTGCGAGCGCTTCCCGATCTACCCGGAGGGGTGATTGCGCTGTCCCTATTGCGGCCATGACGTCAGCCAGGTTAAGGACAGCCGCCCGTCCGAGGACGGCGCGGCGATCCGGCGCCGCCGCCAGTGCGAGGGCTGCGCGGGCCGCTTCACCACCTTCGAGCGCATCCAGCTGCGCGACGTGTCGGTCATCAAGTCGAACGGCTCGCGCGAGCCGTTCGAGCGCAGCAAGCTGGAGCGCTCGATCGAGATCGCGTGCCGCAAGCGCGGGCTCGCCGCCGAGCGGATCGAGCGGCTGGTCTCGGGCATCCAGCGCCAGCTCGAGACCTCGGGCGACGGCGAGATCGAGGCGGCGCGGATCGGCGGGATGGTGATGGACGGACTGAAGGGTCTCGATCCGGTCGCCTACATCCGCTTCGCCAGCGTCTACAAGGATTTCGGCCAGGCCCGCGACTTCGAGGAGTTCGCCGGCTCGGTGAGCGAGGTCGGCAAGGGGTGAGCGCTCCGACCGGGGCACGCCCGAGGACGCCGCGGTGACGTTCGCCGCCTATCTGCTCCGCTGCGCCGACGGGAGCTTCTACACGGGTCACACCGACAATCTGGAGCGGCGGATCGCGCAGCACCAGTCGGGCGACGTCCCGGGCTATACGCGTGAGCGACGTCCTGTCGTGCTGGTGTGGAGCGAGCGCTTCGGGTCTCGCGAGGAGGCGCTGGCGGCGGAGATGCGGATCAAGGGTTGGTCGCGCGCCAAGAAGCAGGCGCTGATCGCCGGGGATTGGGACACGATCCACAGCCTCTCGATACCGCCGTCGGAGTGGGCCCTTCGACTTCGCTCAGGGCGAACGGACGTCGTCGACGATCCGATCTTGAAACCCGTTCGCGCTGAGCGAAGTCGAAGCGCCGCCTTGCACCTGGACGAAGGTCCCGATCACCCTGGGCGAAACCGAAGGGCCGCCCCGCCCCCCGTCATCGTCCTCGTGCGCCCGCAGCTCGGGCAGAATATCGGCAAGGCGGCGCGCGCGATGCTCAATTTCGGGTTGACCGAGATGCGCCTCGTCGCGCCGCGCGATGGCTGGCCCAATCCAGAGGCGGGGCCGGCGGCGTCGGGTGCGGAGGTGGTGTTGGAGCACGCGCAGCTCTTCGAGAGCACCGCCGCCGCGGTCGCCGATTGCGCGCATGTCTATGCGACGACCGTTCGCCGGCGCGGGGTGAGCAAGCCGGTGGTCACCCCCGCCCAGGCCGCGGCCGCGATCGGCGTGTCGGGCGCGCGCACCGCGATCCTGTTCGGGCCGGAGCGATCCGGGCTCGAGGCCGACGACGTCGCGCTCGCGCGCACGATCCTGACCGTGCCGATCAATCCGGGGTTCGGCTCGCTCAACCTCGCGCAGGCGGTGATCCTGGTCGCCTATGAATGGTCGAAGCAGGCGGCGCACACGCTCGCCCAGCCGCCCGCGATCGAGGGCGATCCGCCCGCACCGCAGGCCGAGCTCGACGGGATGATCGCGCAGCTGGACGCGATGCTGGTCGAGGCGGGCTTCTACTTCCCGCCCGATCGCACGCCGGTGACCCGGCGCGCGCTGCGCACGATGCTGACCAAGCCCGGCTGGACCGCACAGGAGGTCCGCACGCTGCGCGGCGTGCTCTCGGCGCTGGCCGCGCCGCGCCGGCGGTAGCGCGCCAGGTCGGGCACACGCCCGCTCCGTTGAAGAACCTCACCGCTCGTCGAAGCGCGCGAGCTCATAGGCGATCGATTCCTCGACCAGCGCATCCCACAGCCGCGCGACGATCTCGCGCGGAATGTCGTGTGCTTCGCCCGCGATGGCCGCGGCGGCGACGACCTGCGCCTTGCGGGCCTCGTCGCGGACCTGCGCGCGCTCTGGCTTGATGCGCGCGGCGGCACGCATGTAGCCGAAGCGGCGGCCGAGCAGCGCGATCAGGTCGCGGTCCACCGCATCGACGCCGGCGCGCACGTCGGCCATGGTCGCGCACGCATCGGGGTCTTTGGCAGCGGGGGCTTTCGGATGGCTCATCGCCGCCGCATAGCAGCGGCACGGGTTTGCGCCAGCGGCGGTTCGCCCTGCAGCATCGATACGCCGCATGGCATCCGAACGACGACGGGGGAACGATGATGCTGGGACTGCTGCTCGGTACGATCGCCGCGACGGCGCCTGTGTCCGCGATGCGCACGCCGCCGATCATCGTCGCGCCGCGCGTCGCCGCCGCCGGGCGGGCGACCTGCCGCGCCGAGTTCGGTACCGCCTCGCTCGTCCAGCGCTACCGGATCTGCCACACCGCGGCCGACTGGCGGGTGATCGATGCCCGGCATCGGCTCCGCCGGCGCCAGGGCGGCTGACGCCGTTCGGCAGAGCGCGACCGGGCGCTCGCAAATGGCGGTCTCCCGGACGGGCTTTCGACACCGGCGCTTGACAGCACGGCATGGCTTCGTCACAGCGCGCGCTTCGCAATTGGCCCCGCACGTCCGGTGAAGCGGGTGCCCGGCCATGCCTTGCGCATGGTCGCGCGGTTCCGGACATTTCTGGATCCTACCGGGATCCGCGACGCAATTGAAGGACGCATCATGACGAAGCGCACCAGCGCCAAGTACAAGCTCGATCGCCGGATGGGCGAGAATATCTGGGGCCGCCCCAAGTCGCCGGTCAACAAGCGCGAATACGGTCCCGGCCAGCACGGCCAGCGCCGCAAGGGCAAGGTCTCCGATTTCGGCATCCAGC